>JAHZBA010000052.1 GCA_019423635.1 Clostridiales bacterium
AACCAGCTCAAGACCATGCAGGAGGACGGCACCTTCGACATGCTGCCCAAGAAGGAAGTCATGAAGCACCTGGGCGAGATCGCCAAGCTGGAGAAGTACCTGGGCGGCGTGAAGGAAATGAAGAAGCTGCCCGGCGCCCTGTTCATCGTGGACACCCGCAAGGAGCGCAACGCCATCGCCGAGGCCCACAAGCTGGGCATTCCCGTGGTGGCCATCGCCGACACCAACTGCGATCCCGATGAGATCGACTACGTGATCCCCGGCAACGACGACGCCATCCGCGCCATCAAGCTGATCTCTTCCATCATGGCCAACGCCATGCTGGAGGGCAAGCAGGGCGAGCAGATGGAAGAGGCTGCCGAGACCGCTGAGACGGCGGAGTAATTGCAACTCCTTTGCCGGATACGATATCATAACTGGAGGAAAAAAGAATGGCTTTTACAGCTGCTGACGTAAAGAACCTGCGCGAGATGACCGGCGTGGGCATGATGGACTGCAAGAAGGCTCTGACGGAGTCTGACGGAAATATGGAGAAGGCCGTGGAGTGGCTGCGGGAGAAGGGCATGGCCGCCTCCGCCAAGAAGGCCGGCCGCATCGCCGCCGAGGGCATGGCCTATGCCGCCGTCATTGACGGCGTGGGCGTGGTGGTCGAGGTCAACGCCGAGACCGATTTCGTGGGCAAGAACGAGAAGTTTGTGGACTTCGTCAAGGGCGTGGCCGCCACCGTGGCCAAGGAGAATCCCGCCGACATGGATGCCCTCATGGAGTGCAAGTACAACGGCACTGATCTGACCGTGACCCAGCAGCAGCAGGAGATGGTGCTGGTCATCGGCGAGAACATCAAGGTCCGCCGCTTCGCCCGCTTCGGCGAGGGTGTGTCCGTGGCCTATGTCCACGCCGGCGGCAAGATCGGCGTGCTGGTGAATCTGGAGACCGATCTGCCCGCCGAGAAGGTGGAGGAGGCCGGCAAGGACGCCGCCATGCAGATTGCCGCCCTGAACCCCCGCTTCTGGGATAAGTCCCAGGTGACCCAGGAGGTCCTGGACGAGGAGAAGAAGATCATGATGGCCCAGATGGAGAACGATCCCAAGATGGCCGGCAAGCCTGAGCAGGTCCGGGAGAAGATCGTCATGGGCAAGCTGAATAAGTTCTACTCCGAGAACTGCCTGCTGCAGCAGGAGTTCGTGAAGGATGGCAGCATGACCGTGGGCAAGTATCTGGAGTCCGCCGCCAAGGCCCTGGGCGGCAGCATCACCTTCAAGAATGCCGTCCGCTTTGAGAAGGGCGAGGGCATCGAGAAGAAGCAGGAGAACTTTGCCGCGGAGATCGCCTCCATGGTGAAGGGCTGATTCCCGGCTTGACGCCTGCAAGGTCCTCCCGCTCCGGTGCGGCCGTACCGGGGGGATGTGGTAAAACAGCAGAGTCCGGAGTGATTCCTTGTGGATTGCTCCGGACTCTTTTTATACCTTGTCACCCGAAGTCTCCTGTTGTGATTTGGGCGCTGGGTGGAGGAAGAGCGGACGCCTAATGGAGAGGACAAAACCACGGACCCCCCGACCGGCCGTCTGCACGCTGGCAGGGACTCCTTGCCGGGATGCTTTTGCGCCGATTTTCCTTGTATTTCCTGGAGAGATTTGATATAATTACAATATCTGTTGTCTGAATGTGGAGGATGCCATGCTTCCCTACTTGCAGAATTTATTCCACGCCCTGGATTTTGCCTCTCTGGGAGACGCCCTGCTGCGGGTGCTGGCTGTCCTGCTGTGTTTGACGGTTCACGAGACCTGCCACGGTCTGGCAGCCCTGGCTCTGGGGGACCCAACGGCGAAGTCCCGCAGGCGGCTGTCCTTGAATCCCCTGCGGCACATTGACTGGTTCGGCCTGGCCATGATGTTCACCGTGGGCTTTGGCTGGGCAAAGCCCGTGCCGGTGGACCCCCGGTATTTCCGGCGGCCCAAGCAGGGCATGGCCCTTACGGCGCTGGCGGGTCCGGTCTCCAATTTCCTGCTGGCGGTCCTGCTGGTAGGACTCAGTAAGGTGATTTCCCTTTACGCACCCTACACGGAGATCTGGGCGCGGATCTTCGACTTCTGCCTGTATTCGGCGGCGCCGCTGTCCATTGGCCTGGGGCTATTCAATCTGCTCCCGATCCCGCCTCTGGACGGGTCCAAGGTGCTGGCGGTCTTTCTGCCGGACAGGGCCTACGTGCAGCTGATGCGCTATGAGCGCTATGGGATCTTGCTGCTGCTGGCGCTGAGCTGGCTGGGGGTGACCGGCGGGTTCATCGGCAATGCCATTCTGGGCGTCTACAGCGCCTTGATTCATTTATTTTATTAGAGGTGTTTTCTTGGAAAATCCTGTTTTTAAGCTGGAAAAGGTGGTCCGCTCCAAGTCCGAGGAGGAAATGCAGGACTTTGAGGGCCCCCTGGACCTGATCCTCTTTCTTTTGGGAAAGAACAAGCTGGAGATTCAGGACATCTCCATTGCTCTGATCTGCGGACAGTACCTCAGCTGGCTGGACCGGCGGCAGCAGATGGACCTGGAGGTGGCCAGCGAATTTGTGGCCATGGCCTCCCACCTGGTGTATCTGAAGACCAGGATGCTCCTCTCCATGGAGGACGAGGAGACACAGAGCGAGATGGACGCGCTGCTCCAGTCCCTGGAGGAGCGGAGGCGGGGAGAGAGCTACGGCCGGGTCAAGCAGCTGGCGGCCCGTTTGGGCCCTATGTCGGAGTTTGGCCGGAATGTCGTCACCCGGAACCCCGAGCCGGTGAAGCGGGGGAAGATCTACGAGTACGACCAGGAGCGGGCGGATTTGCTGCTGGCGCTGGCGGAGATTCGGAACCGGATGGAGCGGGCGGCGCCGCCGCCGAAAAGCGCCTTTCAGGAGATCGTGCAGCACGAGCCCTACCCGGTGGAACACAAGGCGGCAGAGATTCTGCGGCGGCTGAAAGAACACGGCATCACCCGCTTCCGGCTGCTGTTTCAGGGCAACCGGAGCCGCAGTGAGGTGGTGGCCACCTTCCTGGCGGTGCTGGAGCTGTGCCGGGCCCATGTGCTGCGTCTGGCGGGGTCCGAGACGGACTGCACGGTCCGTCAGGTGAGCGAGGAGCGTGCCACGTGGTGAGAGGAGCTGCTTTGGAGACACAGGATATGCGGGAGATCGAGGCCGCAGTGGAGGGGATTCTCTTTGCCTCCGGCGAACCGGTTCATGTGGATCGGATCTGTCTTGCCCTGGAGCTGGACCGGTCTACGGCGGAGCGGGTGCTGCAAAAGCTGATGGACTACTACTCCTACGAGCGGAGGGGAATCCGCCTGCTGCGGATCGAGGACAGCTGGCAGCTGTGCTCCGCGCCGGACTACGCCGACGCCATCCGGCGGGCCTTTGAGATCCGAAAGCCCGCAAAGCTCAGCCAGCCGGCCCTGGAGGTATTGACCATCATCGCCTATAATCAGCCCACCACCCGGGCCCATGTGGACCAGATCCGGGGCGTGGACAGCGCCTATACCATCGGACTGCTGCTGGAGCGCAAGCTTATTGAGGAGTGCGGCCGGCTGCAGGTGCCGGGCCGGCCCCGGCTGTACCGGACCACCAGGCAGTTTCTGCGGGCCTTCCACCTCACCAGTCTGGAGGACCTGCCGGAGCCGCCGGATATGGGCGGCGAGGGACAGATGCGCCTCAGCGACAGCGGCGAGATCATAGACCCTGCGGAGGAGGCGGAGATCACCGGCGCAGATTCGCCGGAGGAGGCGGATTTTCCGGAGGCAAAGGCGGAGGAGCCGTGAGGCGGCCATAGAGGGGAGGGAGTTCGTTGCTCTGGCTGTGGATTTTGGGCATCCTGGCGGCGCTGATCGTGCTGCTGTGCCTGACCCGGGTGGGCGCCTGGGTGACGCTGGCGGATGGAACGGCCGCAGTGGATGTGACGGTCTCCCTGTTCCATATCCGGGTATTTCCCGGAAAGGAGACCGTGAAAAAAGCGGAAAAGCAGACAGAGGAGGCGGCGGAGAAGACCAAAAAGAAGCTCCCGAAGCCCACGTTTGCAGACATCCGGGAGGCGGCGGAGATGCTGTGGCCTCCGCTGAAGCGGGCTCTGGGGCGGACCCGCCGGGGCATTTTGGTAAAGCCGCTGACTCTGCGCGTGACGTTGGGCGGCGCGGAGGACCCCGCCGGGGTGGCGCAGCTGTACGGATGGCTGCAGGCGGCCGTCTGGACGGGAATGCCCCAGGCGGAGCGGCTTCTGGAGATCCGGAACCCGGCAATTCATGTGGGACTGGATTTTGACGCGCCGGAGACCCGGGTGCAGGGCGTGGTGGGAGTTTCCATCCGCATTGGAACACTGCTGGCGGTGGCCTTTGGCGTGGGAATCCCGGCCCTTCGGTGGTTTTTACGGTTCAGAAAGCGGCAGAAAAAGGCTAAGCGGCCGGCAGAGGCCGCCGCGTGAGAAAGGATGGAACATATGGAAAACGAGAAAAAGAACCCCCTGAGCGAGCTGATGCACTCTGCCATGGAGAAGGTTCACGAGATGGTGGACACCAACACCATCGTCGGGCAGCCTATCTCCACGCCGGACGGGGTGACGCTGATTCCCATCTCCAAGGTCTCCTTCGGCTTCGGCAGCGGCGGCGGAGATTACGGGAAGGTACAGACCAGGGGCTTTGGCGGCGGCGCCGGCGGCGGCGTGAAGATTGACCCGGTGGCTTTTCTGGTGGTGAAGGACGGTCTGGTCCGGGTGATTCCTGTGGCGACGCCGCCGGTGAGCACGGTGGACCGCATTGTGGAGATGACGCCGGACCTCATGGATAAGGTGGAGAAATATTTCGACAAGAAGAAAGAAACGCCGTAAGCGGGGGTATACTACCATCACTTGTGAAGGAAAGAAGTGATGGGATGTGGTGAAGCGGATTGCCGCGTGTCTGACGGCGCTGCTGGTGTGGCTGTTCCCCCTGGAGGCCGGCGCGGTCTCCACCTCCGCCTCGGCGGTGATTCTGGTGGACGCTGCCAGCGGCCGGGTGCTGTATGAGCGCAACGCGGACGCCAAAATGCTGATTGCCAGCACCACCAAGATCATGACAGCCCTGGTGGCAATCCGGCAGGGAAATTTGGCCGATACGGTGAAGGTCAGCCAGAAGGCGGCGTATACGGAGGGCTCCTCCATGTACCTCAAGGAGGGGGAGACCCTGACGCTGGAGACGCTGCTCTACGGGCTGATGCTTTGCTCCGGCAACGACGCCGCCGTGGCCATCGCCGAGCATATCGGCGGCAGCGAGGCGGGGTTTGCCAGGCTGATGAACGAGACGGCGGCGGAGCTTGGAATGGACCACACCTCCTTTGCCAATCCCAACGGGCTGGACCATGAACAGCACTACTCCACGGCCCGGGACATGGCGGTGCTGGCGTGTGCCGCCATGGAGAATGAGACCCTGGCCCGGATCGTCTCCACCCGTACGGTGACCATCGGCGGGCGGACCATGACGAACCACAACAAGCTCCTGGGTTACATGGAGGGCTGTATCGGCCTGAAGACCGGCTACACCAAGGCGGCGGGCCGCACGCTGGTCAGCTGTGCGGAGCGAAACGGCCAGCGCCTGGTGGCGGTGACGCTCCAGGACGGCAACGACTGGGCGGATCATCAGGCCCTGTACGCCTACGGCTTTTCCACCTATCCTGCGAAACGTCTGGCATCCCTGGGACAGGAGGTGGACCGCGGGGCGGTACAGGGCGGGATTCAGCGCTCCGTGCCCCTGGTAGCGGCGGAGAGCTTTGCCTGGCCCGCCGCAGAGGGGGAGTCCTTCCGGACGGAGATCCAGCTGGACAGTCCGCTGGCAGCGCCGCTGGCCGCCGGAACGAGGGTTGGCGAGGCGGTGTTCACCCTGAACGGTCGGGAAATCGGCCGGGTGGGGCTGCTGTGCGGCCAGTACGTGGCGCCCCGCGTGGAGTCCGCCATGGGAACGTTGAAACTGGGAATGGAGCGGGAATAGGGGATACGGCGAGCCGCCGGTTTCCCCTTCCGCAGGGCAGTGCGCAGCAAGGAGCCTAGACATATGGAAGAGCGTGTGCAAAAGCTGCTCTCCGCCGCGGGGGTCTGTTCCCGCCGGGCGGCGGAGGGCTACATCACAGCCGGCCGGGTGACGGTAAACGGCAGTCCGGTCTCTCTGGGGCAGCGGGCTGATCCGGACCGGGACGAGATTCTGGTAGACGGGAGACCGCTGGGGGAAGCGGCGAGGAAGCTCTACCTCATGCTGAACAAGCCCAGGGGGTTTGTGACCACCCTCTCCGACGAGAAGGGGAGAAGGACCGCCGCGGACCTGGTGCGCAGCTGCGGCGCGCGGGTCTGGCCGGTGGGCCGGCTGGACATGGACTCCGAGGGGCTGCTGCTGATGACCAATGACGGAGCGCTGACCCACCGTCTGCTGCACCCGGCCGGAGAGGTGGAGAAGGTCTATCAGGTGGATCTCTACGGCCCTGTGGCCGGTGCGGCAGCGCGGCTGGCGGCCTTGACGGAGCTGGACGGGGAGCCCATCCGCCCCGCCCGGGTGGAGGTGCTGCGGCAGACCGGGCAGACAGCGGTGATGCAGATCACGATCCACGAGGGGAAGAACCGCCAGATCCGGCGGATGTGCGATGCCTGCGGCCTGACGGTGAAGCGGCTGCGGCGGGTGCGGGAGCACACACTGGAGCTGGGGGATCTGCCGGCGGGGCAGTGGCGGTATCTGACAGCGGAGGAGACGGCGGCCCTGCAAAAGACCCTGTGAGGTGCGGAGAGACTCCGCACCTCTTTTTTGCAGGATTTTGGGATGTGCTTGCAAAAATCCTTTGATTTTTCGGGAGAGTGTGGTACACTATAGGCAGTCGGTTTGGCGGATACCCGCGATACATTTTGGGGAAGGGCACATGGGACCGCGTCCCCCCGGGGCTGTGGAACGCTGGGAAAATCCCGATCCCGGCTGCCCGTTGAAACGGGCGGCCTCTTCCGTCCGGCTGACGGAATGACGCCATATCTTTGCACCGGCGGAGTGGAAAGCGCCGGGGCAGGTACGCGGACGGCAGGACAAAGAAGGAGAGAGCAGCTGTGGCCAAGAGTATTCTACATACGATTGAACAGCGAATGACCAGTTTTTCCAAGGGGCAGAAGCGGATTGCCCGGTATATTCTGGACAATTACGACAAGGCCGCCTTCATGACCGCCAGCAGACTGGGGAGCCTGGTGGAGGTCAGCGAGTCCACTGTGGTGCGCTTTGCCTCGGAGCTGGGCTATGACGGCTATCCGGGAATGCAGCGGGCGCTGCAGGAGATGATCCGCAGCCGCCTCACCTCCACCCAGCGGATTCAGGCGGCGGGGGAGCGGCTGGCCCGGCGGGATCTGCTGGGCGCTGTGGTGCAGTCCGATATGGAGAAGCTGCGGGAGATGGTGGCCCAGGCGGACCGGGGAGGCTTTGACCAGGTGGTGGAGCGCATCCGGGGCGCCCGGCACATCTATATCTGGGGCGCCCGGTCCTCCTCCTTCATCGCGGGGTATCTGAATTTTTACATGCACCTGCTGTTTGAGAATGTGACGCTGGTGCAGGCCAACGCCGCCGGGGAGATCTTTGAGCAGCTGCTGCACATCGGCTCCGGGGACGTGATGATCGCCATCAGCTTTCCCCGCTATTCCAAGATCACTGTGAATACTGCCCAGTTTGCCCGGGACCGCGGCGCCACCATCATCGCCGTGACGGACAGCGAGCGCTCTCCGGTCTATCAGCTCTCCGATGCGTCGCTGCTGGCCCCGTGTGAGATGATCTCCTTTGTGGACTCCATGGTGGCGCCGCTGTCGCTGCTGAACGCGCTGCTGATCGCCCTGGCCTACCGGATGAAAGCCAATGTCTCGGAGACCTTCGCGGAGCTGGAGGACATCTGGAATGCCTACGGGGTCTTCGGCAAGGTGGACGATGAGTAGGCGGGTGATGACAGTGGGCGGCGGCGCCGCCGGAATGATGGCCGCCGTCTCCGCCGCGGAGCGGGGGGCCGCGGTCACGCTGTTGGAGCCCAACGAGCGGCTGGGGAAGAAGCTGAATATCACCGGGAAGGGCCGCTGCAACGTGACCAACGACGCGGATCTGGAGACGCTGCTGGCCAATATACCCCGGAATGGGAAATTCCTTTACAGTGCTCTCTCCCGCTTTGATGGACGGGATGCCATGGCCTTTTTTGAAAGTCTGGGCGTCCCGTTGAAGGTCGAGCGGGGGAACCGGGTGTTTCCGGTCAGCGACCGGGCTTTTGATGTCAGTGCCGCCCTGGAGCGGCGGCTGAAGGCCCTGGGCGTCCGGCTGGTCCGGGATCGAGCCGTCTCCCTGGAGCTCTCCGATGGCAGGATCACCGGTGTGACAGGGGAGCGGGGGAGCTATCCCGCTGAGGCCGTGATCCTGGCCACCGGCGGCGTCAGCTATCCCGCCACCGGCTCCACCGGCGAGGGCCACCGCATGGCGGCGGAGGCGGGACACACGGTGACGCCTCTGCGGGGCTCCCTGGTGCCCCTGCGGGAGCTGGGAAACGTCTGCGCCCAGATGCAGGGGCTGAGCCTGCGGAACGTGGGGCTGACGGTCTTTGAGAACAACAAGAGGATCTATACGGATTTTGGGGAGCTGCTGTTCACCCATTTCGGCGTCAGCGGGCCGCTGATTCTCTCGGCCTCCGCCCATATGCGGCGGTTCGGGGAACGGGCCTATCATCTGGAGATTGACCTGAAGCCCGCTTTGGAGGAGGCGGCCCTAGATAAGCGGCTGCTGAGGGATTTTGAGCAGTACAGCAACCATGATTTCTGCAATGCCCTGGATGCGCTGCTGCCCAGGAAGCTGATTCCGGAGATCGTGAAGGCCTCCGGGATCGACCCGCACCAGAAGGTCCATGATATCACACGGGAGCAGCGCCAAGGGCTTTTGCGGCTTTTGAAGCATTTTCCCGTGGTGATCGCAGGCCCCTGTCCGGTGACGGACGCCATTGTCACCTCCGGCGGTGTGAAGGTGGGGGAAGTCAATCCAACCACTATGGAGTCAAAACTTGTAAAGGGATTATACTTTGCAGGAGAACTGCTGGATGTGGATGCCTATACCGGCGGATTCAACCTGCAGATTGCCTGGGCCACCGGCCGGGCCGCAGGGACTGCGGCGGCAGGGCGGATGGAGGAGTAGAGCGGCCGGAACCGAAAGGACACTCAGGGCGCAGAGGAACCGCCGGATGGTTCCATTCTTAAAAAAGGGAGAGCAAGAGGGATGAGAGATCCAAAAAAAGAACCCGGTGTGCCGGCTGTCAGCATCGCCATTGACGGCCCCTCCGGCGCGGGGAAGAGTACCCTGGCCCGCAGCGCCGCCAGGGCGCTGGGGATTTTATATGTGGACACCGGGGCCATCTACCGCACCATCGGCTACCATGTCTATCGGGAACATATCGACCCCAAGGACGCCGCCGCCGTGGAGGCGGAGCTGCCGAAGCTCCGGGTGGAGATGACCTACGGCCCGGACGGCTTGCAGCATATGCTTTTGAACGGCCAGGATGTAACCAAGGAGATTCGCCTGCCGGAGATTTCCCTGTATACCTCCGCCGTGTCCGGACACCCGGCGGTGCGGGCGTACCTGCTGGAGATGCAGCGGGAGCTGGCCCGGACCCGGAGCGTGATTATGGACGGCCGGGACATCGGTACGGTGGTGCTGCCGGAGGCGGCGGTGAAGGTGTTCCTCACCGCCTCCGCGGAGACGCGGGCCCGCCGCCGGGTGCTGGAGCTGGAGCAGCGGGGTACGCCGGAGCCCTTTGAAAAGGTGCTGGAGGAGATCCGGCAGCGGGACTGGAACGACACGCACCGGGCCGCGGCCCCTCTGCGTCAGGCGGAGGATGCGGTGGTGCTGGACACCACGGAGCTGGATTTTCAGGAGAGCGAGGCGGCGCTGCTGCGGATCATTCGGGAGAGGACGGAGCTATGAAACCCATCAGCTGGATCTATTGGATCGCCTATTACCTGCTGCGCCTGGTGGTTCAGATGCTGCACCCCACCAGCGTGGAGGGCCTGGAGGACCTCCCCTCCAGCGGCGTACTGCTGTGCCCCAACCACTCCAGCAACTGGGACCCGGTGCTGGTGGCGCTGAAGCTGCCCGTGAATTACCGTCTGCACATCATGGGCAAGGAGGAGCTCTTCCGCTGCCGGCCCTTCGGCTGGCTTTTGAAAAAGCTGGGGGCCTTCCCCGTCAGCCGGGGCGGGTCTGATATCCAGGCGGTGAAGACCGCCATTCAGTCCATCAAGAGCGGAGACAACCTGCTGATCTTCCTGGAGGGTACCGTGGTCCGAAACGGTGTAGGCTATGTGGACGGCCTCCCGGCCCACGCCAAGAGCGGCGCAGCCATGATCGGCGTCCGGTCGGGAGCGGTTCTGGTGCCGGTGTTCATGGACGGAGAGAAGAAGCTCTTTCACCGTACCCGCATCATCTTCGGCAAGCCCTATACGCCGGTGTTCAGCGGCCGCCGGGGCACCGCCGAGGAGATGCAGCAGATTGCCGATGAGGTGCTGCGGCAGGCCTATGCCCTGGGCGGGCAGGCGGTAGGAGGGAGGCCGCTGTGCGGAGAGTGATCCTGGCGGAGAGCGCCGGCTTTTGTTACGGAGTGCGGCGGGCGGTGGACCTGGCGCAGAAGACCGCCGCCGAGAGCGGCGGCTGCTGGATGCTGGGAGATTTAATCCATAACGCCCATGTGGTGGAGGATCTGGAACGGCGCGGTGTCCGGAAGACGGGGGATGCTGCAGCCCTGGGTCCCGGCGACACGGTGCTGATCCGCTCCCACGGAGAGCGGAAGGACGTCCTGGACAGCCTGGAGGCCCGGGGCGTCCGCTGTGTCAACGCCGCCTGCCCCAATGTGGTGCGGATTCAGCGTCTTGTGGCCGAGGCGGAGGCGGAGGGGCGCCGGGCGGTGATCATCGGCGAGGCCAGCCACCCGGAGGTGGCCGGAATCGCCAGCTGGTGCCGCAATCCCTTGATTTTCGGAGGTCCGGAGGAGGTCCGGCAGTGGCTGGAGCGCCCGGATACGGACCGGAAAACCCCGCTGACCGTGGCTGCACAGACCACCTGTATTCGTGAACTTTTTGAAACTTCTTGGAAAATCCTAAAAAAAGAGTGTACAAACGTCAAAATCTTTGATACAATATGCAATGCTACGCATAAACGTCAGTCTGAGGCGGCGGAAATCGCCGGCCGGGCTGACAGGATGGTCGTGGTGGGAGACCGTAAAAGTGCCAACACCAAACATTTGACGGAAATTTGCATGAGGAGATGCCCACGTGTCCTGCAGATTGAGGACGCGGACGAGCTCTCGCCGAATTTTTTCGCTGGTTGTTCTGTTGCGGGCCTTACGGCTGGCGCTTCCACGCCTGCGGGCATTATTAAGGAGGTATATGCAGCGATGAGTGAAGAAATCAAGGCGGTTGAGGGCAAGGAGGAGTCCTTCGAGGAATTACTGAATCAGTCTTTTAAAACTTTAAATAACGGAGATCGCGTGACCGGCATTGTGACTGCCATCACCCCGACTGAGGTGCAGGTGGATGTGGGTGCCAAGCAGGCGGCCTACATCAAGCTCAGCGAGCTCAGCGACGACCCCGCCGTGAAGCCGGAGGACATCGTCCATGTGGGCGAGGAGATCGAGACCTGGGTGGTCCGTGTCAACGACGTGGAGGGCTATGCCGAGCTGAGCAAGAAGCGTCTGGATGCCGCCAAGGTCTGGGAGAACATCGAGCAGGCCGTGGAGGACAAGACGGTTCTCGAGGGCACCGTGACGGAGGAGAACAAGGGCGGCATCGTGGTGTCCGTCAAGGGCGTGCGGGTGTTCGTTCCCGCCTCCCAGAGCGGCCAGCCCCGGGGCGCCGACCTCTCCGAGATGAAGGGACAGAAGGTCCAGCTGCGGATCACGGAGGTCAACCGCGCCCGCCGCCGGGTGGTGGGCTCCATCCGCTCCGTGGCCGACGAGGCCCGCCGGGCGGCCCAGGAAGAGGTCTGGGCCAACATCGAAGAGGGCAAGCGCTACACCGGCACCGTGAAGTCCATGACCAGCTACGGCGTATTCGTGGACATCGGCGGCGTGGACGGCATGGTACATATCTCCGAGCTCAGCTGGAGCCGGAT
>JAHZBA010000053.1:0-8268 GCA_019423635.1 Clostridiales bacterium
CGGAAAGCGAAGAAATTCCCAACATAGCGCAGTTTTCGGCGAAGCCGGAAACGGAGCGGTGTTGGGAATTTCTGAGCTGGCACCCCCGATGCGATTCGAACGCATGGCCTTTCGCTTAGGAGGCGAACGCTCTATCCTGCTGAGCTACGGGGGCCTATTCAATTTTCCCTGATTAAAACCTTCCCTGCGCCGGGCAGCCCAACGGCCTTCGCCGCGCGGGGCCCGGACGGCCCTCGACCGTCCGGGTTCTCATTATATCCGATTTCCCCACCGGTGTCAATGCCTCCCCAGGCCCTCAAACCAGCACCCGGGTCCGAATCACGTTGCTCAGCCGCCGGACCTCCTCCACCACGGACTCGTCCACCTTTGTCCCCAGGTCCACCATGGTGTAGGCCAGATCCCCCTTGGACTTGTTGCTGAGGTTCTCCACGTTGACGCCGTCCCGGCTCAGCAGAGCCGTGATGTTGGCCAGCATGGCCGGCACGTTTTTGTGAATCACGCACAGGCGCATCACGCCGCTGCGCTCCATCCCCACCTCCGGCAGATTCACGGAGTTGTGGATGTTGCCGTTTTCCAGGTAGTCCTTCAGCTCATCCACCGCCATGACGGCGCAGTTCTGCTCGCTCTCCGGCGTGGAGGCCCCCATGTGGGGCATGGCCACCACGTGGGGCGAGCGCACCAGCTCATTGGTGGGAAAGTCCGTGATATAGACCGCCGCCCGGCCGGTATCCAGCGCCGCCAGCAGCGCGTCGTCGTCCACGATCTCCCCCCGGGCCAGGTTGATGACCCGAATCCCCGGCTTCATCTCGGCAAAGGCCTGGGCGTCCACCATGTGTTTGGTCTGGGGCGTAAAGTGGATGTGGAAGGTCACGTAGTCCGCCCGGCGGTACAGCTCCCGCAGATCCTGCACCACATGGACGTGGTGGTCCAGCCGCAGCGCGGCGTTCACCGACAGATACGGGTCATACCCGTAGACCTCCATCCCCAGAGACACCGCCATGTTGGCGACCAAAGAGCCAATGGCCCCCAGGCCCACCACCCCCAGGGTCTTCTTGTACAGCTCCGGCCCCACAAAGGCCGCCTTGCCCTTTTCCACCACCGTCGTGATGTCCACACCGTCCTCCACCTGCCTGCGCACCCAGCGGATGGACCCGTCCACATCCCGGGAGGCCATCAACATGGCGCAGAGCACCAGCTCCTTCACCGCGTTGGCGTTGGCGCCGGGGGTGGAGAACACCGCAATCCCCGCCTGGGAGCAGCGGTCAATGGGAATGTTGTTCACGCCGGCCCCCGCCCGTGCGATGGCCAGCAGCTCCCCGGAAAAGGCGTAGTCCAGCAGCGGGGCGGACCGGACCACAATGGCGTGCTCCTCCGTGACCTCGCTGCCCACGGTATACTGCTCCGCGCCGAAGCGCTCCAGCCCCGCGGGAGCAATCTGATTGAATGTTTTAATGCGATACATTGCCTACCTCCCCGGACAGTCCCCGCCGTCCTTTTTTCCCATTATAGAGCCTTCCCAAAAGTCCGGTCAATGGAGAGAGCGCCAAAAAATCCCCCCGGCCGCCGGGATTCTTTGTGGAAAGCCTGCGGGCAAAAAAAGCCCCCGGCCCGCCGCCGGGGAACTCTCATGACCAGGCCCCTTCAGAGCCTGACAAAATCATATCTCGCGGCGGCTTCTCCGCTGTGCGCCGCCGTTTCCCCTGAAAATCCACCGGGATTTCCGCCCTGTCCGCCCCCGGATCTGCCGCGGGACGGCGCCGCGCCGGGGGTCAGCGCAGCTCGTCCTCCCCCTGCTGCCTGCCCACAAACTCCCGGATGCGGTCCATGGTCTCCTGGCTCAGGTCGTGCTCCACCCGGCAGGCGTCCGCGGCGGCCTGCTCCGGCGCCACCCCCAGCAGCATAAACAGCTCCGTCAGCAGCTTGTGCCGGCCGTAGACCCGGCTGGCGATCTCCAGACCGCTGTCGCTGAGGGTGATGGTCCCGTCCCCGGCCATGGAGATGTAGCCGTTCTCCCGCAGCTTCTTCATGGCGATGCTGACACTGGGCTTGGAGAAGCCCAGGCGGTTCACAATGTCAATGGAGCGCACCTGCCCATACTGCTCTCGCAAAATCAAAATGGACTCCAGATAGTCCTCGGCGGACTCGTGAATCACCACGGCCTCCCCCTCCTCTCCTCTTTCCCCCCAGTGTAGCAAAGCCGCCTGGAAATTGCAAGGGGATTCTCTCCCCGGGGCGCGTCCCGCCGCGCATTTTATCCTGTCCCCATTTCCCATTCGGACACGCCTCCCCTTCCCGTGATCCAAACCCGGCTTGAATCGGATACGCGCTCATGCTATAATCAACAACTGAAATCAATCGAGGAGGACCCGGAATGTACAAAGGCACTTTGATTGCAGTCAAGGACATGGAGGAGAGCAAACAGTTCTATCAAGACATCATGGGAATGCGTGTGGAGGGCGATTTGGGGGCCAATGTTCAGCTGGAGGGCGGGGTGTTCCTGCAAACGCTGGACACATGGGAGCACTTCATCGGCGGCAAAGACGTGGTCCTAAAAAATCATGCGGCAGAACTGTATTTTGAAGTTTCCGAGATCGACGCGTTCTGTCAAAAGCTCCAGAGCGCTGGGATTGAGCTGGTCCACGGGCTGCTGGAACACCCCTGGGGCCAAAGAGTCGTCCGTTTTTATGACCCGAACCATCACGTCATTGAGGTGGGAGAGGAGATGTCCATCGTGGTCAAACGGTTTTTGCACATGGGAATGACCGTGGACCAGGCTGCAAAGCGGATGGATGTCCCCACAGACTACGTGAAACAGCTGGCGCACTGACTTTTCGCTGGTCGGGCCGTGATCCCCCACTGCCCCGTAACTTGCAGATCATTCCAACATCTATGAAAGAATCGAGGAATCCCATGAAACTCACCATCAGACCCTACCGTCCCGCGGACCTGCCGGAGATGACCGCCATCTGGAACGAGGTGGTCCGGGACGGCATCGCCTTCCCCCAGGAGGAGTTCCTGACCCCAGACACCGCCGCGGACTTCTTCGCCGCCCAGACCCGCACCGCCGTGGCCGAGGACAGCGACAGCGGCGCACTGTACGGCCTGTACATCCTCCACCCCAACAACGTGGGCCGCTGCGGCCATCTCTGCAACGCCAGCTACGCCGTCCGCTCCCAGAGCCGGGGCCTTCACATCGGGGAGCAGCTGGTGCTGGACAGCCTGACCCAGGGCCGCCTCTGCGGCTTTCGCGTCATGCAGTTCAACGCCGTGGTGGCCTCCAACCTCCACGCCCGGCACCTCTACGAGCGCCTGGGCTTTGTGCCCCTGGGCGTCATCCCCCAGGGCTTCCGGATGAAGGACGGGCACTATGAGGACATCTGCCCCTACTACCGCCCGCTGTATCGTCAAAACACTTGAAAATCGGTATTCCGATGTTCAAGGCAGGCATCGCCTGCCGGCACATAAAATGTGCCGTGTTTTGACTAGAGTCTGTTTTAAACCCGTCAAAACGCCGTCTTGGGGCGTCTTTTCCCGCCGGGCCGCGTTGATTTGACTTGAAATCCGTCAGGATTCCTGCGTCAAATCGCCTTGCCCGACAGAAAAATCCGCCTCAATCCGGCATTCCGCCGGTTTTCAAACAGACTCTAGGAAGTCCTCTTCTATGCCGTCCCCAGCTCCGCCGCGATCTCCTCCACCGCCTCCAGCGCCCGGTCAATCTCCGCCTCCGTGGTGGTGTGCCCCGGCGTCAGCCGGACGGTGCCCCGGGGATAGGTCCCCAGGGTCCGGTGGGCCCGGGGGGCGCAGTGGAGGCCGCAGCGGCACAGGATGCCGTACCGGCTCTCCAGCAGGTAGGCCGCCTGGGCGTTGTCCCCGCCGGGAAAGTCCACGGACACCACCGCCGTCCGCCCCTCCGTGCCGGGCCGCCCCAGCACCCGGACGCCCCGGATGCCCTCAAGTCCCGCCAGCAGCCGGGCCGTCCGCTCCATCTCTGTTTGGTGGATGGTCCCGATCCCCACGGTCTCCAGGTAGGAAAGGGCCGCTCTCAGGCCGAAGATCCCCGGCAGGTTCAGCGTTCCCGCCTCAAAGCGGTCCGGCAGGAAGTCCGGCATGGCCTCCAGGTGGGACTGGCTGCCGGTGCCCCCCGCCAGCAGCGGCCGCATCTTGGCCGCCAGCTCCTTTGTCACCAGGAACCCGCCGATCCCCTGGGGCCCCAGCAGCCCCTTGTGCCCGGCAAAGGCCACGGCGTCCAGCCCCCACTCCCCCATGGGAATGGGCAGCTTCCCGGCGGTCTGAGCGCTGTCCAGAATACACCGCACCCCATACCGGCGGCACAGCGCCGCCGCCTCCCTCACCGGCAGCACCGTGCCGCAGACGTTGGAGGCGTGGCTCAGCACCAGCACCCGCGGCCGCCGCCCCAGGGCCTCCTCCAGCCGCTCCAGGTCCAGGGAGCCGTCGGGTTCGCAGGACACGACCTCCGTCTCCACCCCCTCCTCCGCCAGCTGGGCCAGGGGCCGCAGCACGGCGTTGTGGTCCATGGAGGTGGTCACCGCCCGGTCCCCCGGCCGCAGCAGCCCCTTCAGCAGCAGATTCAGCGACGCCGTAACGCCGCCGGTGAAGATCACCTGCTCCGCCCGGCCAAACCCCAACAGGCGGCACAGCCGCTCCCGGGTCTCCAGCACCGTCTCCGCCGCGTCATAGGCCGCCCCATAGCTCCCCCGGCCGATGTTGACCCCCACATGGTTGACATAATCCAGCATCGCCTCTCCCACCCCCGGCGCCTTGGGAAAGGCCGTGCTTCCGTTGTCCAGATAGATCATATGCGCTCCCTCCTCTCTCCCGCCCGGAGGCGGGCCCTCACCGCTTCTCTCCCCGCAGCCGTATGGCGGCCCCGGCCGAAATGGCCGCCAGCGCCGCGGCGCTGGTCTGGAGAGGCGGCACGCCATACAGCTTTTCAAATCACATCTCTCATGATACCACAGGCATGCCGGCCTTTCAATCCGTCCCTCCGGATCTCCCGCCGCCCCCGCCGTCATTCTTTCAAACAAGGAGACACACCATGACAACCTCCCTTCTCACCCGCCTCCGGTCCCAGGGCTGGCAGATCGACCTGTACGACCGCCCTCACCCCCTGCCGCCGGTCCTCACCGCCCGCTATCCCGCCCTCCCCGCCCCCTGGCGGGACTGGCTCTCCACTGTTCGGCGCATGGTCCACCACAGCGAGACCACCTGGTTCCTCTGCGCCGGGGACTATGCCGGCCTGACAGACTCCGCCTTCCGCTGGAACGAGTGGGAGCTTCTGAGCCTGGAGAGCGCCGCCGGCGACGACGCCTGGAGCCGGGAGATCCGCGCCTTCTGGGACCGCCATCTCCCCATCCTCCAGTCTGTCGCCCACGGCTACGCCTACTGCGCCCTGGACCTCCTGGACGGCTCCGTGGTCTGCGGCGGGGAGCCGGAATTTGAGGACTGCCGCCCCGCCGCCCCCTCCCTCCCGGCCCTTCTGGAGTCTCTGGCCGCCGGAACGGCGTTTTTCTAAATTCTGATGTCTCACTTTTCAAAAAACACTTTACATCCACCGTTATTTTTTGTAAAGTAGAACGATAAGGAGAAAGGAGTGTGTTCCATGTCCGAAAAAAAATGGCTCCTGGGAACCGGCGTGCTGACCGGTCTTTGTGCCGTGCTGCTGACGTTCCTGGGCAACCCCGCCAACATGGGCTTTTGCATCGCCTGCTTCCTGCGGGACATCGCCGGCGGTCTGGGGCTCCACCGGGCGGCGGTGGTGCAGTACCTGCGGCCGGAGATCGCAGGGCTGATCTCCGGCGCGTGCCTGATGGCCCTGTGGAAGCGGGAGTTCCTGCCCCGGGGCGGCTCGTCCCCGCTGCTGCGGTTCTTCCTGGGCTTTGGCGTCATGGTGGGGGCCCTGGTCTTTCTGGGCTGTCCCCTGCGGATGGTGCTGCGGCTCTCCGGTGGGGATCTCAACGCCCTGGTGGGGCTTCTGGGCTTCCTGGCCGGTATCCTGGCCGGCGTGGTCTTTTTGAAGCGGGGCTTCACGCTGGGCCGGAACTACCGCCAGAAAAAGGCCGAGGGCCTGGCCCTGCCTCTGGCCGTCCTGGCCCTGCTGCCGCTGCTGCTGGCGGCACCTGCGTTCATTTTCTTCAGCGAGGAGGGCCCCGGCTCCCTCCACGCCCCCGTCCTCCTCTCCCTGGCGGCGGGGCTGGCGGTGGGCGCCGCCGCCCAGCGGACCCGCCTCTGCATGGCCGGCGGCATCCGGGACGTGGTGCTGTTCCGGGACTTCACGCTGCTCTCCGGCTTCCTGGCCATTTTCCTGGCGGCCCTCGTCGGCAATCTCGCCCTGGGGAGCTTCCACCTGTCCCTGGCGGACCAGCCCATCGCCCACACCGACGGCCTCTGGAACTTCCTGGGCATGACCGCCGTGGGTCTGGGGTCCACCCTGCTGGGGGGCTGCCCTCTGCGGCAGCTGATTCTCACCGGCGAGGGCGACGGCGACGCCGCCTGCGCTGTGCTGGGGATGCTGGTGGGCGCCGCCTTCTGCCACAATTTCGGCCTGGCCTCCTCCGCCGCCGGCCCCACCCCCGCGGGCAGGATCGCCTGCGCCGCGGTGCTGGTACTGATGGCGGCCCTGGGCTTCATCCAGTCCGCGAAGAACACCTGAAAGGAGTCTCAACATGGAATCCGTAAAAATTGACGCCAGGGGCCTCTCCTGCCCTCAGCCGGTCCTTTTGACCATGGAGGCCGTAAAGCGGGGCCCCGGCCCCTATGAGATCCTGGTGGACAACCCCACCGCCCGGGAGAATGTCACCCGGTTTCTGAAAAAGTCCGGCAAAACCGTCTCCGTCTCCGAAAGCGGCGGCGACTACACGCTGACGGCGCAGTGATGGAGACCTACCTCGCCACGTTTTTCTCCCACTTCGGCGCCGTCCGCTTTGGCCGCTTGTTGCGAAACGAGGGGATCAGCCACGTCCTCATGCCGGTGCCCCGGCAGGTCAGCTCCTCCTGCGGCACCTGCGTCCGCTTCACGGCCGACTCCCTGCCCCCTCTGCCGGAGGAGGACCTGGAGCGCCTGTTCCGGGACACAGACGGCGTCTATGAGGAGATCTTCTCCAGCCTGTAGCAACAAACTCCCCCGCGTTCTTTCGGAACGCGGGGGAGTTTCGTCAGGTCTCCGGGGTGAAGCCCAGATCCTCCAGCTCGCTGACCGCCGTGGCCACGCAGTGCTCACAGCCGTCGATGGTGACGGTTTTGTTCTCCAGACTCACCTGGAAGTTCAGCTCCGCCTCCGTCAGGGCGTTGGTGATCCGCTTCACGCAGTTCTCACACATCATGTCGGGTACCTTGATCGTTGTCATACTGGTTCCTCCTGCCTCTCATATTGCTTTTATTGCTTTATCCTATACAGCGGGGACCGCTCCCCGCGCAGGTCCCATTTCATTCGCCGCTCCGGCCGCTTGCCGCAGACCACACCCCTGGCTCTCGCAACCATCGTTCCCGGTTGCCGTCGCTTCAGCCCGGACTTCCTCCAGACCTCCGTAGCGCACTAGCCTTTGGTCATGCGTTCTACGGTCCGCACCAGCTCCTCCACAACCTCCTCGTCGCCCTCCTGGAGGCCCTTGACCACGCAGGTGCGGATATGGCTGGCCAGCAGCTCCCGGGAGAAGGCGCTCAGGGCCGAGCGGATGGCGGTGACCTGGTTGAGGATATCGGTACAGTAGGCGCCGCTCTCCACCATCTTCGTCACGCCCCGCACCTGGCCCTCCACCCGCCGCAGCCGCTGGAGCAGGGCCTCCTGCTCCGTCCGCTCCCGGTTCTTGCGCCTGGGGGGGCGGCTTGAGGGTGCTCCAGAATAGGGGTCATAGCCCAGGGCGGCGATCATGGCTTCCTGTGCCTTGCTGCCCTCCCAGTCCGCCGTGTTTTCGTCGTACGTGAAATCCTCTGCCATGAATATTCCTCCCTGTTTTCTTAACGCCCTCGATGGATGAGGGGAATCTGTCAGCGGGCGGGTTTGCCGCGGTATGCGGATGTGTTCCGGTTTTGGGCGCGGGCACCTGGGGTGCTTTGGGTGTTTTGCGGCGCACTTGGATTTTTGCGTTTGCTTTGTGGTGTGCTTTTGATTCCTGCGCCCGCTTCGCGGTGCGCCTTTGCTTTCCGTGTCTGCTTTACGGCGCGTCTTTGCTTTCTGCGCCCGCTTCGCGGCGCGCCTTTGCTTTCTGCGCCCGCTTCGCGGCGCGCCTTTGCTTTCTGCGCCCGCTTCGC
>JAHZBA010000053.1:8368-11366 GCA_019423635.1 Clostridiales bacterium
TTTCTGCGCCCGCTTCGCGGCGCGCCTTTGCTTTCTGCGCCCGCTTCGCGGCGCGTCTTTGCTTTCTGCGCCCGCTTCGCGGCGCACCTTCACTTTCCGCACCCGCTTCGCGGCGCACCTTCACTTTCCGCACCCGCTTCGCGGCGCACCTTTGCTTCCTGCGCCTGCTTCGCGGCGCACCTTTGCTTCCTGCACCCGCTTCGCGGCACACCTTCACTTTCCATGTCCGCTTCGCGGCGCACCTTCACTTTCCGCACCCGCTTCGCGGTTGCTCCTCGCGCTGCGCGCTCCTCGCAAGGCCGCTTTGCGGCCTTGTTTGCAGGGGCTCTGCCCCTGCACCCCGCCAGGGGCGCGGCGCCCCTGGACCCTCCAATCTCGTTCTCTTACAGCTTGGCGCGGCCCAGGCGCAGGGCGTTGCCTACCACGCACACGGAGCTCAGCGACATGGCCGCTCCGGCGAACATGGGCGACAGCAGCGGCCCGCCGAAGAGATACAGCACCCCCGCCGCAATGGGAATCCCTACCGTATTATAGCAGAACGCCCAGAACAGATTCTGCTTGATGTCCCGCAGCGTCAGAGCCGACAGCCGCAGCGCCCTCGGCACGTCCTGGAGGTCGTCCCGCATCAGCACAATGTCCGCGGACTCAATGGCAATGTCGCTGCCGCTGCCGATGGCACAGCCCACCTCCGCCTGAGTCAGCGCCGGGGCGTCGTTGATGCCGTCGCCCACCATCATGACCTTCCGGCCCTGGTCCTGGAGACGCTGGATTACCCCGGCCTTCTCCTCCGGCAGTACCTCGGCGATCACCTCGTCCACACCCACCAGTTGGCCGATGTGGTCCGCCGCCGCCTGGTTGTCGCCGGTCAGCAGCACCGTCCTGAGACCCGCCTCCCGCATCCGGGCAATGGCGGCGGCGCTGGTGTCCTTCACCTGGTCCGCCACGGAGATCAACCCCAGCAGCGCCCCGTTTTTCGCAAAGAACATGGGCGTCTGGCCCTGATTGGCCAGCCGCTCCGCCTCCGCCAGGAGGGGAGCGGGGTCTACGCCGTTCTCCTCCAGCAGGCGCCGGTTGCCCGCCAGCACGGTCTCCCCCTCCAGCTGGGCCTTCAGGCCCCGGCCGGAGAGGTTCTCAAAGGACTCCGGCCGCGGCAGCTGCCCCAGGCCCTGGGTGGCGGCGTAGTCCGTGATGGCCGCCGCCAGCGGGTGGGCGGAGACGGACTCCACCGCCGCCGCGGCCGTCAGCAGGGCGTCCCCGCCGCACTGGTAGGGCACCACCGCGGTGACGGCCGGCTCGCCCCGGGTGATGGTGCCGGTCTTGTCCAGCACCACGGTGTCCACACTGTGGGTGATCTCCAGGATCTCCCCGGAGCGGATCAGAATGCCGTGCCGTGCCCCCAGGCCGGTGCCCACCATGATGGCCGTGGGGGTGGCCAGGCCCAGAGCACAGGGGCAGGCGATGACCAGCACGGAGGTGAACACCCGCAGCACAAAGGCGAAGGGATGGCCGGAGACGGCCCAGGCAATGGCGGCAAGCAGGGCGATGCCCATGACCACCGGCACAAAGACCCCGGCCACCTTGTCGGCGGTCTTGGAGATGGGGGCCTTCTTCCCCTGGGCGTCCTCCACAAAGCGGATGATCCGGGAGAGGGTGGTGTCCTCGCCGGTGCGGGTCACCTGGACATACAGCGCCCCGTTCTGGTTCACGCTGCCGCCGATCACCTCGCTGCCCTTTGTCTTTTCCACCGGCAGGCTCTCTCCGGTGAGCATGGCCTCGTTGACGCTGCTCTCCCCCTCTGTGACCACGCCGTCCGTGGGCACCCGGGCGCCGGGCTTGACCAGCACAATGTCCCCGGCCTTCAGGCTGTCCGTGGGGACCTCCCGGCCGGAGTCCGCCAGAATGGCGGTGTCCGGGGCCAGGCGCATGAGGGCGGTAATGGCCCCCTTGGTCTTCTGCATGTTCCGGCTCTCCAGGAACTTGCCCAGGGACACCAACGTCAGCACCACCGCGGCGGACTCATAGTAGAGGTTATGCACGTAGGTGTGGGGATCGTCGGAGATCAGAAAGGTCATCACCACGCTGTAGGCAAAGGAGCAGGCGGAGCCGATGGCCACCAGGGAGTCCATGTTGGGGTTCCCGTGGAACAGCGCCTTGAAGCCGCTGGTAAAGAAGTTCCGCCCGCAGTACAGCACGGGGATGGTCAAAAGCAGCTGCAAAAGGGCGAAGTTCACCGGGTGGGTGTGCATGGAAAAGAGGTCCGGCAGCGGCAGCCCCGGCAGTCCGAAGGGCAGCATCTGCCCCATGGACACATACAGCAGCACCACGGAGAACACGCCCGCCGCAATGAGCTCCCACTTCTTTCGCCGCAGCTCCGCCGCCTCGGCGTCCCGGAGATCCTTTTCGCTGACCTCCTTCTTCTCCGCGTGGAGGGCTGCGCCAAAGCCCGCCTTCTCCACCTTGGCCACAATCTGCTCCTGCCCCACCTGGGACTCGTCATAGCAGATGGTCATGATGCCGGTGGTGAGGTTCACATCGCTGCGCTCCACCCCCGCCAGCTTCCGGGTCACCTTCTCAACAGATGCGCTGCACGCCGCACAGTGCATCCCCGAAATGTCATATTTTTCCTCTCGCATGGTTCTCCCGCCTTCCGGAGCAAAATCAGATACCCCCATGGGGTATTTTTGTTTTAATATATACCCCCCACAGGTATTTGTCAAGTCTCTTTTTTCAGTTTGCCCCGCCGGACGAAAAATCTGCGCCGGAAACACCAAATCCATCCGGCACCTGTCTCCGGTTCCCATGGCCGGGATACAACTGCCGGGCGGAGTTTCGGCATAGGTCATAGCTGACATACCCACAGGGCACAATGGGGTGAATTGGCCTTGGGCCAATTCACCTCCTCGCGCCCTACATAGCGGAGCGCCCCCCGGCGAAAGCCGGGGGGCGCCCTTTGCCAGGGGTTGGGAAATCACAGGGATTTCCACATTCCATTACTCAT
>JAHZBA010000054.1 GCA_019423635.1 Clostridiales bacterium
CCGCCTGGACAAGACCAACATCATCCACTGCCCCATCGGCAAGGTGTCCTTCGGCGCCGAGAAGCTGACGGACAACTACAACACCCTGATGGGCGCCATCGTCAAGGCGAAGCCCGCCGCGGCGAAGGGTCAGTATATTCGCAGCTGCGTGGCGGCCTCCACCATGGGGCCGGGTGTGAAGATTTCCACGGCGAAGCTTGTTTGATAGCTTAAAGGGGGGACTGACGTCCCCCCTTTAGATTCCCCCTCACCAGTGACGTCGGTCACTGGTGTGTTTGCCCCAAGGGCAAACGGGTCGGGGTATTTTCGCCACGTACACGCCGCGGCGAAAATGATTTGAATTTTTGATTTGCCTGTGGCAAATCAATCGGGGAAACCAAGGTTTCCCCTGATCCCCCTTCCTGATGTGGGTGATTGGGGATGCTGTATCATGAGTTGCAGGAGAAGCTGAGAACTTATAACTGGGACAACGGGTTTGCGGTGCCCCAGGAGATTCTGGATGATCCGAATTGTGATCTGGCACTGGCGCTGGAGATTTTTTATCTGGCGGATGGTTCCGCTTGCCTGTCGGGGCGCACGGAAACCTCCGGGTTGACGCAATGGAAAGCGTGGATCGTCTCCCTCTATGACGGAATCCGGAACGGCAGGTATCCCAAAACGGATGTGCCGTTTGAAATTCCGCTGACCCGCACAGCAAAATATCAGTTCCGGAAAAAGCAGATTCCAGAGGTTTTTTTAAGAGATTTACCCTGAAATATGGAAAATCAGGGCTTGACTTTTGGGCGGGTCCTGTATATAATACCTTTTGCGTTCCAAAGACAGCAGGTGACCTCCGGGCCGTAATTCCTGCCGAGGGCGGCAATTCGTTTGATTTGCTATCCGCCTTGGTGTCTTTGCGGCACAGGGGCGGTCCTTTTTTTGAACGCACAAATCCTAATGGAGGTGAAACCGAGCATGCCTAACGCAAAGGTCTTATCCGAAAAGCAGGCCATCGTGGCGCAGCTGACTGAGAAGATCCAGAATGCCACTGCCGGCGTCCTTGTGGATTACAAGGGCATCAACGTGGAAGAAGACACCGCGCTGCGCAGGGAGTGCCGCGAGAACAACGTGGATTACGCCGTTGTCAAGAACACCCTGCTGCGCTTTGCCTTCAACAACACCGGCCTGGGCGACCTGGACGAGCTCCTCAACGGCACCACGTCCCTGGCCCTGTGCGACGACCCCGTGGCCCCTGCCCGCGTCATGGCCAACTACGCCAAGAAGCTGGGTGAGGGCAAGTTTGAGATCAAGGGCGGCTTCATGGACGGCAAGCCTGTGGATCTGAGCACCATCAATTCCCTGGCGTCCATCCCCGCACTGCCTGTTCTGCAGGCGCAGTTCCTGGGCACCATGCTGGCGCCCATCACCGGTCTGGCTGTGGTACTGAAGCAGATCGCCGAGAAGAACGGCGCTCCCGCGGAGGCCCCTGCCGAGGAGGCCGCCGAGGCCCCCGCTGCCGAGTAACCATCTGATTAAATTTTACGAATTAGGAGGCAATTATCATGTCTGAGAAAACGACTGCCCTGCTGGAAGAGATCAAGGCTCTGTCCGTTCTGGAGCTGAGCGAGCTGGTGCACGCTCTGGAGGAGGAGTTCGGTGTGTCCGCCGCCGCCATGGCCGCTCCCGCCGCCGGTGCTGCCGCTCCCGCCGCTGAGGAGAAGACCGATTTCGACGTGGTCCTGGCCGGCTTCGACGCCGCTTCCAAGATCAAGGTCATCAAGGTGGTCCGCGAGATCACCGGTCAGGGCCTGGCCGAGGCCAAGGCTACCGTCGAGGGCGCTCCCACCACGCTGAAGGAGGGTGTCTCCAAGGACGACGCCGAGGCTCTGAAGAAGCAGATCGAAGAGGCCGGCGGCAAGGTGGAGCTGAAGTAATCCACATTCCCATGGTACACAACCGGACTGCGGCATCTGCCGCAGTCCGGTTTGCTGTTGGAGACGCCGCCCGCCCGGGCGCGGAGGATCTTCGCTGTCTGACGGCGGTGAGGGTATTTTGAAGGAGGGGGAAGCATGAAAAAGGTTGATCCCAGGGAGGCGTTTGCAAAGGGAAAGGCCGCAGTACAGGACGCAAAGGACGCGGTGGTGAATCAGCTGGATCAAAACGGCAACGGAGAGGTGGGCATTGATGATCTGGTGGTCCTCGCCCTGAAAACGCCGGGGGTCCACATTGCGCGGGCGCCCTTCCTGCAAAGGGAGCTGTTCAAGAATCACCCCCAGGAGGTCATCGACCGGGCGATTGCGCAGACGCCGGCCCGGGCGGGCATCCCCTCAGAGGAAATTGACAGGATTGCCGACGCGGTGATTGCCTTTGAGCGGAACTGCGTCTCCGGCATCTCCGCCGCGTTGGGCGCTCCCGGCGGCTGGGCGATGGCCGCCACTATTCCCGCCGACATCGTTCAGTATTACGGATACACGCTCCGGGCGACGCAGAAACTGCTGTATCTGTACGGATTTCCGGAGATCGGGGCGGATGAAGAGGGATTGGTGCTTGACAGCGAAACCATGAATACCATCATTCTCTGCCTTGGCGTCATGAATGGCGTTGCGGGGGCCAATAACGCGATCAAGGGAATGGCCCATGCCCTGGCAAAGGGCGTTGAGAAGAAGCTCCTCAACATGGCGCTGACAAAGGGGGCCTTCTATCCCTTCGTAAAGAGCGTGATGAAGTGGTTTGGCGTCAGGCTGACGAAGGAGGTTTTTGCCGGCTTTTTCAGGAAGGCCATTCCAGTGGTGGGCGGCGTTGTCGGCGGAGGAATCACGTTCCTCTCCTTTAGGCCCTGCTGCTGCCGGCTGAAGGAGGCCCTCCAGGACACCCTGCTCTCCAATCCGGATCACATCTCCTCAAAAGAGGAAAACGAGGTGGTGGAGAGGATTTTTTCCGGAGAGGTGGTGGACGTGGAGTTTGAGGAGTGACTGCAATCCTCCAAATTCGCGGCAACCATGATTCATGATAGCTGGCTTTATTATGGCTGTAATCCGTAGGGCGCGACGACTCGGCGCGCCGTGATGCACCGGTGGGTCCGCGGCGTGCCGGGTCGTCACGCCCTACAGGCTATTTGGAAGATTGCGATCAATTCCGCAAGGTTCGAGTCCAGATAACCAGATAAAAAGACAGGACGCCTGAAAATCAGGTGTCCTGTCTTCTTCTGGAGCGGGCAACGAGGCTCGAACTCGCTTCCCGGCATCCCGCGAATGGCCCAGGGCCATTCGCAGGAGCCCTGCCGGCCCTCGGATCGAGATGCGCTCCGCGCATAGGTGGAGGCAGCGAGTTCGCCGTCTGAAGAAAAAAGCAGGGCACCTGAAAATCAGGTGTCCTGTCTTCTTCTGGAGCGGGCAACGAGGCTCGAACTCGCTACCTCCACCTTGGCAAGGTGGCGCTCTACCAGATGAGCTATGCCCGCGAGAACAAAATGTATTTTAGCAAAGTTTTTTCCTCTTGTCAAGCTGTTTTTCCGGCTCCTGTCAGAAATCATGCTGAAAATTCCGGGGATTTCCCGCGGCCCCTTCGGCAATTTCCCGTCCCGGCCGCGCAGGCCCACTCTGTGTTCTTTCCGGAGCGCCGCGGCGCCGGCGCCGGTGTCATGGCGCGCAAACGGCAAAAGGAGGGCTCCCATGGTTGACAGATGCCCGCTTTTGGCATAATATAAGTGTTATAGTCACCGCAGTTGAAAAGAAGCATTTGCTTCTTTTCAACTCCGGGGCGCATATGTGCCCCGGAGGCCGTGAAACGGCCCGGCGGTGGACTTCATAGGCAAGACATGGCACATTTTATGTGCCGGCGGGCGCTGCCCGCCTTGAAAATCGGAATGTCGATTTTCAAGTGTCTTGACGATAAGATTTCATAACGTCCGGTAGGTAAGGCTACCACAGGGATATGGATCGCTGCCGCGAAATGATGGAGACATCATGAGAGGGTTTGAGCAGGTGATATCGAACACGAAGGTATCATCTAACGCGATTTCACCGCCTTGTGATGCTAAAGCTTGAACGGTTGGGGAGACGGACCTGCGTCTTCCGGCAAAGACAGCCAGCTCCCGCCGGATCGGAAAGACGGCGGGAGCTTTTTCCTGCGGGGAGTACGGAGAGAGGAGGTCGCGCACCATGTTTGAACAGGAAACCGAGCGTGAGGAGCTGCTGGAAAAAATCGAGGACTTTCTGACCCGAAAACAGTATGCGCAGCTGCGGGACCTCCTGCTGCCCCTGGAGGCGGCGGACATTGCGGCGCTTTGTGAGCGGGTGGATGAGCGGATGCCTCTGATGTTCCGCCTGCTGCCAAAAGAGCTGGCGGCGGAGGTCTTCGTGGAGCTGGACAGCGACGAGCAGGAGCTGCTGATCCGGGGCTTTTCCAACGCGGAGCTGCGGGAGGTGCTGGAGGAGCTGTACCTGGACGACACCGTGGACATCGTGGAGGAGATGCCGGCGGGGGTGGTGAAGCGGATCTTGCAGCACTCCGACCCGGAGACCCGCCGGAGCATCAACGAGATTTTGAAGTACCCCGAGGACTCCGCCGGCAGCATCATGACCACGGAGTTTGTGGATCTGAAGGAGACTATGACGGTGGAGGACGCCCTGAAGCGCATCCGCCGCACAGGCCCGGACAAGGAGACCATCAATATCTCCTACGTCATCGACGAGGGCCGCCACCTGCTGGGGGTGCTGTCCATCCGGACGCTGTTGCTGGCGGAGGAGGACGACGTCATCGGGGACATCATGGAGCGGAACTTCATCTCCGTGCAGACCCTGGACGACCAGGAGGCCGTGGCCCGGGCCCTGAGCAAGTACGACTTCCTGGCGCTGCCGGTGGTGGACAAGGAGGACCGGCTGGTGGGCATCGTCACCGTGGACGACGCCATTGACGTGCTCCAGGAGGAGGTCACGGAGGACATTGAGAAGATGGCGGCCATGCTGCCGGGAGACAAGCCGTACCTGAAAACCGGCGTCTTTGAGACCTGGAAGGCCCGGACCCCCTGGCTGATGCTGCTGATGCTCTCGGCCACCTTCACGGGGATCATCCTGACCCACTTTGAGCGCTCCCTGATGGCCTGCGCCATTTTGACCTCCTTCATCCCCATGCTCTCCGGCACCGGCGGCAACAGCGGCACCCAGGCCTCCACGGCGGTGATCCGGGCGCTGTCCCTGGGGGAGGTGCGTTTTTCGGACCTGCTGCGGGTGCTGTGGAAGGAGCTGTGGGTGTCGCTTTGCTGCGGGCTGTGTCTGGCGGCGGCGAACTTTGTGAAGATGATGCTGGTGGACCGCTGGCTGCTGCGCAACCCCACGGTGACGCCCCAGGTGGCCCTGGTGGTGTGCGCCACGCTGGTGGGTACGGTGGTGTGCGCCAAGCTGGTGGGGTGCTCGCTGCCGCTGCTGGCGGAGAAGATCGGGTTTGACCCGGCGGTGATGGCCTCGCCGTTTATTACCACGATTGTGGATGCGCTGTCGCTGTTGATCTATTTTCGGTTTGCTACGCTGGTTTTGGGGATTTAGCCATGATGATGGCTGGCAATGCACCCCCCATTTTCTTTTTGGTCTTGCCAAAAAGAAAACGGGCCGTGCACGGTCCAAAAGAAAAAAACGCTTGGGGCGAAACTTGGCCATGCGGCCAAGTTTCGCCATATACGGGGGTTGTCCCCGCCCGGCTTGGGCGAAAACTTGGAAGCCCCTGCCGGCGCGCGCCGGACCCCTCAGTTGAAGATCCCTTGACCCGCGTGAAGAGACTTCCGGCGGAGGCTGTTGGGTGGTTGACGGACGGTTTCCTCTTCTAATTCCGCGCTTTCCGCTTCGCTAAGCGCTGCCCCGGATCTCTGTGGAGCCTGCCCCCTGGCGCCCAGGCTGCCTCCTTGCCTCTCCCTTTGGGAGAGGTGGCGCCGCCGCAGGCGGTGACGGAGAGGGCTCTCCCGCCTCAACCTCCCGCCTCCGATCAACCCCGCGGACCATCTGCCCCTTCGTAGGGCGCGACGACCTCGGCGCGCCGCTTTCTCCATCAACCACTGGGCTCCAATAAACGCTGTAGGGGCGGACCTATGTGTCCGCCCCTACTCTTCTACAATGCAGTTATCGGCCGCAAACTCCAGGAACATGCCGATCAACTCGTTCCTGCTTCGACCGGTTTTCTTTGCGATTGTATCTAATTTTTCCACGGTCTCCTCCCGGATTCGAATGGAAAATGTGCGATATCCGTCAGATTTCTTTTCCTGTATTTTTGTTTTCGGCCGAATAATCAACTTGTCCATATCATCACCAACCTTTTTTCTATTTTACACTTGCATATGAGGAAAAGATATGGTATATAATTTATAACATATTTATATGTTATAAATTATATGCTAGGAGGAAACCTTATGCAAGAATACACCTGCAAAGACTGCGAACACTTTGTTCGCCACTACATCAAAATACCCAACGGCTACGCGCCCATCATTCACGGCCACTGCATGGAGCCCCTCATTAAAAGCAGAAAAACCACTACCCCCGCCTGCGCAAATTTTTCTCCCAGTAATCCCAAGAAAAACGTTACATAGACCCGGCGTTCCCGCACAAACTAGACCTGCACTGAACCGGTAAGGCACGCGGCGCGGCGGACACAGCTCCGTCCCTTCGCGGGCGGAGCTGGTTGAGTGTATCCTCAGAGCCAAATTTATGATGCGGGAGGTACCGGACATGACCAGAGACTGCACCAATGGCGGCTGCGCCTGCACGCCGAACCAGAGCATTCGCTGCACCGTCAACAACTGCGCCAACCACTGCCAGGACAACGAGTACTGCGGCCTTGGCACCATCCAGGTGGGCACCCATGAGGCCAACCCCACCATGGTGGAGTGCACGGACTGCCAGAGCTTCAAGCTGAAGTAAAGAGCGCCCCGTCCCTCCCCCGCCGCTGACGGGGGAACAGGGGGAGGCCCGATCCTGACACAGCGCCCCGCCGCACCCGCGCGGCAGGGAGGAAGACGGCCGGCGGAGACGGCGGAAAGAGCGCGTCTCCCCGGCGGCCTCTCCAGCCCCTTTTCCGGCGGGGGAGGGACCTCCCGGTCTCTCCCCTGCCATGGGGATACATAGAAGGGGGGCGTTCCTTTGAGAAAACACTGGGCCGCCAGGATCGGCGGCGGCGCCGCGGGACTGGCCAACGGGCTCTTTGGCGGCGGCGGGGGCATGGTGTTTGTGCCCATCCTCTCCCGGTTTGGGGAGCTGGAGCAGCGGAAGCTCTACGCCACCTGCGTGGGGGTGATCTTTCCCGTCTGCCTGGTGTCCGCCGGGGTGTATGTGACCCGGGGCGGCGTGGACCTGGCAGCGGCGGCGCCCTATTTGGCCGGGGGGCTTCTGGGCGGATTTCTGGGCGGGAAATTGTATGGGAAGGTGTCCACGAAAGTGCTGAAATGGCTCTTTGCCGCCTTCCTCTTCTACGCCGGGGGGAAGTATTTGCTGTGACGGACTGGCTGCTGCCCTTCCTCTGCGGCCTGGGGGCCAGCGTCATTTCCGCCTGGGGCGTGGGGGGCGGCACCCTGCTGCTGCTGGTGATGACGCTGTTTTTAGGGGTGGACCAGCGGACCGCCCAGGGCATCAACCTGCTCTTCTTCCTGCCCACCGCCGTCTCCGCCCTGGTGTGCCACGCAAGGAGCGGGTATCTGGACCGGCCCACCCTGAAAAACGCCGTACCCGCCGCCGTCCTGGCCGCCGCACTGGGGGCCTGGATTGCCACAGCCGTGGATGTGGAGCTGCTGCGAAAGCCCTTCGGCGTGTACCTCCTGCTCTCCGGCGTCTCTCTGATCTGGCCCGCAAAGAAAAAGAGCGGCTGACACACCGTGTCAGCCGCTCAGCCTGTCGAAAATTCTTTTCGGCAGGCTGAGCGGGAGTTTCAGAACTTTTTGAAGTTCTGAAACTCCCTGATTAAAATGGCGCAGGGAACCCCTCCTGGGTTCCCCGCACACACCCCTCCTTCCCGTCTTCCGGAGTTCCCTCGCTTTTGACGGTCCAAAGCGGCTGACACACCGTGTCAGCCGCTCTTTCTGTTCGTATGCAGGGCCTATTCTGCGTACCAGGGGGCCTCCTCCGGCTCCGGGATGAGAGGCTCCTCCAGCTCCAGCGTGACCTCCAGCTCCGCGCCGTCCCGCCACAGCACCAGGGTCATCTCATCGCCCACATAACACCTGCGGCGGATGCGCAGCAGGTCCTGGTTGACCCGCAGGGGCTGGCCGTTGGCCCGGAGGATGCAGTCCCCCGCCTGGACACCGGCCCGGCCGGCGGCGGAGTCCGGTGTCACGTCAGTCACGGCAAGGCCCACGGGGTTCTCCTGGGGCTGCACGGTGACTCCCAGCACCGGCTCCGGCTGAAGCTCGCCCCAGCGCAGCAGGTCGTTGACGATCCGCTCCATGGAGGCGGAGGGAATGGCAAAGCCGAGACCCTCGATGTTGGAGAAGCGGGAGGTCATCTTGATGACGTTGATCCCCACCACCTGGCCGTACTGGTTGATGAGGGGCCCGCCGGAGTTGCCGGAGTTCAGGGCGGCGTTGGTCTGGATCAGCGTCATGGTCCGGTTGTCCACCCACACGTCCCGGTCAATGGCGGAGACGATGCCGTCGGTCAAGGTGCCCCGCAGCTCCACGCCCAGGGGATTGCCGATGGCGTAGACCTTGTCCCCCACCGTCAGCAGGTCGGAGTCCCCGAATTCCGCGGTGGGCAGATCCGTGCCGTCGATCTTCAAAATCGCCAGGTCGTTGGCGGCGTCTCCGGCCACGTAGAGGGCCTCACAGCTCTCCCCGGTGTCCAGGACCACCTGGCAGTCCTCCCCGCCCTCCAGCACGTGGTAATTGGTCACCACATAGCCGTCTGCGGTGAAGATGACGCCGGTGCCGATGGAGGTCCCGTCGCTGAGACCCGCCATCACCAGCACCACCGCCGGGTTGACACTGCGGTAGATCTCCTGGGGCGTCAGGGTCTCGCCGTGGTCCCAGAGTACGGACAGGGAGCCGCCCTGGCCGGTGGGGAAGGTGGAGATGGTGATCTCCTCCCCGGTCCTGTCGTCGTAGTCGTCTTCAAAGGTGCGGGGCACGGGGGGCTTGATGGGCAGGGGGAGATTGCTCCGCTCCTCCAGGGCGAAGGAGAGACCCGCCAGGGCCGTCACTGCCAGAAGGCACAGCAAAAACCGCCGCAGGCCCCGGCGCTTCTTCCGGCGCTTTTCCCGCTCCGTCTCCTGGCGGGGCGGCGGCAGAGGGCGGAATACCACGGAGGCCTTGACCTTTCCCCGCTCCGGCAGCGGGCGGCGGTAGGTCAGCACCCGTTCCCGGGGCTGCGTCCGCACCCGGGGCTGCCGGTAGACCTCTACCACCTCGCGCATGCGTTCGTCTTGTTGATCCATGGTCTCACTCCATCTGCAGGGAGAAGGAAAACGTGGTCACGCCCTCCTCGCTGGTCACGTTGATCTGTTCGTGGTGCTGGTCCAGAATGGTCTTGACGATATAGAGCCCCAGGCCCACGCCGTCCTTGTCCTCGCTGCGGGACTTGTCGCTCTTGTGGAACCGCTCAAAGAGCAGCGGCAGCTCCTCCGCCGGGATGGTCTCTCCGACGTTGCGCACCGCCACCCGGGCCTTGCCGTCCACGGTCTCCAGGCCCAGATACAGCGTGGAGCCCTCCCGGGCGAACTTGGCGGCGTTTTCCAGCAGGTTGTAGATCACCTGGGTAATCATGTCGTTGTCACCCAGGACCAGAATGGGCTCCTCCGGGATCACCGCCTCCACGTCCAGGTGCCGGTCATTGATCTTCTGCTCCATGGAGATCAGCACCCGGCGCATACTCTCGCACAGGTCAAAGTGGCTGCCGCCCCGCAGGGGGTCCATGGCCTGGAGCTGGCTCACGTCCAGCATCCGCCGGACCATGCGGCTCAGCCGCCGGCTCTCCTCGGCGATGATCTGAAGATACTTCCGCTCGCTCTCCGGCGGGATGGTGCCGTCCAGGATGCCGTCGGTGTAGCCGGCAATGGTGGTCATGGGGGTTTTCAGCTCGTGGGAGATGTTGGCGATGAACTCCCGCCGCTGCCGCTCCGTCTGCTGGAGGCTCTCGGCCATGTTGTTGAAGGAGGTCATCAGCTCGCCGATCTCGTCGGCCCGGCCGTCGTCGTTCATGCGGATGTCAAAGTTCCCCTCGGCAAAGCGCCGGGTGGCCTGGGCCATCTCCCGGATGGGCTGGATCTGCCGCATGGTGGTGATGGAGGAGGCCATGAAGGAGATCATCAGCACCACGAAGGCCGTCATGAAGAACAGCCCGATGAACCCCTCCCACATGGCGTCCAGGGAGGCGGTGGTGGACACGGCGAAGACCTCGCCCACGATCTCCTGGCTCACGGGATTCACGGCGGAGACGCCCACCACAAAGCGCCGCTGCCCGTAGAGCCCCTCCAGATCGGAGCGCCGGGTGGAGCTGCCCCTTGTCATGATCTCCTCCGTCATGTCCGCGGGCATGGTCAGCACCTTGCCGTCCAGCTGGTCGTCGGTGGACAGCAGCACGTGCCCCGCCGTATCGCAGATCATGAACTGCATATCCGACACCACCGCCGCAAAGGAGGCCAGGCGCTGGAAGTCGGGATCGCTGCGCAGCTCCTCCATAGTGAGATAGCGCCCGTTTTCCAGGTAGCTGACGGACAGCTGGCTCATCACCTGGGCCCTGCCGGCGATCTCCTCGCTGCGCTGGCTGCGGGCGTAGTTGTAGCTCAGCGTGAAGAAGGAGGCCCCCAGCAAAAACAATGTCAGGGACACCATGCCGGTGGTCACGAACATCTGCCGCCAGTAGAGCCCCTGGAACTGCCGCTTCAGCCGGCTCATCGGTGCTCCGCCTGGCCGCCGGCGGTCTCAAATTTATAGCCCACGCCCCACACGGTCTTCAGCGCCCACTGGTCGGAGACGTTTTCGATCTTCTCCCGCAATCGCTTGATGTGGACGTCCACCGTGCGGCTGTCGCCGAAGTAGTCAAAGCCCCACACCTCGTCCAGCAGCTGGTTGC
>JAHZBA010000055.1 GCA_019423635.1 Clostridiales bacterium
CCCCAGCAGATGTGGAGGGTGGAGTGGACGTGGGTCTTGCTCCACTCCATGATCCCGCACAGCTCCTCCCAGTAGTCCACCTCCTCAAAGGGCAGGTGCTCCACCGGCGCGCCGGTGATGAGCAGGCCGTCAAAGGTGCGCTCTTTCACCTCGTCAAAGGTCTTGTAGAAGGAGAGCATGTGCTCCTGGGAGGTGTTCCGGGAGATGTGCCCGGCGGGGGCGATGAGCTCCAGCTCGATCTGGAGGGGGGTGTTGCCCAGGACCCGGGCCAGCTGGGTCTCTGTGTCCACCTTGGTGGGCATCAGGTTCAAAAGCAGGATCTGCAGCGGCCGGATGTCCTGGGTGATGGCCCGGGTCTCCGTCATGACGAAGATGTTCTCCGCCGTCAGCGTTCTGGTGGCGGGGAGCTGGTTTGGAATTTTAATGGGCATCAGTCCACAGCCTCCAGTGCCTGCCGGATATCATCAATGAGGTCCTCCCTGCTCTCCAGTCCGCAGGACATGCGCACCAGCCCCGCCGGGATTCCGGCGGCCTTCAGCTGCTCGTCGCTCATCTGCCGGTGGGTGGAGGCGGCGGGGCTGAGGCAGCAGGTCCTGGCGTCCGCCACATGGGTCTCGATGGCCGCCAGCTTCAGCCGTTCCATGAAGATTCCGGCGGCCCTCCGCCCGCCCTTGAGCTCAAAGGACACCACGCCGCAGGAGCCGCGGGGCAGGTACTTCTCCGCCAGGGCGTGATATTTGTCCCCCGGCAGGCCGCAGTAGTTCACATGGGCCACCTTGGGGTGGGCCGCCAGGAACTCCGCCACGGCCTGGCCGTTCTCGCAGTGGCGCTGCATCCGGACGTGGAGGCTCTCCAGGCCCAGGTTCAGGTAGAAGGCGCTCTGGGGCGAGGGCGTGGCGCCCAGGTCCCGCATGAGCTGGGCGGTGCACTTGGTGATGAAGGCCCCCTCCTGTCCGAACCGCTGGGCGTAGGTGATGCCGTGGTAGCTCTCGTCCGGGGTGCAGAGGCCGGGGAACTTCTCCGCGTGGGCCATCCAGTCAAACCGGCCGGAGTCCACAATGGCCCCGCCCACCGCCACGCCGTGGCCGTCCATATACTTGGTGGTGGAGTGGGTGACAACGTCTGCGCCCCAGTCGAAGGGACGGCAGCCGATGGGAGTGGCAAAGGTGTTGTCCACCACCAGAGGCACGCCGTGGGCGTGAGCGGCGGCGGCAAATTTTTCAATGTCCAGCACCGTCAGGGCGGGGTTGGCGATGGTCTCGCCGAACACCGCCTTCGTGTTGGGCCGGAAGGCCGCGTTCAGCTCCTCCTCGGTGCAGTCCGGGGAGACGAAGGTGGCCTCCACGCCCATCTTCGCCATGGTGACGGAGATGAGATTGAAGGTGCCGCCGTAGATGGAGGAGGAGGACACAATATGGTCCCCGCAGGAGGCCAGGTTGAAGAGGGCGAAGAAGTTGGCCGCCTGACCGGAGGAGGTCAGCATGGCCGCCGCGCCCCCCTCCAGGGCGGCAATCTTCGCCGCCACGGCGTCGCAGGTGGGGTTTTGCAGCCGGGAGTAGAAGTAGCCGCTGCTCTCCAGGTCAAAGAGCCTGCCCATGTCCTCGGACGTCGCATATTTAAAGGTGGTGGACTGGACAATGGGGATCTGCCGGGGCTCACCGCTGCCGGGCGTGTAGCCCCCCTGAACACAGATGGTCTCCGGACGGTAGTTGCTCATGAAATCGCGCTCCTTTCAGAATTGGGACGAAAAAAAGCCTCCGTCCCAAAGGTGTTCCTTTGAGACGAAAGCCAGGCCGGCCTCCGCGGTACCACTCAAATTGCGCCGGCCCTGCGGTGCGGCGCCCCTCAGGGCCCAACAGCCCTTCTGCCTTAACGCGGCCGCACGGGACGCCCTACGTTGTCGAACGTCCGGCTCGGGAGCCATAGGACCTGGGAAGTTCCGCCGCCGGCTCCCACCGCCCGCCGGCTCTCTGGGGGCCTCCGTTCCCGTCCCTCTCCGTCATCGCTTTGGGGAATATTATAAAAAGCGGCGGCGGATTTGTCAACAGCGGATTTCTCCTCAGGCGGCGCCGGCGTTTTCCCTCCGCCTCCAAAATAAATTTTCTCCGCCCTGAAAGGATTTCCCCTCCCCAATCGTATCTCTTATGAGCGCGCTTCAAAGGAGTTGATTGCATGAACACCCAACAGCAGGCGGAGCGGCTGGCCAGTGCCTATGCCGACGCCATTCTCCGCCTGAGCTATGCCTACCTGAAAAACACCCAGGACGCCCAGGACATCTGCCAGACGGTCTTTGTCAAGCTGCTGACGGAGCCCCGGGAGTTCGGCAGCGCCGAGTACGAGCGGGCCTACATCCTGCGGATGGCCGCCAACGCCTGCAAGGACCTTTTGAAAAGCCCCTGGCGCAGGCGGACCTGCGAGCTGGAGGCCTGCGCCCAGGTGGCCGCGCCGGAGGCGGAGGACGGGTCCGTGCTCTCGGCAGTAAACAGCCTGCCGCCCCACTACCGCTGCGTGATCTACCTCTTCTACTACGAGGGCTACCAGGCCGCGGAGATCGGGAAAATTTTAGGCCTGCCCACGGCCACCGTCCACACGCGGCTGGCCAGAGGCCGGGCAAAGCTGAGAACATTACTGGAAGGAGACGGCTATGAACAGTCAGTTTGAGTACAAGGAGACCCTGGACGCCCTGCGCTTCACGGAGGCCCAGAAGGCGGAGATTGCCGCCCGCGCCGCGGCGGCCGCGGCCCAAAAGAGCCGCCGCACCCGCCGGCCCCTGGGCCGTATGGCGGTGATCGCCGCGGCGGTGGCGGTGCTGCTGGCGGTGGGGTCCAGCGCCGCCGGCATCCTGCCGGCCCCCATCGACGTGTTCGCCCCCCTGTTCGGCGGCAGCGTGGCCCAGACGGAGGTCATCGACAAGATCGGCCACCCCATCGGGGCCAGCGACACGGATCACGGCATCACCATCTCCGCCGACGCCATCATGGGCGATCAGTACAACGCCGTCATCGTCTACACCCTCACCCGGGAGGACGGGGAGCGGTTTCTGCCGGCGGATCAAAATTTGAATGAGGCCTCCCTGATGCTGGGCGGCTTCGGCGGGGCCAGCTGGACCCGGGGCGGCAGCCACGGCGGCGCGTGGTTCGTGGACCAGGACCCGGAGGACAACTGCGTCCAGTATGTGGAGACCGTCACCTCCGACGTCCCCCTGACCCAGGGCACCGCCACGGCGGAATTCTGGGACATCCGCCTCTGGAACCCGGAGACAGAGCGGGATGAGCTGCTGTACGAGGGCAAGTGGAAGTTCCGGTTTGACGTGAACTACGAGGACTGCTCCCTCCGCCTGGGCGGCGGCGAGACCTTCTCCCAGGACGGGCTGAACTTCACCATCGACGAAGTCAGAGTCTCCCCCATTGCGGTCAAGGTGGACTACACCGTGGATCAGGAACTGGTCAGTCCCAATACGGAGAGCGGGCGGGAGAGCCCGGAGATGCGCAAATCCGGCCGGGAGTTTCTGGGCAATGTGGAGATCCTGCTGACCAAAACCGACGGCACGGTCCTGGACCTCACCGCCTCCGGCGGCAGTCTCCACCCGGAGGACGGCGTCACCGTCTGCTCCAAGGGAGAGGTGCTGGAGGAGATCCTCCCTCTGGAGGAGCTGGAGAGCATCAGCGTCGGCGGCATCGTCTATCCCCTTCACGAAAATTGACGGATTCCCGCCAAAATCCAGGGCGGCGCAGCGAAAGCTGCGCCGCCTCTCCTATTCCTCCCGGGAAAACAGGGCGTTGTAGTCCACCCTCAGCACCTCTGTCAGCTTGTCAATCTCAAAGACGGAGGCCGCCCGGCGGCCGGCTCCCGCCGGGTCAGACCGCACGCTCTGCGGTACTGCCTGGTCTTTGCCCTGAGATTGCGTTCGACGGGTGTGCTTCTTTTCATCAAAATCCTCCATAGATCGCCGCGTCCGTCTCACAAATTGGATCTGTAGGGCGCGACGACCTCGGCGCGCCGCAATTTGCGAAGGAACCGCGGTAGAAACGCCGCGTCTTACGGCAGATTTTCGTCAACCTGCAACGCGCCGGGGTCGGCGCGCCCCACAAAAGGAGCGCAGCTGATTTTATGAGACGGGCGTGCATAAATCGCGGTTCCCTCTTGATGTTCAGAGAAGAATATGGGATAATTTTTTTATCTATTGAGGGAGGCGTATGCAATGATATGGAAACATACCCAGATGGACCGCCAGCCCTACAGCAAAGCCCTGCGGACCATCGCCCTGATTCTGGAGCAGTCCTCCAGCGATGAGGAGGCGGTCCGGCAGATCCGGGAATTCCTGGAGTGGAGCGGAATTTCGGTGCAGGGGCAGCGGGAGGCCCTGCTCCGGGAGCTGAACGAGGAGAGCACGGAGTAAGGCGGCCTGCCGGAGCGGCAGGCCGTTCCCCTTTGTCCTTGCGGCACGCCTCTGCCTGTGTTATGATAAAATCGAAAAAAATGCTTGACCTTCAAGCCGCTTGATACCTTATACTGCCCGCAAAGGAGGCGGTCTTATGACCAGCAAGGAAATGGAGGCCCGCTCCGGCGTGGCCCGGGCCAACATCCGCTATTACGAGGCGGAGGGTCTTCTGACGCCCCAGCGGCTGAAAAACGGCTACCGGTCCTACAGCGAGGCGGACCTGATGCTACTGGAGAAGATCAAGCTCCTGCGGCGGCTGGGAGTCAGCGTGGAGGAGCTGCGGGCCCTGCGGCGGGGCGGCGCGGAGCTCTCCGCCGTGCTGGACCGGCGGCTCCGGGAGCTGGAGGGGGAGCAGGCCACCCTCTGCCGGGTGAGTCAGGTCTGCGGCGACCTGCGGACGGAGGGGCCCACCTTTGAGACTCTGGAGCCGGAGAAGTATCTGGAGGCCCTGGACGCCCCGGCCCCCCAGTGGCAGGCGCAGCCTGTCTCCCCGCCCCTGCCGGCGGCGGATGCTCTGCCGGTGGTGACCAACCTCTGGCGGCGGCTGGCGGCCCGGACGCTGGACTGGTTTTTTCTGCTGCTCCTGGTGCTGTCCGTCACCTCCCTGCTGGGCGTGAATCCTATGCGCCTTGCGGAGACGGGCCTGCCGGCGGGACTGCTGCTGGAGCTCCTGCGGCTGCTGGCGGAGCCGCTGCTGCTGCACCTCTTCGCCGCAACCCCCGGCAAGGCGCTTCTGGGGATGCGCATCACCCGGCCGGACGGGGAGAAGCTCTCCTACGGCGAGGGCGTTGTCCGCCACCTGCGGATGCTGTGGGAGGCCCTGGGCCTCTGGATTCCCATCTGGTCCTGGATTCAGATCTACAAGTGCTGCAAGCGCTGGTCGGAGGAGGAGCCTCAGCCCTGGGACGAGGGTCTGGCCTACACCGCCCGGCCCTTCCAGTGGAAGCGGCACCTGGGCGGGGCGGCGCTGGCGTGTCTCGGGGTGCTGACCGTGGGGGAGGCCCTCAACAGCTTCTCCCAGCTGCCGCCCCACCGGGGGGATCTGACCGTGGCGGAGTTCGCGGAGAACTACAACCGTCAGACGGCCTATTTCCAGGGCGGCTCCAGGTACTCCCTGGACGAGGCGGGCCAGTGGCAGGTGAATCCGGACCCGCCGGGGACCTTTTCCATCAACCTGGCCGAGGACTGGCAGACGAAGCAGCTCACCTACACCCTGGAGGACGGGGTTCTGAAGGCCGTCACCCTGGAGTACGCCGTGGAGAACACCGACAGCTGGATGTCCCTCCCCACCGACACTGTGGTCACCATGGTGTCCTCCCTTGTCTGGGCCCAGAGGGGGGCGCCCTTCTGGACCTCCGGCCGGAGGCCCCTGATCCGCGCGCTGGACAGCGCCGCCTGGGAGCAGGACTTTACCCTGCGGCAGGACGGCGCGGACATCACCTGGGAGATCGACATGCGGAACTTCGTCCACAGCGGCGTCGGATTGGTCATTCCCAGCAACGAAACCGACAACGCCCTCTCCCTCCGCTGCACCATCGCGCTGGAGGAGTGAGGCGGGAGTCAACATCCGGATTCCCGACAGGGGGACGGACCGACGGTCCGTCCCCCTCAGCTTGTCGAAAAAGTATTTTCGACAAGCTGAGGGGGAGTTTCAGAACTTTTTGAAGTTCTGAAACTCCCTGATTAAAATGGCGCAGGGAACCCCTCCTGGGTTCCCCGCACACACCCCTCCTTCCCGTCTTCCAAGATTCTGTCCTTTTTTCGACAGTCTGAGGGGGACGGACCGACGGTCCGTCCCCCTGTTTCCAGGAAAAGCGGGGGCCATTCGGCAGGGCATGGGACGAGGGGGAGAACTCTCTCCGTCACGGCTTCGCCGTGCCGCCTTTCCCAAAGAGAGAGGCAAACGGGGCGCTGTCCCCTTGGCTCCCCCTCCGGGGGAGCTGTCTGGCCTGGGGCCAGACTGAGAGGGTTCTCGCCGGCCGAACCGCAGGACATCCTTTCACCCGCCGCCCCGGCAAAGGGAGAACCGCCCCTCCCAAGGGCGCTCCGGTCCGTAGGGGCGGATATCATCCGCCCGCCCCAAGGGAGATCCGGATTTTCCGGGGAGACAGGCGGCTGATAGCCGCCCCTGCAGGCCTTGACGGCAAATCCAGGATTGCAAACACCGCCCGCAGGGTGTAAAATCTCCGTATCTGACCCGCTTTTCTTCCCCGTCTTTGTGCAGGGAGCAGAATTTTCATCAATTACCGCATTAGCACTTTACTTTGCTAATAAAATAAAGTACACTGTCCTCAGAAAACAAAGCCGCGGAGGATACCGGATATGGAATTGGATTTGAATCTCTTAAAACCCCAGGAGCGGGTCTCGCTGCAGCTGCGGGTGTTGTATGAACAGGCGGGCTTTCGCCAGTACCACATGGGCCGGTTTGAGGAGTACGGGCTGTACCAGGAGAACCGCCGCTTTCTGGCCAGCGATCAGGTCATCACCTTCACGGATCTGGACGGGCGTCTGCTGGCGCTGAAGCCGGACGTGACCCTCTCCATCGCCAAAAACGCCCCGGTGGAGAGCGGCGGCTGCGGCCGCTTTTACTACCTGGAGAACGTCTACCGCCCCAGTCAGGACAGCCACACCTTCCGGGAGATCAGCCAGATGGGCCTGGAGTGCATCGGCGCGGTGGACGGCATCGTGACGGCCCAGGCGGTGTCTTTGGCCATTCAGAGCCTGGCCCTGACGGGACGGGACTTCGTGCTGGAGCTGAGTCACATGGGCTTTGTCACGGGGCTTCTGGACGCCGTGGGGGCTCCGGAATCCGCCCGGCCCCGACTTCTGACCTGCATCCGGGACAAGAACCGCCACGAGCTGCTGCGCTGTGCGGCGGAGGCGGGCCTGTCCAGACAGGGCGGCGACGCCCTGTGCCGCCTGGGGGAGCTGACGGGGGACTGGGAGACGGTGCTCCGCGCCGCGGAGCCTCTGGCCCTCAACGCGCCCATGGGCGCGGCGGTGCAGGAGCTGCGGATGCTCTGCGAGGCCCTGGGGGAGGAGGCCCGGCAGATCAGGCTGGACCTGTCCCTGGTGAACGACATGGACTACTACAACGGCCTGGTGCTCCAGGGGTATCTGGCGGGCCTTCCCCGGGCGGTGCTCCGGGGCGGGCGCTACGATCCCCTGGCGGAGCAGTTCCGCCCCGGCGCCCGGGCCATCGGCTTCGCCCTGTACCTGGATGAGCTCTCCCGCATGAACGGCGGGACGGAGCCCCCCGCGGAGCGCTCCATGCTCAGCGTGGCCCTGCCCAAGGGACGGCTGGGAGACCAGGTCTACAGCCTCCTGGCGGGCGTGGGCTACGGCTGTCCGGAGAACTACAGCGACACCCGGAAGCTGGTGGTGGAGAACCCCGCCGCCGGCATCCGCTACTTCCTGGTCAAACCCAGCGACGTGGCCATCTACGTCCAGCACGGCGCGGCGGACGTGGGCATCGTGGGCAGGGACATCCTGGCCGAGTCCGGTGCGGACGTCTACGAGCTGCTGGACACGGGCCTTGGCAGGTGCCGCATGTGCGTGGCGGGCCCGGAGGACTACCGGGACGACCCCGGCCGGACGCTCCGGGTGGCCACGAAGTTCGTGGACATCGCCAAGGCCTACTACGCCGCCCAGGGCCGGGACATCGACATCATCAAGCTCAACGGCTCCATTGAGCTGGCGCCCATTCTGGGTCTCAGCGACGTGATTGTGGACATTGTGGAGACCGGAACCACCCTGAAGGAGAACCATCTGAAGGTGCTCACGGAGTTCATGCCCATCTCGGCGCGGCTCATCGCCAACCGGGCCAGCTACCAGTTCAAGCGCCGGGAGATTGAGACCCTGCTGAACAAACTGGCGGAGGTGACGGAAACATGATGCGGATTCTGGACTTTGACAGCCTTTCGCCGGAGGAGTTCCTGAACCGGGATATCCAGGCGGAGGAGGACGTGAGCGCCGCGGTAGACGCGGTGATCGAAGAGGTCCGCCAAAGAGGCGACGCGGCCCTGCGGGACTGCACCCGCCGCTTCGACGGCGCGGAGCTTACGGACCTGCGGGTGAGCGCCGAGGAGTTCGACGCTGCCCGTGAGGCCGTGGACCCCGATTTTCTGGAGACCCTGCGGCAGGCGGCGGAGAATATCCGGCACTTCCACGAGCACCAGCGGCACAACGACTTTGTTCTGACGGACCGCCCCGGCGTGGTCATGGGCCAGCGGTGGACGCCCATGGAACGGGTGGGCATCTGCGTGCCCCGGAGCCCGGAGGCGTTTCCCTCCACCATCCTCATGAACGCCATTCCGGCTCAGATTGCCGGAGTGCGGGACATCGTCATCGTGACCCCGCCCCGGCCGGACGGCACCATCAGCCCGGAGGCCCTGATGGCCGCGGAGCTGGCGGAGGTGACGGACGTATTCAAAATCGGCGGCGCCCAGGCGGTGGCGGCCCTGGCCTACGGCACGGAGAGCGTCCCGAAGGTGGACAAGATCGTGGGCCCCGGCGGCATCTTCGTGGCCACGGCCAAGCGGAAGGTCTTCGGCCGGGTGGACATCGACATGATCGCGGGACCCAGCGAGATCCTGGTGCTGGCGGACGGGAAGACCAACCCCGTCTGGGCGGCGGCGGACCTTTTGAGCCAGGCGGAGCACGATGTGCGCTCCTCCGCCGTCCTGGTGACGGACAGCCGGACACTGGCGGAGGCCGTCCAGGCGGAGGTGGCGCGCCAGCTGGAGACGCTGCCCCGGGAGGCGGTTGCCCGCAGGTCCCTGGAGGACAACGGGAAAATCCTTGTCACCCCCAGCCTGGACAAGGCGGTGGAGGCGGTGAACCTCATTGCCCCGGAGCATCTGGAGCTGTGCGTGGACGAGCCCTTTGCCCTGCTGCCCCGGATCAGGAATGCCGGGAGCATCTTCCTGGGCAGGTTTACCCCGGAGGCCCTGGGGGACTACCTCGCAGGACCTAACCACACCCTGCCCACCTCCGGGACGGCGAGGTTCTCCAGTCCTCTGGGGGTGGATGACTTTATGAAGCGCTCCAGCTTCCTCTGCTATGACCGGGCGGCGCTGAACGCCTGCTCCGGCCGCATCGCGGAGTTTGCCCGGCGGGAGGGGCTGGAGGGACATGCCAGATCGGCGGTTTCCCGTGGGGAGGCTTAGGGCGGCCTGGCGGCCGGGGCTGGGAAATCAGCTATGATGATAGCTGGGCAATGCACCCCCCATTTTCTCTTTTTCTGAGCGCAGAAAAAGAGAAAACGGGCCGTGCACGGTCCAAAAGAGAAAAAGACGCTGGTGGCGAGAATTTGACCTGCGGTCAAATTTCGCCAATGTACGGGAGTTGTTCCCGCCCGGTTTGGGCAGAGACTTGGAGGCCCCTGCCGGCGCGCGCCGGACCCCTCAGTTGAAGAACTCTTGACCCGCGTGAAGAGACTTCCGGCGGTAACTATTGGGTGGTGAACGGACTGTCCCTGCTTCTATCTCCGCGCTTTCCGCTTCGCTAAGCGCTGGCCCGGAGCTCCGTGG
>JAHZBA010000056.1 GCA_019423635.1 Clostridiales bacterium
CATGGCGTTCTGGATCTCCTTGGGCGGGATGATGTTTTTCAGCTCCACCCGGTTCACCTTGATGCCCCAGGGGTCCGTGGCCTCATCCAGGATCGCCCGCATCCGGGAGTTGATGATGTCCCGGCTGGTGAGGGACTGGTCCAGCTCCATGTCGCCAATGATGTTCCGGAGCGTGGTGGCCGTCAGATTCTCAATGGCGTTCATGGGGTGCTCCACGCCGTAGGTGTAGAGCTTGGGGTCGGTGATCTGGAAATAGATCACCGTGTCGATCTGCATCGTCACGTTGTCCTTGGTGATGACGGGCTGGGGGGCGAAATCCGCCACCTGTTCTTTTAAGGAGACCTTCTTGGCAATCCGCTCAATGAAGGGGACCTTCAGGTGCAGTCCCACATTCCACACCACCCGGAACGCGCCCAGCCGCTCTACCACATAGGCCCGGGACTGCTGGACAATGACGATGTTGCTGATGAGGATCACCAATGCCAGAATGATCAGAACCACAATGGCAACCACACCGAAATTGATTCTCACAATACTACCTCCGCTTTCGTCTCAGAATGTTGTTTTACAAAGAGCTTGACGCCCTCTATAGACAGGATTTCCACGGCCGTTCCGGCGGGAATCACCCCGCCGTCCGCGCTGCGGGCCGTCCAGGTCTTGCCGTCCACATACACCGCGCCGGAGGCTCCGTCGATGTCCTCCGTCACCCGGCCCGTGAGGCCGATGACCCGGTCCAGATTCGTGGGTTCCTTCTTCACCCGGACAAACCGCCGGGCCAGGGGGCGGCTCACCGCCAGGGCGATGGCGGACACCACCGCAAACACCACCAGCTGAACGGTCAGGTTCAGCTTCGCCAGCGCCGCAAAGAACGCCCCCAGGGCACCGACGGCGAACCAGATGCACACCAGTCCCACCGTGGCGGCCTCCGCCGCCGCAAAGACTGCAAAAACCAGCAGCCAGACCCATATCATATGTCCTTCCCCCTTCCGGAAAAATCGAAGCTCTGCCGGCAGTATCCCCGCCGGTGTTTTTATTATAGCATACCCCCGATGCAATAGCATTTCAATTCGGTAACAATCTCCGGCGGCGGCCCTGGAACTTTCTGGCGGGCACGGCTCGATTTCCCTGCCGATCCCAGCCCCCGCCAAACCCATCAGACCCTCCGGCCAAGCCGGAGGGTCTGCGTAATCTATGGCTCTTGCCTCTCAGCGGCGGCGGCCCCGGTAGGACCCGCGGCTTCCCCGGCGGCTTACACTGCGGCCGTAGCGGTAGCGGCGGCGGCCGAAGAGCAGCTTCCAGCCCAGCGCCGCGACCAGGAGGACCCCTGCGGCAATCCCCGCAATCCGGACGGAGGTCTTTTCAAAAAAGGCCCGGATGCTCTGAAGCAGAGCCTGCACCCGGCTGGCTTCCACGTCGAAGCTGGCCAGCAGATCCACCTCTCCATAGATGATGCCGTCAAAGCTGATGGTCATGGTGCCCAGCTTCTGCCCCGCCTCCACCGGGGCCTCCACCGTCTCCTGGAGCTGAATGTCCCGCACCAGATCCTCCGGTTTCAGCGTCCTGGGCAAAAGCACCTCAATATCCCGGGCGGGATGGACCGTCACATGGTCCGTCTCCGAGAGGGTCACCGGCACCTCCTGGACCTCTGTGGACTCCTGGACCACGGTCTGGTAGGAGAAGTTGTCAAAGCCGTAGTTAAACATGCGGGTGGTCTCGGAGAAGCTGCGGATGTTGCCCACGCCGTTGACCTCCACCCGCTCAGCGCCCAGAATCACGCTGACGAAGTGGAGGCTGCCCCGGACGGCGGAGGACACCAGGCACAGTCCGGCGGCGTCCGTGGAGCCGGTCTTGATGCCGTGGGCCTCCGTGTTGCGGTAGCCGAAGACCCGCCAGGTGGAGATCAGGTGGTTGGTGGTCCAGAAATCCCGCTCCTTGCTCATGTTGGTGGCGGGAATCACAATGTGGGCGGTGTCGCAGATGGCCATGAAGGCGTCGTGCTTCATGGCCTCGGCGGTGATCAGATAGAGATCCCAGGCGGAGGTGTAGTGCTTGGGGTCGTGGAGGCCGTTGGGGTTCACAAAGTGGGTATTCTTGCAGCCCAGGGCCTCCGCTCTGGCGTTCATGGCGTCCACAAAATTGCTCACCGTGCCGCTGACCGCCTCCGCCAGGATGTCGCAGGCCTCGTTGGCGGAGACCACCAGCATACAGTAGAGCAGATTCTGCACCGTCATCTCCTCCCCCGGCTTAATGCCGGCGGTGCTGCCGTCCTCCGAGAGTCCCGTGAAGGCGGTGGCGGAGGCGGTGATCTTCTGGTCCATGGAGAGCTTGCCCTCGTCCACGGCCTCCAGCACCAGCAGCGCCGTCATGATCTTGGTGAGGCTGGCGGGATAGAGCTCCTGATGCTCGTTCTTCCCGTAGACCATCAGGCCGGTATTATAGTCCACCAGCAGCGCGGCCTTGGCCAGGATGTCCGGGTCCTCAGGCAGATGCGGCCCCTCCTCCTCGGCGGCGGAGGCGGCGGGGACCAGGCACAGGCTCAGAGCCAGAGCCAAAAAAAGTGAAAAAAAGCGCTTTGTTCTCATATTCAACTCCCGCATTTTATGCTATACTGTGTACAACCGGCTGGCTTCATGCAATGTTCCGACAAAAATCGAAGGGCATTGACAATAGTATACCAGATAATTCGCGGGAGTTCAACAGGGATGATGACTGGAAAATTATCAAAAACAGAGGGGCTTCTGCTGGCGGTGACGGGTCTCTTTTTGTGTGCCCTGCTGGCGCTGTCCGCCAGGGACCGGGCCCGTCTGGCCGCAGGCGGCGCGGAGCCGGAGATTCCCGTCCCCCAGGAGTCCTTTCTGCCGGAGGCGGTCCCTCTGGATCTGAACACCGCCACCGCGGAGGAGCTGACCGCCCTGCCGGGGATCGGCCCGGCGCTGGCGGAGCAGATTGTGGCCTACCGGACGGAGCACGGCCCCTTCTCCGCCCCGGAGGAGCTCCTGGAGGTCCCCGGCATCGGTGAGGTGAAATACGCCGCCCTGGAGGGGCGGATTACAGTGAATGGAGAAGATACGTGAAAATTTTAGTGGTAGACGATGAGAGGACCCTGGTCAAGGGCATCAAGTTCAATCTGGAGAACGAGGGCTACCAGGTGGAGTGCGCCTATGACGGCGCCGCCGCGGTGGAGCTGGCCCGGGAGGGCCGCTTCGATTTGTTGATTCTGGACGTGATGATGCCGGAGGTGGACGGACTGGAGGCGTGTATGCGCATCCGGGAGTTCTCCAACGTGCCCATCATCATGCTGACGGCCAAAAGTGAGGACGCCGACAAGCTCATGGGCTTTGAGTGCGGCGCTGACGACTATCTCACCAAGCCCTTCAACATCCTGGAGCTGAAGGCCCGGGTCCGGGCGCTGCTGCGGCGGGCCGCCGGCGTCCAACGGGTTCAGGGCAGCGTGCTGACGGTGGGGGACCTCTCCTTGAACACGGAGGAACGGGTGGCCATCCGGGACGGGGCGACCGTGGAGCTCACCGCCAAGGAGTACGACCTCATTGCGCTTTTGATGCGCAACCCCCGGCGGGTCTACAGCCGGGAGAATCTGATGAACGTGGTGTGGGGCTACACCTACGCCGGGGACTACCGGACCGTGGATGTCCACATCCGCCGCCTGCGGGAGAAGCTGGAGCGGGACCCGGCGGAGCCGGAGCACATCTGCACCAAGTGGGGAGTGGGGTACTATTTCAAAGGATAGAAACAGAGTCCGCAGCAGCCTGGGCGTCAAGTTTGGTCTCAGCTACATCTGCATCATCGCCGCCGTGCTGGTGCTGATGAACACCTATCCCCTGCTGGCCTCCCAGGACATGGTGTTCCGCTCCAAGGAGACCAGTATGCAAAGCAGCGTCTCCGTCATCGTCTACTCCCTGGCCGGTCTGGATCGGTTGACAGAGGAGAACGTGGCGGCGGCCATGGCGGTGGTGGAGGAGACCGGCCTGAGCCGGGTGCTGGTGACCAACGGGGACGGCCGCATCCTCTACGACACCCGGGAGATCGGCGGGGCCGTGGGGAAATTCGTCCTCTACACGGAGATCATCCAGGCCCTTCTGGGCAACGACGCCTTCTCCTGCGCCTATGAAAACGGCGCCTTCCGCAGCCGGGGGTCCTCCCCGGTGCTGTATCAAAATCAGATCATCGGGGCGGTGTACGCCTATGAGTACGACACGGAGCAGGCGGCGCTGCTGGAGGGGCTCCAGGGAAATCTCCTGCGGCTCTCCGCCGCCGTAGGGGTGGTGGCCCTGGCATTGAGCCTCCTCTTCTCCCTGGCTCTGACCAAGCGGATCGGGCGGCTGCTGACCGCCATCCGCCGGGTGCGGGAGGGGGCCTACAGCCACCGCGCCGTCGTCCAGGGCCGGGATGAGATCGCCCAGATCGGCGCGGAGTTCAACAGCCTCACGGACCGTCTCCAGACCACGGAGAACGCCCGGCGGCGCTTCGTCTCCGACGCCTCCCACGAGCTGAAAACGCCCCTAGCGGCCATCCGCCTTCTGACGGACTCCATTCTCCAGACGGAGAACATGGACGAGGCCACCACCCGGGAGTTTGTCTCCGACATCGGCTCCGAGGCGGACCGGTTGACCCGGATCAGCGAGGATCTGCTGCGGCTGACCCGGCTGGACAGCGGCGTGCTGGAGCCGGCGGCGGCGGTGGACGTGCTGCCGGTGCTGGAGCAGGTCATGCGGATGATGAACCTGGTGGCCCTGGAAAAGGGCGTGGATCTCACCTACGACGCCGCCGAGGGCTGCGTGGTCTGGGGGACGAAGGACGAGCTGTACCAGGTGATCTACAACCTCACGGACAACGCCGTGAAATACTCCGCCGGCGGAGCGGTCCAGGTCTCCCTGGACCGCCGGGGCGGTCAGGTGGTGCTGACCGTCGCCGACCACGGCCCCGGCATTCCGGAGGCGGATCTGCCCCGGATTTTTGAGCGGTTCTACCGGGTGGACAAGGCCCGCTCCCGTGCCGCCGGCGGCACAGGCCTGGGCCTCTCCATCGTCAAGGACACGGTCCTGCGGCGGGGCGGCACCATCGAGGCCGCCAACCGGCCCGGCGGCGGCGCGGTGTTCACCGTCCGCTGGGGCGCCCAGGGAGGAGGGGAACGGCCATGAGAAGAGGTCTTGCCCTGGCGCTGTGCCTGCTGCTTTTGAGCGGCTGCGGCGGCGGGCCGGAGCCCGCGGAGGGCAGCTACGCCCTCTATTTTCAGGAGCGGGACCTGCGGCACGCCGCGGGGGACGGCGCATTGCGGGCGGAGTGGGTTCAGCTGCCGGAGGCGGAGGCGCTCAGCGGCAGCGCCCTGGCGGCGGCCCTGCTGGAGGCGCTGCTGGCAGGTCCCGGGGATGAGACGCTGAAAAGCGTCATTCCGGCGGGCACCTCCCTGCTCTCCCTCACGCTGGATGGGAGTCAGGCCACGGTGGACCTCTCCTCCCCCTATGGAACGCTCTCCGGCGTGGCACTGACCCTGGCGGACCAGGCGGTGGTGCTGACGCTGACCCAGCTGCCGGAGGTCCTGTCGGTCAAAATCACCGTCCGGGGCCGGGAGCTGGCCTACCGGAGCAAGCAGGTGCTCACCGCCCGGGACGTTCTCTCCGCTCCGGAGGGAGACGTGGTGGGCACGGTGGACGCCACGCTGTACTTCCTGGACGAGGCCGGCACCCTGGCGGCAGAGGAGCGGACCCTGGAGATCTACGAGGGCGACACCCAGGTGGGGGTCGTGGCCCGGGCCCTGGAAAACGGGCCCGCGGACAGCGCCCTCTCCCCAGTGTTCCCGGAGAATTTCCGGCCCCGGTCCGTCTGGCTGGAGGAGGACGTCTGCTATGTCAATCTCTCCTCCGCCATGCTGGAGCTGCTGCCGGAGAATGCGGCCATGGGAACGGCCCTGGAGTCCCTGCGGCGGTCCCTGCGGTCCCTGGAGGCCGTGGAGGAGATCTGTTTCCTGGTGGACGGGGAATTTACGGACTACTACGGCTCCACCCGTCTGGCCTCCTATATGCCCTGAATGCGGCGCTGTGCGCAGGGCGCACGGCGGCAGGAGAAAGGGGCGGGCCGCCCGGCAGTTCGCTGCAAAGGCTTCTCTCCGGATTTCTTATGCGGCCCGTTTCTTCATTCAATCGGCGTTTCCACTTTTGGACAGTTAAAACCACCCCTTTTCGGGGCGTTGTCATAAGAAAACTTCTGTAGGGGCGCATATTATGCGCCCGCGGGCGGCTGATAGCCGCCCCTACACAGGATTCTTAACACAACGCCCCGAAAAGGGGTGGTCTTGACTGTCTTTGCTCTATTCAGGTGCTTCCGCGCCCCATATCAAGGACGACCGAAACGGTAATATAGTCCTCCATGCGCCTATTGCGGAGTTTGTCGCCCCCCGGCGGCAAATGTCATCTGAGGGGCAAAGGATTGGAGGCGCAGGATTTCTACGAGTTTTCTCTTTGCAGCAGTACCACCGTCTCCACATGCCGTGTTCCTGGGAACATGTCCACCGCGCAGGCGCGGACGGCCTGATACCCAAACCCCGCAAAGATCTTGATATCCCGGCCCAGAGTGGCAGGATCACAGGACACGTACACCACCCGCTCCGGGCCCATCTCCGCAATGGAGCCGATCACCTCCGGGCTGAGGCCCTTGCGGGGCGGGTCCACGGTGATCACATCCGGGCGGAGCCCCTGACTCTCCAGGCTGGCGGCGACGGCGGCGGCGTCCCCGCAGAAGAACTCCGCGTTTTCGATCCCGTTGCGCCGGGCGTTCTCCTCCGCGTCCCGAATGGCCGCCGGCACGATCTCCGCCCCGATGGCCCGCTTCGCCGCCCTGGCCAGGTACAGCGTGATGGTGCCGGTGCCGCAGTAGAGGTCCAGCACCGTCTCCCGCCCCGTCAGGGAGGCGAACTCCAGGGCCTTGCTGTAAAGGCGCTCCGCCTGGGCCCGATTCACCTGGTAGAACGAGGGCACCGACAGCCGGAACTCCAGGCCGCAGAGGGTGTCCAGCAGAAAATTCCGTCCCCAGAGGGTGCGGTACCTGTCCCCCAGAATCACATTGCCCCGCCGGGTGTTGGTGTTCAGCACCACCCCCGCCGTTCCGGGCACAGCCTCCCGGACAAGGGCCGCCAGCTCCGGCTCCCGGGGCAGCTGCTTCCCGTTTGCCACCACACAGCAAAGACTCTCGCCCCGGCCGTTGACACGCACGTAGATATGGCGCACCAGCCCCCTGCCGCTGGCCTCGTCATAGGCCGGAACCCGGTAGCGCCTCATCCACCTGCCCACGGCCTGCGCCGTCCGGTCGGAGACCTCCGGCTGAATCAGGCAGCACTCCACCGGCACCACCTGGTGGCTCCGGGCCCGGTAGAAGCCAATGGCGCCGTCGGGGCCCACAGGGTACTGGCTTTTATTGCGATAATGGGTGGGGTCCTTGGCCCCCAGGATCTCCTCCACCTGGAGCTCCGTGCCGCCCAGGCGCTTCAGGGCGTCCTGCACCCGCCTGCGCTTGGCCCAGAGCTCCTCCGGATAGGTCAGATGCTGGAAGTCACAGCCGCCGCAGGTTCCAAAATGCGGGCACTCCGGCCGGGCCCGCTGCGGGGAGGGCGTGTGGATCTTCACAATCTCCCCGGCACAGCTGGATTTCATCACCTTCGTGATCCGCAGATCCACGGTCTCCCCCCGGACAGCCTGGGGCACAAAGACCACGGCGCCGTCCAGGCGGACAATGCCCAGGCCCTCGCTGGTATAGCCCTCCACGGTGCCGGTGTAAATTCTGCCCTGTTCCAGGGGCCTGCGCTGCTGTTCCATAAAAGGGTCCTCTCCTTGAAATAGAATGGGGCGCCGGGGGACGGTCACTGCCGCCTCTCTGCGGCGGAGCGGGAAAGCGGAAGGCCTCTGCCTTCCGCTTTTTTGCGTCTTACGCCTCCCACTTCTCCAGCAGCAGCCGCAGCTGATCCGCAAACCGCGCCAGGGACTTGTTGTCCCGGCCCTTGCTGCGCTTGATGCTCTCGGTCACCATCTGTCCGACGGCCACCAGGCGCTCATAGGCGGAGCTGGTCCTGCTGACGGTTGCCTTGACCTTCCGCTCCGGCAGATAGCCGGGCTGGACCACGGTGTTGGCCAGCAGGTCATAGACCTCCGTATACTGGGGCGCGTGAGCCGCAAAGCCCAGGTTGTTGATGGTCTGGGCGAAGAAGGGCGCCACCTCCCGGTCTCCGTGGACCACAAACACGTGCTGCGGCTTCGGGGACTGGAAATCGGAGATCCAGCTGATGAGATGGTCCCGGTCGGCGTGGGAGCTGAGGCCCTGGAAGTTGACAATCTTCGCGTGGACGGCAATGTCCTCCCCGAAGAGCTTCACGCTCTTGGTGCCCTCCAGCAGGTGCCGGCCCAGGGTTCCCTCCCCCTGGTAGCCCACGAAGACCACCGTGCACTCCGGCCGCCAGAGGTTGTGCTTGAGGTGATGGCGGATGCGGCCGGCGTCGCACATGCCGGAGGCGGAGATGATGACCTTGGGGGCCCGGTCCTCGTTGAGGAGCTTGGACTCCTCGCTGGTCTCCGTCATCCGCAGGTTGGAGAAGCTGAACATGTGGGTGCCGTCCTTCACCAGCTTCATCGCATCGTCGTCCAGGTAGCCGTGGAGATTTCCGGTGAAAATGCCTGTGGCCCGCTTGGCCAGGGGCGAGTCGATGTACACGGGGAAATCCGGGCAGGACTTCACAAGGCCCGCGTCCTTGATCTCCCGGATGAAATACAGGAGCTCCTGGGTCCGGCCCACGGCGAAGGAGGGGATGATGACATTCCCTCCCATGGACATGGTCTCGTCGATGATCTTCGCCAGATCGTCCGTGTAGCTCCACACCTCCGTGTGGTTGCGGTCACCGTAGGTGGACTCCATCACCACGTAGTCCGCGCCCCGGATATGGACCGGGTCCCGGATGATGGGCTGATTGATATTGCCCAGATCCCCGGAGAAGACGATGCGCTTGGTGACGCCACCCTCTGTCACGTCCATGGCGATGCAGGCGGAGCCCAGCAGGTGGCCGGCGTCCACAAACTCCACCTCCACGCCCTCGCACAGCTCCACGGTCTCGCCGTACTCACAGGTATCCAGGAACTCCGTCACCCGCTGGGCGTCCTCCACGGTGTACAGCGGCTCCACCGGGGGCGCGCCGGAGCGCTCGCCCTTGCGGTTTTTCCACTCGGCGTCCTGCTCCTGAATGTGGGCGGAGTCCAGCAGCATGATCTCCAGCAGCTCCGCCGTCAACCGGGTGGTGAGAATACGGCCCTGAAACCCCTGCTTGATCAGCATGGGAATCCGGCCGGAGTGGTCGATGTGGGCGTGGGTGACCAAGACGATATCAATGCTGTTGGCCGCAAAGGGGAACTCACCGTTGGAGACCTCGTCCCGCCCCTGCTGCAGTCCGCAGTCCACCAAAATCCGTTTGCCGTTGACCTCCAGACAGTGGCAGCTGCCGGTCACGCACTGATCGGCGCCAAAAAAGTGAAGCTTCATACCGGACCCTCCTTTAACGAAAATGAAAACGATCGCCGTGTTAAACAGGCCGGCGCCGCGGTATCTCTCTGCGGCGGCGCCTCCGGGAATTCCCCGGGCATGTCAAGAATTCGTCAAAAAGAGTATACCATACCCTGTCAAAAAGCACAATGGGCGTTTTTGCCGCTGTGTCTAAAGCTGCGCGAAACCCGCCGGGAGATCCCGCCCGTTCCTCCAGAGCCACCGGCGGGAGCGCCCCCGCGCCCGGAGCGGCGCGGGGTGTTTTCCGCAGTGTGTCCGCGGCGATGTCTGGGGCAGTGCGTTTGCGGCAGCGCATCCGCGGCGCGCCGGGTCGTCGCGCCCTACATAGCGGGGCGCCCCCCGGCTTTCGCCGGGGAGCGCCCTTTGCCAGGGGTTGGGAAATCACAGGGATTTCCACATTCCATTACTCAT
>JAHZBA010000057.1 GCA_019423635.1 Clostridiales bacterium
ACCAACCTGTCCCTCCAGGTGGCGGAGGAGGTCAAGCGCCACTTCCCCGGCCAGGTCTATGCCACGGTGATCCCCCGCAACGTCCGCCTGTCCGAAGCCCCCAGCCACGGAATGCCCGTACTGGACTACGACCCCTACTCCCGCGGGGCCGAGGCCTATCGGATGCTGGCCCAGGAGATCTCCGCGCAGCATGAATGAGCCCGGAGGGACGGAGGCGGCGCCCTCCCCTCCCCCTCCTGACTCCACACGTTTGGAAAAGGAGTGTACTATGGCGAAACGAAAAACAGAGATGGGTCTGGGCCGGGGGCTCAATGCCCTGCTGGGCGACCCGGACCTGACCGCCGGGGGCGAGGGCTCCGTCTCCCTCCCCATCTCACAGGTGGAGCCGGGCCTGAACCAGCCCCGCAAGCGCTTTGAGCCGGAGGCCCTGGCCGATCTGGCGGAGTCCATTCGAATCCACGGCATCATCCAGCCCCTCACCGTCCGCCGTCTGGCCTCCGGCTACTACCAGATCATCGCCGGGGAGCGCCGCTGGCGGGCTGCCAAGCAGGCCGGCCTGGACGAGGTCCCCGCCGTCATCATCGAGGCGGACGACCGCAAGGTCATGGAGCTGGGCCTAATCGAGAACCTCCAACGGGAGGATCTGAACCCCGCCGAGGAGGCCCGGGGCTTCCAGACCCTGATGGAGGAGTACGGCCTCACCCAGGAACAGGTGGCAGATCGGATGGGCAAATCCCGCCCGGCCATCGCCAACACCCTGCGTCTGCTGGCCCTGCCGGAGGATCTGCTCACTTTGGTGGAGGAGGGGACCCTCTCCGCCGGCCATGCCCGGGCCATCTTGGGCGCTCCCACCGCAGAACTCCAGCGGGAGGCCGCCAAGCAGGTGGTATCCCGGGGCCTCTCCGTCCGTCAGACCGAGCAGCTGGTGAAGCTCCTCCAGAAGCAGCCGGAGGAGACGCGGAAGGGCGGCTCCACAGACGAGATCGCCCTCTATCTGGGTGAACTGGAGAAGTCCCTCTCCGGCCAGCTGGGCCGGAAGGTCACCATCTCCCACCACGGAAAGAAGGGACGGGTCCAGCTGGAATACTATAACAATGAGGATCTGGAAGCCCTGCTGTCTCTGCTGAATACTCTGCACGGAGAGGGGGTAGAACACCTGTGAGCGATCCCAAGCATTCCTCCCCCGCCCCCAAGGGGCAGCCGGAGGAGAAGGCGGCTGAAAAACCCCCCGCCTATATCCCCCCTCCCACTCAGGAAAAGCGGCAGCGCTCCGTGGTCCACTACATCGCCATCCTCTTTGCCGCTGCCTTTCTGCTAATGCTGATGACCTATCTCATGGACCGGCGGCAGAACGAGGAGGTGGTGGACAGTCTCAACCAGTCGGTGTCCGGTCTGCGGGAGTCCCTCTCCAATATGCAGTCTGTCCAGGACATCTATGAGGAAAATCAGTCTCTGCTTCAGGAGATCGACCGTCTGGAGGACCAGGTGGACGAACTGGAACGCCAGGACAGCGCCCATGCCGCAGAGCTGGAGCAGGCGGAGCAGACCCGTCAGGCCATGGACTGGTTCTGGCAGATCGACGAGGCATACGTCCTGGGCCGCTACTCCCTGTGCCGGGAGCTGATTCAGTCCCTGGAGGACAGCGGCCTGTCAGAGCGCCTCCCCCAGGAGAGCACCACCGACAACGGCCGCTTCTCCCCGGCGCTCCGCTATCAGGAGATCCGGGAGGCCCTGTACTGAGGCAGCTCCCCTGTTTCACGTGAAACAGAAGAGACAGCCCCCGCTCCCCTCCCCCGCGCTTCTCCCCCGATCCCGCTGACCCGTTATCGTATTTACTATATTTAAAGGAGTGTTCCGCTATGCTGGACATCAAATTCATCCGGGAGAACCCCGAAGTTGTCAAGGAGAACATCAAAAAGAAGTTCCAGGAGCAGAAGCTGCCTCTGGTGGACGAGGTCATCGCCCTGGACAGCGAGAACCGCGCCGTCATGGCCGAGGCCCAGGAGCTCCGCTCTTCCCGCAACACCCTGAGCAAGCAGGTGGGTATGCTCATGGGTCAGGCCAAGAAGGACCCCTCCAAGCTGGCGGAGGCCGAGGCGGCCAAGGCCAAGGTAAAGGCCAACGCCGACCGCCTCTCTGAGCTGGAGGCCAAGGAGGGCGAGCTGGCCCAGAAGATCCGCAAGATCATGCTCCAGATCCCCAACATCATCGATCCCTCCGTGCCCATCGGCCCCGATGACAGCTGCAACGTGGAGGTCCATCGCTTTGGTGAGCCGGTGGTCCCCGACTTTGAGATCCCCTACCACACCCAGATCATGGAGTCCTTCAACGGCATCGACATGGACGCCGCAGGCCGTGTGTCCGGCAACGGCTTTTACTATCTCATGGGGGACATCGCCCGCATCCATGAGGGCGTACTGGCCTACGCCCGGGACTTTATGATCGGCAAGGGCTTCATCTTCTGCATCCCGCCCTTTATGATCCACGGCAACGTGGTGGAGGGCGTCATGTCCCAGACTGAGATGGACGCCATGATGTACAAGATCGAGGGCGAGGACCTGTACCTCATCGGCACCTCCGAGCACTCCATGATCGGCAAGTTCATCGACCAGATCATCCCGGAAGACAGCCTGCCCCAGACCCTCACCTCCTACTCCCCCTGCTTCCGGAAGGAGAAGGGCGCCCACGGCATTGAGGAGCGCGGCATCTACCGCATCCACCAGTTCGAGAAGCAGGAGATGGTGGTGGTGTGCAGGCCCGAGGAGTCCATGGACTGGTACGAGAAGATGTGGCGCTGGTCAGTGGAGCTGTTCCGCTCTCTGGACATCCCTGTGCGCCAGCTGGAGTGCTGCTCCGGCGATCTGGCCGATCTCAAGGTCAAGTCCTGCGACATCGAGGCGTGGAGCCCCCGCCAGCAGAAGTACTTCGAGGTGTGCTCCTGCTCCAACCTGGGCGACGCCCAGGCCCGCCGCCTCAAGATGCGGGTCAAGGGCGAGAACGGCACCTACCTGCCCCACACCCTCAACAACACCGTGGTGGCCCCTCCCCGCATGCTCATCGCCTTCCTGGAGAACAACCTCCAGGCCGACGGCAGCGTAAAGATTCCCGCCGCCCTGCGGCCCTATATGGGAGGCAAGGAAGTGCTGACGCCCAAGCAGTAAGCCGCTCTCCCACGTATTGAAAGGAGCGCCTCTGTCATGAAGCACCGCTTACCGGCCGCCGCTCTCCTGCTCGCCTCCGCCCTGCTGCTGGGCGGCTGTGCCGCCGGGCCCCAGCCCGCGGAATCCGCCCAGCCGGAGGAGACGCTTACCCAGGAGCAGATTGACGCCATCTCAGAAAAGTACGGCCTGGAATCCCCCACCCCGCACACGCCCCCCATGGATATGGACTGGGGCTGGAGTGTCAAGAATCCCTAACTGGGGCTATTCTCCCCGTTCTTTTGTCGCTTATTGTTTAAATAAGGAGTTTTTATGTCTGCTAAAGAGAAAACCACCGGCTTTTTGGCCGAATTCCGCAAATTCATTGCCCGGGGCAATGTGATGGATCTGGCCGTCGGCGTCATCATCGGCGGCGCGTTCAAGGGAATCACCGACTCCCTGGTAAACGACATCCTCAACCCGGTGCTCGGCATCTTCGCCGGGGACAATGAGGCCCTGGCTGGCCTGTCCATCCCCCTGCCCGGCGGCGGCGACCTCATGCTGGGCAGCTTTCTCAACGCCGTGCTCAGCTTCCTGATTATGGCGTTTGTGGTGTTCTGCATCGTCAAGCTGCTGAACCGTCTCCACAAAAAGGAGGAGGCCGCCCCTCCCCCGCCCCCCAAGCCATCGGCGGAGGAGGCGCTCCTCACGGAGATTCGGGATCTTTTAAAGGAGCAAAAAAATGGCTGAACTACCAGATAATAAAAATCAGGAGGAGTCGTCCTCCTATACGCCTGCCTCCCCCGTCAAGCGGATCATCGCCTGGGTGGGGGTGACCTACATGCTCATTTTCGTGCTTCTCAACCTCTACCCCTTTTTCCACGGCGGCGCCTACCTCCAGGGGCTGGCCCCCCTGCTGGTCTGCCCCGGTGCCGCCGGTCTGGCGGTGATTGCCGTCTGGCAGTTCCGCCGGCCGGAGTGCACCTACTCCAAAAAAGCCTGCATGGCCCTGCTGTCGGCGGCCTGTGTGGTGATCCTTGTAATCGGCCTGGTGCAGGGCGTGCCCGCCCTGCTGGCCGGACTGGGGGTGTGAGCATGGAAGCGCGTATTGCCTCCGGCCTGACCGCCCTGGGCCTTACGCCCCCCGCCGGGGCAGCGGCCCGGCTGGCCGAGTACGGCCGTCTGCTGCTGGAGCAGAACCAGGTCATGAACCTCACCGCCATCACCGAGCCCGACCAGGTGGCCGACCTGCACTTTCTGGACTCCGCCGCCCTGCTCACCCTGGGGGAGGACCTCCGGAGCAAGCGGCTCATCGACGTGGGCACCGGCGCGGGCTTCCCCGGCCTGCCCCTGCGCATCCTGGAGCCCAGCCTTCAGCTCACCCTGCTGGACAGCCTGGGCAAGCGGGTGAATTGGCTCGCCTCGGTGTGCGATACCCTGGGCCTGGAGGGGGTGGAGTGCCTTCACGCCCGGGCGGAGGAGCAGGCCCTGGTGGACGGCTACCGGGACGGCTTCGACTACGCCGTGTCCCGGGCCGTGGCCTCCCTGGAGCTCCTGTGCGAGCTGTGTCTGCCCTATCTGAAGGTGGGCGGCAGATTTCTGGCCATGAAGGGCGTGGACAGCGGCGAGGAGATCAACCACGCCGCCCGGTGCATCTCCATCCTCGGCGGGCGGCTGCTGCCCAGTGTGGACTATGTCATCCCCGGCGCCAATGTGCGCCACCGGGTGGTGCTGGTGGAGAAGTGCACCCCCACCCCCAATGGCTACCCCCGCCGGTGGGCAAAGATACAGAAAGCCCCGCTGTAGCAGGAATTTTCTCACTATTCTGCACAAAAACCCATTGATTCCACTGTGGAAGTATGATATGGTATTTACGTCAAACAACGGGAGTGAACCTATGTCCACTGCAATTGTGATCACGTCGGGAAAGGGCGGCACGGGAAAGACCTCCATTACCGGCGGTGTAGCCTCCTGTCTGGCCGCGCTGGGCCACCGGGTGCTCTGCATCGACATGGATATCGGCCTGCGCAACCTGGACCTGACCTTGGGTCTGAGCGACCGGGCGCTGATGGACTTCACTGACGTGCTCTGCGGCCGCTGCACACTGGAGCGGGCCGCCGTCCCCCACCCCGTCATCCAGGGCCTGTTCCTCCTCACCGCCCCCGTCACCCTGCCCGAAGCGCCGCTCAGCGAGGCGGCCATGAAGGAGCTGATTCACCGGGCCAGGGAGGGGTACGACTACATCCTGATGGATTCGCCAGCAGGGCTGGGCGAGGGGTTCCGTCTGGCCTGCTGTGCGGCGGACCGGGCCATGGTGGTTTCCACGACCGACGCCTCCGCCCTGCGGGACGCCCAGCGCACGGTTTCGGTGCTCCGGAACCGCATCCCCCGCATCCATCTGGTGGTCAACCGGGTACAGCCCCGGCTGCTCCGCCGCCTTCACACCACCATTGATGACGCCATGGACGCCGCCGGCCTGCCCCTGCTGGGCATTGTGCCGGAGGATCCTCAGGTGATGCTGTGCGCCAACCAGGGCCAGCCCCTCATTCTCCGGGCCAGCCGGGGCGCCGCCGTCGCCTATCTCAACATTGCCAAGCGCCTGCTTGGCCAGAAGGCCCCCCTTATGAAAATACGATAAGCGCAACACGCTGTGGAAGAGAGGTTAGTACGATGAATATTGCCCTGATGAGCCATGACCGGAAAAAAGAGCTGATGGTGCAGTTCTGCATTGCCTACTGCGGCATTCTCTCCAAGCATACCATCTGCGCCACCAACACCACCGGCCGCCTGGTGGCCGAGGCCACCGGCCTGCCTGTCCAGCTCTTCCTCTCCCACGAGCACGGCGGCAGCCAGCAGATCGGCGCCCGCATCGCCTACAACGAGATCGACATGGTGCTTTTCTTCTCCGACCCCCAGTCCAACGATCTGGACGCGGATCTGAAGTATATTACCACCCTCTGCGACCAGTACAACATCCCCTTCGCCACCAATGTGGCCACGGCGGAGATTCTCATCCACGGCCTGGAGCGGGGGGACCTGGACTGGCGCGATATCATCAACCCCAAGACCAAGCCCTTTACCGCCTGAGCCGTAGCTCGTTCCGTCCCCCCGCTCCAGGACGCCGCCTACGGGCGGCGCGGCGGCGTATGCCGCCGAAGGCCGACGAAATTTAGTTCCGGCGGTCGCAAATAAAATCACCGGGGTCCCCGCACGGTGCAAGGCACCGGGTGGGGCGCGGGGGGACCTGGACTGGCGCGATATCATCAACCCCAAGACCAAGCCCTTTACCGCGTAACTGGGCGGTTCCCGGTTGACTTTTTCCCCGCTTTGGGGTAGTATTGTGGAGCAAAAACCGCCCTGACGGGGCAAGTACCGCCCACACCGCCGCAGCAGAGAAGGACGCCTCCGGCTGAAAGCGTCCGCGGCAGGAGGCCGGGAGACGGCCTTACCAGCGGGCCCGGAGACGGGTGTGGTCCCCTTCCCGCAACAGAAGGACAGAGGGAGCGGAATTCCGCTCTGAACATGGGTGGCACCACGAAAGCAGGCGCTTTCGTCCCGTGGCAGGGGACGAGAGCGCCTTTTTACGGCCCACCCCGGCCTCTGAGTCCCTCCGCCGCCCGGTAGGGGCCGACGCCCCAGGGCGGCCTCTCTTGCCCCTCTGGGGCAATTCACCTTCTGCCCACATCGGCCCGGCCAGTGTGGAGACGAGACGCACCCTGTCCGGCTTTATGGAGCTGCTGACCCGCCGGGAGCCCCTCTTTTTCATCCAAACAGGCCGAAGTGAATTCGGCCTGTTCCAAGGTTTTGCTGCGCAAAACGCTTGACGCCGCTTTCGCGGCGAGGCGGGCAGCAGCCTCAATTACTGTTAAAAAGGAGCATCACTATGGCCCAGATCAAACCCCGCACCCTGTCCGGTTTTATGGAGCTGCTGCCCGCGCGGCAGGTACAGTTCGACCGGATGGTGGAGATTCTGCGCAAGTCCTATTCCCTGTACGGCTTCACCCCCCTCGACACCCCGGCCATCGAGGCGGCCGAGGTGCTGCTGGCCAAGGGCGGCGGCGAGACGGAGAAGCAGATCTACCGCTTCACCAAGGGCGACTCCGACCTTGCCCTCCGCTTTGATCTCACCGTGCCTCTGGCCAAGTATGTAGCCCTGCACCAGAATGAGCTGACCTTCCCCTTCCGCCGGTTCCAGATCTCCAAGGTCTACCGGGGAGAGCGGGCCCAGAAGGGCCGCTACCGGGAGTTCTACCAGGCGGACATCGACGTCATCGGCGACGGCAGCCTGGACATCACCAACGAGGCGGAGATCCCCTCCATCATCTACAAGACCTTCACCGCCCTGGGCCTGCGCCGCTTCAAGATCCGGGTCAACAACCGGAAGGTGCTCAACGGCCTGTTCGCCATCCTGGGCCTGGAGAAGCAGGCCGGGGACGTGATGCGCACCATCGACAAGCTGGAGAAGATCGGCCCGGAGAAGGTGCGCGCCATCCTGACGGACGACTTCGCCGTACCCGGCGGGGCGGCCGACGCCCTGCTCGCCCTCCTGGCCGCCGGCGATCCCATGGCCGCGCTGGAGCCCTTCAAGGGGAAGAACGAGCTTTTCGATCTAGGCGTGGCCGAGCTGGAGACCGTGATCAGGTATATGTCCGCCTTCGGCGTGCCGGAGGAGCACTTCATGGTGGATCTCACCATTGCCCGCGGCCTGGACTACTACACCGGCACCGTGTATGAGACCGTCATGCTGGATCACCCGGAGGTGGGTTCCATCTGCTCCGGGGGCCGTTATGATAACTTGGCGGAATATTATACCGATAAACAACTCCCCGGAGTCGGTATTTCCATCGGTCTGACCCGCCTGTTCTCCGTACTGGAGGCCCAGGGCTATCTGAACGACGCCCTGGTCACCGCCCCGGCGGACGTGCTGATCCTCCCCATGACCGAGGAGCTCTCCCCCGCCATCTCCTTCGCCACCGCCCTGCGGGACGCGGGCGTGCGCGCCCAGCTCCACTGTGAGAAGAAGAAGTTCAAGCAGAAGCTGTCCTATGCGGACAAGCTGTCCATCCCCTACGCCGCCTTCCTGGGGGAGGACGAGATTCAGCAGAACAAGGTGACGGTAAAGGATCTGACCACCGGGCAGCAGCAGACCGTGACGGCCGGGGAGGCCGTGGCCCTGGTACAGGCCGGGCTGGCGGCCCGGGCGGGCGGTACTCCCATCCAGGAGCCGGAGGCCTGATGGAACTTTCTCCCCATGTCCCCGTCTAAATGGGGAAAACCCGACGTACAGGAGGAAATGTTCCATGAAACAGCAGCTCATCGCCCTGGCTCTCTCCACCGCCCTGCTGGCAGGCTCCGCCGCCGCCATCGCGCCGGAGGAGGCCTTCCCCGCCGTCAACACCTATCCCGGCTTTGCCGATGTGGCCGGCTCGGCCTGGTACGCCGCCACCGTCCAGACCTGCTATGAGGTGGGCCTCATGACCGGCACCGGCGCCGGCTTTGCCCCCGACCAGGTGCTTACCGTGGGCGAGGTGGCCGCCATCGCCGCCCGCATGAACGAGGCCATCACCGGCGACTCCATTTACCTGGTGGATTCCACCCTGCCCTGGTACACCTCCTATGTGGACTATCTGGAAAAACTGGGGGTGGAGGTGCCCGATCCCGTCAAGCAGGCCACCCGCCAGGAGTTCATCGCCATGCTTGCCGCCGTGGTGCCCGAGGATATGCTGACCCCCATCAACCAGATCACCGCCCTGCCCGACACCGCCGACGCCGCCGTGCTGTCCTTCTACAACGCCGGCATCCTCACCGGCGTGGACGACTGGGGCACCTTTGCCCCCGGCAAGACCCTCACCCGGGCGGAGACCGCCGCCATGGTGGCCCGGGTCGCCCGGCCGGAGCTGCGGGAGAGCTTCTCCCCCGCCGACTACGCCATGTTTACCGCCGCCTATCTCAAGCCCGCCGACGTGCTCTTCACCAACGGCGTCACCGCCGGGCAGTATCTGCCCTATGTCCAGACCCTCATCGACGGCCTGGAGGCCGACTGCGCCGCCCAGGGCATGGAGTTCAACTGGTTCAACACCGTGGACGGTGTGACCTTCCTGGACTATGTGGAGGACACCGCCCTGGCCCACTTCGGCGTCACCGCCAAGGACGGCACCCAGCTCTACAAGGACTTCGACATGCAGGTGTATTACAGCCGCTATCTGGATCAGAAGGGATAAGCTCCGGGCGGGTGTGGGCACCCGCCCCTACACCCTCTATACGCCCCCTTACCCGTAGGGGCGGCCCTTGTGGCCGCCCGTGTCCCACATAGGGGCCGATGCCCACATCGGCCCGCCTCCGGGCGGGGACAAGCCCCGCCCCTACGATCCCCCTATACACCCCTCTCCCGTAGGGGCGGCCCTTGTGGCCGCCCGTGTCTCCCGTAAAGGCCGATGCCCACATCGGCCCGCCTCCGGGCGGGGACAAACCCCGCGCCTACGATCCCCCTATACACCCCTCTCCCGTAGGGGCAGCCCTTGTGGCCGCCCGTGTCTCCCGTAAAGGCCGCTGCCCACATTGACCCGCCTCCAGGCGGGGACAAGCCCCGCCCCTACACCCTCTATACACCCCCTTTCCTGTAGGGGCGTCCCTTTGGGCGTTCCAATCTGCCTATATGGCTCTCTTTCCTATCCTGATTGTATTTTATTTTTCTTATATTGCGATTTGGAGTTGATTTTTGATGCAGACAACCCATACCCATTACCGCACCCACAC
>JAHZBA010000058.1 GCA_019423635.1 Clostridiales bacterium
GCGCCCTTTGCCAGGGGTTGGGAAATCACAGGGATTTCCACATTCCATTACTCATCCCACACGGGGTCCGGGTTCAGCTGCGTCCAGTTCTCCATCAGCTGGCCCTCCGTCCGCCGGGTGTAGTCATGGGAGTTGGTGGCTTCCTCCACCACGTAGTAGTTCGGGTCCGTCACAGGGACGTCGCTCCACTTGGCCGCGTTCTCCAGCAGGCCCTGCTCATCCACGTGCCGCTCCAGCACGTTGTTGATGAAGTCCATCACCTCCACACGGGTGATGTTCTCCAGGGGACGGAACTTGCCGCCGTTGCCGGTGATCCAGCCCCGATCCGCCGCGAAGGCGATCAGGTCGCGGGCCCAGTAGTCCTCAGCCACATCCGTGAAGGGGTTGTTCAGACCAGGCACGACGTTGTCGAACCGGGCCGCGATGGCCGCGAACTGGGCGCGGGTGATATACGCGTTGGGACGGAAGGTACCGTCACTGAAGCCGGTGATGATGCCGGCGTTCGTCAGCGTGGAGATCGCCTTGTTGGCCCAGTAATCATTGGTCACGTCCGTGAAGTCGTTGGTCTCCTGGAAGTAGATGACCCGGGAGGTCTCGTCCAGCAGGCGGTAGAAGATGGTCGCCACCTGGGCGCGGGTAATGGGGTTGTTGGGACGGACCGTGCCATCCTGATAGCCCTTGATGTAGGCGAAGTGGTCCGTCTTGTTCAGCTGCAGATCACCGGCCAGAGGCACTTCCGTATCGCCAATGGTGGTGGTATTGCCGGGGTTGGTGGGGTTCGTGCCGGGACGGCCGCCGCCGCCACCGCCGCCACCGCCAGGCGTGGTTCCGCCGCCGCCGGTGGAGGAGTAGGTCACGGTAATCAGCAGATCCGTGCTCCCCATAACACCGCTCACCGCGGCGCGGTTGGGACTATAGCCGCTGATGGAGGGAGAGGTGATGGAATAGCTGGCGCCCTCTGTCAGCGTCCGGGTTACCGCCGCGGCGGCCTGGGTGCCGTTGGTGTACTGATAGCGCACCGTCAGGGTGTGGGTCCGCGGCGCTTGGGTGCGGGTCAGCTGCGGGGTCTCCACGGAGTTGACCTGGGTATCGTCACTGCTCAGCACCGCGTTGCCGCCGTTCACATCCAGTGTGCCGTAGGCATTGGGGGTCATGCGGTAGGTCAGGGTATGCCGGGTGAAGGGCATACCGGTGATGGTCCAGGTAATGGTCCGGCCGTCTGCACTGAGAACCGCCTCGCCGCCGCCGTCACTGACCTGGAGATCGGTGACATTGCTGAAATTCGCACCTACGGGGATCGTCACCGTGTAGTTGCCGCCATTGGCCGCGCTCATGGCGGCGTTCACGGACTCGCTGAACTCCTTCGTATTGGTTGCCTCGAAGAACAGCCCATCCGAGCACACCGCCTCCATGGCGGCCACGGCGCCCTCGTGCTCTTTCGCACTGACGGAATGCAGCACGCCGTAGATGTCGATGCCAAGGGCCTCAATCTCAGCGGCCATTCCGGCAATCTTCTCACGGTAAGCAGGCAGCGTCCCCTGCGTCAGCTGCGTCGTGCCGTCAATCACAGGCTGGCCGTCGGACATGAAGATCACGGCAGTGTTCCGGTTCTTGTTGCCCTGTGCCAGCTGGAGGACATTGTTCAGGCCCAGGCCGTAATCGGTGTTCTCATTCAGGGGAACCAGAGCCTTTATCTCAGCCATGACGGCATCCTTGTCCGTATCAAAGGGAATCACCTGGCTGGTCCCCTGGGTCTGGATCGTGACGCCGTCCGGAGCGAGCACCGTTCCGCCGAAGGTGACGATTGCCACCTGGCAGTCATAGCCCGGCGTCGTCAGCAGCTTCTCCGTCATGTCCAGCATCTTGGACTGCATGTCATAGAAGCGGGCGTTCCGGTCCTCCCGGTTGCCCAGCTGCGCCATGGAGGCCGACAGATCCACCACAAAGATATAGTCCATCTGCTGCTTTGCGGTGTAATAGGCATCTGTCTTGACCTCCGCCACGCTGGAGGCCGCGTCCGTCCAGCGGGCCTGCTCCATCAGCTGGGTTCCGTGGTCGTAGGTATTCCAGTTCTCGCTCTTGCCGACCCTGCTGTTCCAACCGGCCTCGGGGGTCAGCTCCACAATGGTCTCGGCCTCGTCCAGGGAAAACTTGCCGTCCAGGATGGCCTGCACACGGTCCATGACATCCGCGTAATTGTCCCCGTTGAAGCCCATCTTGGTCAGGTCGGCTACCGTCAGACCCTTCAGGCTGGAGCATCCGAAGAAGGCAAAGCCGTCAATCAGACCGACGGTATCCAGACCCGTGATCGTCTCCAGCTGGTCGCAGCCCCAGAAGGCGTTCCGGTTGATGATCTCCACGCCGTTCATCGCGACGCTTTTCAGCGCTGTGGCCTCAAAGACGAAGGGGTACAGACTTCCCACGTTGGTCAAGTCGGCGTGTTCCAGGGCAAAGCACTGGAAGAAAGCGTCCTGTCCGACAATCTCAACATTCTCCAGGGAGACGGTCTTCAGGTTTTCACAGCGCTGGAAGGCATAGTTGCTGATGGTCTTCACGTTCTTCACGCGCAGACTCTCAGGTCCGTTCTCATACCAGTATTCGCCGTTTTCACCCCATATTCCGGAGATGATGCACATGCCGATCTGATCCACATTTTCCAGCGTAATCTCTTTCAGAGACTCACTTCCATAGAAGCTATAATCGCCAATAGCGTCCACATCTTCAATGGAAATCTTCTGTACACCTGTGAAGCAAAAGGCCCAAGGTTCAATTGCTTCCACATTTGTGATCTTAAGATCCTTCAGCGCAGAGCAGCCTTCAAATGCGTAACTCTCAATGCGGTTCACACCGTCAATGTGAGCCTTGCCCTCCTCCTGGCCGATGGTTTTCAGCTGCGTACAGTTGCTGAACGCATCCTCTCCAATCGTCTCCAGGGATTCAGGCAGCACAACGCTCTCCAGCGCCGCACACATCAGAAAAGCATTTGCGCCAATGCTGCGCACGCCCTCCGGCAAGACAACCTTTTTCAGACCGCGCATGCCCTCAAAGGCATACTCGCCGATTTCGGTCATCGCCGGTGAAATCGTGATTTCCTCGAGCTTATTGGCGCCTGAAAAAGCGCTCTTGCCGACGCTGGTCACATGCTCCAGATTGATGCTCCGCAAATTGCTGCAGGAATAGAATGCCTTCTCTTCAATCCGGGTAAGGGTGCTGGGCAGTACGACTTCTTTCAGGGTATTCATGCAGTTATGATGGGAGAACACCTTCTTGCCAATCCCGGTGACGCCCTCTGCAAAAATCACCTTTTCGATGGCGCCGTACCCGAGGGTTTCAAAGGACGCCTCTTCCCCATTCAAAAGGAAGCTTCCGGTGAACTCCCCCTTGCCGTAAATCTTGTAGGTGTACGTGGCTTCCTTTTCCGCAACAAAGACGCCCTCCTCATCGGAACCCAGCGCGAACTTTACGGTATCTTCCGCGCCGCATACCTTGCAGGTCCGGACCTTTTCGCCCAGCTCCTCCGCGGTAGCCTCCTTGGTCACGGTCCACTCCGTCCAGGTGTGGGGCAGCGGCATCATCGACCCGGAGCCCTTTTCCCCGCACACGGAGCAGACGCGCTCCTGGCGGCCAAACTTGGCGCAGGTGGGTTCCTCGACGGTATACCACTCGCCCCAGGTATGCTTCTGGCACCTGGGCGTACCCGTGCACTGCTCCAGATCCGCGCCCTCTGCGCCGCACACGGGGCAGTCCGCATTGACCTGATCCGCCGTGCACTGCGTCCTGCAGGTGCACGTCTCCGGGTCGGGGATGGAATTTTGGCTGCAAATCTCACACACGAATTCGCAGTCATGGCCCGCAACCGCCTTCACGTAGCCGCACTCATCATCGTGCGCATGGGTGCAGGAGCTGCCTTCCACCGCCGCCTGATAGGCACAGTCTTCGGCGTGGTCAATGACGCCGTCCCCTTCGGTGTCCGTGCAATCCTTATCGCAGGGGACCTCGTCTTTTGCCTCCGCATAGCCGCAGGCGGTATCGTGCACGTGGGTGCACGATACCCCATCCACCGCCTCCACGTAGCCGCAGTCGTCCGTGTGCTCCGTGTGATGCTCGCAGGGACCGCCGGTGTAGCCCTCCGCCGCCGACACGGGCAGCTGGAGCAGCCCCACACACATCGTCAGAGCCAGGAACAGGGAAAAACCGCGCTTGCAGGGGATCTTGTGTTTCCTCATTCAATCTCTTCCTTTCTTTGCTGTATATTCGGGTGCAAAGGACCCGGCGGCCGGGCTGGCATAGCGCTTTCCCCGCATTGGTCTGCGGAATCCAGCACCTTAGCCCCCATTGCTTTGCGTCCCGTCATTTCTGGCGGTTTGCTGATACGGGAAACGCCGCGGAACTCCGGTATGCGTTTCCCATGAAGCCGGCCACACGGGTGCGGCGGCCTCAATAATCAGCAGCTGGGCTGTCATCTCTTTTCCCGGCGGAGAAGGCGGACTGCGTTCTCGCATGAGAACGCACCGCAGGGGAATTCCCCTGCCGCCTGAGTTTTGCCGGATCAAAGAATTAGACCCCTAGCTTTGCGTCCCGCGGTTTCCCGCGGTTTGCCTTTTCTAATCAGCAGCCAGGCTGACATAGCGTCTGCCTCTTTCTGGCAGTGCCTTAGCCCCTTTGGCTTTGCGTCCCACAGTTTCCCGTGGTTTGCCGGAAGTCATCGTGCTGTGCGCGGTCCGCTCTGTCCGTGCCCTTCTCCCCGCCGTCTCCGATGGACAAGCCGGCGGGGCCGCTTCCACGGCGGCATCCCCTGACTCCGCATTTCCTCTCACCTCCTCTCCGCTCCGAACACTCCTCCGGGCGGGTCTGTTATTCCAAAGGCGGCGGGAGATTCTCTCCCGTGCCGTTTGGACGCTTCCGCAAAAGGCCCCATACAGGAACCCAGGAGACCGGCCGCGGCCCTGTCCCCTGGCGGTAATCCTATAAGCGCTGCCGATCTCCGGGCCCTTTGTCTATCATATTTCCTTGATTATAGCACAGTCCCGGAGAAATTCAAGAGTCCCGATACAATTCCTCATGATTCTGGAAGAGTCCGATGGGGAGCAGGTTTCTCCCCTGGCCCTTTTTCGGAAATTGTGGTATGATAGGAGAAAGCACGCGGAAACCGCGGCACCTGGTGCCGCGCCGGAAGGAGGCGCTGCGATGAACTCCCTGTCTCTCACACCGGAGCTGCGCCAGCAGCTCACCCCCCGTCTCCTGCAGTCCATGCGGATTTTGCAGATGAACGCCCAGGAGCTGACCGGCTATCTGAACCAGGCCGCCCAGGAAAATCCGCTTCTGGAGCTGACCTGCGGCGACTCCCTCCGGGGCGCCTACGAGGCCCTGCGGCGGAGGGCCTCCTGGATTGACGGCGGCCCCGCCCTCCGCTGTCCGGAGGGCCCGGAGCGGGGCGCCGCGGACCGGGAGACGGAGAGTCTCGCCGCCTTCCTCCGGGATCAGCTGGAGCGGCGGCACCTGCCCAGGCCCCTGCTGGCTCTGACGAACTACCTGGCGGAGCTGCTGGACGGCGACGGCTACCTGGCCGCCGAGGACCTCACGGCCCTGGAGGCGCTGGACATCCCTCAGCCCCTGATCCGGCAGGCCGTGGAGACCCTCCAGAGCCTGGAGCCGGCGGGAGTGGGGGCGGAGAACCTCTCCCAGTGCCTTTGCCTGCAGCTGCGGCGCATGAGAGACTTCCCTCCCGCCGCGCTGGAGATCGCCGCCCGCTTCCTGCCGGAGCTGGGGCGCAAACACTACGGCCCCATCTCCCGGGCGCTGGGGCTCTCCGTCCCGGAGATCCAGGCGGCAGAGGCGGTCATCTCCTCCCTGGACCCCCGTCCCGGCCGGGCCTTTCAGGCAGCGGAGCCGTCTGCCGTCTACGTGCGCCCGGATGTCTTCCTCCTGGAGCAGGAGGGGGAATGGACCGCCGTGGTCAACGAGTACGACCTGCCCAAGTTCTGCCTCAGCGGCTACTACCTCCGTCTGCTGGAGACCTCGGAGGACCAGGAGACCCGGGACTATCTGCGCCAGAAGCTCCAGCAGGCCACCTGGCTGCTGCACTGCGTCGAGCGCCGGGGCAGCACCCTCCGCCGGTGTGCGGAGGCCATCGGCGAGGCCCAGCGCCCCTTCTTTCTGGGGGAGACCACGGAGCTGGCCCCCATGAACCTCTCCTCCCTGTCTCAGCAGCTGGAGCTCCATCCCTCCACCATCTCCCGGGCCATCCGGGACAAGTACCTCCAGTGCCGCCTGGGCACCTACCCCATGCGGTACTTCCTCAACCGGGCCGTGGGTGGGCAGGGTGCCTCCCGGCAGGGGGTGAAGCAGCGCCTTCTGCTCCTGATCCGGCAGGAGGACCCCCGCCGCCCCCTCAGCGACCAGCGGCTGTGCGAGCTTCTGGCGGAGGACGGCGGCCGGATCGCCCGCCGCACGGTGGCAAAATACCGGACGGAGCTTGGCATCCCCTCCTCGGCGGCCCGGAAGCGCTCATGAGGCGGCCGGGCCCAGTCGTCGCGCCCTGCGAGTTACCGCTCACACTGCCAGAAAAACGCGCTGTACGGGGGCAGCTCGCTGCCGCCGCCGAAGTCGTGGGGCGCTCCGGTGATGAGGTCCACCGCCGTGCCGCAGCCGGCGTCAAAGTGGGCGGTGTAAGGGGCGCCGTCGGCGTTGACGGCCACCAGCACCCGCTCGCCGTCGCAGGCGCGTTCAAAGATGATCTGCCTGTTGGTGAGCACTACGTTGCGGTAGGCCCCGTAACAGAGGGCCTTACTGCCCTTTTTGGCCGTCGCCAGACGGGAGATCCATGTGGTGAGGTCGTTCCACTCCGGCGTTTCCAGAGCGGGCCGGAGGGCGGCATCGCTGCCGTTCTCCTTTTTCCCGGGGAGGCCCCACTCGCTGCCGTAGTACACGGCGGGCACGCCGGGCATTCCGAAGGCCATGGCCCAGGCTGGGCGCAGATGGTCGGGGTTTGAGAGCTGGGAGGCGATGCGGTTCACGTCGTGGTTGTCCAGGAAGCTGAGCAGGTGGCGGCCCTTGTACAGGGTCCACTGCTCCGGGCCGAACTGCCGGGCCAGGGAGTGGCCGATCTCGAACATGTTCATGGAATTGAAGGCGGACCACAGGCCCTTGTAGCACTCGTAGTTGGTGACGGAGTGGCACATGTCGTCCCCCATCCAGCGGTTGTAATCCCCGTGGAGGGTCTCGCCCAGAAGGACGAAGTCGGGCTTGAGGGAGCCGGTGAAGGACCTGAGCTGCCTCAGGTACTCCGGGGGCAGGCAGTAGGCCACGTCCAGCCGCAGTCCGTCGATGCCGAACCGGTCCACCCAGGAGCGGATGGCGTCGAACTGGTGCTGAACCACCGCCGGGTTCCACAGGTTCAGCTTCACCAGCTCATTGTGGCCCTCCCAGCCCTCGTACCAGAAGCCGTCGTTGTACTCGGTATTGCCGTCGAAATTGAGGTGGAACCAGTCCTTGCAGGGGCTGTCCCACTTTTTTTCCTGCACGTCCCGGAAGGCCCAGAAGCCCCGGCCCACATGGTTGAAGACCCCGTCGAACAGTACCCGGAGGCCGGCGTCGTGGAAGGCTTTGCACACCCTGGCCAGGTCGTCGTCGGTGCCCAGCCGGGGGTCCAGGTGGAAGTAGTCCCGGGTGTCGTAGCCGTGGCGGTCACTGTCCAGCACCGGGTTCAGCAGGACGGTATCCGCCCCGGTCTTCTTGATATGCTCCACCCAGTCCAGCAGGCGCAGGATGCGGGGGGTGACGACGCCGTCGTTCTCCGCCGGCGCGCCGCACAGGCCCAGGGGGTAGATCTGATAGAGGACTGCCTGGTCAAACCACATACTTCATGTTCTCCTTTCACGTTAAAGGCGCGGAGGCCCTGTCTGATACCATTCGCGTCTTACTGTGCTTTGCGGCAGGGTGTCCAAGGCGGCGTGCCCAGTGGTCACGCCCTACAAGCCGGAAGCAAGTAAAGAATCAATTTTATCATACTCCTCCCCGGCCCTTCCCGCAAGAAAAATCTCGCCAAACGCGGGGCGCCCCCCGGCTTTCGCCGGGGGGCGCCCTTTGCCAGGGGTTGGGAAATCACCAGGATTCCCCTCTTCCATTACTCATCCCACACGGGGTCCGGGTTCAGCTGCGTCCAGTTCTCCATCAGCTGGCCCTCCGTCCGCCGGGTGTAGTCATGGGAGTTGGTGGCTTCCTCCACCACGTAGTAGTTCGGGTCCGTCACAGGGACGTCGCTCCACTTGGCCGCGTTCTCCAGCAGGCCCTGCTCATCCACGTGCCGCTCCAGCACGTTGTTGATGAAGTCCATCACCTCCACACGGGTGATGTTCTCCAGGGGACGGAACTTGCCGCCGTTGCCGGTGATCCAGCCCCGATCCGCCGCGAAGGCGATCAGGTCGCGGGCCCAGTAGTCCTCAGCCACATCCGTGAAGGGGTTGTTCAGACCAGGCACGACGTTGTCGAACCGGGCCGCGATGGCCGCGAACTGGGCGCGGGTGATATACGCGTTGGGACGGAAGGTACCGTCACTGAAGCCGGTGATGATGCCGGCGTTCGTCAGCGTGGAGATCGCCTTGTTGGCCCAGTAATCATTGGTCACGTCCGTGAAGTCGTTGGTCTCCTGGAAGTAGATGACCCGGGAGGTCTCGTCCAGCAGGCGGTAGAAGATGGTCGCCACCTGGGCGCGGGTAATGGGGTTGTTGGGACGGACCGTGCCATCCTGATAGCCCTTGATGTAGGCGAAGTGGTCCGTCTTGTTCAGCTGCAGATCACCGGCCAGAGGCACATCCGTGTCACCGATGGTGGTGGTGTTGCCGGGACGGGTCGGGCTCGTGCCGGGACG
>JAHZBA010000059.1 GCA_019423635.1 Clostridiales bacterium
TTCGGGGGGTCCTCAAGGACGAGCTCACCGCCATCCGGGACAAGTACGGCGACGACCGGATCACCGAGATCCAGGACGTGGAGGATGAGATCGACATCGAGGACCTGATTGAGGAGGAGCAGTGCGTCTTCACCCTCACCCAGGCGGGCTATATCAAGCGCACGCCGGTGAGTGAGTATGCCGCCCAGTCCAAGGGGGGCATGGGGAAAAAGGGCATCACCACCCGGGAGGAGGACTGCGTGGTGGACGTGTTCACCGCCTCCACCCACGACTATCTCCTCTTCTTCACCGACACCGGCAAGGTCTACCGGAAAAAGGGCTATCAGATCCCCGAGAGCGGCAAGACCGCCAAGGGCACCAACATCGTCAACATCCTCCAGGTGGAGCAGGGGGAGCGGGTGCAGACCATGCTCCACTACCGGGACAACAGCGACAAGGAGCTGTATTTGTTCATGGTGACCCGCCAGGGCACGGTGAAGCGCCTGCCGGTAATGGCCCTGAAAAATCTGCGCAACAACGGCATCCGGGCCCTCACCCTGGACGAGGGGGACCAGCTGGTCTGCGTCCGGGAGACCGACGGCACCAAGAAGATTCTCATTGCCACCCACGACGGGATGGCGGTCTGCTTTGACGAGAACGACGTACGGCCTATGGGCCGCACCGCCGTGGGCGTCCGGGGCATCCGCCTCCGGGAGGGGGACTATGTGGTGGGCGCCGCCCGGATCACCGAGGGCCGGACGGTCCTGTCCATCACCGAGAAGGGCTTCGGCAAGCGCACCCCCGTGGAGGAGTACCGGATCACCAACCGGGGGGGACTTGGCATCAAGAACTACATGGTCACGGAGAAGACCGGCCCCATTGTGGGCATCAAGGTGGTGGACGGCTCCGAGGACCTGCTGCTGGTCACCCAGGCGGGCATCCTGATCCGCACCCATGTGGAGGACATCAAGCTCACCAACAACCGCGCCACCCAGGGCGTCATCGTTATGCGCTTCAAGGAGGAGGGGGACAGGGTGATCTCCCTGGCCCTGGCGGAGCGGGAGGAGACCGGCGAGACTGCTCAGCCGGAGGAGGACGGCGGAGTTTCTGCTGAGGAGTGAGCCTTATGAGCCTGATCCCCATGGAGACCGCCATTGACCCCGCCGGGGATATGGACGCCGCGATGGCTGCTGTCCTGGGCATGATTGGAATCTTCTTTGAGATGACAGCCTATGGGGAGGTCTATCAGAGAACCCTGCGCTGGCTCCGGAAGCGGACCGGCGGGAGATGGGGAAACAACACCTGTCCCCCCAGCCTGTCCCAGAATGTCGTGGCCCTGATCTGGGACGGGATTTTCCTGGTCCCTGGTATCCTGGCGTATGTTTGGGTTTCCCGGGTTTTCGGCGTGCTGTGGTGCCTCTTTCCTGTATTCCTGGCCGTGATGCATTTTTATCAAACATTCATTAAACGGTACGACAGGGAAAAAAGTTCTGGGCGAGCCGGGAATGAACCGGAGACCCTGCGCCGCTTGGAGCAGCTGGAGAGCCTGAAAGCCGCCGGGATTCTCTCCAGGGAGGAGTACCAGGAGCGGCGGGAAAAAATAGAAGAGGAGCTGTGAGCTGATGAAACTTGCCAACGCCCTGTCCCAGCGGTCGGAGCTGCAAACCCGCATCCGCCAGCTGGAGAGCAGGCTGATCAACAACGCCCAGGTCCAGGAGGGGGAACAGCCCGCCGAGGACCCGCAGGAGCTGCTCCATGAGCTGGAGGCGGACTACGCCCGGCTGGAGGAGCTGATCTCCGCCATCAACCGCACCAACAACGCCACGAAACTGGAGGACGGGGCCGCCCTCTCCGACCTGCTGGCCAGGCGGGACTGCCTCAAGGGCAAGCTGTCCATCCTGCGGAGCTTTCTGGACAACGCCAGCGCCCTGGTTCACCGCCGCAGCGCCAGCGAGATCAAAGTGAAGAGCACGGTCAATGTCCGGCAGCTCCAAAAGCAGGTGGACGGCCTGTCCAGGGAGCTGCGGGAGCTGGAGGAGACCATCCAGGAGAAGAACTGGACAACAGAACTGCTGTGAAAATGTTCTTGTAGGGGCGGCTATCAGCCGCCTGCCGGGTCCGGATACGGGCGGATGATATCCGCCCCTACAGAATGGCGCGAATATCATGGTTGCGCGAAAGGCGGACGTCAAGCCCCAATGTGCCGGGGCCAATGGGCACGCAGGTATGGGGGCGGGCGGGACCTTGCCCAGCCGGGTTCGAACCCTGGCTTTTTATCAGGTCCGTTACCGTTACACCTGTACGTTTATGTCTTCGGGACGCTTATTTTGATTACCGGACGTCGGTTTCGCGCGGGCGGGTTTGGGGAACTTGAAAAAAAGCCGGACGCAGGCTTGCGTCCGGCTTTTGTATTGAAATATATTGACAATGTGTTGAAACTTATATATGATACATAATATAGAGCAGAAAGGGGTGTTTGATATGGCACAGACAAGCATCAATATTCGGATGGACGCGGAGCTGAAGCGGCAGTTTGAGGAATTTTGCGCGGATGTAGGGATGAGCATGACCACGGCTTTTACCGTGTTTGCAAAAAAGACTGTGCGGGAGAATAAGATTCCTTTTGAGGTCAGCGGGGATATTCCCAATGAGGAAACCCGGCAGGCCCTTGAGGAGGCGCGGAGAATGGCAGAAGACCCGAGTTATGGAAAGAGCTATACAGATGTTGACGAGATGATGAGGGATCTGCTGAAATGAGATATGAAGTGAAACCAACATCAAAATTTCAGCGGGATGTTAAGCGAGCCGAGAGACGGGGATATGATATATCCTTGATGACCGATGTAATCAAGATGTTGGCGGTCGGGGAAACGCTGCCAAGAAGATTTAAAGACCATGATTTAAGCGGGGACTATATTGGCTGCCGAGAGTGCCACATTACCCCGGATTGGTTACTGATTTACAGAATCAGTCAGGAAAAATTGATTCTGGTGCTCTCCCGCACCGGCACTCACAGCGATCTGTTTTGAAGGAACAAATTATGAAAACAGTAACCATCTACACCGACGGGGCCTGCTCCGGCAACCCCGGCCCCGGGGGCTGGGGGGCCATTTTGATGTACGGCACCCACAAAAAGGAGCTCTCCGGCGGCGAGGCCCGGACCACCAACAACCGCATGGAGCTCACCGGCGTCATCACCGCCCTGGAGGCCCTGCGGGAGCCCTGTGTGGTGGAGCTGTACTCCGACAGCAAGTACGTCATCGACGGCCTGGGCAAGGGCTGGGCCAGGAGCTGGCAGGCCAGGGGCTGGGTGAAATCCGACAAGAAGCCCGCGCTAAATCCGGACCTCTGGGGCCGACTGCTGGAGCTGTGCCAGACGCACACCGTGAATCTCCACTGGGTCAAGGGCCACGCGGAGAACGAGTACAACAACCGCTGCGATGAGCTGGCGGTGCTGGAGAGCCAGAAGTACAAGTAGGCCGGAGCGGGGCCCTCTGGCGCAGAGCGCCAGCGCCGTGAACATGGCGCAAATTGTTTTCACCGGAAAACAATTTGTCCGGCCGGGCTTTGCCTGGGCGGACGGAAACCGATCAAGGGGCCCCCGCAGGGCAGAGCCCTGTGGGGAACCACGCGGAGAACGAGTACAACAACCGCTGCGATGAGCTGGCGGTGATGGAGAGTCGGAAATATCCATGAACGAAACGGAAATGACGCCGGCGGAGCTTGCGGAGGCGGAGCGGCAGATTGCCTCCGTACTTCACAAGCTCCGGGAGACGGTGAGGACTTTGGAGGGCAAGGAGCGGCCGGAGCGGTACCGCGCCCAGATCACCCTGGCAAGGCGGAGAATCCGCGCTTTTGAGATTGCCCTCCGCCTGATCCGGCGGGAGCTGGGAGAGCGCTCCGGGGATTTACAGGAGAGAGGTGAAGACCACGATGGAGGCGCGCTTCAAGGCACTGCTGGGCCGGGTCCATGAGATGCTGAAGTCCCTGGGCTACCGAAAGGACGGCGCCAATTTCCGCCTTTACGGCGGGGACGGCCTCTGCCGGATCATCAACTTTCAAAAAAACCGGTACAACACCAGGGAGCATCTGGAGTTTGTCATCAATTACGGCCTCTATTTTGAAAAGGAGCCGGAGATTCAAAACCGGAAGTTCAAGGAGTACGAGTGCGCCGAGAGGGGCAGGACGCATCCCGACGCGCGGAATTCCTGGTGGGTGCTGGAGCCCTCCACGGATCAGGAGGCGCTGCTGGAGAGTGTCCGGGCCGGAGTGGCGCAGGCGCTGGAGAATATGGATGCCTTCCCCACCCGGGAGTGCCTGATTGAGGCGCTGCTGAGCGTGGAGGACGACTCTGGGGCCTCCCACCGCCATCCCCTGAGCTTCCACTGGGCGGAGCTGCTGGTGGAAATGGGGTACCGGGAGCGGGTCTATGAGCGGATCAAGGACTCCCAGGCCAGATTTTTGCGGGAGCTGGCGGAGAAAATCAGGTCTCAGTGAGAAAAACCGGGAGAGAATGGACGGGAAACCTGCGTTTTTCAGGAAAATCTCCATCATTTACAAACTGTTCACATGGAAATCACAATTCCGCAAAAATTTGTGGGTATCTTATCATCAAGCAGAGGGTCCTCCCAACCCGATGCGTTTTCTCCCTCCTAAAACACACACACAGAAAACGGACCGTCCTATGGCGGTCCGTTTTCTGTGTCACAGGGAGGATTCCAGATAAGGCCGCAGCAATTCCTTGGCGGGGCGGTCGTAGACCTGCACGGGGCAGCGGGCCAGGGCGGCGATCCGGCGGGCGGAGATGTGGCAGTAGCCGCCGGGGTGCTTTTCCAGATACCGCTGGTGGACCTCCTCCGCCGGATAGAAGCAGCGGAGCGGGCCCTGCTCCACCTCAAAGCACTCCGCGGCCGCGGATTCCAGGGCGCAGACCCGCCGGACGGCGGCCCCCTGCTCCGGCGTGGTCCAGTAGATGCCGGTCTGGTACTGGGTGCCGATGTCCATGCCCTGCCGGTTGGGCGTCTCCGGGTCGATGACGGCGAAAAAGGCGAACAGGAGCTGCTCCAGGGGCGCCGCGGCGGGATCATAGTCCACCTTCACGGTCTCCCGAAAGCCCGTGGCGCCGGTGCAGACGGCCTGGTAGTTGGCGTGGTCCGGGCTGTCGCCGTTGGCGTAGCCGCAGGTGACGGCCGTGACGCCGGGGATCTGGCGGTAGAGATGTTCCATGCCCCAGAAGCAGCCGCCGGCCAGATAGATGGTTTCCAAAAAGATTCTCCTCCCTTTTGCAGATGTGGTTTTCCTCATCATAGCAGAGTTCGCGGAGGAATCAAGGGGAATTTTTCAGAGAGCGGAGGCGGTTCCGCTGTCCGCCTGCCGGCGGCCTGTTTTCGCCGGGGCGGAGAGAATTTGCCGGCCGTCAAAGGGAGGTCCGGTGTGCAGGGGCGGTTATGAACCGCCCGGCCCCCTGCGAGATCCGGATTTCCCCTGGGACGGGCGGCTGATAGCCGCCCCTACGATTCCTCCTGCAATACCATAAAATGCGTAAGCCTCCCGTTCTCTTACGCCCGTCTCACCAATTTGATTCGTAGGGCGCGACGACTCGGCGCGCCGCGGTTTGCGATGGAACCGCGGTAGAAACACCGCGTCTTACGGCAGATTTCCGTAAATTTACGGCGCGCCGGGTCGTCGCGCCCTACAAAAAGGGAGCATCTGACTTTATGAGACGGGAGTGTCCCTTCCCGGACTGCACCTTGAAAGTGAGGGTCCGCTGTGGTATCATCCGGAAAATCAAAATAGTTATTTGGAGGACGGTTATGAAGTATACAACCGTCGATTTGCAGGAGTGGAGCAGAGGGGAGCTGTTTCAGTTCTATATCCATGATCGCCTTTTATCCGCTGATGCTGTGGGTGGTCTCAAAGGTCATCAATGCTCACGAGGAATTCAAATACGGCTGGGACCAGGAGGGAAACCTGATAAGATGGGACCAGGTGTCCCCCTCTTATACGGATTTCCACAGCGAGGACGAGCGCTTCACAAAGATGGTCACGGAGTATTCCGAGGACCTCCTGACCTTTTGCCGCCGGGTGAGCGCCGACCGGGAGCGCAACCAAACCGCCCGTGCCATTTTGGAGCACCAGCCGCCGGATTTCTTTGACGTCTCCTGTCTCCCCTGGGTAACATACAGGCACTTCGATGTCCACGTTTTTGATGAGGGGAAATTTCTGGCCCCCGTGGTGACGTGGGGGAAGTACGAGCAGGCCGGCGAGCAGCTGAGGATGCCCCTTACCATGAACCTTCACCATGCCGTTGCAGACGGGTTCCACCTGGCGCGGTTTTTTCAGGAGGTGCAGGAGCAGATCCATGCCCTGAAACCGTGAGATATGGATTTGCCGGGCAGTGATCCATTGCGGATCACTGCCCATTCGGTTTCGGGTTCCCGATCCGCGCGGTGGGATACTCCCGGGGGAGCGAGGGACACTTGTAAAAGCGCGGCGGGCGGTGTAAAATAACAGGCAAAGGATTCACAGACAGGAGGTTTTCAAAAAATGCGGGACGGTTTTATCTCCGTGGCCTGCGGCGCGCCGAAGCTGCGCCTGGCAGACTGCGACTATAACGCGGAACAGACCTTTACCATGATGCGCGCGGCGGAGAAGGCCGGGGTCAAGGTGCTGGTGCTGCCGGAGCTGGGATTGACGGGCTACAGCTGCGGGGACCTCTTTTTCCAGGAGACCCTGCTGCGGGGCGCGGAGCAGGCCCTTGGCACCGTGCTGGAGGCCACCCGGAACCTGGAGGTGGTGACGGCGGTGGGATTGCCGGTGCGGGTGAACAACAAATTGTATAACTGTGCGGCAATTATACAAAAGGGCGAGATTCTGGGGGTGGTTCCCAAGGTGCATCTGCCCAATTATGGCGAATTTTATGAGAGACGGCAGTTTGCTCCGGCTCCGGCGGAGGCGGATTGGATCGACCTCTGCGGACAAAAGCCGCTGTTCCAGAAGGAGACGGTATTTGTCTGCGACAATTTACCGGAATTGACACTGGGCTTTGAGATCTGCGAGGACCTGTGGGCACCGGAGTCCCCCTCCATCCGGATGGCCCGGCGAGGAGCTGTCATCATCGGCAACCTCTCCGCCAGCAACGATGTGGTGGGCAAAGACGCCTACCGCCGCCAGCTGGTGACCATGCAGTCGGCAAAGCTGCTGTGCGGCTATGTGTACGCCAGCGCTGGAGAGGGGGAGTCCACCTCCGACGTGGTGTTCGGCGCCCACCAGATGATCGCGGAGAACGGAACGCTGCTGGGAGAGCGGCGGTTTGACGGCGGCCTGCTCATTTCTGAGATCGACGTGCAGAAGCTGGCCTGCGAGCGCCGCCGGGTACAGGCCTTTGACGATGTGGAGCAGGGACTGGAGGGCCGCTTCTCCCTGACCCTCTCCCCCACCAAGCTCACCCGGTACGTGGCCCCCATGCCCTTCGTTCCGGAGGACAGGGAGGAGCGGGACGCGCGGTGCCGGGAGATCCTGCTGATTGCCTCCATGGGTCTCAAGCACCGGCTGGAGGTCACCGGGGCGAAAACCGCGGTGGTGGGGCTCTCCGGCGGGCTGGACTCCACCCTGGCGGTGCTGATTACGGGCCTTGCCATGAAGCTGCTGGACCGGCCGGTGACGGACATCATCGCCGTCACCATGCCCTGCTTCGGCACCACGGACCGCACAAGGAACAACGCCGTCATCCTGGCGGAGAAGATGGGAGCGGTGCTGAAGACCGTGGATATCTCCGCCAGCGTCCGGGCCCACTTCCGGGACATCGGCCACGACCCGGAGCTCCGGGACGTCACCTACGAAAACGCCCAGGCCCGGGAGCGGACCCAGGTGCTCATGGACATCGCCAACCAGACCGGGGGTCTGGTCATCGGCACCGGGGATCTCAGCGAGCTGGCTCTGGGCTGGTGCACCTACAACGGGGACCACATGAGCATGTACGCGGTGAACTGCTCCATCCCCAAGACGCTGGTGCGGCACCTGGTGGCCCATCTGGCCCGGGACCGGGAGAGTCTCCACGACGTGCTGGAGGACATTCTGAACACCCCGGTCTCCCCGGAGCTGCTGCCGGCGGTGCAGGGGGAGATCAGCCAGCGGACGGAGGATCTGGTGGGGCCCTACGAGCTCCACGACTTCTTCCTGTACTATATGCTCCGCTGGGGCTTCTCACCCCGGAAGATCTACCGCCTGGCCCTCCACGCCCTGGGCAGGCAGTACAGCGAGGAGGTCATCCGGAGGTGGATCAAAGTCTTCTACCGGCGGTTCTTTACGCAGCAGTTCAAGCGCAACTGCGTGCCGGACGGGCCCAAGGTGGGGTCGGTCGCCCTGTCCCCCCGGGGGGACTGGCGGATGCCCAGCGACGCAAGTGCTGTCCTTTGGACGGCGGAGGCGGAGGAGTTGTAAGGGGCGGCCTGGCGGCCGGGGGCGGAAGGTTTTTGCTATGATGATAGCTGGGCAATGCACCCCCCATTTTCTCTTTTTCTGTGGCGCAGAAAAAGAGAAAACGGGC
>JAHZBA010000006.1:0-87313 GCA_019423635.1 Clostridiales bacterium
TAACCTCCTGTTTTGTATTTTCACGACCTTTCTATCCTTATTATAGTGACCCTTTAGAGTATGTCCTGAATGAAATCGCCCACGATCCCGGCGGCATGGCGCTGCATATCACCGGTGACATGGGCGTAGGTGTCCAGGGTAAAGCTGGCCTTTGTGTGGCCCAGAATGCCGGAGAGGGTTTTGGCGTCCACCCCTCCGGCCAGGGCGTGTGTGGCAAAGGTATGACGGAGGTCGTGGAAGCGGATGTCGGGCAGCCCGGACTCCGACAGAATTTTTTTCAGCTGCCGGTAGGCACGGCTGGGATGCATGGGGTTTTCCGGTTTAAGGAGATCGGGGAAAATCCACTCTGTCAGCGCGGCGCGTTTTCTCTCCCGCAGAATCTGGGCCGTGCTGTGGGGGAGCAGGATGGTCCGTGTCCCGGCGTAGGTCTTGGTGTCTCCCTCGCTCAGACCGCCGCCCTTTTTGATGTGGATGGTGCGGCATATCTTCAGAGTCCCGGTTTCGCCGTCAAAGTCCTTCCATTTCAGGCCGCACAGTTCTCCCCGCCGCAGGCCGGTGGTCAGTTCCGTATAGAAGAAGTCGTGCCAGAGCGGGTCCTGACGGATCGCCGCCATCAGAGCATCCAGCTGGTCGTTGTTGAGAATGCCCTTTGGATTGCGCGGCAGTTTGGGCGGAGTCACCTTGTCGGCGGGGTTGACGGGCAGCAGGCCCTCCTCCACCGCGGTTTTCAGCGCGTGGTGGAGGGTCGTGTGGATACCGCGGACAGTGGCGGGGGAGAGGCCGCCGCCATCTTCCCCGCCTTTGGAGAGGCGGCCATGTTCCAGGAGATGGGCGTACAGATCTTTCAAATCAGCAGGCGTGATTTTCGTCAACTGCTTCTGCCCCAGGCGGGGCTTGACATGGTTGTCCAAATCCTGCCGGTACCCGTCCAGCGTATCGCCGCGGACGGTCCCGGCCATGCGCCGGTCCAGCCATTGATCCAGCCACTCGGAAAGGCTCATCCTGCTCTGTTCCGTCAGCTCCACGCCCTGGTAAGCGTCGATGCTCTGGCGGAGATTTGCGGTCAGGTCTTTCTGGGTATCGGCATAGATGTAGCGGAAGATGGAATCTCCATTTTTCTTGTGCCCTATCACGATGCGGCCCTCCCAGCGACCGTCATCCCGTTTGCGTACCATGCCGTCTCCGGACGGTCTGCGCTTTGCCATTGTCTCACCCCCTGTCGGTCAGTTCTCCATCGTCCTCATCCATACACTCGGTCATCAATCTGATGCCCAACCGGAATCCCAGGATGAAATATTCCCTTGCCATGGTGCTGTCAATTTCGTGCTGTGTGCTGATGAGGGTATCAAGTATCTGCTTCTCCCCATCGTTGAGCTGTTCCGCAAGCCGGGTCTCACAGTCGGCGGCACGTTTCACCAGATGCCGCAGTTCTGAACCGGCAGCAATTCGCTTTTCATAGGGCACGATATTTCCGAAGTATAAATCCTCCAAAATCTTTCGCATCTTTTCCGCCCTCCTTTCAAGCCACACATAATACCAGCGGCACTGGTCAATAGCCAGTGACCAAGGGCAGAGTTATCAAACTGTTATCATTTAGCCTTCAAATTGCCGAATGATGAACCCCAAAATTTGAACGAACTGTATGGATTTGCGGAGAGGATAGACACTAAAGATACTCACGAAAAGGTTAAAGCAGTATTCTCCTTTGTCGAGGCGTGTGCATCAAGAGTAACCGCTGAACTTAGCAGTTATCGGAATCACATATCGCTTGGCGATTATAACTTCTCTCGAATTAAAAAGCACCCCGCTTTGGGAGCAAAAATACTTTCCTTAAAGCAAAATGGTCAAAACAATGATATACTTTCTGTATTAGAATATATCCAATGCAGACCAGAATTTAATATTTTTCGCAAAGAACTCTTTGGAGAAATGATTCGGTCAATACGATATGCCCAAGACCAAAATCTTACAATTTACGAAGCAGCTCAACAGATTCGCATGAATCCAAATTATCAACGAAAATCTCCAGATTTTAAAATGCTCTCATCAAGAACAGTTCTTTCCAAAGGCCTGGAATTTGAGTGTGTTGCCATTGATTTGAAAGATTCATTTTCGGCCACAGATATGTATGTTGCAATGACCAGAGCAACAAAACTGATTTATTTTATTACAGATAGGGACGATGTACTTTTGGATATTCCCAAAGGCATTTCTTAAACAGGCAAACAAAATAGCTATATGAGCGAGTACCAACGTCCGATGCCAAAACATGTAGCCAGCCTCATCCATGATGATTGCTCAAGAGGGGGTACGACTACAGCAAGCAAAAACGAACTTGTAACGGTCACACTGGAAACCCGTTTTGAGTCTTTTGTAAAAACAGGTATACTACAGGTTTTTGAAGTTGTGATGCCAACTTAGGTAACCAAGTTGTCCGCTAATACATCATACGGTTGCCTATGCTATTCGATTTGATGAGAATTATATTGTGGCAAAGAAGAGTCACTTTTTTCGGACAATTTCTTTGGATATTGGTACGCAATATTTGACAGGGTACTTTCCCCAATTCACAGAAAAGCGGTGCGTTCCAGGCGGAACGCACCGTCTAGCTTTATATTTTGCTACGCGTAGAAGTTGACGCTGTTGGGTATCCCGACGAACATGTAGCAGTATGTAATCCCGTCGTACTGGGTCACGCCCACGCCGATGCAGTCGCATCTTGGGTCGACCATGGTCTCGAAGTGTCCGGGGGAGTTGATCCAGTTGTCGACGGCGTGTTGGGCGGCGTTGGCTGTACCAGTAAACACGGTCAGGTTGTCACCGAAGCCGTAGGGGTAGCCGGCGTCGACAGCGGCCTTGCTCTCCTCCGGGGAATGATGCCAGGTATACCGCCGATTAGAGCAAATTTGGGCGGCGTTCATCAGGGCCTCACTGACCGGCAGCTCCGGCACCCCATTGGCCTTGCGGGTCTGGTTGATCAGCCGGATCATCTCCTGCCGTATCTCCAGATTGTCCGCCAGGCCGGCGCTGTCCCCGCCAGCGGGGGCCTCCGGTGCGGCGGGGGCAGTGGAGCCGACCGTGAGCGTCATGGTTCCGTACTCCCTGGCGCTGTTGGAGGCGGTGATCTCTGCGCTCCCCTCCGCCTTGGCGACAGCGACCCAGAAGGTCAGCACCTGTTCGATCACCACCGTGTCCGGGTCACTGGAGGTGACAGTGTACTCCGTACCACTGGGACCGATGATGAGGCCGCTGCGTTCTCCAACTTCCAGAGTGCTGCCTTTATAGCTGCTTATACGAATGGATTCGGTTGGCGCTGCTGTCGCTGTGGCGGGGATGGTGAGGGCGGCTACGAGGATGGCTGCCGTCAGTACGGCGGTGCTACGTTTTTTCATGTTAGTCATACGTTTCCTCCTGTTTTCAGCATTTGTGTGGCTTTTGCAACCAACACAATATCAAACGACCAGTCCAAAGTCGAGAGGAAACTGCAATCTAAAACGGAGAAAGACAGAGGTAAAAATTAAGCGAACCACACAATGTTCTCTTGCGGCTGGGATTATAAAATTTTCTTTTCATTGGATCATTGGAGACAGAGGTGCAATCCATCGCCTGGTATTTCTGTTGGATTGGAAACGTTTAAGGCAGACCAATTTAACTTTGGCCACTTTCCTGGACTAGTGCAAGGCCAATCTTGATCTGAGAACACAAACGCCATAACGGTTTCTGACCACATAAACAGCCACAGATAGACGTGGAGCACATGGAAACACCGTTTTCAGAGAGTGCCAGAAAGCAAATGAAACGAAGCAAAAACGACTATAAACTATCAAAAATTATCCAAAAAATATTTGCTGACCTCTTTGGAGACAGTGGTGCAATCGGCAACCGCATTTGATTATCCCATCGTCATCGACTGCCCCTGAGACTGCTCCTCATGATCGTCCGGCTTGTGACCCATAGCGATTTTCTTTTCTCTGAGCTGCTGTAGACGCTTGCGGTCGATCTGGATTCCGCCGGGGATGGTTGGGGCAGGTACCTGCTCTTGGAAGATACGGCTCATGTGGTGCAGTAGCCGTGTGACGGACAACATGACTGAGGACGGCTTCAGGTTGTCCCAGCGGTCCAGAAAGAACTGCGCATACTCGTTTCCCTGAGGGGCTGACTGTGAGAACCAGTAGTAGGCCTGCTCACGATCCTGCCTGTCCAGATACAGTTTGCCGAGAGCATATTGGGCATACTGGTTTCCGGCATCAGAAGACTGGATGAGGTATTCCACTGCTTTGGATGTATCCCGGTCCACAACCTCTCCCTTGAGGTATTCCTTGCCCAGCCGATAGGCCGCACAGTCATTCCTGTTGCGGGCGGCGTATTCCAGCCACTGCACACCCAATCCTGGATCATGAATCTCCGGATCATCGGAGAGAAGCAGCACACCTAACTCATACTGCGCTGTGACCACACCCTGGCGAGCAGCTCGGTCGAACCAGGTCACAGCCTCCACACTGTCTGGAATTAGAACAGGCCCGTCTACGTAGATCCTGCCCGTAAGATACTGTGCGAACGGGTTGCCGTTTTGAGCTTTGTTGATAATCTGTTCCGCCGCTTCATCCCGCTCCTCCATGACGGCAGTGCCGTCTTGCGTGACCATCCACAGCTCCCAGCAGTTGTATGGCAGGTCAGAGAACTCCGTGAACTCATCCATATCTGCATCCTCGAAAGTGACCATGCCCGTACGGATGCTCTCCGCTTCCTGGATGACCGCATTCTTGATGGAGCGGAACTCCTTCTGCTGAGACAACGGCGGACGCTGGCGCTCTTTCTCAGAATAGAAGTCCTCCACCTGACATTGGAACTCCCACCACGTTTGATAGCACTCATCGATGACAGGCAGCTGTTCCATCCGATCAACGATCTCATTCACCGTTTTCTTCACTGCTTTGGGAAGGTAACCGTATTTTTTCTTGCCCTTCACGGTTTCCAGTTGGGCGGCCAATGTCATCATCAGCGACTCCGCCTCCGGATGGTTGCCAAGGCTGCTCTGCATCTCCTGCACCAGAGCTTTCATTTCCTCTCTGGCCCTGCGCACCAGCTCTTCTCTGGAGGAGAACTTCTGCTCGTAGGTATGGAGCAGCTCCTGCTTAAAAATATCGTTGGTCAGGGCAGACTTGATTTTGCGGATGCCATCCTTGGAGAGATACGCCTGTCCCGGCTTCGCCGACCACGCCATCATGTGGATGTGAGGGTGGCCGCCTTCGTCATGGAAGGCGGCGTACCAGCGAAAATCACTGGGTGGAATATTCATGGCAGAGGCGATATCGTTGCGGTGGGCGCGGATCAGGTTGCGCCATTGCGGAGCGTGGTCGTATCCCAGCCGCTCGGCGTCCTCCCGCTTGAGGGAGATGACGTGTGTCCAGATGTTGCCGGGATACTCATTCAGCTCTTTCATAGCCGCATTCATATCCACAGCATCCTCGTCGCCGAACAGTCCATGGGACCGTGGGCGCTCTGCCATGTACTCCATGTAGCCGGAGGGCAGCAGCTCCACACCTTCCCTGGTCCCGATGTACTTCAAGTAACCTCCCGGGCCACCGCCGCCACCAGCGCCGCCCGTGACATAGGGGCTCTTGATAATCAGTCTTGCCATTGACCGTTACCTTCTGCGCTGCTCTCCAGTGCTTTCACTTTCTGCTCGAAGGTCAGCAGACCGTTGGTTGCTTTCACACTCTTCACACTGTTTGCGCGCAGCTTCCGCAGGTAGTCGGTGTCCAATTGGATGCAGTCCAGAACGGCACTGATGCCCATATCCGTCTCCACCGCCAGCTTATAGAGGAGCTGGGCCAGTCTGTCCTCGAACATCCCCAGCCGCCCGTCTATAGCGGACTGAATGGCCACGGGGAGCGTCTCGTTCTGTTCCGCCTCAAGAAGATCCTGGTAGTGTGTGATGGCTTTCTCAATGAACTCGTTTTTGCTTCGGCTGCCATCCAGACGGTAGTCCCGTTCCAACCGGAACTCCGTTACTGGGGACAGACGAATGGTCATTTTGTGCGTATTTTCTGATTTGCTCATAATATCCTCCAAATTTCATATTTGGTGCCGGGGAAAGGCTGACCGCACTAAGGATTGAGCCTAAGATGAGGTCAAACGCCCTTTTTCCTCTCTGAAATGAGGTCACCTCGTATTCCCGTAAACTGCCCGCACTGCGGGCAGAAGTGGCCAGCGGGGTGCCATCAAGGCGGCACGCTTTTATCCTGCTCTCCTCCGTTCCTCGCCTTGCGCCTCTCAGCGGCCGCACGGCGGTTTTACTGTTGGGACGGGTCAGGTGCTGCCGGAGCCGAGGCCGAGGCACACAGGGCCGCTCTGGGGCGACGGCGGCCGTATTCCACTTGCTGCCGAAGGACACGTCTGCGTTCTGCATCCAGCTCCAGCTGGTGTAGCTGCCGTTGATAGAATGCATCCATCGCAACTCCGACCGGCAGGATCGTGTACAGGTTGTTGCCTTTCCACTTCATCCCGTGCTTGTCGAAATAGCTGCTGGACTCCACGGCGATGAGTCCCATCTCCAACAGCGTGTTGATGCTTTTCATCGCAGTGTTCTTTGCCAGTCCTGCCACTGTGGCGATAGTGTTGTAGCTGGGATGACAGGTGTGCGTCTTTCGATCCTCAATCAGCAGCAGGTAGGCGTAGACCAGAAATGCAGAGGGCGGGAGATGCAGCAGGAACACCTCGTTAGGCAGAGTGAAAAAATTCGTGGCTTTACACTTGAGCATCGGGGTGCCGTCCTTATTGATGAGTCCCTTGACAGCCAGACTGCCCAGATACTTTTTCACTGTGGTCGCCGCCATCTGTACGCCAGTCGCGATTGACTCCAAAGCAGGAAAGTCAGTGGAGTCGTAATAGCAGAGATAGGAAAAGATTAGGAACTCAACCGGCTTGGGTTTGTACTCCCATACCGTATTGGGCATAGCGAATCGGCAGTGCCGCGGATCACGTTGCGGCCAGCTGATAAGTGTTGTGCGCCGTCTCATGCCCGCTTCCCTCCGGCTGTGTTCTGCTCAACCCACTGAATGAACTTTTCCTTCGGCACGACCATGCGGCTGCCGACACGCAGCACCGGAAAGCCGGGCGTGTGCATCAGTTCGTATCCGCTGGACGGCGACACGCCCAGCACCTGCGCCACCAGACTTGCGTTGAGGAACAGGGGCAGGTCATCATAACTTTTGTAGACTGACGTTTTCATTGTTGTGTAGTACCTCCTTCAAAATTTTTCTTGCGTTTCGGAGGCCGCTCTGGTAGACTGTTTTCAGATCAAGCTGTGTTTTCCGAAACGCGGCGGGCCGTTGAACTGTTGCAGCAGTTCAGCGGCCTTTTTACGTCGACCATTTGCTTTTGGTTGGCCATGCACCATACCCGTTCCTGCCCTGTGGCCTTGTTTGACCCCCACGGCGTTTTCTTCGACCTTGGCGCGCTCGGTTGTTCCCAGCATCCTGGCGCCGCTTCCCCGGTGAGTATCGTCTCTGGTGATGGGTATTCAGTTGTCGAGGTGCAAATTGACTTCCGGTTTTCTATCTGATACACTGACTGCGGTAACGGCAGGATAACATAGACAGCAAACCGCTTCAATAGCTTTGGCTCCGATCAGGTAAATCCCAAATCTCTATCGGGTACAAGGGGAGACGACAGATATGGCAGAGGAAATGGAACGCATTGAATCTGAGTACACCTACACGTATGACCAGTTCACCGTGTTCTTTTATGGTGACAAAGTTTTCGTTGGTGGACGGGAGTACCCCATTGGACAGTGCTGCGTGGATATTCTGAACCTGGATGAGGCTGTTTTAGATGAAATTGATCAGCGGGTCAGAGAATTTGTTCCGTTGGCCATGGATCTCTTGAAAGAAAAAACAGACAGCGCCGCGGCCCTCGCGCAGAAGAGGCTGAACGCTGTCTGGGAACTTATATTCGCTTTGCCGGTCTACCGGGATTTGAAAATGGATGAGCCGTGTAACTATCACACGTTCCAGCGGCTCATGGCAGACAAGGAGAAATGGGCGCAGGTGCAGGACGTGACTTCAGCGGGTTATGCTAAGTACCAGGGTATGCTAATGGAACTGATCTGTTTCGCAGAGGGACTTCGTGGGTTCCGGCAGCTGATCGATTTGATGGCAGGGAAGTGCCTCGAGCCACTGAAACGGAGGAACAGTTCCGCTTATGCCGAGGCGTACTCCTACTTCTACATGCAGATGCTCTCCGCTGGCATCCAGGTTTTCGGAGACGATTTTGAGCAGAGCATTCCCGTAGAAATGAGTTTCGTGCCCATGATGCACCCCACCGAAGAGGGGAAGATCTTCATAGCGGAGAAAGCGACGTTCAACAGTCTGACGGACTTCTTGCGGACGGAGTTTTACCGCGGCCTTGCCAAGGGAAACGCGCCTCGCCGTTGCCACAACTGCGGACGGTACTTCCTGCTGACGTCCGGGCACAACGTCTGCTTCTGCAACAACATTGCTCCCGGCGAGACGAAGCGCACCTGCCGGAAGGTGGGCGCCCACCGCAAAGAGTCTCAGGGCAAAGAGAACCACACTCCGGCGCAGAAGGAATACGACAGGACTTACAATCGGCTGAAGGCCAGAAAACGGAGAGGGAAAATCAGCAAGGACGAGTGGAACGTTGCCGTGGCAAAGGCACAGGAGCTGGTGGCCCAGTCTGAGCGGGGAGAACTGTCAGACGAGGAACTGAGGCAGCTATTAGCAGAGCTTTGATATGGCAGTGTTGAAAGCGGACGTTATCTTTGGAGACACTGGTGCAGCAAATAGTTCGACAGGGAGGAACTGATATGTCTATTTTGGGCGCAATCATCGTCCCTCATCCGCCGCTCATTATTCCCACGGTGGGACGTGGGCGGGAGCGGGAGGTCCAGGCCACTATCGACGCCTATCGGACTGCCGCGGAACAAGTGGCGGCCTGGGGACCGGAGGTGCTGATCATCACCTCTCCCCACCAGATCATGTACGCCGACTACTTCCACATCTCCCCAGGCCGGGGCGCTGCCGGGGATATGTCTGCTTTCGGTGCAGCCCAGACCAAGCTGCGTGTGGAGTACGACGCCCCGCTGCGGGATGAGATCGTCCGCCGTGCGGAAGCCGCCGGCCTGCGGGCTGGGACCCTGGGGGAACGGGACCCGTCCCTGGACCACGGCACTTTTCTGCCTCTGTACTTTTTGCGGGAGGCTGGAGTGAACTGTCCCATCCTCCGTATCGGTTTGTCCGGATTTTCTCCGCTGGACCACTACCGGCTGGGACAGTGCATCGCCCGGGCGGTAGAGTTCCTGGGCCGCAGGGCGGTGTTCGTCGCCAGCGGAGACCTGTCCCACAAGCTGAGGGAGGCCGGTCCCTACGGCTTCGCCCCGGAGGGCCCGGAGTTCGACCATCAGATCACCGAGGCCATGGCCGCTGGGGATTTTCTGCGCTTTTTGACCATGGACCCAGCCCTCTGCGAGCGGGCGGCGGAGTGCGGCCTGCGTTCCTTCCAGATCATGGCCGGTGCGTTGGACGGGCTGGCTGTGGAATCAAGGCTCCTCAGCTACGAGGGCGTCACCGGTGTGGGGTACGGGGGGGCCACATTTACTGTCACTGGCCCGGACGAGGACCGCCGGTTTGGGAAGCAATGTGAAGACCTGGAGCGTATCCGATTGGCGGAGAAAAAAGCCTCCGAAGACCCCTGGGTCAAGCTGGCCCGGATGTCTCTGGAGACCTTTGTGAAAACGGGAAAGCGGCTGGAGTGTCTGCCGGAGGGCCTACCCCCTGAGATGACAGAGCAGGCCGCAGGGGCCTTTGTCTCCCTCCACGCCCATGGCCAGCTCCGGGGCTGCATCGGTACCACCGGGCCGACCACCGAAAACGTTGCCCGGGAGATCGTGCAGAATGCCGTCTCCGCCTGCTCCCGGGACCCCCGTTTCCCGCCGGTGACCGTGTCGGAGCTGGACAGCCTGGAGTACAGCGTGGACGTGCTGGGCCAGCCGGAGCCCATCTCCTCCCCGGCAGAGCTGGACGTGAAAAAGTACGGCGTGATTGTCTCCTGCGGCGGTCGGCGTGGACTGCTGCTGCCCGACCTGGAGGGCGTGGACACGGTGGAGCAGCAGATCGACATCGCCCGGCAGAAGGGCGGTATCAGCTCCCGGGAGAAGTACGCCCTGGAGCGGTTTAAGGTGGTGCGGCACACATGATCTGTGAACTGTGTTTCCATCACTGCGACCTGTCCGAGGGACAGACCGGCTTCTGCCGGGCCAGGGTCTGCCGGAATGGGGCCATTGTTCCGCTGAACTACGGCAAGGTGACCAGTCTGGCCCTGGATCCCATTGAGAAAAAGCCGCTGCGGCGATTCCATCCCGGCAGCAAGATTTTGTCCGTGGGCAGCTTCGGATGTAACTTGCGCTGCCCATTTTGCCAGAACCATGAGATTTCCATGTGTGGAGATGGGGAGCTTGAGACAGAAGAGGTTTCCCCGGAGGCGCTGGCCGGTAAGGCGCAGGAGCAGCGGCCATACGGCAACATCGGGGTAGCCTACACCTACAATGAGCCGTTGATCGGCTATGAGTATGTCCGGGACTGCGCCTCTCTAATCCACGAGCGGGGCATGGTCAACGTGCTGGTGACCAACGGGACTATCGAGGAGGCCCCCTGGCGGGCGCTGCTCCCGCTGATTGATGCCGTTAACATTGATCTGAAAGGCTTTACCCCGGAGTGGTACCAGAGACTGGGCGGCGATTTGGAGACTGTGAAGCGATCCATCTCCCTGGCGGTGGAGCGGTGCCATGTGGAGGTGACCACGCTTCTGATCCCCGGAGAGAATGACAGCGAGGAGGAAATCAGGAACTTGGCCCAGTGGCTGGCATCGGTGGACCGGAATATCCCGCTGCACCTGTCCCGCTTCTTCCCACGATACCGGATGACGGACAAGCCGCCCACATCGGTGGAGTGGGTGTACCGGCTGGCTGACGAGGCGAGAGCTTATCTATCTTTTGTCTATACAGGGAATTGTTAAGGATATTTTGAAACTTCTATCTCAATGCTGGTATTTGATAATTATTTACCCTAAGATCTAACGGATGGTACTATATAATTTACAATTCTTTTTTTCCACCAACTGGCATTGGATATAGAATCTATGCACAATAATCACTTATTATCCGATTCGCCGCTTTCCAACGCTAAGTCTGTCAACTCTTGCAGCTTATTTCGTAAGAGGTTCTTGTCTGGCAAAGAAAGAGTGTAATCCGAAACCAACGTTGCGGATAGGCTACGGCTGAGCGCATATTCTACAACAGAGTCATCTTTGCTGGCACAAAGGATTACGCCAACGCTGGGGTTTTCACTGGGCTTTTTTACATCCCGGTCAAGAGCTTCCAGATAAAAATTGATCTGTCCTATATGCTCCGGTTTGAACTTTCCAATTTTTAGCTCTACCGGGACAAGACAGGAAAGCGCACGGTTGTAGAAAAGTAGATCAATGTAAAAATCCTGCCCACCTACTTGTATACGGTACTCCTCACCGATAAAGCTGAAATCTTTTCCAAATTCTAAGATAAACTGCTTGAGGTTTTCAAGAATGGCTTTCTTTAGATTGCGCTCTGAGTATTGTTCAGGTAAGTCAAGGAATTCCAGAACATAGCTGTCCAAAATGCTGCCTCTCACATTTTGCGGAACAGTTTCCGGCAGCGGCTTCTTCGCTGACAGCATATAGCGCTCATAGTAGGCGCTATCCATCTGACGCTCTAATTCTCGTTTGGAATAGCGATTTTTCGCACACAGCTCCATATAGAAATGGCGCTCCTCCGCAGATTTTGAGCCCGACATAATCAGAAGATGGTTCGTCCAGCTGATTTGTGTCACCAGCGGTGTCACAAACTCATCGTCCTTGTAGGTCTCATAAAACTGCTTCATGCGATACAGACCCCGGCGGTTGAAGCCTTTGATCTGAGGGCTCGTTTCAGTAATGTAAGCGGCGATTTCATCAATCACTTTATCCCCGAAGCTGGCCTTGGCACACAGGACAGATAAGTATTGGCCCACATCCCAATACATTTGGATAAGTTCAGCGTTGACCGCTTTCAATGCACGAGAACGGGCGCTATCGATGATGGAGATGATTTCAGAGAATTGGTTGTTATTATGAGAAGAATAAATTTCCATGCTAATCCCTACAATTCTTAAGAAATTGCGAACATTTTCCTTTCCTCAGCTAGCCGAGGCGTTGCTGCAATTCTCTTTTTTAGTTCTTCTATCAGCAGAGGACCTTTAGCTACCTGGCTGTTGCCACCTAATCCATTATATGCATCAAAAACAATTTTTGCGGAATTCAAAATATAATCGTCCGTAAAAACTGCAATGTCAATGGATTTGATATCTGCAGCCAAAATATCAACTTTACAAAGCAACTGCCCAACTTCATAGTATAATGTATAAAAAAGAATATCATTAACTTGTGCTTGTGAATACCCAGATAATCGTTTAAGACAAATTTCAGTCATTCGCCCCAATTTTGCAGCATGATAGAAAACATCTAAATCCTGGTTGGAATTATATAGTAAATTGTAAGTTTCCTCTTTTGTTAATAATGTAGAAGGTCTGGCCCTGGCAGAGTCTGGCCTGTGAAGCACTAATGAAATCATGCACTGCGAAAGAAATGAGACACTGATAATTTCAGTGCTTTTCTTCCCTTGATTTTTATAATAATTTTTCCTTCTATCATAATATAGGCCGTTTCCTTTTAAATACAATTCAATTTGCCAGTGAATCGGGTCATTCGCTCGCAACGACGATTTTGGAATGTTGGTCTGGTTATTTGTTGCAAGAATAATATGGTCTCTTGAATCTTCGCTTTCTGGCACAATAATTCGGACTAAAATATTCCTATTTTCTGTTGCAATGGCTTCTGGATGGGTTTGAAAATATCTGAATATTTCATTTGAAGTCTGAAGGCCGTTCACAACAGCAGGCTCAGTCAATATCAGTTCTTTATTTGTTGCAGGAATAACTTCGTCTGCTAAAAGCGTAATACCGTTATTTAACCACCAAAATTCTTCCCCTGTTGAATTTGTAAGGGTCTCCTGAATATCTTGATTTACTGCAGTATGTCCCTGATAATCACGGACATTTGCTTCAAAAATGTATTTTCGCAATTCTTTATTTTCAGATGTAATAAATTGATAGTATTTTGCCAAATTTACGAGTGCAACATAATCTCGATGTATGCCGGTATTGATGGCAGTTTCGGCTAATTGGAGGCTTATTTTGTGTTCAGGTTGACTTTGTGCAGCAACAAGAAGTTTTTCCGCCCCCCAAAATTCAACTGTTACAAATATTTTTGGGCTGGGGTATAGCTTCTTCACTTGTCCAGTCAACTCTTCAGCCTGCATATTGACATTGGGATGAATTTCAGTAGCAAATGATGCATAGTGAAAACAAATGTGTACCTTAGGTGTACTCCGTAATAATTTAACATACAGATTGCGAAAGGTTGCAAATGCGCTGAGTATATCTTCGTTATATCTTGCCTTATATTGAGAATCATCGATACCAATCTCTAAAAGATTTGAGATTGTTGTCTTCCATTTCATAATAGTGTCTTCTCCAAATGCTGTTTCTCGCTTTGCCTGAATAATATGTAATTCAACGGTGGAATCTTTGCTCACAGCAATACTCTCTAAAATATCATCTGTTATAAGAACGTCATTATACAATGTGTAGATTGAATCGCATCCCCCATCATTACCATTTCCGAGGACACCGCTTTCAATTTCCTCATCGCTCAATTCAAGATTTTTAAGAATGTTTTTTGAGGCAAAAAATTCAAAGTATTTCGCCTCATCGGAGTATACACCATTGTCGATAAAGTCTTGTCTAAAAAGTTCAGATAAAATACGCTGACTATTTGTTGTTAATTTCATCCCACAGTTCCTTTCATTATAATTCTTTCACAATCTCTTTAAACTGTCGAATACTCACAGCTCCAGACAGAAGGTTTTCTTCTTCCCGGAACACCATATAATACCGATACTGACTGCCGGCGGCATTACTCCAGGCTTTGCCCAGTTCGATTTTATTCCGGCTATCATCATTTTTCAGGTGCTCGCCCTTGGTTTCCACTATTATGATTTTGCCGCTTTGCGTCATAATCATAATGTCAGGATAGTGGTTGATGAAGCCGTTGATACAAAAGCCTTGTCTTGCAATATTCCTGTGCCACCAACGCACATTGGATAGATCGGTCAGCTCCATTACCAAATCCATCTCCAGCTGGTTCATGTCCTCCTCAGCCTGGTAGAGCGAACCACCAATCATATCCGTGTCAGAAGTCGGATGAATCACAGCCGGCAGCTTGTAGAAAGGCTGGCAGACGATTTTCTCTGTGTCCAGCCACTTTTTGAAAGTTCCCTTGTAATGCTGGGCCAGCAATGAATCTATCTTGTCCTTAATTTTCATTGCAAACCCTCTTGGCGCTTTTTCCAGTGCCGCAAGCTGCTCCTTGTCCATACCGTCAACAATCAGATCAACATAGGCAGAGAGTTCACCAGAGTCTATCGTATCCATCTTGTTGAGAATGGACTTGATCTGCCCTTTGCACTGCCGAATCCTCGCTTCCGGCGGCAGGGAATTGAAATACTCCTTGAATATCCGCTGGTCTGTCTCGCCCATTTTGAAGGCTTTGGGTTTACCGCCTTCGCTTTCTTTCACATCCACTTTGCGGATTTTATCGTCAGCGGCGGCAAAGTCAATATCGTATGGCTTACCTTTGAGGGTAAAGCCGTCCGAGAGTTGCACACAGTCCAGCAGCTCTACCATGCCATTGGTGAAAAGCGATTCCGGCACCTTGCGGAAGAATTGGGGGATGCAAAGGATTTCAATATCCTCTGCAAATTCCGGCTTCACGGAAAAGGTATTCAACTTGTCCCTCACCTCCAAAGGCAATACCGCTGCGTATGGGTCTGTGGCATTTTGTTCCATCGCCTGTGTGTAGGCTTCCCCGGCCTGCTCTGCTGCCGCAAGCATATCTTCAGCTTTGGGCGTGGCTGCCGTCTGCCGCCGCTTCAATTCTTCGGCAATGGCAATACTGTCTATCTCCGCAGAAGTGTCCTCCGGCTGTTCCGGTGCAAGCGGCAATTCTGTTTGCACCGGCGGTTCAGCTTGTGGCTTTGGCAAAGCCGGTTCAGACAGGCGATAGTCCTTATCCGTAAATCCGGCATTGTTCAAGCCCCGGATGATCCCCTGCACCGTCTGATTGAAATCGTTGGAGGAAGTCAGCACATAAGACATATTCAGCGCCGGCTGGCTGTTCTCTTTGGTGTGGGGCAGGCGCAGCACCCGCCCCAGCACCTGCTCCACATCCACCTGACTTGTCTTGTTAGCAAGGGATGCCAGAATGTAGGCAAAGGGACAGTCCCAGCCTTCTTTGAGCGCATTGACTGTGATGATATAGCGAATGGGACACTCCTGAGACATCAAATCCACATGTTTCAGCTCATTGACATCCGCTGTGCGAATGGCTATCTGCTCGCTAGGGATCCCTGCATCTACCAGCTTGTCCCGCAGTTTTTCAAAGGTAGTGCTTTCTTCTTTTCCTTTCGGCTGAGCCTGAAACAGCACAATGGGGCGAATATAGTGGCCTGTTTTTGCCTGTTCTACCTGCGCCAACTGCTCCAATCTGTTTCGTAAGTCAATGCTGTCGATGATGACCTCGTTCTGACTGTCTCGGTTATAGACGATGACCGGCAGCTTAACCATGTGTTCTGCTTTGAGCTGCACGGCGTCCACATAGGAAATGATGTTGCTCGTCTTTTTCGGAGTAGCGGTCAAATCCAATACAAAGCAGGGGTTGAAATTTCCCAGCATTTCAAGACTCAATTCCGACCGGGCATGGTGGCTCTCATCCACGATCACCAGTGGGGAAAGCTGATTGATTACCTGGAACAACGCAGTTTCATCGGCGTTATCAATGGGAGACTGAGGCTTACCCAGTACCTTGGAAAACGCGGCAAGGCTGCTGTTTTCCTGATATGCTTTCAAACCCTCCTTGCCACGCCCACGGAAAGAGTCATAGGACAGTACCATCACAGAGAGCTGTTCCGTCACTGTTACCGGGTCAAACTGCTGCCCGTTTAACAGTTGCTGTTTCGTATAAACCTCTACTCGCCCGCCGAAAGCCACATCAATCTTCTGGCGGTAGGGGTGAGAGATGTCCTGCAAGCCTTTTACTGTTTGAGTCAAGATGGCATCAGATGGAACAAGCCACACCACAACTTTGGTTTTGGTATGGGGCAGTGCTTCAAAAATGGGTTTGATGGCGTTGCAGGCAAGAAAAGTCTTGCCGCCTCCAGTGGGGACTTTGAAGCACAGGTTCGGTACGCCTGGCATGATGTCCTGATAATGTCCCAGAGACGGTGCGCTTTTTTCCTGCCAGAAGGAAGAGAAAGCAGAGCGGTAATTCTGCGTTTCGTTCAGCAGTTCCAGATAACGGGTCAAGTCGGCAATAACCTGTTTCTGATACTTTTTCATTTCCATACGGCACACCTCCTCACAGCCGGGAAATATCCCGAGGAATTTTCTTGAATGTAATGCCCAGCGCTTTCAAATTGTCCGAGCTGATAGAACAGCGGTCAGCGTAAATGACCGTCTCACCCTGTCGCTGGGTCAACCCAGAGAGGAACTCGTAGTCCAATACGGTGATATTCTGCGGTTTATAGTAAAAATAGTATGCCGTATCGTTAGCACTGCCCAAATAATAGGGACTGTTGTCAGCAGGCGGGGCATAGGGCTTGCGGGTTTCCATGTACCACACATATTCCCGTATTTTTTCTGTGCCGACCGCTTCATTTAGGTTGTCCTCAATCAGCAGGGGATTGCCCAAGTCATAGAAGCTAAAACTGCCGCCAGTGCCCTCCACAGTGTTTTTGCCTTGACCGTAGCCGTCGATGACGCGCTTCACCCGCTCGGCGGTAATGCTGTCGGCGTAGTCCATCATTTCCACGAGAATAAATTTTCGGTTGCCGCCGTCGGCTTTGTTCATATTTAGGACGGCGTGGGCCGTAGTGCCGGAACCGGCGAAAGAATCAAGAATAATGTCACCATCGCCCGTTATCATTTGCAAAAAGAGTATAATTAGCTCAGGCGGTTTAGGAAAATCAAAAGCCTTTCCGTTTCCCATAATCTCTTTTATTGCTTTTGTTCCCGCTTGTGTATATATTCCAGAAATAATTGAGTAAGGCTTGCTTTTTCTTTGGGTTCCGTCAGCACCATTTAAATATTGCTTATAATTTACTGTCCATTTTCCGTTCTTCTCTGAAAAGACAAGTTCATTATTTTCCTGCGCCGTTAAAGCTCGTTCCTGAGACCAAAACCATTGTTTTTCCGGCCAGATTTCGTGGCCCTCATAGTAGAGAGGATATCGTAAGTTTGGACGATCATCCATACTTGTTGTTGCCAGTGGCTGCAATCGGTAAGGCCCTCTTGTGCCATATCTTTCATCTTTATATTTGTAATACTTCAAAATATTGCCATCTGGCGGCAGTTCCATCTTAGCTACTGTGGATATGTTTTTTGCGAAACACAAAACGTATTCATGTAAGTGAACGACATAATTGCTTTTAGCCCCACCACCGTAATTGTTTTGCCACACAAAAGTATCTATTCGATTTGAAGCACCAAATATTTCATCCATTAACAATTCTAAATATCGGTGCTCGATCTCATCAATACTGATAAATATGACTCCGTTCTCAGCTAGCAGCTTTTGCAATAGCTTCAACCGAGGATACATCATGCACAGCCACTTGTCGTGGCGGGTCAAGTCCTCACCCTCTTTGCCCACGACCTCACCCAGCCACTTTTTGATTTTGGGATCGTTCACATTGTCGTTGTAAACCCAGCCCTCGTTGCCGGTGTTGTACGGCGGATCAATGTAGATGCACTTTACCTGTCTCTCATACCGGGGCAGCAGGGCTTTCAAAGCCTCCAGATTATCGCCCCGAATAATCATGTTTTCACTGTTCTCGGCACCGTATGTATATTGCTTCTCCAGCACCCGGAATGGGACTTCCTGATGATGGTTAATTACTTTCTCTTTTCCGATCCATTCAAGCGTCGGCATCCGTTTTGCCTCCCATTCCAATATTTTGGGCAAAAAAGTCTTCATAATAGTATAGACTTCTGGTCAAATATCCAGAAAAGCCAGGATAAATTGCCTCAATGATAATCTGAGTATTATTAAAGAAACTATTTCTTTTTTCGCTAATCCCGCTAACACACTCAGAAACGAAAAGGTTTAAACTCATCATTGAAAAAGCAAGTAGTGTCAAAAACATCGATCCCGCCTTTGCTGAAAATGGCGGCAAAAATGGTGTGGAAAGAAAAACAGTAATTGATAGCACAAAACACAATACCGATATGTTATGTAAAAAATGGTTCCTTTTGTTCTTACAGTACTCGCTTGGATGGACACCTAATTCATAGTGAGATACAAACTGTTCAACATTCTTTTTCACATTTCCGACACTTACAAGGTTGTTAGGTACATTGGCCCTGGAAGAAATCATCCCTTTCAGGAAATTTGATGTAAAAAGGCAAATAAAGCGTAATTCATTTCTACCAACTCTGTAAAGAAGCCAACCCTCAAAAATTTCACTTAAGGACATAAATAGTGCTGTCATAGAAAGACCAAGTAAAATATTATCCAACACAACGATTATTTCAGTAAAGCTCAACAATGAAATAGCAAAATAAACACACGCCATAATCAAAAAAATAAAGTGAGACTTTTTCATAAATCAATCTCCGCTCTTTCTGTACTTTCCGCTTTTTACTCTAGCATCCTTCGGTTTATTTGCATCTGCTGGGACAGCCCAAGTGTTGGCAATACGCATTGCACCGGGAATACGACCGTCACGACAGAGAATTTGAATCCTGCGTGGGGAAATGCCCCATTTCGCGGAGAGTTGCTTGATAGAAATGTAGTCCATGCTTGACACCTCGCAAAGAACATCTTGCGTCTATTATAGTCGAAGTGGCGAACAAAATCAACATACCTTCCAAAATAACATTTCCAACTTTGCGGAGTCTTTGTTCCCGCAAAGACTCGAAACAGACTTCTGTCCGCGACAACTGGAAGCCCGTTTCTGCTTGCTGGGAGAATGTTCCACCCCCTTTGAAGAGCTCTGTTGCCGTGATTGGCTGCACATTCGGGAACCGTTTATCCAGTATTCTGTTACAGTTAGTGGTGGCGTTCAAATTGGCAACCACTCGGATGACTTTACAAAAGTGTTGGGAGGAATTTTCTTTCACGGTTTCTCCCAAGCCGAGCAATTTTTGGGATAAAGCGTAGAAAAACAGAGGTAAAAAGCAATCAAACACACAGAATTCTCTTTCGGCAGAGATTCATAGGAACCAGGTTCTCTTTGCAGACGGAGGTGCAATCGGCAAGGGCGTATTGGCAAAGAACTTTTGCCAATACGCCCGAAAATGCTTGTATAAGATTTGCCGATAGGGTAAAATGGATATCCAAGATTCATCACATCTGCTGAGAGTAGAGGTGTGCGCCTTGACCGTACCAACCAACATTAAGCCCCTGTTTTCCGGAAGCGCCGTTGAGTAAGTCAGGATTGAATTAAGGAGACCTGAGATATCGAGACGTCGCTCAAGACCATTTGCGCCTTTGCCAACAACATCGATAACTGGGGCTGGCTGTGGTTACCTTGTTATCGATGCTGAGAAGGAGGATGGCTATTCTTCTGTGTGACGACTTTTGTTTACTCCAGTTTCTACCTTCACATGAATATAGAAATGAGGGTAGAAATGGGGACAAAGATAGGACCAAAAATGGGAACAAAAATGGGATCAAAAAACTTGCGGCTAAGTCCTGCGTTGAATCAGTGGGTAGGTACTCTCCGCAATTACAGAAAATCCGAATGTTACAGTACATGGACTGGCTGACGATTTAGGCATCCCTTAAAATGCAGTCTCCCGAATCTTGAAAGAACTGCAAGAGAACGGTACCATCAAGAGGGAGGGCTCCAGCCGGAAGGGCTGCTGGGTCATACTATAAATCTAACCACACAACCAGCCACAGATGCCGCTGGAAACAGCAGAAAATCAGCACTTAGAAAGTATCGGAAAACAAACGACCCGGAGCGGAAACGAATAAAAACAACAAAAAAATATTGCAAAAAATTGCATTTTGCCGTTGACAAGCTGAAGGTCATGGTTGACTTTCAACTGCACGAATATCAGGGCAGACGCATACTGATATTTGACGTGGTCAGCCGCCCAATTGGACTGCCCGTACAGGCCGATGGCGTGGCGTGGTGGTATGAAGGAGACAGCCTGATCCCGATGCCGGAGGAGATCCGGCGTGAGATCTATGCGGAGTCCGGGATCGACTTCTCGGGGAGCATCTGCCCGACTGCCAGCCTGCGCGATTTAGACGAGGATGCGATTGAGACATTCCGCGACAGGTGGGTGACGAAGAGTGGAAACCAGCGGCTCATGAGTCTCTCCACGGAACAGCTGCTCCGTGACTGCGAGGCGATCACGGATGATGGGATCACCTATGCGGCCCTGGTGCTGTTTGGTAAGAGAGAGTCTCTGGGGAAATTCCTGCCCCAGGCGGAGATCGTGTTTGAATACCGCTCTTCGGAGGCCTCGGGGCCGGCGAGCCAGCGGGAGGAGTTTCGCGTGGGCTTCTTCTCCTGCTATCACCGTCTGTGGGAATTGATCAATCTCCGGAACGACAAACAGCATTACCAAGAGGGGTTCTTCGTCTACGATATCCCAACATTCAACGAGCGTGTTGTTCGTGAGGCGATTTTGAATGCTGTCAGCCATAGGAATTATCAAATGGGCGGGAGCGTGTTCATTCGCCAGTATCAGGACCGACTTATGATTGAGAGCCCGGGCGGTCTTCCCAATGGGATCACACTGGAGAACATCCTTGACCGCCAGCTGCCGCGCAACCGCCGCATCGCGGAGATCCTGGCCCTTTGCGGACTGGTAGAACGGTCCGGGCAGGGAATGAATCTGATCTATGAGCTGAGCATCAAAGAGGCAAAGCAGCTGCCGGACTTCACAGGCACGGATGAAAATTTTGTCACCCTTACGCTGAATGGTATCGTGCTTGATATGAAGATGCTCTCCGTGATCAACCGGATTGGGAATGACCGAATGGAGACGCTCTCCACCGGAGACTTTTTGACGATCAATGCGCTTTATCATGAGCAGGGCGTTGCGGAGAACCTGAAGCCGAGTCTCAAAAAACTGAGGGAGCTTGGAATCGTAGAGCATGTCGGCCGCAGTAAGTATGTCCTTGCCCGAAATCTGTATGCAGTGGCGGGAAAGGCCGGCGTGCATACACGCATCGTGGGACTGGATCGGGATACCAATAAGGAATTGCTTTTGAAACATATTCGTAAGAATGGCGAAAGAGGGACCCCGTTTAGAGAGCTGCAACAAGTGCTGCCGGGGCACAGCCGTAACCAGATCCAGGTTTTGATGCGTGAACTGAGTGCGGAGGGACGCATATATTGCACGGGAAAAACAAAAGCGGCGAAATGGTTTGCAGCATAGCTGCGTGAATTGCGGATATGTAATTGCGATCGAATTGCGACTTAATTGCGACTTAATTGCTGAAAACTTAAGTTTAACTTGCGGCATGACATCAGGGACTGCTCTTGCGCCGTATCTCTGCCGCTGCATGGATCGATCTGACCACACTACCAGCCACAGACGCGGTCGGAAACAGTGGAAGCCTTGTTTTCGGAAAGTGCTGGAAAGCAATTACTCTGGAATAAAAACAACCATAAATAGCGGAAAAAGATTATAAAAAATCGCATTTTGCCGTTGACGTGCAGGGGGTCACAGGTTCGAGTCCTGTATCGTCCACCACGAAACCCGCCGTTTCCTCTCGGAAACGGCGGGTTTTCTTGTTTTTCCAATTCTTGATTTGTCAGTAATGTGTTAGTAGCCGCTGTTTTCTTCCTTTTCCTTCATACGATGATGCCGCACTATACCCCGCCGGGAAATTCGGGTTCTGGCGGCCGGAAGCCGTCCGGCTCATCCGTCTTTCACTTCAAATAAAACGGGGGTTTCCTCCAAAAATACAGCAATCTGTATTCACTTTCCTAGGGCTTTGACGGCCTTCACCACCCGGCTGGTGCCCAGGCGGGACGCGCCCAGGCGGAGGAAGTCCTCCGCATCCTTCAGATCTGCGATGCCGCCGGCGGCCTTGATTTTCACACCGGGCCCGATGTGGGCGGCCATGAGGGCCACGTCCTCCCGGGTGGCGCCGCCGCCTGCAAAGCCGGTGGAGGTCTTGATATAGTCCGCGCCGGAGGCGGTGACGATCTCGCACATCCGGACCTTCTCCTCCTCCGTGAGGCAGCAGCACTCGATGATGACCTTCAAAATCCGGCCCTCACAGGCGGCCCGGACGGCCTCGATCTCCCCTTGTACGTCGTCCCAGCGCCGGTCCTTCACCCAGCCCAAATTGATCACCATGTCCACCTCCCCGGCGCCGTTTTTCACGGCGTCGGCGGCCATGAAGCACTTGGCGGCGGTGGTGTCGTAGCCGTTGGGAAAGCCGATGACGGTACAGATGGGAATCCTCCCTGCCGCATACTCCGCCGCCCGGGCGACAAAGCTGGCCGGAATGCACACGCTGGCGCAGCCATAGCGGATACCGTCGTCGCAGAGGCTCCGGATCTCCTCCCAGGTAGCCGTTGGAGAGAGCAGGGTATGGTCGCATTTGCTCAAAATGTCTTTCAGTTCCATTTCAGCCAGCTCCTCTATTCTGTCACATAGTAGCGGCGTTTTCCGCGCTCCTCCCGGTATTGGACCCGCCCCCGGACCTCCAGGTAGTCCAGGTGGGCCAGGGCCTCCCCCACGGCGAAGAACTTCTGCTCCAGGGGGAAGTCCGCCCAGCTGCGGCTGCGGATCTTCCAGCGCATCCGCCCGGCGATCTCGTAGCCTGTGAGGCCCGGCTCGTCCCGGACGGTCTCGTAGGCGTCCTCGATCCGCCGCAGGTGGTGGGCGGTCAGCTCGTCCACCCGCTCCCGCAGAACGCCGCGCTCCGCCCGGTGGGCCGGGAGCAGCAGCTCCACCGGCAGGTCCCGGACCTTCCGGAGGCTCTCCAGATAGCTCCCCAGGGCGTCCGGCATACTCTCCCAGCGGCAGATGTTGGGGGAGATGTGGAAGAGGACGTGGTCCCCGGCGAAGAGCCACCTGGCCTCCGGCTCGTAGAGGCACATGTGCCCCGGCGTGTGGCCCGGCGTCAGGATGCACCGGAGACGGTGCCCGCCGTAGGTCAGCTCGTCCCCGTCCCGCAGGTACTGGTACTGCATCCACGCATCCGGCGCCGCCTCCTGGGCGGGGTTGTTGTCCCAGAGGTGCTCCGTCTCCTCCTGGGTGAAGCCGTCCCGGACATACCGGGCGTAGAGATCCCGCCAGCAGTCGTCGTCCATGTAGTCCTCCACGCCGGGGCCGTCAATCTCCCCGATAAAGATCCGGCAGCCGGGCCGGATCAGACTGGGGGCCAGCCCCACGTGGTCGCTGTGAAGGTGGGTTGCGAAGATGTCCAGACGGTCCCGGTCCACGTGCAGCTCCTCCAGCTGCCGCTCCATAGCCAGGCGGCAGGAGGTCCAGCGAAAGCCGGTGTCAATGAGGAGGCTCCGCTCCCCCTGGATGAGATAGCTGTTCAGGGTCTTCAGGGGACTGCCCTCCAGGGGGATCTCCAGCCGCCAGAGGCCGTCTGCCAGTTGTTCTGCCATGGTATTCTCCATTTCTCTTTGTTTTTGCCTATGATAACAAATGTTTTTTTGTTTGTCCAGAGGGGGCTTCCCCCTGGCCGCGCCCGTCTCACAAATTTGATCCGCAGGGCGCGATCCATTTTGGGCACACAGCGGTCAATCGAAACTTTTAAAATGTGCCCTGGGACATGTCCTCCCATCGGAGATTGTCCGATTCGGAGATATTTTGTAGAGGCGGATATCATCCGCCCGTCCCACGGGAGAACCGGTATGGGGGGAGACGGGCGGCTGATAGCCGCCCCTACAGCAGCGTTTCATGAAGATGCGGACATGATAAACTGCGCAGTCGGACACTCCCTCCCATCGCTTTCTCTTGCGCCGATGACCAGTTGGTGCTACAATAGTGCCTGCCGGCAGCACGCGCTGCCGTTTCGGCCCTGTTTGAAACAGGGCCCCGTCCCTACATCCACACATGAAACACCCGAACTCGGAGGAACACCATGAAAAAAAGAATTCTCGCCATGCTCTGCGCCCTGCTGCTGTTGGCGGGGGCGCTTCCCGCCGCCTCTGCCCTGGAGGGAGAGGCGGAGCGCGCCGCCGACACGCTGGCGGCCCTGAACCTGCTCAGCGGCAGCTACGCCCTGAAGGACCCGGCCACCCGGGCCCAGGCCGCCGTACTGCTGGTGCGGCTGGCCGGCGCGGAGAAGAGCGCCGCCGCCTCCACGGCAGGCCGCTCCAGCTTCCGCGGCGCCCCGGACTGGGCCCTGCCCTCCATCGCCTACGCTGCCCGCCAGGGCTGGATCACCAGCACCACGGCCCAGGGCTTCCACGCCGAGACCACCGTCACCGGGGACGACTTCTGCGCCATGCTGCTCCGGATGCTGGGCTACAGCGAGAAAACCGGCGACTTCACCGCCGGCGACGCCGCTCAGTTCGCCCGGCATATCGGTCTCACCGCCCGGACCTACCAGGGCGCGCTGACCCGGGGCGACGTGTTCCAGATCCTGCGGGACGCCCTGACCTTCTCCTATAAGGACGGCAGCGGCACCGTGGTGGAGCACCTGGTCTCCGCCGGGGTCTGCACGAAGGCCTCCGCCAGCGCCCTGGGGCTTTTGGACCGGGAGCTCACCGCCCGGGAGGCGGCGGACCGCCACATGGCCGCGGTGTTCTGCATGAACGTCTACGAGCGCCAGAAGGAGATCGACGCCAAGACCCCCTCCTCCAACGCCAGCGGCTTTTTCATCTCGGCGGAGGGTCTTGCGGTCACCAACTATCACTCCATTGAAGACGGGATCTATGCCCAGGTGATTCTGGTCACCGGTGAGGTCTACCCGGTGGAGTCCGTCCTCTTCTACGACCCGGAGATTGACATCGCCGTGATTCAGGTCTCCCGGACCTCCGAGGAGGGCGACACCACCTCCGGCTTCGCCTGGCTGGAGCTGGTGGGCACCGCCGACGCCCGTCCCGGCGACGTGGTCTACACCCTGGGCAATCCCCTGGGAATGGGCCTTGCGGTGAGCTCCGGCATCATCGGCTCCACGGACCGGCCTGTGGAGGGGTACACCCTGCCCTGCATCATCAACACCGCCGACATCTCCCACGGCAGCAGCGGCGGCACGCTGCTGAACGTCTACGGGCAGGTGCTGGCCGTCACCACCGGCGCCTACACCCGGGGCAACAACATGTACATCGCGGTGCCGGTGGACCCGGTGATGACCGCCGATCTCACCGCCAACCGCTGGACGCTGGAGGAGGTCAAGGAGATCGAGACCGCCAGGGCCGAGGCCGCCAAGGCGGAGGAGGCCACCGCGCCGAAAAAGTGAGCGAGCGATACAAAGAGGCCCGGACAGCTGTCCGGGCCTCAGCTTGTCGAAAAAGTATTTTCGACAAGCTGAGCGGGCGTTTCAGAACTTCAAAAAGTTCTGAAACGCCCTGATTAAAATGGCGCAGGGAACCCCTCCTGGGTTCCCCGCACACACCCCTCCTTCCCGTTTTCCAAGATTCTACCCTTTTTCGACAGACTGGGGCCCGGACAGCTGTCCGGGCCCCTTAAAATTTCCTCAGTGGGCCAGGATGAAGGCCTCCAGCTCCTCCGCCGTCCGGAACACGGCCAGGGCGCCGGCCTCCTCCATCTCCCCGGGGGCTGCGTAGCCGAAGAACCCCACGCCCACGCAGTCGATGCCGAAGGCCTTGGCTCCCAGCACATCAAACTTCCGGTCCCCCACCATCAAAACCTCTCCTGGATCGGGGTTTCCCAGCCGCCGCAGCGCCTCCCGAATGACGTCGGCCTTCTCCCAGTCGTCCGTGGGCGGGCTGCCGGCAATCACCTCCAGAGACGGCGCAAAGCCGAACCTCTCGCAGATGGGAATACACAGCTTCTCCGGCTTGGAGGAGGCCAGCGCCAGCACACGGCCCTGCTCCTTCAGCCGGGCGCACAGCTCCGCCATCCCCGGCGCAGGGGCGTTTTCAAACTTGCCGATGGGCACATACCGCTCCCGGAACAGCCGGATGCCCGTCTGGATCTCCTCCCCGGCAAAGCCGCAGAAGAGCTGGAAGGACTCCTGCAGGGGCGGCCCGATGAACTGGAGCAGCGTCTCATCTCCCGGAACGGGCTTTCCCATCTTCTCAAAGGCATACCGCAGGGATTTCAGAATGCCCTCCTTGGAATCGGTCAGGGTTCCGTCCAGATCGAACAGAATGTACCGGTACATAACAGTCCTCCTTTTCGGCTGCCGGGCGGGCGGCGCCGGGCAGCGGATCGCGCCTATTTTACCATGATTTCCCCGGCCGCGCAAGGGGGAACCGGGTGGGGCGTGTTCCAGGGCGCATTTTAAAACAGGAACGTCCTTAGGGGCAAACCGGTGTGTTCTCCCTCTTCTACCAGGGAGTGCCGGAATTTCGAAAAAGAACTCAATCATATTGCATGAAATCAAGTCCTATGATATGATAAATTATGTTATCAGACCATACAATTCTTAAAAATAGGAGGAATTCAGGCTGTGAAATATGACATACAAAAATATTTTTGTAAAGATGAAGATGCTTTTTATGAAAAAGATAATGGGGACAGAGGGAGGAGGTCGATTCACAACAGATATGACAAAACAAGAGTTAATAAAGCTAAAGAACAAAGTCAGCAAGAACCAGTGGCGGTCAGTCAGGTTCTGGCATATGTCAACGAACTGTTGAATTGTATAAAATTTAATAATGGAGCCTCAAAAACTGTTTGTGTGAATACGATAGAACTTGATAATGGCAAGCATCTTATTTTAGATAATGGCATAATTGCAGTCGGTTGTAATTGGGATGGGCCAGTATATGACAAAAAGAATCATAAATATATCAAGTGGGACCGTAAATATGATGTAATAAAAGAAACCTTCAATTTGACCGATGCGAGAAATATCGTCTGGATTAAATTTACAAAAAACGGAAGAGTCGGCGTAATTGCCCAGAGCTTTGATATTAATTTTGATTATGATACGACGTCCGGGGAATTGGTACGCGAGTGGGATGACGGATGGGATACATCTTTTGTCTTGATATTTCCACTTACACAGGATATTCTTCGTTCAAACTCTAAAGAGGAAATTGAAACTGCGATTGGCAATTATTTAATTGAAAAAGGAGTTCCAATGATAGATTACTATTCACATAACTATTAAGAGGGCGCAACCTTCTGTTTAACGGAGAGCTGTCAATTACGGCAGTTCTCCGTTTTCAATCCTCTTGCAAGTTGCTTGGCAAAGCGGTATTCAGCCACACTAATTAAAAAATTGGAAACTGGGGGGATGGGAATCCGACAGACCGGGCCGCCTTGCCAGCCCCGCGGGCCTATGGTAGAATGACAGAGAACAGAGGAAGAACGCAGAAAGGCGGGAGCAGCGGATGGATCACAACCAGATCATTGCCCGGGCGGCAGGAGCGGTTCTGGCGCCTCACGGCCTGTTCCGGAAGGGGCGGTCCCGCATCTGGGTGGATGACTGCGGGTGGTTTTTGACGCTGGCGGAGTTCCAGCCCAGCGCCTGGGAGCGGGGCTCCTACCTCAATGTGGGGGTTCACTTTCTGTGGAGCCGGCAGATGGTCCTCACCTATGACCGCGGCGGCCGGGTGGACGGCTGGGTGCCCTTCACCGGGGAAGAGGAGCGCTTTGCCCGCGGAATCACGGACCTGGCGGAGCGGGCCCTGGAGAGGGTGCTGTCATACCGGGCCCTCCGGGACCCCGCCCTGGCAAAGGGGGAGCTTTTGCAGGACGCCCGGTGGGAGGCGCGCTATGACCAGCTGATGGTCTGCGCCCTGACGGAGGACCCCCGGACCGGGGCGCTCTGCCGTCAGCTGCTGGAGGACGGCCGCCTGGGCCCGGCGCTGCGGGCGGAGCTTACCGGGGAGGTGCTTCCGCTCCTGGCGGACCCCGGCGGGCTCCGGACGGCCGTGGAGGTGCGGATCGCCGCCCAGCGGGCCTTCTGGCGCGGCAGGGGCATGGGGCGCCTGGGGTGAGGGGCTGCCGCTTTTTCCGCCGGCCGGTTGACATTCCGCCCCGGAATTTTTATAATCACAGCAGAAACAGGCAGAAGGAGGAGTGCCCATGACCTTTCAGCAGCTGACCTATGTGGCGGAGATCTCCAAGTGCGGGTCCATCAACAAGGCCGCCCAGCGGCTGCACCTGTCCCAGTCCGGCATCTCCGCGGCGGTGCGGGAGCTGGAGGAGGAGCTGGGCATCCAGTTCTTCCGCCGCAGCAACCGGGGGGTGGAGTTCACCCCGGAGGGCAAGGAGTTTCTGGGCTACGCCCTGTCCCTGCTGGAGCAGAAGCGGCGGATTGAGAGTTTGTACGGTCCCGGCCGGGACGGGGCCGCGCCGGCCCGCTTCTCCGTGTCCACCCAGCGCTACCCCTTCACGGAGGAGGCCTTTGTGCAGCTGCTCCAGACCGCGGAGGACCATCGCTTCCGCTTCTCCCTGCGGGAGACGGGCATGGACGCGGTGATTGACGACGTATACGACCACCGGGCGGATCTCGGCGTGATCTTTTTGACGGAGCTGACGGAGAAGATCATCTGCCGGCTGCTGGACGCCCGGGGCCTGGTCTTCCACGAGACGGCCGCCGTGGCGCCCTGTGTCTACCTCCGCCGGGACCACCCCCTGGCGGGGCGGAAGGCCGTGACGGAGGCGGATCTGGAGGGATACCCCTACGTCTCCTTCCAGCGCTCCCAGGGCGTGGCGGCGGACTTCTCCGAGGAGTACCCCTCCATGCGGCGCCCGGACCGCTGGATTCACGTGAACAACCGGGCCACCATGATGAGCGTTCTGGCCCGGACCGACGCCTTCACCACCGGCAGCGGCCTTCTGGTGGAGAGCTTCATCAGCCAGGCGGTGGTGACGGTGCCCCTGGCGGACAAGAGCCCCGTCCGCATCGGCTGGATCGCCCCCCGGAACGGCCGTCTGGCCCCCAGGGCGGAGCAGTTCGTCGCGCTGCTGGAATCGGCTGTGGCGGACTCCATCCGCTTCACGGAGCAGCTGCACCGGTCCCTGGCGGAGCAGGCGGAGAAGAACAGCGAGGAGGCGGGAGGATGCTGAATTTACAGGAGCTGGCGAAAAACATGAATCTCTCCCTCAGCGGGGCGCTGTCGGCGCTGCTGACGCTGGTGCTCTGCCTGGTGGTGATCCGGGTTGCGCTGAAGCTGATCCGGCGGCTGCTGGAGCGGTCCAAGCTGGACCAGCGCATCCGGAAATACCTCTTCTCCGGCATCAAGACGCTGCTGTATCTGATCGCGGCCATCATTGTGGTGGGAAGCCTCGGCATTGACATGACGTCCCTGGTGGCGCTGCTGTCGGTGGCCTCCCTGGGGGTCACCCTGGCGGCGGAGGACGTGCTGGGCAATATCGCCGGGGGACTGGTGATCCTCTCCTCCCACCCCTTCACCATCGGGGACTATATCGAGGCCTCCGGCACCGCCGGGACGGTGGAGGAGATCACCCTGAACCACACCCGCCTGGTGACGCCGGACGGCCTTCTGGTGCTGCTGCCCAACAAGGGCCTGGCGGACTCCCAGGTGACCAACTACACCGCCCTGGGCCGCCGCCGGGTGACCCAGGTCATCACCGCCTCCTACGGCGACGAGACGGAGACCGTGAAGGCCGCCTGCCGCGCGGCGCTGGAGCGGACGCCGGGACTGCTCCAGGACCCTCCGCCGGCGGTCTATGTGACAGGCTACGGCGAGAGCGCCATCGAGTACACGATCTACTGCTGGTGCGCGGCGGAGAATTTTCTCAACGTGAAGTTCACCCTCTCGGAGCAGCTGCGGCCGGCCTTTGCGGAGCATCATGTGGAGATGACCTACAACCACCTGAACGTGCACATTGTGGAGAACAACTGCCCGCCGGAGTGAAGCGGGACTCCTCTGTCAACCGCCGAACGTTTCCCGGCCGGAACACGAACACGGAGCGGCGCTGCTTTTGCAGCGCCGCTCCGGCTGTATATGGATCTTTCATCCAATCCGCCCTCTGCCGTCGGGCACGGGCCGGCTCCGGCACTCACCGGCGGACCCACTTGCCGAAGAGGGTCTTCTTGTAGTGCAGCAGCTCCTCCCTGGCCTTTGCGTGGTCGCCGGCCTTTTGCAGCCACTCCACGCCCAGGGGAATGTTCTCCGGTCCGCCCAGGCCATTGGCATACATGTACCCCCGCATGTAGAAGGCGTCGCTGTTCTTCCAGTCCACCTGCTCCAGGAAGATCCGGGCCTGCTTGTAGTCCTGGGGCGTTCCCCAGCCGTTGAAGCAGCACGAGCCCAGATAGAACACGCCCCAGGTGTTGCCGGTGTCGTAGGCGGTGCTCAGCAGCTGATAGGCCTTTGCGTAATCCTGGGCCACGCCCCGGCCGTAGTAGTAGGCCTTGCCTAACACGTTATTGGCGCCGGTGTGCCTGGGGTTCCGGGCCAGCTCCTTTTCAAAGCACTCCACGGCGTAGGCCTCGTCCTTGGGGACGCCGTCGGCGCCGTCGAAGCAGAGGTTGCCCACCTCGTACCAGTCGCCGGGGTTGCCGCCCTCGGCGGCCTCCTGGTACCAGTGCAGGGCCTCCTGCATGTGGCCCTCCTTTTTCAGCTGGTCGGCGTAGATGGACTGATGCAGGGGGTGGCCGTACTCCGCGCCGATCTTGTAGAGATCCCTGGCCTTCTCCGGCTGGGGGGCGATGATGCCCTCCTCCCCTTCCGTATAATACTTATTCAGGTTGTTGGCGGCAAAGTAGATCCCGCCCCGCAGGGCCTTCCAGAACCAGTCCTCGCACTTGGCGATGTTCTCCTGCACGTAGTGCAAAAAGCTCTGCCGATCCGGGAAGGAGTCGGGGCCCTTGTTCTCGATCTGCATGAAGTCGCCCCAGAAATAGGTGTTGCCGATGATGTACTGACAGAAGGCGTCGCCCTCGTTCGCCATCTCCAGCACCTCGTTGAAGGCCTCCTGGATGCTGGCAAAGGGCATCTTCTTCTCCAGGGAGGGCGTCAGATCCCCTGTGCGCATACAGAGCAGCACCGCCAGGGCGCTGCCCTGCTCCACGGCCCTGTGCATCAGCTCCGTGGCCTTGTCGTCGTCCTCCGGGAAGCCGTGGCCTCTCCAGACGTACTGATACCCGCAGTAGCACCGGGCCAGTACGCAGGTGGCGTCTCCGTCCCCGGCGGCAGACGCCTGCTCCAGCAGGGCGAAGGCCTCCTTCCCCCGGCCGGTCCGCACGTTGTAGTAGATGTCCTGGAGGGCCTGCCTGACCTCACTGCTCAATCCCTTGCCCATACGCTTCACATTCCTTTCCTATGCTTCATGGTTTCCTGTTCTCCAATGAAAAAGGGGCGATTCCCCGATTTCTCCCATTCACTTGACCTGCTTCGTGAAATCCTTCCACTCCGTCCCGCCGGGGAGGTATTCGCCGTGGGGGTAGCCCGTCAGCCAGGCGGCGGCCTGACGGGGCGGCATCTTCGTCCGGAAAAAACGCAGGCTGTCCGCATCCGGCCGGGTGGCCTCCACGGTGCAGCGGCCGTCCATCCTGTCTCCGGCCAGCACCCGAATCCATAAGTAGCCCACCGGGTGGGTCAGCTCCACCGTCTGATAGGTGCCGTCCACCAGGCCCTCCGCCGCCACCTCCACATCCTCGCCGGTGAAGGCGGTATGGGTCTCGGAGAGGCCGTTGGACCGCACCAGATACAGCTTCGCCCGGGACTCCCGCCGGGGCTGTTCCACCGTCCCGCCCCGGTCGTCGGGGGCGTTTACCCGTCCCTGGGACCAGTCCGTCACATCCGGGGCCTGCCGGCGGAGCCAGCCCCTCAAAATCTCCAGGGCCGCCTCTTCCTCCACGAAGCACTCCAGATTCGTCTCCACACCGCCGGAGAACGGCACAGACACCACGCTGATCAACACGCGCCCGCCTCTAACCGCAGCCCGCAGCTCCCGCAGCAGCCGCTCCCCTGAGGGAAAGGGCCGGGTGGGGATCAGGGAGAAGGCGCCGGCGCCCTCGGCAAGATACTGCCGCAGCCTCGCCTCCACCAGCTCCCCCGTCACCCGGGAGGTCCGCTCCGCGCCGTCCTGGAAAATCATGTCCTGGGGCTGATCCTGCAATGCCGCCTGCCGGGCCGCCTCCGAGGCCCGGAGATTCCTTTTCTGCTGGAACTCCCGCTCGAAGTCCTCCCGCTGGCTCTCCTCCATGGTCCAGAAGTCGAGGTTCTGCCCATTGGAGCCCCGCCGGGCCTCCGGCACCCGCAGGGCCAGGCAGTCCGCCGCCGCCTTCAAATCGTTCAGGTTGTTGAAGCCGGTGCCCGTCCGCTGCCAGCGGTCGTCGATCAAAACCAGCTCCATCTCCCGCCGGGTGCGGACGCCGGTCTCCGTGCGGTGCTGGTGGAGCTCGTTGACCACAAAGATCCCCCGGATGCGGTCAATCCGGTTCACGCCGTCCCCCAGAACCCACTCCCGGCCGATGCCCACGGGGCCGAACCACTGGCCGTGCTCCTTCAAATCGCCGTCCACCATGGCAAAGAGCTCCTCCACCGGCGGGGCCTCCTCCGGATAGGGCAGCTGACTGCGAATGGACTGGGCCAGAGTGCTCTTCTCGGGAAAACACGCATCCCGCACGGCCACATAGCAAAGCCAGATCCCCAGCAGTCCCAGCAGCACCGCGCCGCCGCCGGAGACGGCCAGCGTCACATAGTCCATGGTCTCCCAGTACGCCCGGTCCTGGCCCAATCCCATGGCAAACACCGCCCCCAGACACACGGCGACCACCAGGCAGAGCCCTCCCCAGATCAGCCAGGTCAGCTTCTTCCGGGTGCGGCTGAGGCAGTAGCCCTCCGCCGCGCCGTGGGGGTTGTTCTTCCGCTGAACCCACATGAGCAGCAGAATCACCGGAATCGCAAACAGCCGCAAAACCACTGCCAGCAGCACATAGATCACCGCGTTCCAGGGCCAGCGGAGAAACCCCAGACCGTTTCCCTTCTCCTTTTGTTCCTTCATGCCCGCATCGCTCCTCGCCGCCTGCCCCGCCCGCCTGGGGAGGCAGGCGTTTTGATGGTCTATTTTACCACAGCCAGGCGGGATTTGTCCAGATCACCGGGCCGCCGGGGAGTGTCCAAACGTGCAGTTTATCACGTTTGTATATTCATGAAATGCTGCTGTAGGGGCGGCTATCAGCCGCCCGTCTCCCTACGAATACCGGACCGCCCTTTAGAAGGACGGTCGATCCCCCCGCACCGGTTCTCCCGCGGGACGGGCGGCTGATAGCCGCCCCTACAAAATATCTCCATATCTCCGAATCGGACACTCCCGGGCCGCTGCCCTGACCGAGCCTCTGGAAAAACGGGATGTGTCTGGGCGGTATATTTTTATTTCTTTTTTCGATACTACCAATAATATTATCACACTTTCCCAGGAAGTGCAATAAAAATATTATTTTTAGCTGAGGGTGATAAAAAACTATATACTTGACACACGAGGTGATGGCAATGATTGGGGAGCGTCTGGCAGAGATCCGGAAGGATCACGGAGATACCCAGGCAACTCTGGCGGAGCAGTGCGGCGTGTCTCTGGCCACGGTGCGGGCGTGGGAGCAGGGAAAGAGTTCGCCCAGCCATGCCATGCTGGTTGCCATCTGCCGCCGCTACCACGTCTCCTCCGACTATCTGCTGGGGCTGTCCGATGTGGACCCCGCCTATGTCCAGCACCGGCGCGGGGAGAAATTCACGAAGGAGGAGCTGGCCGCGCTGAGGGACTACGAGGCGTATCTGCTCTGGAAAAAGACCAGAAGGGCGCCGTAACCCTCATGGCCCGCCGGGGCCGCGGAGGGCAGAATTTTCCCCCCTCTGAGACAAAGAGACGGACAGCCGTGGCTGTCCGTCTCTTTAGTCATATGGAAACCCTCCGGCTTGCCGGGCACTCCGGAGGCGCATCAGACCGGATGCCGCTCCCGCAGGACCCGGAAGGCCTCGTCGGCTACGGCGATGGTCTCCGCAATGTCCTCGTCGGAGAGGGCGTAATTCAAAAAGTGGTTGTGGTGGGTGGTGAAGAACACGCCCCGCTTCACGCACTCGGCGATCCACTCCTGGTGGAGCATCAGGCTGGGGTCGTCCGCCAGACGCAGGTAGAAGAGGCTGGGCATTCCCGACACATGGAGATCGAACCCGTACTTCTCCCCGGCGGCCCGGAGGCCCTCGCCCACCTTGCGGCCCTTCTCGTCCAGAATCCTGGGCAGGTCCAGCCGCTTCATCTTCTCCAGACACGCAATGCCCGCGGCAAAGGGCACGGCGGAGAGCCAGTAGCTGCCCGTGTAGCTGATGCCGGAGACGGTGCCCTTCAAAAACTCCCTGCCGCAGAGGGCGGAGACATTGTAGCCGTTGGCCAGGGCCTTGCAGAAGCAGATGAGGTCCGCCTCAAAGCCGAAGAAGTGGTCGCTGCCCCGGAGGTCCAGCCGGAACCCTGCCCGCACGTCGTCGAGGATCAGCAGGGCACCGTTGTCGTCGCAGAGTCTGCGGACCTTCTGCCAGAAGCCCTCGGCGGGCAGCTCGTTGTCACAGAAGTTGCCGTGCATATAGGGCTGGCCGATGACGGCGGCGATCTCCCCCTTGTAGCGGTCAAAGAGCTCTCCCAGGGCGTCGGCGTCGTTCCAGTCCACGGTGAGGTTGTTGGCCACGTCCTCCTCCAGGATGCCGGCGTAGTCCTTCTTCTGGGCCCAGGCGTCCACGCCGTGGTAGTAGCCTTTAAAGAAGACGATCTTCTTGCGGCGGGTGTGGGCCCGGGCGGTCATGACGGCCAGGGTGGTCACGTCGCCGCCGTTCTTGGCGAAGAAGGCCCAGTCGGCACTGGCCACAGTGTCCACCAGCAGCTCTGCAAACTCGATCATCTTCGTGGAGGGCACCGTCACGCAGTCCTCCAGCTCCCGCTGGCGCCTCGCGGCCTCGTCCACGTCCGGGTCGCCGTAGCCCAGGATATTGGGGCCGTAGCCGCACATGTAGTCGATCATGCGGTTGCCGTCCAGATCCCAGAAATAGGACCCCTTGGCCCGCTGGGAAAACAGGGGCCAGGCCTCCACGGGGGTGTAGCAGCCCTCGGCGGGACCCTGGTGGCCGTAAATGCCGGAGGGAATCACTTTGCAGGCCCGGAGATAGGCCTCCCGGCTCTTGGAATAGTCATTGATGTGCATCCTTCTGCCCTCCTTACGCGAGATAGACCGCCACCCGGTCCAGAATGCGGTTGATGTTGTCGATCTGGGAGATCATGCCGCCGATGCGGACCTGCCCCAATCCCACGGCGGCGATGGCGTTGAGCTTTCCGTCAAAGAGCTCCCGGGCCACGCGCATGTCCTGAAACTCCATGTAGGAAAGGCAGTTCTCCGGCGGGCGGTGGAGGGCGAGGAGCCTGTGGTCCCGGCAGCACAGCGCCGCACCGGGGCCGTTTTGGATGGAGAGCTTCGCGATGCCGTCCACAATGCCGGCGGCGGAGCACTGGCCAATGGGGTCCTCATTGGCGATCTGCGCCACGGCCTCGGCGATGACGTGGAACATCAGCGTGGTGGAGATCCGGAAGAACTCCGGGTCCTCCAGGGCGCCGGGGGCCGGCCGCAGAAACTCCGTCAGCCGGTCCGTCAGCCTGGTGAAGGTGCCGGTCAAAAAGCCCACCTTGGTGATCCCCCTGCTGGGAATGGGCGTCACGGTGCCGTCCATCAGGCCGTTGAACCTGGCGCAGGTGGAAAAGGGCAGCTTCACCTGGCAGCGGTCCGTGCCCGGGGCCATGCGGCACCGGCCGCCGCCGAAAAAGAGGGTGGCGGAGGGCCCGCCCTTCACGGCGAATCCCACGGAGACGGAGGCGTCCTCAATCAGCCGGGCGGACGGTTTGTCCAGCTCGCAGAGATAGGGCAGGGCCCCCAGAATGGCAAAGAGGTTGAGATATGCCAGGGTCTTTTCATCTTTCATGGTGTTCCTCCCGTGAACCCCCGCCGCCGGCGGGAGTTGAATGAGACGATCATACCACGCCCCCGCCCCCGGCGCAAGGAAAATCTCCCGGAAAAAAGCTCCGGAACTTTGAAAAAAACCTTGCGCTTTCGGCGAACCTGTGGTATATTAAGTATGGTAGTAAAGGTAAAATGTCGGAGTGGACCACGGTCCGCTCTTTTTGTTGGGCATTTTCCCCTTCTAAAAATTTACAAATTCAGGAAATTTCAGGCTGGCCGGGCGCCTTGGAACGTCCCGCCGGCCCCGAGGAGGCAGGGTTGTGAAGAAGATCACGGAGCTCACCGCCGAACTGGCCGCGCCGGCCATTGCAGAGGCCGGCTGTACGCTCTGGGACGTGGAGTACGTCAAGGAGGGCGGCACCTGGTATCTGCGGGTCCTTCTGGACAAACCCGGCGGCGTGGACATCCTGGACTGCGAGGCCGTGTCCCGGAAGCTCTCGGACCTCCTGGATGAGGCGGACCCCATCGAGGGCAGCTACACCCTGGAGGTGGGCTCCGCCGGGGCGGAGCGGGCACTGAAGCGCCCGTCGGATTTCCGGCAGTTTCTGGGCAGCCCCGTGCTGGTCAAGCTGTACCGGGCGGAGGCGGGCCGCAAGGAGTTCCCCGGCGTGCTGAGCGCCTATGACGAGCTCAGCGGGGACGTCACCGTCACGGTGGACGGCGGGGAGCGGACCTTTTCCAAAAAGGACCTCGCGCTGGTGCGGCTGCGGGTGGAGTTCTGACCGCCCCGTTCTTTTGCTCCCGGCGGAACGATCTGCCGGGCAGACCATGAAAAAACAGCTCCCTGCGGCTTCGCGGCAGGGGAAAAACGGCTCTGCGCAGCAATGCCGGAGCGCGCGGACACTGAACACAAGGAGATAAAGGAGAATCGTGCCATGAAAGGCAAGAAGAAGCAGAAGGAACCGGCGGGTATGAATCCCGCGGAGATTTTCGCCGCCCTGGCCCTGCTGGAAAAGGAGCGGGGCATCCCCCAGTCCTTCATGATGGAGAAGATCATCCAGGCCATCACCACCGCCTACAAGCGGGACCACGACGAGGTGGAAAACGTCATCGTGGATGTGGACGAGGAGCACCAGACTCTGCGGATGTTCGTCCAGAAGACCGTGGTGGACGAGGAGGACTATGTGGACCCCTCCAACGAGATGACGCTGGAGGAGGCCAAGGCCCTCTCCGCCAAGTACGAGATCGGCGACACGGTGAACATCCCCGTGGACAACACGGAATTCGGCCGCATCGCCGCCGGCAACGGCAAGCAGGTCATCATCCAGGGCCTGCGGGAGGCCGAGCGGGGCATGATCTACGACGAGTTCAACTCCAAGCAGCACGAGATTCTCACCGGTGTGGTGACCCGGATCGACCCCCGCACCGGCGGCGTCTCCCTGCGGATCGGCACCGGCACGGAGTCCACCGAGGCGCTGTTGATGACCGGTGAGCAGGTCCCCGGCGAGGAGCTCACGGAGGGGATGCACGTCAAGGTCTACGTGGTGGACGTCCGCCGCTCCACCCGGGGCGCCCAGATTCTGATCTCCCGGACCCATCCGGGCCTTGTCAAGCGCCTCTTCGAGCTGGAGGTCCCCGAGATCTACGACGGCACCGTGGAGGTGCGCTCCATCGCCCGGGAGGCGGGCAGCCGCACCAAGATGGCCGTGTGGTCCAACGATGAGAACGTGGACCCCATCGGCGCCTGCGTGGGCCCCCGGGGCCAGCGGGTGGCCGGCATCGTGGAGGAGCTGCGGGGCGAGAAGATCGACATCATCAAGTGGAGCGAGGACCCTGCGGAGTTCATCGCCGCCGCCCTGGCCCCTGCCGACGTGCTGAGCGTGCAGATGGCGGAGGAGGGCAAGGCCTGCCGCTGCGTGGTGCCGGACGACCAGCTGAGCCTGGCCATCGGCAAGGAGGGCCAGAACGCCCGTCTCGCCGCCCGGCTGACGGGGTATAAGATTGACATCAAGCCGGAGAGCTATCAGGAGCCGGAGGAGGACGAGGAGGAGAGCGTCTCCCCCCAGGAGCCCGGGCCTCTGGAGGGTACGGTTTCCCAGGAGGAATCCCTGTAAATTAGAAATTAGGAATGAGGAATGAGGAATTAGGAATTTTTGTCCGGCTGCCGGATGGAGACCGATTCCTCTCACTCGGGGAATCCCGTTTTCAATTCCTAATTCCTAACTCCTAATTCCTAATTGAACGGAAAGGCGGCTGACAAACGTGCCGAAAGTGAAAAAAATTCCCCAGCGGCAGTGCGTGGGCTGCCGGGTGATGAAGGACAAAAAGGCCCTCCTGCGGGTGGTCAAATCCCCGGAGGGGACCGTCAGCCTGGATTTTGGCGGCAAGAAGCCGGGGCGGGGCGCCTATGTGTGCCACGACGTGGCCTGCCTGAAAAAGGCCCGGAAAAGCCGGGCCCTGGAGCGGGCCTTTGAGACCGCCATCCCCCCGGAGGTCTACGACGCCATGGAGGCGGAACTGGGAGGCGCGGATGGACAGTCATAACATATTGTCCCTGCTGGGGCTGGCCCTGCGGGGCGGCAACCTGGCGGTGGGAGAGGAGCCGGTGGAGGCCGCGGCCAGGGCCAAAGACGCCCGGGTGCTGCTGCTGGCCTCCGACGCGGCGGAGAATACCCGCCGCCGGGTGGAGCACTTTGCCGAGGCCGGACAGTGCCTGTGGCTGCGGCTCCCCTTCTCCAAGGCGGAGCTGGGGCGGGCCCTGGGAAGGACCTCCGCGGCGGTGGCGGCGGTGACGGACATCGGCCTTGCCAACGCCCTGGCCAGGAAACTGGCGGATCTGGACCCGACGCTCTACGGCGAGGCCGCCCGGCGTCTGGACCTCAAGGCCCGGCGGGCCGCCCAGAGGCGGGCGGAGCAGCAGGCCCATGAGAAGAATCTCCGCGCCGGAAAGCGGCGGCTGAAAAAGCCCCCGCCGGTGAAGGCGGCAGAGGCGCCGCCCAGAGACGGGCGGCGGAGCGCGCCGGCCTCCCAATCCCGGACGGCTAAAACGCCAAACCAGTCCCGGACCGCCCGGGGCGCGGGGCCGGCCCGGCACCAGCGCGCCGGAGGCGGCCGGCCCAATCCCTACGCCCACAGCCGGCCGGTGAAAAAGGGCAAGGGCTCCTTCCGCAGGCGGGAGGACACGTAATGAAAAATTCCCAGCCTCCGGGTTGGAGCAAACGAGGTGTTTTGATTGGCTATTGAGAAATACAGAGTCCACGAGGTGGCAAAGGATTTCGGTCTGCCCACCAAGACGATCACCGAGATTTTGACGAAGTACGCCGCGGCGCCCAAGAATCACATGCAGGTTCTCAGCGACCACGAGCTGTCTGTCATCTTCGACTATCTGACCCAGCACAACCAGGTGTCCGGGATTCAGGTGATCTTTGCGGACACATACAGGGAAGAGCCCAAAAAGGAAGCCGAGCCCGCCGCACCGGCGGCTCAGGCCAAGGCGGAGGCGCCGGCCCAGCCCCAGAGCGCCCAGACCGCGCCCCAGGGCGGGAAGAATCCCCCCCAGAAGCCCGCCGCGCAGCCCCAGCCGGCCAAGGGCGGCGAAACGCCCAAGGCGCAGCCTGTGGTGCAGCAGCCCGTCAGCCGGGTGCCTCAGAAGAAGATCGTGGACACCCGCAAGGGCGGCGATGTGAACCTGAGCAAGTACGACGAGCGGCTGGAGACCCTGGGCGGCCAGCGGGGCGAGCGGATGCAGCAGCGGGGCGGCAAGGAGAAGTTCCGCAGCAACAGCCAGCGCCGGGGCGGCCCCGCCTTCTCCAACAAGCGCCGCCAGGACGAGGCGGAAAAGATGCGCCGTCTCCAGCTGGAGATCGCCAAGAAGGCCCCCCTCAAAGTCCAGATCCCCGATGAGATCAGTGTGGGAGAGCTGGCCAGCCGCATGAAGAAGACCGGCGCGGAGGTGGTCAAGTGCCTGATGAAGAACGGCGTCATGGCCTCCCTCAGCCAGCTGATCGACTACGACACCGCCGCCTTCGTGGCGGAGGAGATGGGCTGCAAGGTGGAAAAAGAGGTGGTGGTCACCATTGAGGAAAAGCTCATCGACACCGCCGAAGACCGCCCCGAGGACCTGGTGCCCCGGGCGCCGGTGGTGGTGGTCATGGGCCACGTGGACCACGGCAAGACCTCTTTGCTGGACACCATCCGCAACACCTCCGTGGCCGCCGGAGAGGCCGGCGGCATCACCCAGCACATCGGCGCCTATCAGGTCCAGGTGAACGGCAAGCCCGTCACCTTCCTGGATACGCCGGGCCATGAGGCCTTCACCTCCATGCGGGCCCGGGGCGCCATGATTACGGACATCGCCATCCTGATGGTGGCCGCGGACGACGGCATCATGCCCCAGACCATCGAGTCCATCAACCACGCCAAGGCGGCGGGCATCCCCATCATCGTGGCCGTCAACAAGATCGACAAGGAAAACGCCAATCCGGACCGGGTGATGCAGCAGCTGACGGAGCACGGCCTGGTGCCCGAGGAGTGGGGCGGCGAGACCATCTGCTGCAAGGTCTCCGCCAAGAAGAACATCGGCATTGACAACCTGCTGGAGAACCTGGTGCTCCTGGCGGAGATCCAGGAGCTGAAGGCCAACCCCAACCGGGCGGGCCAGGGCACCGTCATCGAGGCCCGTCTGGACAAGGGCCGGGGCCCCGTGGCCACACTCCTGGTGCAAAACGGCACGCTGAAGCAGGGCGACATCATCATCGCCGGCACCGCCGTGGGCCGGGTCCGCACCATGCTGGACTTCAAGGGCAACCGCCTCACAGAGGCCGGCCCCTCCGTCCCCGTGGAGATCGCCGGACTCTCCGAGGCCCCGGAGGCGGGCAGTCCCTTCTTCGCCGTGGCCGATGAGCGCATGGCAAGGGAGCTGGTGGAGCAGCGCAAGGCGGAGGCCCGGGCCAAGGCCGCCGCGCCGGTGCAGAAGGTCTCCCTGGAGAACCTCTTCGACCAGATCCAGGCCGGGGAGCGCAAGGAGCTGGCCCTCATCGTCAAGGCGGACGTCCAGGGCAGCGTGGAGGCGGTGAAGGCCTCTCTGGAGAAGCTCTCCAACGACGAGGTGAACGTGAGGGTGATCCACGGCGGCGTGGGCGCCATCAACGAGTCCGACGTGATGCTGGCCGCCTCCTCCAATGCCATCATCGTGGGCTTCAACGTCCGCCCCGACGCCGCGGCCCGGGACGGCGCGGCGCGGCAGAACGTGGATATGCGGATGTACCGGGTGATCTACGACTGCATCGACGAGATCGAGGCGGCCATGAAGGGAATGCTGGCCCCCAAGTACCGGGAGGTGGTCCTGGGCCACGCGGAGGTCCGCCAGACCTACAAGGTCTCCGGCGTCGGCACCGTGGCCGGCTGCTACGTCCAGGACGGCAAGATCGTCCGGGCCTGCTCCGTGCGGGTGGTCCGGGACGGCATCGTGATTCACGAGGGAAGCCTGGCATCCTTGAAGCGGTTCAAGGACGACGCCAGAGAGGTGGCGGAGAACTACGAATGCGGCATGACCGTGGAGAAGTTCAACGACATCAAAGAAGGCGACATCATTGAAGGATATACCATGGAGGAGATTCCCCGATAAGGCACACAATAAGGGCGGCGGCATAGCCGCCGCCCCTTTTTCTTCAGTTTCTTCCCGGAAGCCGGCCCGGAAGCCGGCTTCCATTCCCTGCGCAAACCGGCGCAAAAAAGGAGGCGCTCCCTTATGGCAAGCAATCGAATCGGCCGGATCAACGAAGAGATCCAGCGGGAACTCAGTGACCAGCTCCGCCGCCTGAAGGACCCCCGGGTGTCCCAGGTGGGCATGGTCTCCATCACCCGGGTAGACACCACCGGCGACCTGCGCTATGCGCGGGTCTATATCAGCGTTCTGGACAAGTCCCAGGAGAAGGAGGTCCTCAGGGGCCTCAAATCCGCCGGAGGTTTCCTGCGGCGGGAGCTGGGCCGTGCCCTCCAGCTGCGCTACACCCCGGAGCTGCAATTCATCGCCGACGACTCCATCCAGCACGGGGCCCACATCCTGGAGCTGCTGCGGCAGGTGGAGACAAGCGGCGACGCCCGCGGGGGAGAAACGGAGGACGGACCATGCTGAGCGTACCGGAGGCCGCGGCGCTGCTGCGGAGCTTTGACCGCGTCCTGATCCTCACCCACGTGCGGCCCGACGGGGACACCGTGGGCTGTGCCGCCGCCCTGTGCGCCGGGCTGCGGGCCCTGGGAAAAACGGCGTTTTTGCTGCCCAATCCGGGCCTGACGGAGAGCAGCGCTCCCTACTTCCTGCCCTACGCCGCCCCGGCGGATTTCTCCCCGGAGAAGGTGGTGTCCGTGGACATCGCCGCCGCGGGCCTGTTTCCGGAGAACGCCAAACCCTATCTGGGCCGGGTGGACCTGGCCATAGACCACCATCCGTCCTTTGAAAAATTTGCGAAGGCCAACCTGCTCCGGGCGGAGGCCGCCGCCTGCGGGGAGATCCTGTACGACGTGCTGGCGGCCCTGGGGCCCATCACGCCGGAGATCGCCCTGCCCCTGTACGTGGCCGTGTCCACGGACACCGGCTGCTTTGCCTACGCCAACACCACCCCCCGCACCCACGCCGTGGCGGCGGCGCTGATGAACACCGGCATCGACTATCAGACCGTCAACAAGGTGTTCTTCCGCACCAGGAGCCGCAAACGGATGCAGCTGGAGGGGGCCATGATGAACGACTGCCTCTTCTACGACCGGGGCCGGGTGGCGGTGCTGTCGGTGCCGCTCAGCCTGATGGCCCGGTTCCAGGCCACGGAGAGCGACGCCGAGGACCTCTCCGCCCTGGGCCCCCAGATCGAGGGGGTGGACTGCGCCGTGACCATGCGGGAGCTCCGCCCGGACGTGTGGAAGCTGTCCCTGCGGACTTCTCCCCGGGTCAGCGCCACGGAGGTCTGCCGGAGATTCGGCGGCGGCGGCCACGCCGCCGCGGCGGGCTGCACCATCGAGGCCCCCTGGGACGACGCCCGGCGGCAGGTGCTGGCGGCGATTGCGGCCTTGGTGCCGGACTTTCAGGAGAATTAGGAATTAGGAGTCAGGAATTAGGAATTGAATATGGAAGGGAGAAATTCCTCATTCCTCATTCCTAATTCCTCATTGAAAAAATGCCAAGTGGAATCATCATCATTGACAAGCCCGCCGGGTGGACCAGTATGGACGTGTGCGCCAAGCTGCGGGGGGTCTTTCACGAAAAGCGTATCGGCCACGGCGGAACCCTGGACCCCATGGCCACCGGCGTTCTGCCGGTGTTTGTGGGACAGGCCACCAAGGCCGTGGAGTTCGCGGAGAAGGGCCGGAAGGAGTATGTGGCCGGACTGCGGCTGGGCGTCGTCACCAACACCCAGGACACCTCCGGGGAGGTCCTGGAGCGGCGGCCCGTTCAGGTCCGCCGGGAGGATGTGGAGGCGGCTCTGGCCTCATTCCGGGGGGAGCTCCGGCAGATTCCGCCCATGTACTCCGCCGTGAAGATCGGGGGGAAGCGGCTCTACGAGCTGGCCAGGAAGGGCCGGGAGGTGGAGCGGAAGCCCCGGCCCGTCACCATCTACGAGCTGGAGCTCCTGGAGCAGACGGAGGAGGGAGACTACCTCCTTCGCTGTCTGTGCTCCAAGGGAACGTACATCCGGACTCTGTGCCACGACATCGGCCAGACCCTGGGCTGCGGAGGGGCCATGAGCAGCCTCCGGCGGACCATGGCCGCGGGCTTTCCCCTGTCGGAGGCCGTCACCCTGGAGGAGGTCCAGGCCCGGGGCGAGGAGCTGCTTCTGCCCGTAGACAGTCTGTTCCAGGAGCATCCCATTCTGCTGCTGAAATCGCCGGGGGCAGAGACCCGGGTCCGCAACGGTGCGCCGGTCGCCGATCCCTCCCTTTCCGACGGGACCTACCGGGTATATGGCCGGGACGGCAGCTTCCTGTGCCTCTCCCGGGCCAGAGGGGGCACGCTCACGTCTATCAAGAACTTCTTTGGAGTGTAATGTCATGTCCATTCAGGAAAAAGTCATCGCCCTGGGCTTCTTTGACGGCGTCCACCTGGGCCACGCCGCCCTGCTGCGCAGGACGGTGGAGGAGGCCGCCCGCCGGGGCGCCGTCCCCGCGGTCTTCACCTTTGACCGCCCGCCGAAGGAGGTGGTCACCGGCGTCCCCTGCCCCCTCATCAACGCCCCCCGGGACCGGCGGGACCTGATGCAGCGGCTGTATGGAATTCAGGAGGTGGTGATGGCCCCCTTCGACCAGGAGATGATGACCACCTCCTGGGAGGACTATATCACCAGAATCCTGGTGGAGCGGCACCACGCCGTCCACCTGGTGGCGGGCCACGACCACCGCTTCGGCCACAAGAACCAGGGCACTCCGGCACTTTTGCAGCAAAAGTGCGCGGAGCTGGGCCTGGGGTGCGACATCATTCCGGCGGTGGAAATCGGCGGCATCACCGTCAGCTCCACCTATATCCGGCGGCTCATCGAGCTGGGGCAGATGGACCGGGCCAACCGCTTTCTGGGCCACCCCCACGTGCTGACCCAGGAGGTCCGCCACGGCCGCCGCATCGGCCACACCATCGGCATCCCCACCGTGAATCTCTCGGTGCCCCCCCACGTGCTGGTGCCCGGCTACGGCGTCTATGCAGCCCGGGTCTTTCTCCCGGACGGCCGGGCCCTGGGCGGCGTCACCAACGTGGGCGTCCGGCCCACGGTGAACAACGGCGCCGACGTGACGGTGGAGTCCTGGCTGTTGGACTTCGACGGCGATCTCTACGGCCAGACGGTGCGGGTGGAGTTTCTCAAGCACCTGCGGGACGAGGTGCGCTTTGAATCCCTGGACGCCCTGCGGGATCAGATCATGCGCGACGCGGAGGAGACCCGCCGGATTCTGCGGGAGATCCCCTGAGGCGCGCAGCGCGCAGATGCAGATTGACCGGCGGCCCGTTCTGCGAGACTCCATGGGCCGCCCTTTACGGCAAGCGTTCCAACCGAAAGGCAGAGGGACATGACAAGATGTCATGTCCCTCTTCGTTTATGAAATTCCCTCAGATCAGCGCCGTAATCAGCCAGACCAGGCCGATGGCGGCGGCGCCCATGAGGCTGTACACCCACGGGCTCAGATTCCGCCAGGCCCGGGCAAACCGGCTGTGCTCCCCGCCGGCGTAGTTCCGGGCCACCTGGCGGGCCTCCTCCACCAGCTCCCGGGCGGTGACGCCCTCTCCGGCGGCGTCGTTGCGGACGATGAAAATGGCCTGCTCAAAAAATCTCCGGTCCGGGGAATCCACCACCACGACCCGTCTGGAAATACCTTTTACCATAACTGCCTCCTGCTGCCTGTGAAGTTCCGGCCGCCCATGGGGCTCGGCGGAGCGGAATTCCCATGGAGTGGCGACAGTTCCATTTTGCCGCGGGAGCGGCCTCTCTATACCCATTTCACTCCATTTTTTCCAGCGGCTCCGTTGGTCTCACACCTGCTTCCCCTCCGCCGGGCGGTAGAGCACCTGAATGCCGCAGTCGTCCTGGAGGTGCTCCCGGCGGACGCTCTCGCCGAGGATCAGCCCCGCCAGGGTCTGGGGGTCCTCCCCCTCCCAGCCCGCCAGCAGATCCAGCAGCCACTCGTCCTGATTGGGGTCCGCCACGCCGTCGCTGACCATCACCGCAAAGCTCCCCGGCTCCAGGCGGGTTCGGGTGATGTCCGGCGCCGCCGGGGTTCCCCGCAGGCCCGCCGGCAGGCTTCCCCCGGCCACCCGCCGCACCGCGCCCCCCTTTTTCAGGTAGCTGGGGGCCGCGCCGTACTTGTAGAAGACCGCCTCCCCCGCCGCCGGGTCAAAGGTACACAGGTCAATGGTGGTGAAGCTGCCGGTCTCCGCCCCCCGCAGGGCCATGGCGGCGTTGAGGGTCTTCAGCGCCGCCTCCGGCTCAATGCCCGCCTCCAGGAACTGCCGCAGCAGCCGGCAGGTGAGGGCCGACTCCTTCCGGGCCGGCTCCCCGCTGCCCATGCCGTCCGCCAGCAGCAGGTTCCACACCCCGTCCTCCCGGCAGAAGGACACCAGGGTGTCCCCGCAGACGCTCTCCCCCGCCTTCGGCCGCAGGGCCGCGCCCACCTGGCAGGGCACCGCCGCCGCCGCGGCGGAGACGGGCACCGCCTCTCCCAGCCCCGCGGCTGTGGCCGTCAGCAGCTCCGAGAGCTGGGCGTACTGTCCCCGGGCACTGCGGCGGGTCTCCTCCAGCTGCCGCCGGTACTGCCGCCGCAGAAGGTAGGCCGAGAGCTCCCCGTTGATCGCCGTGAGGAAGTCCGGCAGATGAATACACCGGCTGGAGAAATACTGGGGGAAGTCCTTGGCCTCCGCCCTGCCCCGCTCCAGCAGGTAGGGCGTGGCGTCGTTGAGGGCGTTGAAGGTCCCGGTGTACTCCTTCTGCCAGCACAGGGCGCACAGGGCACAGCCCCGGCACACCTTCTCCGCCGCCCGGTCAAAGACGATGGCCGGGTTCTCCTCCGCCGCCGGCGGGGCGCTGCGGCCCATGCTGTCATAGAGCTCCCGCAGGGCCTCCGCCGCCTTGGTCAGCCGCTCTTTCAAAAGGTTCCCCGTCTGGGAGACGCCGGCCTCCTCCCGCTTCACCCGCTTGCCGCCAAAGAGCCGTCCCGGCAGCAGCAAAAAGACGCCCATGCCCAAAGCGGCCTCCAGCAGCAGCGGCTGGCCGAAGGGGTCCTCCGCCGGCAAAAGGGAGAGCAGAACGGCCAGCAAAAACGCCCCGGCCGCCCCGGCCCGGGGTCCGCCCCGGCGGCTCCCCGCCAGCAGCCCCGCCAGGCCGTAGCCCGCCGTCAGCAGCCCCGTGCCGGCGCACAGGTCCGCCGTCAGCCCCAGACCCAGCCCCGCCGCGGCGCCGGCGGCCGGCCCCCGCTCATAGGCGGCCATGGCCAGCAGCACGCACAGCGCCGCCCGCCCCAGAGAGAGCCCCAGAAGCATCAAATCGCTGAAGGCCAGCAGCAGCGCCGCCGCCAGGAAGAGCACGCTGTCCGAGAGGGGGCGCTCCCCGTCGGGCCGCAGCAGAGGGACAAAAAACCAGGCGGAGAGCCCCGTCAGTCCCGCCGCCGCCAGGCAGGGCGTCACCTGGCTCAGCGGCGACAGGGACTGCACCACGTAGATTCCCCCCACCACCAGCGCCAGCACCGCCGCCGCCACGGGCATGGCCTTCGGCCGGCTCAGCAGGGCGCTGCCCTGAAAGGAGGTAGCCGCCGTCAAAATCAAAATGGCAATGGCCAGATGGGGCAGCGCGTCGGCAAAGCTCATAAAGATCAGCGCTCCCGCGGCGGTGCCCGCCAGGGCGAAGGCCCCCAGGGTCCCCGGCCCCGCCGCGGCCACCAGCCCCAGGGCAAAAGGCGCGTACCCGCCGGTGATCTGACTGGCGGTCAGAGCCCCCGCCAGGAAAAAGCGGATGCCGCCCTCCAGCAGCAGCGTACTCGACGGACGGATGATTGGACCGTGTTCCACAGCCTGTCCCTCCCACTTCCAAAGTTTTCCACCATTTTACAGCTTGTCCCCGGAAAATCCCGTCGGGAAATGAGAGGGGCCGGTTTCCCCGTGGAACCCGGCTCCAATTTTGATCGAGGGTTGCTTGGCGCCCGGCCGTCCCTTTGACCGCAGCGCTCCAAATGGCTGCTCCCCTGTAGGGCGTGACCACTGGGCACGCCGCCGCAGAACGCCGCGTCGCAGCGCGCCGGGTCGTCGCGCCCTACAGGCCATAACCGGCACGAGTTACAGATGGAGGCACACGGGTCCCTCCCGCTTGCAGACCGGAACGGTCCGTGGTACAATCAACCAAAACCGCACCGGGAGGGTTCCATGATTCGTGCCGTTATTTTTGACATCGGGCAGACGCTGGTAGAGTACCGCAAGCCCCTGAACTGGTCCAGGCTGTACCGCCCGGCCCTGGAGCAGGCCGCCGCAGCCTGCGGGGATTCCCTGTCGGAGGAGGAGCTCCGCTGTGCCGAGGAGATTCTCTCCGCCTACAACACCCGCCTCCACCCCCGGGAATACGAGGTCTCCTCCACCCGCATCTTCACGGAGATCCTCCAGAAAATCCACCGCCCCCTAGCCCACCTCCCCCGGATGAAGGCGGCCTTTTACGGCTATTTCCGGAACGAGGCCGCCGTCTTTCCGGAGACCCCGGAGACCCTGGCGGCGCTGCGCGCCCGGGGTATCCTGCTGGGCACCTTGTCCGATGTCGCCTACGGGATGGACAACTGCTATGCCCTGGAGGATCTGGCTGCCCTCCGAAAGGAGATTGACTTTCCCTGGACCTCCCATGACTCCGGCTTCCGCAAGCCCAGTCCAAAAGGACTTCTGTCCCTGCTGGAGCGGATGGGGGTAGCCCCCTCGGAGGCTTTGATGGTGGGGGATGAGGAGAAGGACATCCTGTGTGCCAGGGGTGCCGGGGTCCTCGCCGTCCTGGTGAACCGGACGGGAACTCCGAAGTCCTACGGCCAGGACGCCGAGATCCGCACCCTGTCGGAGCTGCTCCCCCTGATCCGCTGAAAAGGACCCCCGAAAAGCCCCGGGAGCGGTTCCCCGGGCAGAAAAAGGGCGCCGGGAACGAGAGGTTCCCGGCGCCCTGCGCACAGTCTGACTCTATTTCCTTCTGCGGCCGCCCCGCTTGCCGTCGATGCTGCGGTGCAGGTCCGCCATCTTCCCCTCCGAGGAGGAGAGAAACTGCTTGAGCTTGTCCTCAAAGGCCTTGTCGCCGGAGGGCGGCAGGGTCGTCTGCTGGGGTGCGCGGGCAGCGGCAGCCGGCGGACGGCTCTCCCCCGCGGGCCGCGCCGGACGCGGTCCCGGATGGGCTGCCGGTTTTGGCTGCGCCCGCTTGATGGAGAGGTTCCGCTTCCCGTTCTCCGCCGACAGCACCAGCACCCGCACGGACTGCCCCTCCTGCAAATAGTCCCGCACCTCATTGACAAAGGTGTTGGCAATCTCCGAGATATGTACCAGTCCGGACCCGCCCCCCTCCAGGGCCACAAAGGCGCCGAACTTGGTGATGGTCGTCACTTTCCCTTCCACAATGCTCCCAACCTGAGGCTCCATACCTTGCTTTATCTCTCCTTCCGATCTCTCTTCCGGCCGCACGGCGGCCCCGGGGCACACACCCGCCCCGCTGAAATCCGGCTCAGCCGCCGGGCTCAAAGACGTACTCCCCCGGCTTCACCAGCCCCAGCTCATCCCGGGCGATCTCCAGAAGCTTTTCCTCGGTGGGGCCCTCCTCGATGTCTTCCTTCAGCGCGGCGTTTTCCCGCTCCCGGTCCGCCACCATGGCGGCATACTGGTCCCGTTCGGCCTGGGCCGTCTCCAGCTGCGCCTGAATCCGGTACAGCTGCCATCCCAGGACCGCCAGCAGCGCCAGAATCACCACCTTTGTGAAGAACCCGGACCGCGGCCGGGGCTGCCGCTTTTTTCTTTGGGCCATGTCCGCCGCCTCCTCTGTAACATGTCTGTTGTCTTATTGTATAGCATCTCCGGGCAAAATAAAAGAGATTTTTTCCGCGGCGGGCCATTTTTTTGCAAAAATTTTTTGTCCATCGCGCCGGAGCGGCCAGCAGACGGACCAGCTCCGCCAGGGTGTCCGCCCAAAAGGTCCACACCGGCCGCAGCATCTGGGAGAAGGTGCAGAAAAAAATCACCGCGCCCCCCAGGGCCCCCAGCACCATGAAGCCCCGGAGCTCCCCGTCTCCCCGCCGCAGCAGGAACAAAAACGCCGCCGCCCCCACCATCAGGCAGTAGGCGCCGTCCAGCAGGGCGGTGAACCGGGGCAGACGCAGCCGGAAAGGGCGCAGAAGATCGTACAGCACCGCGGCGGCCACGCCCAGCAAAATGGACTGGCCGAAGGTCAGCAGCTGCTGGGAGATCTGATTGCCCATTATCCGAACAGCCGCCCGAAGAACCCGCCCCGTCCCGGGCTCTGGTCCTCGTAGGTGATGGAGTCGATGCGCCCGTCCACGTGGAGCTCCCCGCCGTCCAGGGACAGCTTGCCGATGTGCAGATCCTCCCCGGTAACCACCAGCGTTCCGGCGCTGGTGGACATGATGATCCCGGTCTCGTCAAAGCGGTCCACGTCCTCCACGCCGGAGACCGTCAGACGCTCCCGCCCCTCCAGCTCCAGACGGTGCTCCATGGCGGGCATGGTGTTGTAGTCCTTCATATGCTCACCCTCCCTGTCCACATCCTATGGGATGGGAGGGAAAAATATGCGTCCCCCGTGCGGAGGCTTTTGGGGGCGGCCTTCCGGCCGCCCCGCTTCATTCCGCAATCTCCTTGTACAGCGCCCCGGCCTCCGCCTGACGCACGGTCTCCTGCACCGCCAGCACCTCCACGGTGACGGTCCGGGCCCCGAACCGCAGGGAGATCCGGTCTCCCTCCTTCACCTCGTAGGAGGCCCGGGCCGGCTTTCCGTTGACCTCCACCAGCCCGTTGTCGCAGGCCTCGTTGGCCACGGTCCGCCGCTTGATGAGCCGCGAGACCTTCAAATACTTATCCAGCCGCATAAACCCCTCCAAAAACTGCCGGTACCAAGGTACCGGCAGTCCTTTTAAGTCCTTCTCCCCTCGCCCATGCCGGGAGAGGGGCCAGGGGAAACCGGCGGTTTCCCCGGTTGATTTGCCAGCGGCAAAAATGCCCCGGCCCGTTTGCCCCAGGGGCAAACACACCGGTGACCCGACGTCACTGGTGTCAGGACCAGCTGCCGGTAGAACCACAAGTCCACCGTCCGCCCCCAAGCTCACGATCGAACAGGGGGAATTCAAAGGGGGACGCCAGTGTCCCCTCTTTACCTGGCGACGGTGTCCTTCAGCGCCTTGCCGGCCTTGAAGACGGGCACCTTGGACGCGGGAATCTCAATGGACTCCTTGGTCTTGGGGTTGCGGCCGATGCGGGCGGCCCGCGCCTTCACCTCAAAGGAGCCAAAGCCCACCAGCTGCACCTTCTCCCCGGACTTCAGCGCCTCGGTGATGGTATCCAGGGTCGCGGACACCACCAGCTCGGCATCCTTCTTGGAGACCTCGGCCGCAGCGGCAACAGCGCTGATCAGTTCTGCCTTGTTCATAAATGAAATCCTCCTACATTCCTCTTTTGTGTTTTGCCGGCGTCTCCTGCAAAAGCAGGGCACCGGCCTCTATTTTGGGGCCTGCAGCGGCTTGCGCTGCCGGTATGGCTGTTTTCCGTAGTCTTGCCGCAATCTGCAAAGAAGATGCACAAAACCGCTTCCAGCAGCACACCGGCCCGCGCATCCCACGCAGGCCCGCCTCTTAAAAACGCAGCTTGGCGTATTAAGACAACTCCTTGGCCGCCTCCCACAGGGCAACTAGCTCCTCCTCAGCGTACTCCCCCAGGGGCTTGTCCGCCGCTTCCTCTACCCGGCGGAACCGCCGGTCAAACTTGTCGCAGGCCCGGTGCAGGGCGTCCTCCGGGTCCACCCCGGAGAGCTGCGCCACCTTGGAGGCGATGAACAGCAGGTCCCCGACCTCCTCCCGGACGCCGTGGGCCGCCGCCGGATCACCGCCGGCCTCCACAGCCTGCCGCAGCTCCCGGAGCTCCTCCTCCAGCTTGTCCAGGGCCCCCTGGATGCTGTCCCAGTTGAAGCCCGCCTTGGCGGTCTTCTGCTGGATCTTCTCCGCCCGCCACAGCGCGGGCAGGGTGTGGGGCACCGCCTCGATGGCGTCGGCGGTGGACCGCTGGCCCTTCTCCCTGCGCTTCAGGGCCTCCCAGTTCACCAGCACCTGCTCGGAAGTCTCGGCCTCCAGCCCGCCGCCAAAGACATGGGGGTGACGGTAGACCAGCTTCTTCGCCACGCCGTCCACCACGTCCCGCGCAGTAAACCGGCCCCTCTCCGCCTCCATCTGGGCGTGAAGGGCCACCTGCATCAGCACGTCGCCCAGCTCCTCGCACATGTCGTGGGCATCGTCCCGGTCGATGGCGTCCAGAGCCTCGTAGGTCTCCTCCAGGAAGTTCCGCCGGATGGAGTCATGGGTCTGTTCCGCATCCCAGGGACAGCCTCCCGGCCCCCGAAGCAGGCGGGTGATCTCCAGGAAGTCCTCCCAGTCATAGCGGGACTTCCATTGAAAATCTACCATATTTTCCCCCCCTTTGCAAGAAATTTCGCGAAATGTTCCCTGTTTTTTTCCGTTGTTTTCATTTTAAATGCAGAAGTTTAATAATTTTTCCGCCGTGTGGTACAGATCTGACATCTTCCGCCCGCAAAATCCGCAGCGCCACCACCAGCACTCCGTAGACCGCCACGCCGGCGAGAATGCCCGCCATGACGGCAATGGCGTTGGCGCCATAGGGGGAGTGGCCCCCGGAGAGGGCCCGGTTCACAAATCCATACACCGCCCAGGCGCTGCCGCCCATCAGCGCGGAGGCCAGGGCAGGCTTTGCAAAGAGCTGGAGATAGCGGGGCTTTTTGGCGGAGTATTTCCAAACGAAAAACAGATTCAGCCCCACGATGACCAGATAGCAGCACAGCGTGGAGATGGGCGCGCCGTGGATGTTGATCTCAGGGTTCCCCACCAGGACATAATTCATCACAATCTTGGTCAGGCCCCCGGCGATCACCGTGAAAATAGGCAGCTTCTCCCTGCCGTAGGTCTGCAAAATGGCGTTGGTGAGGATCATCAGGCAGATGAAGATGGTGGCAAGGCCCAGCACCTGCAGGTGGGGGCCCGCCGCCAGGGCGGCCTCCTGCCGGCTGGGCAGGATCAGGCGCATGATGGGCGTGGACAGCACGGAGAGCCCCACGCCCGCCGGAATGGCCAGCACGGCGATGAGCCGGAAGGCGGAGGAGATAATGCGGTCGGCCTGATCGGTATCCCGCTGGGCGATGGCCGCCGCGGCAAAGGGGATCAGGCTCATGGTGACGGGGTAGACAAAGGAGGCCACCATGTTGGGCATATCCATGGCCATGCGGTACTGGCCGTTGAGGGCCGCCGCGTCCACCTCGCTGAGGAGCAGGGCGTTCTGGAGCCGCCCCATGACGATCTTGGTGTCAATGAGATTGATGATGCCCAGGGCGGAGTTGCCCAGGGTAATGGGGATGCCGATGGCCAGCACCTGGCGCAGAATCGCCCCGCTGGAAGAGGGGGCATCCAGCGTCTTCGCGCGGTTGCGGTGGGTCAGCAGGTAGAAGACCAGGAAGCACACGGAGAGAACGGTGCCCGCGGTGACGCCGAAGATGGCCCCGGCGGCCACGTCCGCCATGCGCTCCTCCGCCGCGCTGCCCGCCAGGCGCAGGATGTACCACGCCAGAGGCAGGCCGATGCCCACCTTGCAAAGGGCCTCCAGCACCTGGCTGACGGCGGTGGGCGTCATATTCCCCTGGCCCTGGGTGTAGCCCCGCATACAGGCCAGGAGGCACACGCAGAACACCGCCGGAGCCAGGGCCCGGATGGCCTGGGCGGCCATGGGGTTCTCCTCAAAGGCCGCCAGCTGCTCCGCGCCGAAAAACATCAGCAGAGAGCCCGTGAGGCCCAGGACAAAGAACAGCCAGATGGCCGTGCGGAAGATCTTCCGCTTCTCATTCTCCCGGCCCTGGGCGTGGGCCTGGCTTGTGAGCTTGGAGATGGCCAGGGGCAGGCCCGCCGTGGCGAAGATGTTCAGGAAGTTATAGATGAGATAGGCGGTGTCGAAATAGGTCTTGCCCACCTCGCCCAGGATGTTATTCAGGGGCAGCTTGTAGACCGCGCCGATGAGCTTGACGATCACCACCGCCGAGGCCAGAATGGCCGCGCCGCCCATGAAGGACTGCTTTTTGGATGGATTGGACATGAGATCCCTCGTTCCACTAGAATTAGAGAAGCTGTACCAATAGGTGGAGTGCGTGTATGGGCGAGAAATTTTTTTGGCTGGCAAGGAAGAAACGCGCAGGAATCCTGACGGATTTCAAGCGCTTTTGACGCAGTCCAGCCGGAAAATTTTCTGTCCAGACGCGTGCTGCCGCCGATTGGTACAGCTTCTTAGGGCCTGCCGGAGACAGCCCCCTTCCCGGCGGCCGCCCGGATTCCGGCAGGCGGGCGGACCATGCGTCCGCCCCACACAGGCTATGCGCGGATCTTCGCCGCTAGACCTCCTCCAGACACGCCTTCACCAGCGCCTGGAACTTCGGGCCCGCTGCCGCCGCGGCGGCGAGGACCTCCTCCCCGCTGAGGGGCCGGTCCAGCACCCCCGCGGCCATGTTGGTGCACAGGGTGAAGCCCAGCACCCTCATGCCGCAGTGGGCGGCGGTGATGGCCTCCGGCACCGTGGACATGCCCACGGCGTCGGCGCCCAGCAGCCGGGCTGCCCGGACCTCCGCCGGCGTCTCGTACTGGGGGCCGGGGAAGAACATATAGACGCCCTGGCGCAGTGGAATCCCCAGCCGCGCCGCCGCCCGGCGGGCGGTCTCCTGCAGGGCGGGGGTGTACACATGGCTCATGTCGGGAAACCGGGGGCCGAAGGCCTCCAGATTGGGCCCGCACAGGGGGCTTGCGCCGAAGAGCTTGATGTGGTCGGTAATCAGCATGATGTCTCCTGCGGAGAAGGCGGTGTTCACCGCCCCGGCGGCGTTGGTGACGATCACCGTCTCCGCCCCCAGCAGCCGCAGCACCCCCACGGGGTAGCTCACGTCCGCAAAGGACCAGCCCTCATAGGTGTGGAGCCGCCCCTGCATCACCGCCACGTCCTGTCCCGCCAGGCGGCCGAAGAGGAACTGCCCCCGGTGGTCCGGCGCGGTGGAGCGGCGCATGTGGGGCACCTCCTCATAGGGCACGGCCACAGGGCTTTCCACCTCGTCCCCCAGGGCCCCCAGGCCGGAGCCCAGGATCAGCAGCACCTTAGGGCGATACTCCCCCAGCCGCCGCTCCAGGGCGGCGGCGCTCTCCTGAAACTGCTGGAAGGTGTACTGCTCCATCACAGCTTCTCCCCGCACTCGCGGCAAAAAACATCCTCTGTTCGGACCTCCGCCCCGCAGGCGGCGCAGGTCCTCCGGCCCAGGGCGGCGTTGAGCTCCGCCAGCTGCGCCTTCAGCCCGTCGATCTCCTGGAGCTTGGCCAGGAGCTCCTCGGACTCCGTGGGCGTGCCGGTGTGGGTGGCGTAGACCATCTCTCCGGCCTCCATGAGCTTTCCGTCCATCTCGCCCTCTACCCGGGCGGCCCGGTAGCGGAGTCTCACCGCCTCCGCCAGCTTCTCCGCCTGCCCGCAGACGGCCCCCGCCGCCTCCAGGGCCACGGTTCCCGCCAGATACGCGCCGTTTTTCAGTGTCTCCAGCAAACTGTCAAATTGATCCTGACTGCTCATAACTGCTCCTTTCTGTCGCGCTCCCCATACTCTCCTGCTCTCCCAGACGCCGGCGGTTCGGGACTCTCTCCGGCGCAGAACACACATTTGTCCCGGCCTCAGCGGCCCTCAGGGGGATTCCCCGGCGCCGCCCCTGTCGTAAAACGCGGCGAAGGCCGCCTGGTTGGCCCGCCATTTCTCCGGGCGCTGGAGGTACTCCGCCGGGTATTTCGGATTGAAAACCCGCTGGATCCTCCCCGCCGCCCGCTCCACCATCTTGGTGGAGCCCCCCGCCCCGAAGGACAGGATGGAGCACAGCTCCGACATGATCTCAATATTGTACAGGCACGCCCCGCCGCCGCGGCTCCAGCCCACATTCTCAAAGCTGCCGGACATGTACTTCTGCCGGTACAGGTAGTAGGGCCGGTGCCCCGCGTTCCGCAGAACCGGCTCCGCGTAGTCCAGCATCTCCCCCACCGCCTCCGGGCCGGGGATCGTCAGCCCCTCTGTGAGAATCCGGCTCCCCTTTTTCAGGGCCAGGGTGTGAATGGTCACATTGTCCGTTCCAAACTCCAGACACCGGTCCAGGGACCGGCGGAAGCCCTCCGGCGTGTCCTCCGGCAGCCCTGCGATCAGGTCCATGTTCACATGGGGAAATCCGTAAGCGTCCACCAGCTCCATGGCCCGCTGGATGTCCCCGGCGGTGTGATGCCGGCCGATGGCCTCCAGCACATGGTCCTCCATGGTCTGGGGATTCACGGACAGCCGGGTCACCCCGTGGGATTTCAGCACCGCCAGCTTCTCCGCCGTGATGGTGTCCGGCCGGCCCGCCTCCACGGTGATCTCCCCGCAGCAAAGCAGGTCAAAGCCCTCCTCAAAGGCCGACAGCACCCGGTCCAGCTGGTCCGCCGTCAGGGTGGTGGGGGTCCCGCCGCCCATGTAAAAGCTCCGGACCCGCAATCCCGTCCGCCGCACCATCTCTCCCCCGGCCCGGAGCTCCTCCACCAGCGACTCCACATAGGGCTCCACCAGGGAAAAGCTCTTCTCCACCGACTGGCTCACAAAGGAGCAGTAGGCGCAGCGGGTGGGGCAGAAGGGGATGCCCACATACACGGCGATGTCCCCTGTCTCCAGATCCTGCGCCGCCTCATAGGCTCTGGCGCCGGTCTCCGCCGCCAGGGCCGCCCGGGACGGCGAGACGAAGTAGTCCCGCTCCAGCATCCCCCGGGCCTCCGCCGCCGTCTGTCCCGCCTCCAGGGCCGCCGTCACCAGCTTGTCCGGCCGGACGCCCGTCAGCATCCCCCAGGGGGGCGCGGCGTCCAGGAGCTCCCGGGCCGCCAGATAGAAGGCCGCCCCGACGGCGTGCCGCCGCCGGCCCTCCCGGGCGAAGTCCGATCCGGAGAGGGGGACGGTACAGAAGGCGCTGTTCCTCCGGCCCCGGAGAGATAACTCCGCCGTCGCCAGCAGGCGCTCCCCGCCGTTCTCCTCCCGGCAGGCCACCCTCGCCCAGGTCTCATCCCCCGGTCCGATGGGCTCATAGACCGGCAGCTCCCCGGGAAACAGGTTCAAAAGGCTCTGCTCCACGGTGTAGCGCTCGTTGTGGCCAATCAGCTCCAGCTTCATGCCTCACTCCCGCAGCGCGTGGCGCAGGTAGGGGTTCGCGTCCCGCTCCTGATCCAGGGTACTGAAATCCATGTGCCCCGGCAGCACCTGGAGATCCCCCTCCAGCTGCCCCAGGCGCTTCAAAGACGCCATGATCTTCTCCACGGAGCCCCCCTCAAAGTCCGTCCGGCCGCAGGAGCCGGCAAACAGCGTGTCGCCGCAGAAGAGCACGTCCCCGCAGCGCAGCGTCACAGACCCCTCCGAGTGGCCGGGGGTGTGGAGCACCTGAATGGTCCGCTCCCCCAGGGGCAGCGTGTCCCCCTCGTCGTAGAAGGACACCGCCCGGCAGCTCCCGTCCATCACCTGTCCGGAGAGGGGGAAGAGCCTGGAGGGCGAGTCCGGGTAGTCGTTTTTGTGGAGATAGATCTCCGCCTCCGGCAGCGCCTCCGCCAGCTCCGCCACGGCGCCGGTGTGGTCGTAGTGTCCGTGGGTCAGCAGAAGATAGCGGACCTCCAGCCCCTCCAGGGCCTTCAAAATCTCCCCGGCGGCCCCGCCGGGATCAATGACGGCGGCCTGGCCCCCGTCCTCCAGCACATAGCAGTTGGTGCCGTAGGGCGGCACCGCCAGACATTTGATCTTCATAACCTGTCTCTCCTTCTCCGATTCGCCCGTCAAAATCATACCGGATTCCGGCATCCGCCGCTTCCGCTCCGGGCCCTTCCTCAGGGCCGCTCCGTGTCAAAGAGGATGGTCACCGGCCCGTCGTTGCAGGACTCCACCTGCATGTCGGCCCCAAACTCCCCGTGCTCCACCTGGAAGCCCCGCTCCCGGCAGCGGTCCATAAAGCGCTCATACAGCGGCACGGCCTGCTCCGGCTTTGCCGCGCCGGTAAAGCCGGGCCGGCGGGAGGAGGTGTCGGCGTAGAGGGTAAACTGGGAGACCACCAGAAGGCTCCCGCCCACCTGCTCCAGGCTCAAATTCATCTTGCCGCCGGCGTCTTCAAACACCCGCAGATTGCAGATCTTCTCCGCCAGCTTGTCGGCGGCGGCCTCCGTATCCCTGGGACCCACCCCCAGCAGGACCAGAAAGCCCTGGCCGATCCGGCCGTTGACCCTCCCGTCAATGGTGACGGAGGCCTGGCGAACCCGCGTGACGACTGCTCTCATGGCAGACCTTCCTTTCCCTTGGAATTGCGAAACCGGACGGACCGCATCCGCCCGTGCTCCACAGCCGCCGGACTCCCCGGAGATCATCCGCAGGGGCCGGCGGCCCGTTTCCCCCGCAAACGGGCGGTTTCGGAGCGCGGCGCACCGCTCTCCGCCCCCGCAGTCACCCCGCGGGCCGGGTGACCTGCAAGACCCCGGAGATCTGGGTCAGCTTGTTCATCAGCGCCTGGAGCTGCTGGCTGTCCCGAATCCGCACCTCCAGCCGGAAGATGGCAAATCCGTCCTGGGTGCTCCGGGAGTTGATCCCCAGCACAAAGGTATTCGTGGTGGACAGTGCCGCGGAGATATCCAGCAGCAGCCCCTGGCGGTCCTTGCAGATCACCTCCAGAACCGTGGGATAGTTCTCGTTGGTATCGCTGCCCCAGGAGACCTTGATCCACCGCCCTGCCTGATCCGCCTGCCTCCGCTTCTCCTCTGAGGCGTTGGGGCAGTCGCAGCGGTGCACGGACACCCCGTAGCCCCGGGTGATGAAGCCCACGATCTCGTCCCCCGGCACCGGGGTGCAGCACTTGGAGAACTTCACCAGGCAGTTGTCCAGGCCCTCCACAATGATCCCCTGCTCGCTCTTCACCCGCTTGGGCTCGGCGGGCCGGGGCTCCTCCTTCTGTTCGGCGGCCTCCGCCGCCTGCTGCTCCAGGTGGTGCTGCCGGAGGACCCGGTTGATCTCCCCCTGCATCCGGCTCACCGCCTTCTGCGCGGTGAAGCCGCCGTAGCCGATGGCGGCATACATGTCGTCCAGGGACGGATAGGCCACTTTTTTCAAAAGACTCGGCAGCAGCTCCGGGTCCGTGATATCCTTCATGCTCAGCCCGCAGTGCTTGAGCTCCGCCTCGAAGGCGCTGCGCCCGCCCACAATATTCTCCTCCCGGCGCTCCTTCTTGAACCACTGGCGGATCTTGCTGCGGGCCTCGCTGCTGCGGGCGATCTTCATCCAGTCCCGGCTGGGCCCCCGGGCGGCCTTGGAGGTCATGATCTCCACAATGTCGCCGTTTTTCAGCACATGGTCCAGCGTCACAATGCGGTTATTCACCTTGGCGCCCACCATGTGGTTGCCCACGGCGGAGTGGATGGCATAGGCAAAGTCAATGGGGGTGGCCCCGGCGGGCAGGTTCTGCACGTCGCCGTTGGGGGTGAAGACGAACACCTCGTCGGCGAACATATCCACCTTCAGCGAGTGGATATACTCCTCGGCGTCGGTGCCCTCCTGGTTCTCCAAAAGGCGCCGGACCCACTCGTAGCGGCCCTCGGTGCCGGCCCCCTGGCCGTTCTGCTTGTATTTCCAGTGGGCGGCCACGCCGTACTCGGCGATCTCGTGCATCTCCCGCGTGCGGATCTGCACCTCAAAGGGGATGCCGTCGGTGCCCATGACGGTGGTGTGCAGGGACTGGTAGCCGTTGGGCTTGGGGGTGCCGATATAGTCCTTGAACCGGCCCAGGATGGGCTTGAAGATGTCGTGAATCACGCCCAGGACGTTGTAGCAGTCCCCCAGGCTCTCCACAATCACCCGGAAGGCAAAGAGGTCGAAGATCTCCTCCAGGCTCTTGTTCTGATTGAACATCTTGCGGTAGATGGAGTAGGGGTGCTTCATCCGGCCGTAGACGATGTGCTCGATTCCCAGCTCGTTGAGCCGCTCGTCAATCTGGATCTGGGTCCGGCGCATGAAGCGCTCGTACTCCCCCCGCTTCTCCTCCAGCTGGGAGGTGATCTCCTCAAAGCCCACCGGGTCCAGATACTTTAAGGACAGGTCCTCCAGCTCCCACTTGATCCGCTGCATCCCCAGCCGGTGGGCGATGGGGGCGTAGATCTCCATGGTCTCCAGGGACTTCTGCTTCTGCTTGGCGGGAGACTGGTACTCCATGGTCCGCATATTGTGGAGCCGGTCGGAGATCTTGATGAGGATGACCCGGATGTCCTTGGACATGGCGATGAGCATCTTCCGCAGATTCTCCATCTGCTCGTCTTCCTTGGTGGCGTACTGGATGCGGGTCAGCTTGCTGACCCCCTCCACCAGGTCCGCCACCGTGGGGGAGAAGAGCTTTGCCACCTGGTCGTAGGTGGCGGGGGTGTCCTCAATCACGTCGTGGAGCAAAGCGGCCTCGATGGACTCGCTGTCCAGCCGCAGCTCCTCCGCCACGATCTGGGCCACCGCCAGGGGATGGATGATATAGGGCTCGCCGCTCTTGCGTTTTTGCTCCTTGTGGGCGTCGTCGGCGAAGATGAAGGCGGCCTTGATCTGCTCGAAATCCGCGGCGGGGTTGTAGCCCCGCACGGTCTTTTCCAGCAGGTCGTACTGTTCCTGAATGGTCATAGGGGATTCCCTCCTCTTGTGGGATCGTCCCGCAGCCGGACGAGATAGGGACAGGCCGTCAGGTCCGCCTTACCCTGGATGGGCACCAGGCACAGCGAGAGACGGCCGTCCTGCTCCGTCATGGAGATCAGCCCCCGCTCCCGGAAGACCTCCAGGGCCATGGCGGAGCGGAGGAAGCCGTCGCAGCCGCCGATCCGGGCGGCCAGCTGCCGCAGGTAGGGCAGGGCGTCCTCCTCCGCCTTCCCCTGACGGAGCCGGTGCTCCAGCATCCGCCAGCACAGGGCGAACTGCTCCCGGGAGGGCTGGAGGCGCACCGCCTCCTGGGTGGTGACGGCCTGCCCCTCCACCGCCCGGCGCACCAGGCTGAGGTCCGCCGCCTCGTGGCGGCTGGGCGCCAGGGAGGGCCGCAGGTCGATGATCTGCAGCTGCAGCGTGGTGGTGCCCCGGAAGGTGTTGGCCTGGAGATAGAAGGCGGCGTCCACCCGCATCCCCGCCGTGATGCCGCACTCCTCCTCCGTCACGGAGAAGAAGATGCCCTCAAAGCGGCAGGTGCCCTTGCTGAGCCGCAGCTTCAGATGCCGCCCCTGGCCCACGCTCTGGACGGCGTCCACCGTGGCCCCCAGCAGGGCGAAGCTGGGCCGGGGATTCCCGGCGCCGTACGGCTCCAGCAGGCTCAGCTGCTCCACCTGCTCCAACGTCATCTGGGCGGGACAGGCAATGGCCGCGTCCAGCTCCAGGGAGCTCACCGGCGGCACGCCCCCGGTGGCGCTGCGGACATAGCGGTTCATCCGGGTCCGGAAGGCGTCGATGTTCTCCTCCGGAATCGTGAAGCCCGCCGCCAGCTCATGGCCGCCGAAGCCGTCCAGCAGGTCCGCGCAGGACTCCAGGGCGGCGAAGAGGTTCAGCCCGCCGTAGGACCGGCAGGACCCCTTCCCGGTGCCGTCCTTCAGATGAATCATGAAGCTGGGGCAGGAGTATTTCTCCGCCAGGCGGGAGGCCACAATCCCCACCACCCCCTGGTGCCAGTTCTCGCTGGCCAGGACCAGGGCGTGCCGCTCCTCCGCCCGGAGCCGCGCGATCTTTTCCGCGGCGTCGGCGCAGATGGACTGCTCCACACACTGGCGCTCCCGGTTCAGCTCACAAAGCGCCCGGGCCAGCTCCTCTGCCTGGGCGGGGTCCTCTGTCTCCAGCAGGTCCGCCGCCAGATCCGCCGCCCCCATGCGCCCCGCGGCGTTGATCCGGGGGGAGAGGACGAAGCCGATCTGAATGGAGGTGATGGGCCGGCCCAGAAGGCCCGCCTCCCGCAGCAGGGCGTGAATGCCCACAAAGTCCGTGTGGGGCAGGGCCTCCAGGCCGCAGTGGACGATGGTCCGGTTCTCCCCCTCCATGCGCATGACGTCCGCCACCGTGCCGATGGCCGCCAGGGAGCAGTAGCGGGCAAACAGGGCGTCCTCCCGGCTCTCGCCCCCCAGGGCCAGCACCAGCTTCAGCGCCACGCCCACCCCCGCCAGGTGCTTGAAGGGGTAGGGACAGTCCGGCCGGTGGGGGTCCACCACCGCTGCGGCCTCCGGCAGGACCTCCTTGCACTCGTGGTGGTCCGTAATCACCACGTCCATGCCGATGGAGGCGGCAAAGGCCACCTCCTCGCAGCCGGTGATGCCGCAGTCCACCGTCACCATCAGCGTGGCCCCCTGGTCCCGCAGGGCCTGGATGGCCTCCCGGGACAGGCCGTAGCCGTCCTCAATCCGGTGGGGGATGTGCCGCAGGCACCTTGCCCCGCAGCTTTTCAGATAGTCCAGCAGCACCACCGTAGCGGTGATGCCGTCCACATCGTAATCGCCAAAGACCGCGATGGTCTCCCCCTCCGCAATGGCCCGCTGAATCCGGGCCACGGCCCTGTCCATGTCCCGCATGGCCATGGGGGAGGCGCTCAGGCACCGCTCCCGCTCCAGCAGCTCCGCGGCGGCCTCCGGCGTGGAGACGCCCCGGGCCGCCAGCACCGTGGACAGCAGATAGGGATACCCCGCGTCCCGCAGCGCCGCGACGGTCTGCTCCTCCGGCGTCCCAATGTTCCACTTTTTGAATTTCACCGCCGCGCCCCCTCTCGTCCTCTCTCCGCCCGTCCGGCAGAGATGTCCATTATAACTTTAACAGTATAGCAGAAAACTGCGGCCAGGTAAAGAAAAAATCTTTTGAAATCCGGCAGATGCGAAAACTTCCGGAGCGGACCTGCCGCCGCCCTGTCCCGCGCCCCCGCGCCCCGCCGGACCCCAGCATTTCCGCCGTCTCCTTCCGCCCCGGACGCCCCAGCCGGCTCCGGCTCTGTCCGACATCCGCTGTCCTCCCGTGTGGACAGACCACGTTACAAATTTTCTCCTTTACAAATTAGACACAATCTGCTATCATGAGGATAGCACACAGCAATTTGCAAAAAATTTTTAAGTGGTCCCTGTAAATTTTCTCACTTTTTCCCGGCAAATACCCGTATTTTTTTGCAACAGGAGGCTGCCTATGGACCGTCAGGCGCTGATCTCCAGGATTGACCAAACCGTGGAAGGTCTGACCAATGAGCTTGTTGACTTTGCCCGGACCATCTTCTCCATTCCCACCCAGAATCCCCCCGGCAACAACTATTCCGCCTGTGCCCGGGCCATCGGCGCCATGATGGAGAAGATCGGCATGGACGTGGAGTACGTCGAGGTCCCCCGGGAGCGGCTGGCGGAGCTGGCCCCCATGGGGGAGGGATTGCCCCGGGTCAGCGTGGTGGGGTATCTGGGCGGCCGGACCCAGCGGCCCAACATCCACTTCACCGGCCACTACGACGTGGTCCCCGAGGGCACCGGCTGGACAACGGATCCCTACGGCAGCGAGGTCCGGGACGGGCGGATCTACGCCCGGGGCTCCGCCGACCAGAAGAGCGGCATCGTCTCCGAGGTACTGGCCGCCTACGCCCTGCAAAAGGCGGGGCTGCGGCTGAACGGCACCTTCATCGCCTCCGCCACGCCGGACGAGGAGACCGGCGGTCAGGCCGGCGTGGGCTACCTGGTGGAGCAGGGCTATCTCACCCGGGAGAGCACCGACTACTGCGTCATCACCGAGTGCCTGGATGTGGACAAAGTCTGCATCGGCCACCGGGGCACGCTGTGGTTCGAGGTGGACATCACCGGGAAGCAGAGCCACGGCAGTATGCCCGGCGAGGGCGTCAACGCCCTGGAGTTTGCCCAGCGGCTGATGCGGACCATCGACGAGGACATCCGTCCCCTGATCGCGGAGCCCACCCCCCTGCCGGTTCAGCCCCCGGCCTGCCGCTATACCACCCTGACCCCCACGATCCTCCAGGCCGGGGAGAAGATCAACACCGTCCCCGGCACCTGCCGTCTGGGCTACGACTGGCGGCTGATCCCGGAGCTCAGCGTCTCCTGGGCCAAAGAGCAGATCGTTGCCGCCTGCGAGAAAGTGAAGGCCGCCATGCCCGGCAGCGATTACGCCATCCGCTATCTGGGAGAGGACAACCCCACCCTGGTGCCAAAGGACACGGACCTGGTAAAGACCTTCCTGGAAAGCGGCAGGACGTACCTCGGCCGGGAGATGGAGTTCTCCGTCAGCCCCGGCATGGACGATCAGAAGTACGTGGTGCAGCGGGGCAAGCTGGATCGCTGCATCGTCTACGGCCCCGGCCGGCTGACCCTGGCCCACAAGGCCGACGAGTACGCCGTCATCGAGGAGATGAAGACGGCGGCCAAGATCATGGCACTCTCCGCGGTGGACCTTCTGGGCCTGCTGGAGTAAGAAGCGGTAGACAGCGGAGGCTTCAGGGCGCTGTTCCACCAGCGCCCTGTGAGCGGTGCCGCTCTCTATAAATCCGGAGGACCGGACGTGCGGGAACCGGCCGGTCCCCGAATCCATTCGGAACATTCTGTATAGAGGAGGAGAATCAAATTGAAAAAACTGACCCATGAAGAGCTCAACAAGCAGATCAAAAAAGAAGCCCTCAGCACTCTGCTGTTGACGGCCGTCTGCGCCGCATGGCACATCATCTGCGGGTTTGCCCTCAACGGCAACGGCCAGCAGATCATGCACATGCCCCAGTGGTTTGTCGTCAGCGTCGGCGGCTCCGGCATCATTGCCATCGTCGGCATCCTCATTCTGACCAACAAGGTCTTCATCGACTACGACTACGATGATGAGGCCGCAGAGTAACGAAAAAAGGAGGGAGAAACAGTATGACTTCTAATCAGACCATCATTCTCTGCATCATGATCGGTTACCTGGTCCTGAACGTGGCCATCGGCATGTGGATGAGCAAGCGTCAGGAGCAGGCCAGCTCCATGAGCAAGGAGAAAAAGTACTTCATCGGTTCCCGCGGCATGAACGGCCTGGTGCTGGCCATGACCACCATGGCCACCTACACCAGCGTCAGCTCCTTTGTCTCCGGCCCCGGCGCCGCCGGCATGACCTACGGCTATGCCCAGGTGTGGGTCGCCGCCGTGCAGTTCGGCGCGGTGTTCCTGGTGATGGGCGTGCTGGGCAACCGCCTGGCCATTGCCTCCCGCAAGATCGGCGCCGTCACCGTGGCGGGCTACCTGAAGGCCCGCTATAAGTCCGACGCCCTGGTGATCGTGGTGAGCCTCCTGATGGTGGCCTTCTTCATCGCGCAGATGGTCTCCCAGTTCACCGGCGGCGCCACCCTGGTGGAGTCCGTCACGGGCCTGCCCTACTGGGTGTCCCTGGTGATCTTCTCCGCCGTGGTCATCGTCTACACCTCCTTCGGCGGCTTCTCCGCCGTGGTCATCACCGATACCATCCAGGGCATCATCATGGTGGTGGGCACCTTCCTCTTCATGTTCTTCGTCCTCCGGGCCGCCGGCGGCCTGTCCGGCGTGGACGCGGGTCTTGCCAACAACCTCCCCGGCGTCTATGACAACCTCACCGCCAAGTACGTTCCCGGCTCTCTGCTCTCGTTCTGGGTGCTGGTGGGCGTGGGCACCATCGGCCTGCCTCAGACCGCCGTGCGCTGCATGGGCTTTAAGAGCACCAAGAACCTCAAGAGCGCCATGGTGATCGGCACCGTTGTCTGCGTCATCGTCATCGGCGGTATGCACCTGGCCGGCGCCTGGGCCGGCGCTCTGCTGGATGCCAACAACCTGCCCACCTCCGACTACATGGTTCCCATGCTGGTGCAGCAGATCATGCCCGTGGGCATTGCCGGCCTCTTCCTGGCCGCCCCCCTGGCCGCGGTCATGTCCACCGTGTCCTCCATGCTGATTCTGGCCTCCGCCGCCATCGTGAAGGACCTCTACCGCACCTACGTCATCAAGGACGATCAGGCCAAGATCGCCAAGTATGACCAGAACTTCTCCAAGCTCAGCTTCGGCATGACGCTGCTCATCGGCGTGGTGACGATGCTCTTCACCCTCAAGCCCCCCGACATCATCTTCTTCCTGAACCTGTTTGCCATGGGCGGCATGGAATGCGCTTTCTTCTGGCCCCTGGTGGGCGGCGCCTTCTACAAGCGCGGCACCAAGCAGGGCGCCATCGCGGCCTCCCTCGGCGGCGTTGCCGTGTATATTATCTGCTACTACTTCGTGAAGATCGCGGGCATCAACGCGGTGGTCTGGGGCCTGCTGGCCGGCGGCATCCTCTACTTTGCCGTCAGCAGCGCCACCATCGGCAACGGCCTGGATCAGGACGTGCTGGACAAGTGTTTCTAAAAAATGCCTCGGTTTTCCATCTGCTTTGCAGCCGGAAAACCTGCCGCTTCGCGGCGTTCATGACTACAGTCATGAACAGGCATTCGATTCCATTCGAGGCGGGCGCAGCCCCCTCGAGCTCCCCCGCATCATCGAAAAGCGATTTCCTTGGAACTCGGCTTTTCCAGCAAATAGGACCGGTCTCGAAAGAGACCGGTCCTTTCCTCTGCCTCTCAGGGCTCCTCCGGCGGCACCGCCAGCTGGAAGCTCTCCCAGGTGTGCTCCGCGGCCTCCACATCCGCCCAGGTGTACTCCGCCTGCTCGCACTCCGCCCAGGTGAGGTAGCGGAAGTAGAACTCCACCTCCAGATGGCAGGGCAGGATCTCCAGGATGATGGCCCGGATCTGCTCAAACTCCGGCGGGACCCCCGCCACCTCCGGGAAGATCACCCGCAGCTTCCCATCCCCCATCTCCAGGGCCCGGGCCTTGACGCCGCAGCCGCCCATGGTGCGGTTGATGGCCCCGGGCGTCAGGCTGTCGCCGTCGATCTGCAAAAGCGCCGCAATGGCCGCCCGGCGCTCCGCCGGCGTGAAGGCCGCGGGCCTGCGGCGAAACAGCGCCTCCCGGCGGGACAGCCCCTGGTCCTCCGCCGTGGCCGTGAGGGCCTCCCGCTCCGTGTACTCCAGCTGCCCGCTCACCGCGTCCAGCCCCTGTCCCAGGGCGTGGAGCTCCGCCAGATTCACCGTCCCCGTCCGCAGGTCATAGACGCCCAGGGGCTCCAGAAGATTTCGGAGATACTCCTCGTACATGGCCTACGCCTCCAGTTCCGTTACCGACAGACTTCCCAGCACCGGCAGCACCGTGTCGTCGGCCGGGAGATCCGCCGCCGGGGCGGTGAAGTGATAGTTCTCCACCCCCTCCAGGGCATACAGGCGGCTGCCCAGCTCCGCCAGACGCACCGGCCGGCCCAGCATCCGCCCGGTGAAACAGGCGGTGAGGGTCTGCTCCGCCGCCGCCTTCACCTCCGCAAAGGGCACCCCCGGCGCAGGCTGCACCGCCACGGCCACAGGGACCTCCTGTACGGTGGGAGCCTTCACCTGCACGTCCACCGCGATCTCCCGCCTCTCCTGGAGCTCCGCCTGGAGCCCCGCCAGCAGCGCCGCCGGCGGCAGGCCCTTCTCCGTGGCCACATACACGTCCACCGTGCCGATTCCCCGGGGCCGGCCCACGGCCCTGGCCGCCGCCACGCCGTCCCAGCCCAGGGCGGTCTGCTCGTACCAGGCGGCGTTGGCCCCGTTGGGCAGGCGCTGGTAGCTCTCCAGAATCCGCCCCCGGAAGGCCTCGTCGTCCTCCTCATCCCGCCCGCCGGAGAAGGCGGCGGGGTTGGTGCAGGAGGTCACCGCCAGGGGGCAGGCCGTCAGAATCTTCACCGCGCCGGGGGCGGCGTTGCCGGCGGCGCCCCCCTCCAGCGCCTCCGCCGGCGCCTCCGCGCTCAGTGTCCCCGCCGCCAGCACCGCCGGGGCGGTGGTCTGGAAGCGGACCTCCGAGGCCGTCATGCACACGGTGCCTGCGGGGATCGTGATGTCCGCCGCCGGCGGCAGCTCCACGGAGAATTTTATGGTCCCCGCCGCCCTGGCCGCCGGCATCCGGCCAAGGCCCCGCAAAAGGCCGTGGCGGTCCAGGTAGACTCCCCGGGCCGTCTGGGGGAAGCTCTGGTCCAGCACCCAGTCCGCCTGAATCCCCAGAGCCTGGAGCTGAGCCGCCGCGGCCCACAGCCGCACCGCCAGATCGCACCCCGCCTCCGGCCGAAAGCCCGCCCGCTCCGCAAAGGAGTCCATCAGACTCTCATAGATCTCTTCCACGCTCTTCACATCTCTCGCTCCTCTCTTCCGGCCCTCAGGGAACCTCCACCGTCACCGGCAGGACGCCCCCCTCCCACCGCAGCTCCAGGTGCAGTGTTCCGCCGCCCCCGTGCTCCTCCAGCACCACGTCCTCCACCCGCAGCTCCGTCTCCTCCGCCAGGGCCTCTTCCACGTACTGCCGCGCCGCCGCCTGCCGGGCGGAGGGCCCCAGCCGGTCCAGCTGCCACAGGCGGCTGCCCAGGGTCTGCCAGAAGGGGAAGGTCCCCCGCCGGGCCGTCAGGCGGAACAGCACCCGCTGCACCAGCGCCTCCTGCCCGCTCCGGCGGCGCAGGCCCCCCGCCCCGTCGGGTACATAGTCCCCGTTCCGCAGTTCCAGCTCCATCAGACCCCTCCCCCGCACTCACAGGGCGCGTAGGCGATGCCGTTGATGGTCAAAAACCCCTGGATGTCCACCGTCCCGTCCGCCTTCAGATGGATGGCGCTGCCGGCGGGCCCGGTGATCCGGACCTCCCCCGGCTGCAAGGGGGCGGCGGAGGCCCCTCTGTCCCTGGCGCTCCCCTGCCGCATCCCCACCACGCACTGCTCCGTGCCGCCGGGTCCGCCCCTGATCACCAGCACCTCCGCGCCGTTCTCCGGCGCCCAGGCGTAGCCGCCGGGGCTGTACACCGGCAGCTGCCGCACCTCCCCCCGGGTCATGACGCCCGCCTGCTCCCCGGCGATGGTGGTCACCCCCAGGTCCGCGTCGGCGGTGGGCGGCGCGGGCCGCATCCTGCCGGAAATCCACATGTCCTTTACCCCTCCTTCAATGTCAGTGTGGCTGTGGCCCCCTCCCGGGGGGAGAAGCGGCTCTCCGCCTCCGCCACCCGGAAGCTCCCGCTCAGCCCCAGCCGGTCCAGCCTCAGGGACACCCGGTCCCCCGGAACGGCCGGAAAGCTCCCCGGCAGGGTCACCTCCACCACCTTCTCCTCCTCCCGGGACCGCGCGATCTGGTACTGTCCCGTATACCGCATGGCGTCCCAGGTGCTCTGCCCCGGCGTGTAGATCACCCGGCGGCACTGGCCCCCCCTGGCGATCATCTCCGGATTCCGCACGGCGTAGGAGACACCGCGGGTCTTGTCAATCACCAGCGCCTCCGTCAGCACCCCATAGTGGTCCTCCCGCCAGGTGCACGCAAGCACCGGGGACTCGTCCGTAATCACCAGCCGCCGCCCGTCGTCCCGCTCCGGCGCGGCCAGCAGCGCCCCGCTGACGGAAAACCGCGGGGAGAACCCCCCGTAGGTCCGGCAGAACCCCTCCAGGGCCTTCCACTGGCTGACGCCCGCCGCCACGGTGTACACGCCCCCCGCCCGCACGTCCGCCATCTCCCTGGTCACCACGCCGTAGGGCGTCACATGGCACCGGATGATCTCCGCCAGGGTGGCGTCCTGGTAGGTCACCGGCCGGCTCTCATTGTCCAGCAGCCGGGCGGCGGCGCCCCGGCCGGTGAGGGTGGCGGTGACGCCGTCCCGGTCCATTTCAATCGTGTAGTCGTCCACAATCCCCCGGGCCGCCAGCTTCCCGTCCTCTCCCATGCCCAGAAAGCCCGCCGCCAGGGCCAGCACCGGGGCCATCTCCGGCTTGTAGAGAAATGTCACCGCGTAGCTGTCGCAGGGCACCGTGCCGGTGAGGGTCACCGTCCAGCTTAAAAGCGGCGGCAGGTCGTAGGTCTTGTGGTCGCTGGTAAAAATCCGTCCCCTCATGGCAGATTCACCCGGTCCCCGGGATAGATCAGATTGGGGTTTTTGATCTGGGGATTCGCCGCGATCAGCGCCGTCAGCGCCGCGCCGTGCCGCGCCGCAATCCCCCACAGGGTGTCCCCCCTCTGCACCACATACACCGCCTTCTCCTCCTCCCCGGCCGCCGCGCTTCCCGCCGTCTGCGGCTTCTCCTGTACCTCCGTCAGTCCGCTTTCCCGGCCGCTCCAGTCCTCCCAGAAGGCAAAGCGGTAGCGCACATAGTCCGGCAGGGGCTCCTCCTCCACGGTCAACGAGGCAAACCACGCCCGCTCCGCCCGCCATACCGGATGGACCAGCAGCCCCGCCCCGCCCTCCTGGAAGACCTCCGCCAGCTGCCGGAACTGCTCGTAGGCCGCCGGCCCGGCAAACACGCCCTCGCCCCGCAGCACCCGGTAACTGCTCCCCAGATCCTGGATCACGCACCCGCCGAAGGGCACCGGGTGCACCGCCAGCCGCCGCCGGCGCTCCACCTCATAGACCTCCGGATTGTGGGGCCAGGTGTAGTCCTTAAATCGCATCGGCGTCAGCAGCACGCCGCTCTCCCCCTCTCCCGCAATGGTTGTAAAGTATCAAAGCGATACACTCAATAGATGGAAAACCCGCCGTCATACCGCCGGGCGTCCCGCTCCACGGCCCGGGACACCGCCCTGGCCTCCGCCGCCGCGGCGCTCCTGCTGCCCCCGGCGTCCATCCACCGGCGGACTCCGCCAAACACGGCGCCGTCCGTCCCCGCAAACTCCGGGAACTCCATCTCCGAAACTCCCGCAGGCCCGCCGAACCGCCCTCTCACAGCGGCCGGCGCCGTCTTCCGGCCTCCGTCTCCGGTCCGGTCCTCCCTCTCCGAAGCGCGCCGCCTCCGGCCCGCCCCGGCGGTCTCCTCCGCTTCCTCCGCGGATGCCGGGGACGGTCTCCGCTCCCCGGCGCCCGCCGCCGCTCCCCCGGCGGCCAGGGCGGCCGTGTTCCATCCCACCGCCTGCCCCGCCGGGAGCGTCTCCCCGGCGGCCCGCCACAGCTCCGGGCCGCTCCCGGCCTCCGCCTGCTCCCCGGCCCGCCGCTCCGGGGCCTCCTGCCGGGTCTCCTCCTTGCCGCCCAGCAGCGCCGCCAGCACCGCTCCCTGGCGCAAGAGCTCCTGCCGCACATAGTCCATTCTCAGCCCTCCCGCAGCCGCGCGAAGCGGGCCTCGTCAAAGTGCGGATTTTCTCCTGCGGCCGGGGCCGCTGATGCCGGATCGGAGAGCCATCGCAGCAGCGTCTCCATCTCCCGCATGGTCAGCTCCGCCAGAACGGCCTCCGGGCTCTCGAAGGCCGCCTCCCCCTGAAAGCGGCAGCTCTCCGCCAGGACCCCGGCGTTGCAGAGGAGGGCCCGCTCCACGGGCTCCTCCGCCGCCTGTCTGCTCTCCCGCCACAGCGTCAGAAGCCGCCCCGCCGTCAGGGGCCGCAGCTCGTCGATCTCCCTCATGCCGTGGTCTCAATCCGGCGGGCCGCCACCACCGTGAGCTTCTCCGCCACCATGGCGTTCAGCTGGCCCTCCTCCTCAATGCCGCTCCACTCGCAGCCGCTGTAGATCACCTTCCTATCCGGCTTGCAGATCACCAGGGAGAAGTCCGTGAGGTCGTAAAAATTGATCCCGTCGCTCACCGCGTCGTCGGTGGCGTAGAGGCGGGTCAGCTCCAGCACGTAGCGCCGCTGCCCGGCGATGGTGGCCACCGGCTCGCTCTCGCCGAAGGCCTCCACGCTCCGGGAGGACTTGGAGGCCCTGGCCGTGTAGCTCTGCACCACCGCCACCTTCCTCCCGTCCACCTCCAGGTAGATGTCCGCGCTGGTGGGAAATCCCTTCATCTCCATCCTTTACTCCTCCTCATACCGTGATGTGGGCCGTCAGGTAGATCTGGTTCAGCCCGTGGGCCACGGCGAAGCCGAACTCCACCAGGCACACCGCCGGGTCCTCCGGCAGGGCGGATACCGTCACCTCCCCGTAGCCGTCGATGATCTCCGCCGCCAGCTTCCGCTCCAGCTCCACGATCACCTGGGACCGGATGGCCCCCCGGCCCCGCACCGTGTTCTTGGCTCTGGCGAAGCGGCTGCGCAGAGCGGCGCGGATGGAGGGGATCACGTCGTCCACAATCAAAATGGTCGTCAGCTCCCGCCAGGAAGCGTCCGCCGCGCCGCCGGTGGTGGTTCGGGTGGTGATCCCCCGCACCGGGGAGAGGACGCCCCCCACGCTCTCCAGCGGCGTCACGCCGCCCCGCACCAGCAGGTCCACCTCGTTGTCCCCGTAGTCCTCCGCCAGGCCTCCCAGCCCCGCCAGGGCCGCGCCGTTCACCGGCACCGCCGGGTCCGTCCCCCCGGCCAGCAGACCCGCCAGGGCCGCCGCCGCGAAGACGCCGGGCAGCGTCTCCCCGCCGCCGCTCAGCACATCCGGTCCTACCAGCACCATCCGCTCGCTGTTGAGCCCCGCCGCGTGGGTCACCAGCTCCGCCGCCGTCTCCCCGTCGCCGCCCACCAGGGCGATCCGCTCGTGCCGCCGGGCCGAGGCGTCCTCCACCGCCGCCCGCAGCGCCTGGTGGACCTCCAGCTCTCCGCTGTCGCACACCAGAATCTGGGCGTCCGCCTTCCCCAGCGCCGCAAACGCTGCCGCGTAGTCCGCCTTGGTGCCGCCATCCGCCACCCGGACCGCCGTCACCGTGGACGCGCCGTTTTGAAACAGCAGCCGCAGAATCGTACTCATCCCCGGCGTCGTGTCCTCGCCGAAGGCCGTCACCCCGGCGGCATAGCCGGTGAGGGTCACCGCCTCTCCCACGGTCCCCCGGACCGCCCTGGCCGCTACGCCCACCGTCCGGCTGCCCCGCCCGGCGGCGATCACCGCCGAGGTGTCGTAGGCCGAGTACACCCCCGGCCGCTCGTGCCGCGTCTCACTCATGCTCTTTGCACTCCTCTCAAGATAAAGTCCAGGAAGACCTCTCCGTCCTCCCGGCTCTCCGCCGTGAACACCGCCTGGCAGCGCAGCGTCCCCCGCCGCAGAAAGAGCCCCGTGGCCTTCTCCCAGGTCAAAGCCTCCCACCGCAGCTCCCCCGGCCGGATGCCCTCAGGCAGGTCTCCCAGCAGCGCCTCCGACGCCGCCTCACATCCCTGCTCGCACACCGCCGCCCGCTCCGCCCGCACGTCCACGGAGATCACGCCCTCCAGAAGCTTTCCGTAGCGCTCCCGCACCGCGCCGCTCTCCGGGTCAAGGACCTCCCCCAGGTAGTTGCAAAATCCCAGGGCCCGCCCCTCGGCGCCTCCCACGGCCACCGTGGCCGCCGCTCCGGGGTACGCCTTGGCCCGCTCCGCCGGAAAGGCCGTGAGAGCCGTCAGCCCCGCCCTTTCCAGGGCCGCCAGCACCGCGTCCCGGACCTGTGTCAGCTCCTTCATACCGCCTCCCGTTCCCGCTCCAAAGACGCCCACCAGTGATGCAGGCGCTCCCCGATGCAGTAGGGCCGGCTGCTGCGGACGCGAAACCGCAGCTCCCCCCAGGCCACCGTGTCCCCCGGCGCCAGGGCCGTCGTTCCCAGGTAGCGCCACAGCCGCCGGTCCATCCACCCCAGCTCCGTCACCGCCCCCGGCAGGGCCTCTCCCCGCTCCGTCACCGGCTGCAAAAAGGCCCGGGTCTGCGTCTCGCCCTCCGCGGTCTGCACGGTGACCGCCTGCCCGTACCGCGCCAGAATCGCCTGTACCGCGCCCGTCATCCCCGCACCCCCTGAAAGCAGAAGTCCGCCGCCGTGTAGGGCGCCATCAGCCGCTCCGCCGTCTCCCGGAGCTCCCCGGCCGGGGAGCTGCCCGCGGTCCGCACGGAGATCTCCCCCGCCGTAAAGGACTCCACCCTGTCACCGCCTCCCCGGCAGGCGATCAGGTCCGCCGCCGCCGTCAGGGCCGCCGCGCAGGGGAATGCCTCGCCGCAGTCCTCCGCCCGCAGGCCCCGCCGCAGCCGCTCCTCCCAGGATCGCCGGGCGGCGGCGCAGAGGCGGGAGAGGAGCTCCCGCTCCTCCTCCGCGGCGCCGCCTGCCGTCAGGGCCAGCTTCAAAATCTCCTCCTCCACGGCGCTCACCCCAGGGTCAGCACCTTGGACGCCTCCGGGAAGAGCTTGGCAAAGCCGGAGACGGAGGTGATGGCCGCCCGCTCCAGCTGGCGGTCGATGAGCTTGTCGTACTCCACCGTGATCTCGCTGCCGCAGATCTGCTCCAGGGCGTAGTGTTTGTCCAGGCCGATCATCATGCCCGTCCCCAGGGCGCCGGTCCGCAGGAGCCTGGCCCCCAGAGGCGCCGTCAGGGCGCCGGTGCCCTGGAAGTTCAGCCCCGTCAGGGGGTTCTGGAACTCCGGCAGCTTCAGCATGGCCAGCATCATGTCGGGGCTCACCAGCATGGTATTCATGGAGTAGGGGTCAAACTGGCTCCAGAAGTCCAGCAGCGCCCCGTAGCTCAGCTTCCCGCTCTCGCCGGAGATGGGGTCCGTGCCCACGGCGAAAAGATCCGCCGGGTTGTGGTTCCCGTCCCCGTCGCAGAGTACTCGGATGGCGTCCTCCAGATGCATCCGGCCGATGTAGGCGCCGATCTGGCGCAGCGTCACGGAGAAGAGGTCCAGCCGCTGGAACCGGATGGCCTCGTAGGAGGCCACCAGCATCCGCCCCCGCTTGTGCAGCCGCACCAGGTTCTCCTGGGTGCGGATGGTGGTCCGGGGGATCTCCGCCCCCTCCTCCACCCGGCGCAGCTTCTTCTCCTCCGCCGAGGGAACGGAGGCGATGGAGCGGTAGTCCATCCCGTCAAAGCGCGTCACCGTGGCGGTGATGTCCGGCAGGACGCTCTCCTCCTCCACGCCCTGGCGCACCACCCGGGAGACAAACTCCGGGAACAGCACCGCGGACTCCGAGGTGTGGAAGAATTTCTCCACGCAGTCGCTCCCCGCGCCCTTGACGTGGATGTCAAAGCGCTTGAGCTGCCGCTGGAAGGCATCCATCCCCTCCAGGGGCGTGCCCCGGTAGCGCTCGCCGGGGTCCAGCTCCTCCAGGGTTTGGGTGAAGCTGCGGCCGCTGCGGCCATACATCCCCTTTTCCAGCCTGACGCTCTCAAAATGATATCCCATGGTCTCGCCCCTCCTTAAAGCACAAATGTCACGGTCCTGGCGGACTTGTCCACGTCCGCCACCAGATACTCCCGTCCCGCGGGCGCCGCCGCGCCGCCGGCGCTCTCCGTACCGGCGCTCTCCGTGCCGCCGCTCTGCGCCGCCGCGCCTGCGGCGGTTCCGCCGCCCGATACCGTCACGCCGCCGCTGCCGTCCGCCGCCAGGGTGCACCAGCCCGCCGCCGGCGCACTCTCCCCGGAGTAGCCCGTCTTCACCATGCCCCCCAGGGCCACGGCGCAGGCCGCGCCGTCCCGTCCCACGGACACCGCCACCCCGTCAAAGCGCTCTCCGGCCTTGCATCCGCTCACCGTGCCGCTGTCGCTGATCTTCACCACCTGGCCCTCTGCGACCTTCTCGCAGGCAAAGGTGGCGGACCACTGTCCAATCCCCTCATAGGAATACTTTCGCATAACTCCTCCTTACCGTCCTTCCAAAGCTCCGTCTCCCGCGCTCACACCAAAAACGCCGTCTCGTCCTCTCCTCCCCCCTCCGTGTCTCTTTGCCTCAGCTGCGGCGCCGCCGGGAAGCGCCTGGCGGCCCTCGCCTCATAGGCCCCCTTCAGCTCCAGCAGCTCCGGCTCCTCCAGCCGCTCCGCCGCCCGGGCGAAGACCCGCCCGTCCACGCCGTCGTCGGCCAGCATGGCAAGCCGCACCACCTCTTTGCGCAGCGCCGCCAGATACTTCCGCCCCAGGGCCGCCTCCCTGTGCAGCTGCGTCTCCCGGCCGCTGTCCTGGCCGCCGCTCTGTCCAAAGCGCTTTCGCAGCACCCCGGCCTCCCGCTGGGCGGGCACCGCCACAAAGGACCACTCGTAGGCGTCCGTGGGCTGACACAGTTCCACAAAGCACAGCCGCCCGCCGTAGGTCTCCCCCTTCACATGCTCGCAGCCGCCCCACTCCGCGCCGCAGACGGAGCACACCCGGCGCTTCACGCTGCACCCCACGCTGACCTCCCGCTTGATGCCCCCCTCGATCTCCGCGATGAGCTCCGCGTTCTTCTCCGTCCGCAGCAAATAGGCCCACCCCTTCAGCCAGCGGTAGCCGTCTCCGGCGGCGGTGCGCCTGGCGGGCTCCTCCACCACCTCCGTCCGGTAGATCCGGGCCGTCTGCCCCTGGGCGGACCACTGGTGGTCAAAGAGCCCCGTCTTCCCCACAAACAGCTCCCCCAGGGTCTCCAGAGCCCCACTCTCAAAGCGCTCAAAGTCCCGATCCACCTCGTTGTCGCACAGCCGCACGGGGAAGAGGTACACCTCCTCCGCCGTCAGCGGCGTCTTGGCAAAGCGGTTCAAGGCCTCCAGCTCCGCCGCCATCTCCAGCTCTTTTGCCTGCATTTCCATTGCGCTCTCCTCTCCCGTCTCCCGCTTCACGGCGTCTCCTCCGCAGCGTCCCGGCCGCCCGGCGCGGAGTCCCGCTCCCTCCGCGCCTGTTCCCTCGTCGCCGCCAGCTCCATCTCCCCCGTTTCCGCCTGCTGCGAAAGCGCTCCTCTTCCGCCGCGGCTCCTCTCCCGGCCAAAGCCGCTCCGCCGGGTTCCGGCCGGGTGTTCACTCCTGTTCGTTTCGGTCATTTTCAATCCGCAGCTTCCGTGCCTGCTCCCGGTACAGCTCCGCCCGGGACTCCTCCACCTGATCCTGCAAGTTGATGTCGTCCCAGACCACCTCAAAGCCGCAGGCATACCCGTGCATCCTGAGCCACAGCCGGCAGATCCGCTCCACCGCCGGCGTCAGCGTCCGGCGGATGGCGGTGATCTCCGTGGTGAGCATATCCGCCTGCTGGGAGCTCATCCGCTCCGTGGAGCTCCAGTTCAGCCCCAGCATGAAGGGCGGGATGCCGGTCTTGGCCACCAGCTGCTCCAGGATCTGCCGCACCGGCACCTGGCTGTCCAGAATCGGCGCGTCTCCGCCGATCACCCGGATGTCCACATCCCCCACGGCCACGAAATCCCGCACAGCGGACGTATCCCGCATGGCCCGGCTCCACTCCTCCGCCAGCACCCGGCCCTTCTCCGCGGCGCTGCCGCCGCCGTCGGCGCAGGTGACGGCGAAGCGCACGTTGCCGCACCGCTCCCAGTTCACCCCCACCGCGTGGTAGATCTTCGTCAGAATCTCCGCCAGGAACGGCAGCGACCGCAGCAGCGACACGCCGCAGGGGCTGTCCGCCTCCGGGTTCAGCGGGGTGAACAGCAGCAGCTCCTGATAGGGCAGCGGCGTCATCCGTCCCCGCTCGTCCGGCCCGCAGATCTGGAACTCCAGGGGGTTCGCCCCCTCCCGCAGCTGGATCTCCTCCGCCCGGCCCCACAGCAGCGCCGCAATCTCCCGGTTCCCCGCCGCCGGCACGATCTCCCCCACCGCCGCGCCGCAGGTCAAAAGCCCGTCCAGGTATCCGTCCAGAAAGGCGTTGACGCCGAACTGCCCCCGCCCCACCGGCACGGTCCGCAGGAATTCCCGCAGCTCCCGCTCCGCCAGGGGCTCGTCACACGTCACCGTCACGCCGCCGCTCAGGCGGATCAGCTTGTAAATGGCCGCGTCCACCACCGGCACCGCCTCCCGGACCGCCCGGTACAGCCGCGCCTCCCCCTTTCCCAGGGGCACATACTCCCGCAGTGCCCCAAAGGGATGCCGCTCGGCGCTGCGCAGCTGCACCGCCGCGGCCGCCTGCCTCTTCCTCCAGCTCCACACAAAGCTCCCTCCTCCATGTTCATTCCCACAGACAGCAGGTCCGCCTCCCCCGCCGCCTGCCTCTCCCAAAATCCGTTCCTTCTCCGCAACCCCCGCACCCCTGTAGGGGCGGCTATCAGCCGCCCGTCCCTCTCCAGCCTCCGGATTCCGGTGCTTCCATCCTCAAAAGCCGTTCCTTCTTGCAGACCCCGTCTCCTGGCCAGGTGATCCCCACCGCTGCCAGGCCTCCCCTCTCTCCACGCTCATGGCCGCAAAGCCCCCCTGCCGCTCCGCCGCCAGATCCATGGCAAAATACCGCATCTCGTCCATGGCGTGGTCGTGCTCCTTTCTCGGCGCGTCTCCGCCGCCGCGCTCGTCCCAGCAGTAGAGGCCCATCTCCCGCAGGCAGTCCCGGCACTCCCTTCCAATCCGAATCCGCCCGCTCCTCAGAAAATCCGCCGTCACCCGAATCCCGTCGGCCACGGCGTTGTCCGCCCGGACCACGGAAAACCCCTTCCGCCGCAGGGCCTCCATGAAGCTGGCCGCCGAGGGGTCCACAATCACCCGCTGAATCTCCCGCCCCCCGGCCAGGGCCGCCAGATCCTCGGCGTACTCCGCGTCCGTCTTCTGCCGTCCCGTCCTCCGGGAGTCGTAGTAGTACTCCCTCACCCGGTGCCACACGCCGCCCGACTCCCCCCAGAGTCCGAAGGAGGCCGGGTTGGCCGTCCCGTAGTCCACGGAGATCCTCCAGCGCCGGAAGGGCCCCGCCGCCTCCTCCGCGTCCTGCTCCGGGTCGAAGAAGTCGTAAATCAGCCCCTGGGCCGCCGACCACTCCCCCAGCACAAACCGCCGGTAGAAAACGCCCTCATAGGCCCGCTCATACCGCTGCCGGATTCGGGGGGACAGGGCGGGGTTGTCCTCCATGGTGAAGTGGAGCCGCAGGGCCCGCCGCTCCGCCGCCCGCAGAATCCACTCCTGATAAAACCAGTGCCGGGGCCCCTCGGGGTTGCAGTTGAACCACAGCCGGCTCCCCGGCACGCTGCACCGGGCGATGGCCTGCTCCACAAAGGACCGGGGCATCAGGGCCGTCTCGTCCAGCAGCACCCCCGCCAGGGTGCTGCCCTGGATCAGCGCCGCGCTGGACTCATCCCGCCCCCCGAACAGCAAAAAGCGGTTCTCCCGTCCCCGCCAGCGCACGATCAGCAGGTTCTCCCCCCGCCGCTCCCGCACGCTCATGCCAAGCCCTCTCAGGCAGGGCACCAGCTCCGCCAGCAGGTTCCGCCGCAGCGCCCCGATGGTCTTGCCGCACAGTCCGAACTGCCGCCGGTCGAAGGTGCTCTCCGCCCACAAAAAGAAGGACAGCCCCATGGAAAAGGTCTTGCCGCTGCGGACGGCGCCGTCGCAGATGATGGCCTCCCATTGCTCGTCCTCCCACCAGGTGAGCACCCGCACCTGCTTGGGGGAGAGCGTCAGTCCCTTACGCCCCATCTCCGTCCTCCAGGGCCCCGGCGGCCTCCCGCAGGGCCCGGCACAGCTCCTCCGCCCCGTCCCCGCCGCCGCTCTCCAGCAGCGCGCACAGCGTCTCCAGTGCCCGCACCCGGTCCACCAGCTTCAGCTCCACGCCCTTTTCCGTCACCTTCAGCTCCGACACCGCGGCCAGATCCAGCGTCTCCGGGTCCGCCTCCTCCGGCCGCAGGGCCAGACGCACCGCGTCGTTGGCCCGCCCGAAGGCCAGCTGTGCCAGCCGCCGCAGCACATCCTCCCGCCGCAGCTGCCCCGCCGCGGCCTCCCGCATCCGCTCCAGCCGCTCCTGGCTGCACGCCATCCGCAGCACCGCGTACCCGTCCTGCCGCCCGGTCTCCGCCGCCGCCTGCTCCGCGTCCATGGTCCGGAGATACGCCCGGCAGAAGGCGGCGTTGTCCTGTTTCCTGCTCATCTCCCTCCTCCTCTCACACCACCGCCTCCCCGCCCCCGTTTCTTGCACCCGTCCGTGCAACATCTCAAAAAATTTTTCCACCCGCCGCCACCGCGCAAAAAAGCAGCGCCCTTCCCCGCGCCTTCCCCAAAGTTCGATTCCTGTCAACATTTTAATGCCGTTTTTTCAAAATCCGTGCTATAATAGGAGTATCTATCTGCCCGCTCGGAAAGGAGGGCCGCCATGCTCCCCAAAAACACCCGGCTTCTGCGCTTTTTCCCCTTCTCCTGGCGGGATCTTCTCATCACCGTTTTGATCTTCCTCTGCGCCACGGGCCTGTGCGCCCTGATGCAGCGGGCCAACAGCAGCCCCGGCTTTGCCGCGCCGGTGTTCGTGCTGGCGGTGCTGCTGGTCTCCCGCCTGACCACCGGCTATCTCTTCGGCCTCATCGCCTCGGTGCTGGGCGTGGTCTGCGTCAACTTCATCTTCACCTTCCCCTACTGGTCGGTGGACTTCACCCTGGCGGGCTATCCCCTGACCTTCCTGGTCTTCCTCACGGTCTCCGTCATGACCTGCGCCCTGACCACCCGGGTCCGCCGGCAGGAGCGGCTGCGGGCGGAAAACGAGAAGGAGAAGATGCGGGCCAACCTCCTCCGCTCCGTCTCCCACGACATCCGCACCCCCCTGACCTCCATCGTGGGCTCCACCTCCGCCGTGCTGGACAATCCCGGCCTCTCCCGGGCGGAGCAGCGGGAGCTGCTGGAGGACGCCCGGGACGAGGCCCAGTGGCTGATCCGGGTGGTGGAAAACCTCCTCTCCATCACCCGCATCGGCGACGCCCGGATCACCACCGCGCCGGAGGCCGCCGAGGAGGTCCTGGGGGAGGCCGCCCGGAAATTCCGCCGCCGCTTCCCCGCCGTCTCCGTCTCGGTCTCCGTGCCGGAGGAGCTCCTCATGGTCCCCATGGACGCCATTTTAGTGGAGCAGGTTCTCTTCAACCTGATGGAAAACGCCGTGGTTCACGGCAAAACCACCACCTGCATCCGCCTCTCCCTGCGCGCCGAGCCCCCCTGGGCCTGCTTCACGGTCTCCGACGACGGCCAGGGCATCCCCCCAAAGGAGCTGCCCACCCTCTTTGACGGCACGCTGAAGCAGAACGAGACCGGCAGCGGCGACGGCAAGCGCAACATGGGGCTGGGCCTGTCGGTGTGCCTGGCCATCGTCCGGGCCCACGGCGGCAGTATGCAGGCCAAAAATCTCTCAGGCGGCGCGGAGGTCTCCTTCCGCCTGCCCCTGTCCAAGGAGGAATCCCCATGAACATCCGCGAAAAAATCCTGGTGATTGAGGACGAGAAGTCCATCTCCCACTTCATCTCCACCGTCCTCAACAACAACGGCTACGAGGCCATGCAGGCCCGCACCGGCAGTGAGGCGCTGTCCATGATCTCCTCCCACTGCCCGGACCTCATCATATTGGACCTGGGTCTGCCGGACATGGACGGCCTGGAGATCCTGCGCCAGCTGCGGGAGTGGTCCAGTCTGCCGGTGGTGGTGGTCTCCGCCCGCTCCCATGAAAAGGACAAGGTGACGGCCCTGGACGCCGGCGCCGACGACTATCTCACCAAGCCCTTCGGCACCGACGAGCTGCTGGCCCGGGTCCGCACGGCCATCCGCCACACCCGCACCGTCTCCGGCAACAGCGAGATCGCCCGGAAGGGCACCTACACCGTGGGCGAGATGACCATTGACTACAACAAGCACCAGGTCCTGGTCCGGGGGGAGAACGTGAAGCTGACTCTCAGCGAGTTCCGCATCGTGGCCCTTCTGGGCAAGCACGCCGGCAAGGTGCTGACCTACGACTTCCTGATCCGGGAGCTGTGGGGTCCCCGGGCCGGCGGGGACAACCAGATCCTCCGGGTCAACATGGCCAACATCCGCCGCAAGATCGAAAAAAACCCGGCGGAGCCGGAGTACCTCTTCACCGAGGTAGGGGTGGGCTACCGCCTGGCCGAGAGAGAATAGAAAAGCAGTCCGGAGGCCTCCTCCGGACTGCCTTTTTCCCGCCCCCGCATAAAAACACGCCCTGATCCACACCCCCGATCAAACCTGTAGGGGCGATGTCCCCATCGCCCCCTTTTCCCGCTCCTCCCGATCAATTCGTAGGGCGCGACGACCCCGGCGCGCCGCGCCTCGCAATTTCCCCGCTAAAATCGCAGGGACTCCGCCCCCATCGCCCCTCCTCAAAAACCACCAGATCCCCCAAAAACAGGCCGCCTCCCACCGTCCGTCCTTCCCGATCAATTCGTAGGGCGCAACGACCCCGGCGCGCCGCGCCTCGCAATTTCCCCGATAGAACCGCAGGGACTCCACCCCCATCGCCCCTCCTCAAAAACCACCAGATCCCCCCAAAAAACAGGCCGCCTCCCACCGCCCGTCCTTCCCGATCAATCCGTAGGGCGCGACGACCCCGGCGCGCCGCGCCTCGCAATTTCCCCGATAGAACCGCAGGGACGCCGCCTCCATCACCCCTCCTCAGAAACCGCCGGATCTTCCGGAGAACGGGCGAGGAGGACATCGCCCCTGCGGCGTTTCATATGGTCCAAACACTTGAAAATCGGTATCCCGATTTTCAAGGCGATCATTGTCCCCTTCCACATTTCCCCTTTCCAAACGAAGACAAATATGATATACTCATTCCGGTAAAACGGAAGAAACTCAGAGATTGGATAAAGGGGCCGTATAGGGATGAAAGCAATAGGATTTGACAACCAGAAATATCTCACCATGCAGTCCGAGCAGATCAAGCGCCGCATCGCCCAGTTCGGCGGCAAGCTGTACCTGGAGTTCGGCGGCAAGCTCTTTGACGACTACCACGCCTCCCGGGTCCTGCCGGGCTTCCAGCCGGACAGCAAGGTCCGGATGCTCCAGCAGCTCAGCGACGACGTGGAGATCGTCATCGCCATCAACGCCGCGGACATTGAGAAGAACAAAATCCGCGGGGACCTGGGCATCACCTACGACGAGGACGTCCTGCGGCTCATCGACAGCTTCCGCGGCCTGGGGCTGTACGTGGGCAGCGTGGTGGTCACCCGCTACACCGGCCAGGCGGCGGCGGACGCCTTTTTAAAGCGCCTCACCGCCTTGGGCATCCGCTGCTGCCGGCACTACCCCATCGCCGGCTACCCCTCCGACGTGCCCCACATCGTCAGCGAGGAGGGCCTGGGAAAGAACGACTACATCGAGACCAGCCGCTCCCTGGTGGTGGTGACGGCCCCCGGCCCCGGCAGCGGCAAGATGGCCACCTGCCTCAGCCAGCTCTACCACGACCACAAGCGGGGGATCACCGCCGGGTACGCCAAGTTCGAGACCTTCCCCATCTGGAACCTGCCCCTGAAGCACCCGGTGAATCTGGCCTATGAGGCGGCCACGGCGGACCTGGACGACGTGAATATGATCGACCCCTTCCACCTGGAGGCCTACGGCACCACCGCCGTGAACTACAACCGGGACGTGGAGACCTTCCCGGTGCTCAGCGCCATCTTCCGCAAGATCCAGGGGGATTCCCCCTACCGCTCCCCCACGGACATGGGGGTCAACATGGCGGGCAACTGCATTGTGGACGACGCGGTCTGCTCCGCCGCCTCCCGCCAGGAGATCCTGCGGCGGTACTACACCGCCTGCGTGGAGCGGCTCCAGGGCAAGTGCAGCGACAGTGTGGTGTGCAAGCTGGAGCTGGTGATGCAGCAGGCCGGGGTGACGCCGGAGATCTGCCCCGCGGTGTCCGCGGCCCTTTTGAAGGCGGAGTCCACCGGGGCCCCCGCCGGAGCCATGGTGCTGCCCAACGGCCGCGTGGTCACCGGCAAGACCTCGGAGACCCTGGGGGCGGCGTCGTCGCTGCTGCTCAACGCCTTGAAGGAGCTGGGGGGCATCGACCATCACTTTGAGCTGATTACCACCCAGGTGCTGGAGCCCGTGTGCCGCCTGAAAACCCAGTACCTGGGCCACAAGAACCCCCGGCTCCACACGGACGAGGTGCTGCTGGCCCTGACGGTCTCCGCCCTGACCAACCCCCTGGCGGATCTTGCCCAGCAGCAAATGCCGAAGCTCCAGGGCAGCGACGCCCACTTCTCCGTCATCCTCAGCGACGAGGACGACAAGCTCCTGCGGCAGCTGGGGATCAACGTGAGCTTCGAGCCCCGGTATGAGACGAAAAAGCTCTACCATAAGTAGGAAAATTTGGCTGTGGTGACAGCCTGGCAATGCACCCCCCATGTCGTCGGAAGAAACTCCGCCCACTCCGCTTCCGCCTGCGGCGAAAGCTGCGCTAAGCTCCGTTCCTTCCTCCTCTCCCCACCGCGCAGGCGCGGCGGGGGCCCCTGATTTTCTGAGCGCAGAAAAAGAGAAAACGGGCCGTGCACGGTCCAAAAGAGAAAAGGCGCTTGGGGCGAGAACTTGGCCATTCGGCCAAGTTCTCGCCATATACGGGGGTTCTCCCCGCCCGGCTTGGGAGAAAACTTGATCCCCCCTGCCGGCGCGCGCCGGACTTCCCAGTTGAAGGACCCTTGACCCGCGTGAAGAGACTGCCGACGGCTAACTATTGGGTGCTTATCGAACGGTCCTGCTTCTCTTTCCGCGCTTTCCGCTTCGCTAAGCGCTGCCCCGGTTCTCTGTGGAGCCTTTGTTCTCCTTCGTAGGGCGCGACGACCCGGCGCGCCGGACCCCTCACTCGAAGGCCCCTTGACCTGCGTGAAGAAACTGCCGACGAGAACTGTTGGGTGCTTATCGGACGGTCCTGCTTCTCTTTCCGCGCTTTCCGCTTCGCTAAGCGCTGCCCCGGTTCTCTGTGGAGCCTTTGTTCTCCTTCGTAGGGCGCGACGACCCGGCGCGCCGGACCCCTCACTCGAAGGCCCCATGACCCGCGTGAAGAAACTGCCGACGGGAACTGTTGGGTGCTTATCGGACGGTCTCTACTCCTAATTCCGCGCTTTCCGCTTCGCTATGCGCTGCCCCGGTTCTCTGTGGGGTTGCGCTTTTCGTAGGGCACGCCGAGTCGTCGCGCCCTGCGGAGAGGCAGATGGTTCGCGGAATTTATCAGGGAGTGGAGGTTGAGGGGGAGAGCCCTCTCCGTCACCGCCTGCGGCGGCGCCACCTCTCCCAAAGGGAGAGGCAAGAGGATAGCCTGACCAAGGGCAGGCTCCACGGAGCTCCGGGCCAGCGCTTAGCGAAGCGGAAAGCGCGGAGATAGAAGCAGAGACCGTCCGTCAACCACCCAATAGTTACCGTCGGCAGTCTCTTCACGCGGGTCAAAGGTCCTTCAACTGGGAGGTCCGGCGCGCGCCGGCAGAGGCCTGCAAGTCTCCACCTAAACCGGGCGGCAACAACTCCCGTACATTGGCGAAATTTGACCACAGGTCAAATTCTCGCCACCAGCGTTTTTTTCTTTTGGACCGTGCACGGCCCGTTTTCTTTTTGGCAAGACCAAAAAGAAAATGGGGGGTGCAATGCAAGCTATCATCATAGCTGATTTCCCAGCCCTGGCCACAGGCAGCGTTTCCCCGCGTACCGTACACTGTGCCTGTACAAATACCCCAAGAACCCGGCAGAATGTTGCGTAATATTTTACGCAACTGTCACTTTCTTTTTCCGAAAGCGGTGTTATAATGTTGCGTGTCAACGAAACCGCACCGCAAATATGCGCAATCAGCGGCCTGAGGCGGCGGCGCACAGGAGGAAGGAGAACAGACATGGCGATCAAAATCGGCATCAACGGCTTCGGCCGGATCGGGCGGGTGGCCCTGCGGATCATGGTGGAGCGGGGCTCCAGCACCTATCAGATCTGCGGGATCAACCTGCGCAACGCGGACCTGGACTACATGGTCTATCAGGTGAAGTACGACTCGGTGTTCCGCACCTTCACCGGCAGCGTGGACCGGGACGAGCGGCATCTCATCATCAACGGCAAGAAGATCCGGGTCTACAGCGAGAGCGACGCCTCCCAGATCCCCTGGGACGACTGCGGCGCGGAGTACATCATCGAGTCCACCGGCGCCTACAACACCCTGGAAAAGGCCGCCGTACACCTGGCCGGCGGCGCCAGAAAGGTGGTACTCTCCGCCCCCTCCAAGGACGACGTGATGCCCACCTTCGTCATGGGTGTCAACCACAAGCGCTATACACCGGACATGAACGTGGTCTCCAACGCCTCCTGCACCACCAACTGCCTGGCCCCCATGACCAAGGTCATCCACGACACCTTCGGCATCAGCCAGGCCCTCATGAGCACCATCCACGCCGCCACCGCCAAGCAGAAGGCCGTGGACTCCCGGGCCGGCCGGGACTGGCGCACGGGCCGCAGCGTGCTGGGCAACATCATCCCCTCCTCCACCGGCGCCGCCAAGGCGGTGGGACAGGTGATCCCGGAGCTGAAGGGCCGCATGACCGGCATGAGCTTCCGGGTGCCCACCAATGACGTCTCCGTGGTGGACCTGACCGCCCGCCTGATCCAGCCCGCCAGCTACCACGACGTGTGCGTGGCCATGGAGAACGCCGCCAGAAACAGCATGAAGGGCATCATCACCTGTACCAATGACCAGGTGGTGTCCTCGGACCTCACCGGCTTTTCCGAGACCTGCATCTTTGACGAGACGGCGGGCATCATGCTGGACGACAACTTCGTCAAGCTGATCGCCTGGTACGACAACGAGTGGGGCTACACCAACAAGCTCCTGGACCTGATCGCCCACATGTACAGTGTGGATACCCAGTGAGCCGTCCCCCGCGGAACGATTCATAGAGAGGAGGCGCCTGCAAAGCAGGCGCCTCCTTCAGCTTGTCGAAAAACTGCCGCGTGTTCCAAAGGCTCCCTCCAGGAGAGAGGCTTCCCTGCCTGTCTGAAGCGGCACCCCCTTAGCTCCCCCTCTGGGGGAGCTGTCTGGCCTGCGGCCAGACTGAGAGGGCCTGACCTTCACAGCATCACGCCACGCCCACGGTAATCAGCAGATTGGCAAAGGTCCGCTGCTCCCCGGTGGAGATGGCCAGGCGCACCGTGGGCTCACAGCAGACGTCGTAGAATTGGTAGCGCTCCAGCTTCTCCGGCTCCATGCCGCCCAGCATCTCCTGGAACTCGGCAAAGATCTCCGGCGTGGTGCCGTCGCCGGGGTCCATGACCTCCGCGTGTTCAATTTTGATGACGCTCTGGAGGGCCTCCAGCACGTCGGTGACCTTGGGCATTCCCGGCCGCAGGCCCAGCCAGATCTTCTCCGCGCCGCCGGTCTTGGAGGCCAGCGGATAGTTGCCGTCGGCAATGAGGATCTTGTCCCCGTGGCCCAGCAGGGACAGCGCGCCCATCAATCCCGGATGAATGCAGTTTCCAGTCAGCACAGCAATCTCTCCTTTTTAGAAGGCCTGCGGACGGACAGCGGCCGCAGGCCCTGAAATTACCCTTAGAATAGCGGATTCTCCGGTGTTTTTGGGTATTTTCCGCCGCTTGGAGCCATTTCTGACGCCCCGCCCCGGCCGCCGGAGACGCGGCGCTCCCGGAGAACCGGACAATCTCCCCATCGCCCCTCCTCCAGGGAAACCGGTGCGCGGGGGCGATATCCCCATCGC
>JAHZBA010000006.1:87413-104777 GCA_019423635.1 Clostridiales bacterium
TCCCCATCGCCCCTCCTCCAGGGAAACCGGTGCGCGGGGGCGATATCCCCATCGCCCCTCCTCCGCGGAAACCGGTGCGCGGGGGCGATATCCCCATCGCCCCTCCTCCGCGGAAACCGGTGCGCGGGGGCGATATCCCCATCGCCCCTCCTCCAGGGAAACCGGTGCGCGGGGGCGATATCCCCATCGCCCCTCCTCCAGGGAAACCAGTGCGTAGGGGCGGATATTATCCGCCCGTCCCAGGGGAGATCCGGATCTCATGAAAAGACGGGCGGCTGATAGCCGCCCCTACGGGGCCTTCCGGGGCCATTGTAAACCGTGCGTTCAAACGACCTACCTCCGCGGGAACCTCCCTTTCGCAGGGGGCGGGACACCCGCTCCTCAAAAAGCCCCCATTGCCGGAACGGAAATTTTGGGGTATGATATAGGAAGAGAAAGGACGTGACAAGATGGGAAAGAAGCTTGCAAAGGGACTGGGGATCTGCGTGGCGGTGCTTTTGCTGGCGGCGGCGGGGCTGGTGGCGTGGCTCAGTGTGACGGAGTTCCGCCCCGCCGCCTCGGAGGAGCTGCCCATCCGGGGCATGCCGGGAACCGCGCCGCCCGCCGCCGGGGACAGCCTCACCGTTCTGACCCTGAACACGGGCTATGCCGGTCTGGGGGCCGACGCGGATTTCTTCATGGACGGCGGCAGCGGCGTTCAGCCCACCCGGGCCCAGGTGGAACGGAACCTGGCCGGCCTCACGGAGCAGCTGCGCGCCCAGGAGGCCGATGTCTGGTTCCTCCAGGAGGTGGACATCGACTCCGCCCGCAGCGCCTCCCAGGACCAGAGCGCCGTCTATCAGGCGTACTTCTGCGCCGAAACGGAGGGGGCCGGCGCCTTCGCCCTGAACTACTCCTGTGACTTTGTCCCCTATCCCCTGCCGCCCATCGGGAAGGTTCACAGCGGCCTCCAGAGCCTGACCCGCTTTCCCGTGTCCGCGGCCCGGCGGATCGCCCTGCCCTGCCCCTTCCGCTGGCCCGTGTCCACCGCCAATCTCAAGCGCTGCCTGCTGGTCACGGATGTCCCTCTGGCAAACAGCGACGCCCACCTGGTGCTGGTCAACCTCCACCTGGAGGCCTACGACGACGGCGCGGGAAAGGCCGCCCAGACGGAGATGCTCCTGGAGTTCCTCACCGGGGAGTATGAGAAGGGCAACTACGTGATCGCCGGCGGGGACTTCAACCAGACCTTCTCCGGAGCCCTGGAGACCTTCCCCCTTCAGGAGGAGGCCCTGTGGCAGCCGGGGGTTCTGGAGCAGGACCTCCTGCCCCGGGGCTGGCAGTTTGCCTGTGACCTGACCACGCCCAGCTGCCGCCTGCTGAACCGGCCCTATGACCCCGCCGCCGGAGACACCCAGTTCTATGTGATTGACGGCTTCCTCCTCTCCCCCAACGTGGGCCTGGAGTCTGTGGAGACCCTGGACGGGCAGTTCGCCTGGACGGACCACAACCCCGTCCGCCTGGAGGTCACCCTGGAGGCGGAGGCGGGTGCCTGACCCGGTTTTCCCGCCGCCGGCCGGCCGTCCCGGGATACATTTTTTTGCTGATTCCGGGGCCAGACGATTGTATCTGGACGGATTTTGATGTATAATAAAAAATCACTGCAATCGCGGGAGGCGGCCCGGCGCCGCGCCGCCGCAGGGAACAACACAGGAGGCCGGTAATGGAACAGACCCCTATATACAGCGGCAGGCTGACCTCGGAGCAGTTTCTCTTCCAGGAGATCCGGATCGCCGCCAGACTCTGCCTGGAGGGCAAATCCGCCCAGGAGGCGGCCGCCCAGATCAAACAGGAAAATCTCTTTCAATACCCCACCGAGCGGGAGATCGCCCGGCTGGCCCGGGCCTGCTACAAGCGCCTGCACGCCCTGGACAATGAGCAGCTGGTCCGGGAGCTGGCGGCGGCGCCGGTGAGCGTCGCCAAGCAGATCAATCTCTACGCCATGATGCGCTACAACCGCCTGGTGTGGGAGTTCATGACCCAGGTGATCGGCGAGAAGTATCGCAGCCAGGACTTCTCCTTCTCTAAAAAGGACCTCCACGCCTTCTTTGCCAGGCTCCAGGCCCAAAACGACGCCGTCGCCACCTGGAGCGAGGGGACGGTCAGCAAGATCAAAAGCGTCCTGGTCCGGGCTCTGGTGGAGACGGAGTACCTGGACACCATCCGCTCCACCGTTTTGAACCCCGTGCTGCTGTGCGAGGAGCTGGAGCAGGGCATCCGGGCCAACGGCGACTATGAGGCGCTGGCGGCATTCAACCATCTGGGATAGGGAGGACGGCCATGGCAGCAATCACCCAGGACCTGGACAGGATCAAGGGGCAGCTCTCGGACCCCGGCTTTCTTGCCAACAAGGGACTCAGCAACGAGGTGGGCATCCACGTGTTCTGCTACGAGCCAAAGGACGAGCTCATCGTGCAGGACTCCATCCGCCGCCTGAAGGGGGAGACCAATGTCCCCTACCGCATCATCGAGCGGGATCTCTACGAGATCTTCCTCGCCCTGCTGGAGGACAAGCGGGTGCTGGGCGCCGCCGCCGCTCTGGAGGAGAAAAAGGGCCGGAAGTACCTCCTGGAGCAGCTCCAGAAGATCGCCACCCCGGAGGCTTTGCTTGCCAGGATGGACTACTCCCCCCACGTCCGGGGACAGGACGTCCTCTTCCTGACGGGCATCGGGAAGATCCACCCCTTCGTGCGCTCCCACAAGATGCTGGACAGTATGCAGCACCTCTTTGAGGACATCCCCATCGTGGTCTTCTACCCGGGGACCTTCAACGGGCGCACCCTCAGCCTCTTCGGCGAATTTTTAGACGGACACTACTACCGGGCATTCAACCTGCTCTGACGGAGGTGACACCATGAAGCTGCAAACCATGTTCCAAAAGGACATCAACCGCGATATCAACGGCGTAATCAAGGTCACCCAGAGCGACGAGAGCAGCCTCCGGCAGGAGCTGGGCGAGTACATCGTCACCAAGGAGCTGCGCCGCCACTTCCGCACCTTCTTTGAAAACTACGCCAGGGCCATCGACCGCCCCACCGACAAGATCGGCGTCTGGATCTCGGGCTTCTTTGGAAGCGGCAAGTCCCACTTCCTCAAGATGCTCTCCTACCTGCTCTCCGGCCGGGAGGTCTCCGGCCGGCGGGCCCTGGACTATCTTCTGGAGAAGCTGGACGACCCGGCGGTGTGCGCCCTGGCGGAGCGGTGCTGCTCCCTCCCTACGGAGTCCATCCTCTTCAACATCGACATCGAGGGCCCTGTCAACAAGGACAAGACCGCCGTGCTGCGCACCTTCGCCAAGGTGTTCTACACCCACTGCGGCTACTACGGCGACGATCTGAAAATCGCCCGGCTGGAGCGCTTCATCGCCCGCCAGGGCAAGACGGAGGCCTTCCGCGCCGCCTTTGAGGCGGTCCATGGCGCGCCCTGGGTCCAGAGCCGGGACGCCTTTGCCTTCTTTGAAGACGACGTGGTCAGCGTTCTCCAGTCGGTTCTCGGCATGAGCGAGCAGGCGGCGCGGAACTGGTTCAACGGGGAGGAGACCAACGAGCTGAGCATCGCCCAGCTGGTGGCGGATATCGAGGAGTACATCAGCGGCAGGGGCGAGGACTTCCGGCTTTTGTTCATGGTGGACGAGGTGGGCCAGTACATCGGCGACGACGGGGATCTGATGGTGAACCTGCAGTCCCTCACCGAGGAGATCGGCAACCGCTGCCGGGGCAGGGTCTGGGTCATGGTGACCAGCCAGGAGGTTCTGGACTCCATCACCAGCCAGGAGAGCAACGACTTCTCCAAGATCCAGGAGCGCTTTGACACCCGCCTCAGCCTCACCTCCTCCTCGGTAGACGAGGTGATCCGCAAGCGGGTGCTGGCCAAGACGGAGGAGGCCTCGGCGCTGCTCCGGGAGGTCTACGGCCGGGAGCACGCCGTTTTGAAGAACCTCTTCACCTTCAGCGGCTCCGTGCTGGACATCAAGGGCTTCACCACCGGCGAGGAGTTCGCCGCCGCCTTCCCCTTCGTGCCCTATCAGTTTCTGATGATCCAAAAGGTGCTGGCGGAGATCCGCAAGCACGGCAACGCCGGCAAGAGCTTCTCCGGCGCGGAGCGCTCCATGCTCTCCGGCTTCCAGGAGGCGGCCCAGCAGGTGCAGGAGCGGGACGAGTACGCCCTGGTCCCCTTCCACCTCTTCTACGACACGGTGCACAAGGCCCTGGAGAGCGCCATCCGCCGGGTGATCGACCGCTGCCAGAACGCCGCGGACAACCGCGACGGCCTGGAGCAGCAGGATGTCAAGGTGCTGAAGCTCCTCTACCTGCTGCGCTATATCAGCGAGGACATCCGGGCCAGCATCGACAACATCGCCGTCCTGATGATCGACGACATCCGCACGGAGAAGATCTCCCTGCGCGCCTCCGTGGCCGCCTCCCTGGAGCGGCTGGAGAGCCAGAACTACATCTCCCGCAGCGGCGACACCTACGCCTTCCTCACGGACGAGGAGCAGGAGATCGCCATGGACATCCGCAACACCGCGGTGGACGGCTCCAAGCTCACCGCCGCCATCGCCCAGATCGTGTTCGGGGAGATCTACCCCTCCAAGAAATACCAGTACGGCATCTACCCCATCCCCTATGACCAGTACATCGACGAGATGCTCAACGGCGCCGCCTGCGGCGGGATGCGGCTGCGGATCATCACCGTGGCCGGCGACTACTGCGGCGTGCCGGAGCAGCGCCTGATCCGGGACTCCCAGGTGAACAACGAGGCCATGGTGGTGCTCTCCCAGGAGACGCCCTACTTTGAAGAGCTGGAGCAGGCGGCGAAAATCCGCCAGTACGTCAAGCAGAAAAACGTCTCCCAGCTCCCCGAGAGCATCCAGACCATCATCCGGATGCGCCAGCAGCAGGCCCGGACCCTGGAGGAGCGGGCCAGAACGCTTTTGGAGCGGGCCATCGCCGGCGCCAGAATCATCGTTCACGGCGAGGTGATGGAGCTCCGGGCGGGCAGCGCCAGAGACAAGCTGGACGCCGTGCTCCACGCCCTGGTGGAGAGCGTCTACTTCAAGCTGGGCATGGTCCGCCGCTTCTCCGAGAGCGACGCCGACCTCCTGGCCCTCTTAAACAGCACCGACCAGGAGGCCCGGGAGTGGGAAAGCGACAACGAGGAGGCCCTCACCGAGATCAGCCAGTGGCTGGAGGTCCAGAGCGAGCGGATGCTCAGCACCTCCATGGGCGACGTTCAGCGCCGCTACGGGGCCATCCCCTACGGCTGGCGGGAGATCGACATCGCCGCCCTGATGGCCCGGCTGATCGCCCGGCGGAAGATCTCCGTCAAGTACGGTGGGACCCTGGTGGGGCGGGAGGAGCGCCGCCTCAAGGACTATCTCCGCAAGCGCTCCGAGGTGGACCGGGCGGTGGTGGTCCGCAGGATCGCCCCCTCCGAGGAGCTCATGCGCAAAAGCACCGCCTTTTTGCGGGACTACCTGGCGGCCATGGACATCCCCTCCGACGAGGACGGCCTGGTCCGCTTCGTGCTGGAGACCTTCGAGACCCGGCGGGACCACTACCAGCAGCTCCTGGACGAGGCCTACGCCCGCTACCCCTACCCGGAGCGGGAGCTGGTGGCCGGGGCCCGGGACCTGATGGAGGACCTTTTGAGCCAGCGGCGGGACCCGGTGGCCCTGCTCACCCGCATGGTGCAGCAGCAGGACGCGCTGCTGGACTCCGCCGAGGACCTGGAGGCCGTGGAGCTGTTTTTCAAATCCCAGCGCACGGTCTTTGACGAGGCCGTCCGCCTGATGGAGCGCACGGAGCGGGAGCAGGACTACTTCTCCGCGGACCCCGAGAGCCGGGAGCTGTTCCGGACCGTCTCCTCCATCCTCCGCCTCCCCCGGCCCTACGGCCGCATCGGGGAGCTGCCGGCGCTGCTGGAAAAGATCCGCGAGGCCTACGCCGCCCGGCTGGAGCTGAAGCGGGAGGAGGTGGAGGAGACCCTCCGCCAGTGCCTGCAGGACGTGCACCAGCTGGCCGCCGAGGCCCGGGACGCCGCCGCGCTGCTGCACCAGGCCGACGACTACTTCGCCCTGAAGCGGGAGGCCGCGGCCCAGGCCCCCTCCCTCACGGAGCTGGACGCCATGATTACCCAGCTCCTCAACTACAAGGACACCGTCTGCCGCCGCATGGAGATCCTGGCCGCCGGCGATGCCGCCCCGGACGGCGACGGAGGGGCCGGCGGCGGAGCCCATGCCCCCAGAATCACCTCCGTCCGCCGCTACGATCTGTGCTCCGTGAAGCGCTTGCAGTCCAGGGCGGACATCGACAGCTATGTAGAGGGCATCCGGGAGAAGCTGTATCACACCCTGGAGACCTGCGACGGCGTGCAGATCAACTGAGCAGCCCTCCCCGCACCCTTCCACCCCGCCGGCATCCGCCGGCCAGACATACAGATTTCAACTCCGGCGCGGCCATCCGGCAGGAATGAGGAGCAACGGGAATGAACAAGACGGCAATTCAAAAATTTGCGATGTGGGCCCGGACGGAGCTGATCGCGCAGGTCTCCCAGCGGGCCTATCAGTACGGCGTCACGGCGGAGGGCTGCGGCGAGGCCGACGCGGAGACTGTGGGCGGGCGGGTTCTGACCCGGGACGAGCGGGCCCAGCGCCGGGAGCTGGTCCGGGAGGTCGCGCAAAAGGGCTACTCTCAGGTCCTGGAGGAGGTGGCCTACACCTGGTTCAACCGCTTCATCGCCCTGCGGTTCATGGAGGTCAACGGATATCTCCCCACCCACATCCGGGTCTTCTCCGACAGCGCCGGGGCCTTCAAGCCGGAGATCCTGCGGAGCACCCTGCACCTGGACCTGCCGGGGCTGGACCGGGAGAAGGCGGCGGACTACATCCAGGAAAGCCGCACGGAGGATCTCTACCGCTATCTGCTGCTGACCCAGTGCAACGCCCTCAGCGAGGCCATGCCCCAGATGTTTGAGACCATGGGGAGCTTCACCGAGCTGCTGCTGCCCAACAACATTCTGCGCCCGGACGGCATTCTGGGCCGCATGGTCCTGGACATCCCGGAGGAGGACTGGCGGGATCAGGTGCAGATCATCGGGTGGCTGTATCAGTACTACAACGCCGGCCTCAAGGACGAAACCTTCGCCCTTTTGAAGCGGAATGTGAAGATCACCCGGGAGCGCCTTCCCTCCGCCACGCAGCTGTTCACGCCGGACTGGATCGTGCGCTACCTGGTGGAGAACTCCCTGGGGCGGCTGTGGCTGGAGGGCCACCCCGACGAGGAGCTGCGCTCCGCCTGGCGCTACTACCTGGACGAGGCGGAGCAGACCGCCCCGGTCCGGGCCCGGCTGGAGCAGCTCCGGGCGGAGCGCCGCGCCCTGCGGCCCCAGGAGCTCAAGGTCATCGACCCCTGCGTGGGCAGCGGGCACATGCTGGTGTACGCCTTCGACGTGCTGATGCAGATCTACCGCTCCACCGGCGTCAGCGACCGGGACGCCGCCCGGAGCATCCTGGAGAACAACCTCTACGGCCTGGACATCGACCCCCGGGCGGCGCAGCTGGCGGGCTTTGCCGTGATGATGAAGGCCCGGCAGTACGACCGGCGGATTCTCACCCGGGGGATTCAGCCCCAGGTCCGCGCCATTGTGGACAGCGGGTGGACCGGCGGCGCCTACTATAAGGACATGGGGAATTTCCTGCTGTCCCGGGAGCACCAGGAGACGCTGAACTACCTTCTGGAGACGTTCCAAAACGCCAGGGAGTTCGGCTCCCTTTTGAAGCTGGAGCCCCGGGACTACCGGGGGCTGCTGGAGGCCTGGACCCTCTCGGCGTCCCAGACGGCGGAGGATGTCAACATGGTCCTCTGGTACAGCGCCGTGGAGCAGGTGGTCCCCGCCCTGATCCGGCAGGCGATCCTTTTGTCCCAGCCGTACCACGTGGTGTGCACCAACCCGCCCTACATGGCCCTCAGCAACGCCGATGAGACGCTGCAAGCATACCTGCGCAAGCACTTCCCCGACAGCCGCAGCGACCTCTTCGCCTGCTTCATCGAGCGCTGCGGGCAGCTGACCGGCGAGCACGGCTTCCAGGCCATGATTACCCAGCACGCCTGGATGTTCCTCAGCAGCTTTGAAAAGCTGCGGGGAAAGCTCCAGGCGGTGGACACCGTCAGCATGATCCACCTGGGCCCCCGGGCCTTTGAGGAGATCGGCGGCGAGGTGGTGCAGACCACCGGCTTCGTCCTGCGCAAGAGCCGCGTCCAGGGCTACCGGGGCACCTACTGCCGCCTTCTGGAGCCGGCGACGCAGCAGGGCAAGGAGGCCCTGTTCCTCTCCGGGGAGAACCGCTACCGCGTCCGGCAGGAGGAGTTCGCCCGCATCCCCGGCGCCCCGGTGGCCTACTGGGTCCCGGAGGCCTATCTGCAGGTATTTGGCCGGCAGCGCATGTCCGATTTCGGCGAGTCCTGCATCGGCATGAGAACCGGCGACAACGAGCGCTTCCTCCGGCTGTGGCACGAGGTGGACAGTGTGTCTTTCGGCCGGGGATACCCGGACGCCGGCGCGGCCCTTCGCAGCGGGAAGAAGTGGTTCCCCTACTGCAAGGGCGGGGCCTTCCGCAAGTGGTACGGCAACCACGAGTACGTGGTGAACTGGGAGGACGACGGCCGGGAGATCAAGGAGAACACCCGGCGGGTCTATCCCCGGCTGGGGGAGAACCTGGGCTGGAAGATCAGCAACGAGTCCTTTTACTTCCGGCGGGGCCTGACCTGGTCCGGCGTGGGGGCCCGGCTGTTCGGCGTCCGGTGCTACCCCGCCGGCATGATCTTTGACTCCGGGGCCAACAGCTTCTTCGTCCACGACGAGGAGAACTACTTCTACTTCGCGGGGCTTTTGAACTGCACCCTCATGGACGAGCTCATCAAAATCATCAATCCCACCATCAACACCGGCTGCGGGGTCATCGCCCAGCTGCCCGCCAGGCTGGAGCCCCAGAAGAAGGCGGAGGTGGAGCGCCGCGCGCAGGCCTGCCTCGCCCTCTCCCGCGCCGACTGGGACGCCTATGAGACCTCCTGGGACTTCAAGCGCCACCCGCTTCTATGAGGTCAGACGCCATGAAATTTTCCAAGTCAACGGTCTGGAAATGGCTGGTCCGCGTCCTTCTGGCGGGCTTCCTCCTGCTCTGGGCCCTCTCCACATGCTATTTGCTCTACGGCATCGTCACAAGCCGCTCCGTCTCCTGGGACGCCCTGGGCGCCTGGGGGACCGTCACGGCGGCGGGCATCGCGGTGCTCACATACCGGGACTCCGTCCTCCGCGCGTGCCGGCTGGAGACGATCAGGGAGTTCTCCAGAATCCGGATGAAGTACCCCAACATGGCCCGCAAGGCCCATGTCCCCGGCGCGGAGGAGGAGCTGACGGCCTATCTGCGGGAGCTGGAGCGCTTCTGCGTGGGCGTGCTGGAGGGCGTGTACGACCTGGATGTGCTGGTGTCCCTGGCCGGCAATCTGCTGCTGACCCAGTACGACGGCTTCATGAAGCAGCTGATCGAAGAGCGCAGAAAGCAGACCGCGCAGCAGGCAACCGCGGGGACCATCTACATTGATTACATCACGGTCATGGAACAGATCCGGCGGAAAAAGCAGAGGAGGGCCGTCCCATGGGGAAACTGATCTCCGAAAAATTCGACGCCTGGCAGGCGGAGTGTGAGGAGCGCTTCCATCAGCTCCAGGCCAACGAGGAGGCGCTGAACCGGATCTTTCTCGGCGTCTACGGCCTCCGGGATCAGCTGTCCCCCCAGGTGGCGGAGCGGGATGTGACGGTGCACCGGATCTTCCGCACCCGGGAGGAGGTGCCCGAGGCCATGCGGGGCAGTCCCTATGTCCGCCTTCTCCGGGATGAGATCACCTCCCTGCTGTCCTACGCCGTGGGCTGCATGTTCGGGCGCTACTCCCTGGACTGCGAGGGTCTGGTCTACGCCGGCGGAGCGTGGGACGCGGGCAAATACCCCACCTTCCCCCCGGTTGCGGACAACATCCTGCCCATCTGTGACGACGACTACTTCGACGGCGACATCACCGGGCGGCTGGTGCGGTGGGTGGAGACGGTCTACGGCGCGGACACACTGGAGGAGAACCTGAAGTTCCTCGCCGGAGCTCTGGGGGGGAAGGGCGCGCCCAGGGAGGTGCTGCGCCGCTACTTCCTCAACGATTTCTACGCCGACCACCTGAAGACCTACCGCAGGCGGCCCATCTACTGGCTCTTCGACAGCGGCCGGAAGAACGGCTTCAAGGCCCTCATCTACATGCACCGCTACCGCAGCGACCTGCTGGCCTGCCTGCGCACCGACTACGTCCACGAACAGCAGGAGCGCTACCGCACCCAGCTGGACCACATCGCCGCGGATCTCCGGCGCTCCGCCGGGCCGGAGCGGGTGCGGCTGATGAAGCGGCAGAAAAAGCTGCAGGAGCAGGCGCTGGAGGTGCAGAAATACGAGGAGAAGATCCACCATCTGGCGGATCAGAACCTGGAGATCCACCTGGACGATGGCGTGCGGCACAACTACGCGCTGTTTGGGGACGTCCTGGCAAAGCTGACGTAAAGGAGGGGAACGGCCATGTCCCTGGAATCCATCCAGACCGCGCTCCGGCAGCGCTTCTCCGCTCCCCTGCCGGAGTTCTGCCGGCGGCGGATCATCTTCTGGAGCGATGAGGCCCGGGAGTTCGACACCCTGCCGGAGGAGCTGGACCTCCCCGGCGTGGGGATCATTCGGCTCACCGGCTCCAACAACTTCGCGGTGAAGAAGCTGCTGCTCCACGACGACCCCCACGGGGACTATCTCATCTACAACCCCCTCCCCCGGGAGAGGCCGGAGGAGAACTGGCTGCGGGATCTGGAGCTCTGCAGCGAGGAGTACCGGGCGGACCTGGTGTCCGAGCAGATGCGGGAGCTGCACCTCCCCGAGACGCCGGCCATGCGCAAAACCGTGAAGCGCTACGGCCGTTTCCTGGGGAACAAGGAGCGCCTCCAGAAGCTGCGCAAAATCGGCCGGGAATACCAGACGCCCCTGCAGCTGCAGCTGGACATCCTGGCGGTTCTGGCGGGGCTGAACGGCGGCTCGGCCCAGGACGTGTTCATCGCCGTGCTCTCGGCGGGATGGGAGGAGCAGCAGAACGCCGTCTTCAACAGCATCTGCAAGTTCGGCGACCCGGAGGACTTCTGGCAGCTGGTCCACCGCTACACCGGGTATCACCATGAGGAGACCGGCACCCTCCGCCGCTTTGCCGCCCACGTGCTGCTGACGGCGCTGGCCCAGACGGCGGACCGGCGGATTCTCCGGGGGCTGGAGGACCTGGTCTCCGAGTCCTGCACCGCCTTCTGCTACAGCATCGTCCACCAGTGGCGGGAGCAGGGAGACCGCCGGACCCTGTGGGAGCTGTGCCGCGGCGTGGAGCAGGAGCTGCGGCTTCATGAACGGCTGGAGCGCCAGGACACGGAGGCCCTTTTGACCGCGGACCTCTTCCCCGCCATTCACGAGGTGCTCCTGGAGCGCTTCTTCTCGGAGATCGCGGCGCAGGTGGTCAAGACGGAGCTCATTTTGAAGACCGTGGAGAACCGGCGCACCGCCGCCTGGCAGGAGCGGTTTGCCGACTGCTATGACTGCCTCTGCTTTCTCGCCCGGATGCAGCAGTTCTACCAGGAGCACGCCGCCGGATTCCACATGGCGGAGCCGGCGGCGGTCTGGAAGTGCTACACGGAGCAGCTCTACGAGATGGACAGCCATTACCGCCGCTTCCACCTCGCCTTCGGCGCCGCCCTCCGGGACAGCAACCCCCGCCTGGAGGACGGGCTGAAGCACGCGGCGGACTACGTGGAGGGGCTCTACAGCAACTGGTATCTCCAGGAGCTCAACGGCTGCTGGACCAACGCCGCCGGGGAGGACCTGACCGCCCGGGGCAGCGTCCCCGGAATCGGCAGACAGCGGGATTTCTACGCCCGCTACGTCCAGCCCCTGGCGGGAAAGGGCATCCGGACCTTCGTCATCATCTCCGACGCCCTGCGCTATGAGACGGCGGCGGAGCTCTGCGGCCGTCTCGCGGGGACCACCCGGGGAAGCGCCCGGCTGGAGTCCATGCAGGCGGTGTTCCCGTCTGTCACCAAGTTCGGCATGGCGGCGCTGCTGCCGGGCCGGGCCCTCTCCCTCAGCGAGGAGATGGAGGTCCTGGTGGACGGCCTGCCCACCCGCACGGCGGCGGAGCGGGAGAAGGTCCTCCGCGCCGCCAACGAAAAGAGCGTGGCTGTCCAGTACAAGGAGGTCCTGGGCATGAAGCGGGCGGAGCGCCGGGAGCTGGTCAGCGGCCGGGACGTGGTTTACATCTACCACGACATCATTGACGCCACCGGCCACAAGCCGGCGACGGAGCAGAAGGTCTTCGAGGCCTGCGACACCGCGGTGCAGGAGCTTTTGAACCTGCTGCGCATCGTCGTCAACGACATGCAGGGGACGGACGTCTTCCTCACATCGGACCACGGCTTCCTCTACACCTACAGCCCCCTGCGGGAGGGGGAGAAGCTGACAAAGGCCGTGATCGACGGGCCGGTCTGCGAGGCGGGGCGGCGCTACGCCCTCACGCCGCCGTCGGCCCGGGCGGAGTTCCTTCTGCCGGTGCGGATGGAGGAGCTGGGCGGCACGCCGGTCCGGGGCTTCACCCCCCGGGACCCCACCCGGCTCAAGACCTCCGGCGGGGAGAACTATGTCCACGGCGGCATCAGCCTCCAGGAGCTGGCGGTGCCGGTGATCGTGTACAAGAATCTCCGCTCCGGCAGCCGGCAGTACGTGGAGCCCTCCGCCGCCCGGTTACAGCTGCTCAGCGAGAGCCGGAAGGTCTCCAACCGCCTGTTCTCCCTGGACTTCTTCCAGCGCCAGCCGGTGGGGGACAAGGTCCGGCCCTGCGCCTACACGATCTGCATGACGGACGAGGAGGGCGTACCTGTCAGCGACCGGCAGACCGTCATCGCCGACCGCACCGGCGAAAACGCCTCCCAGCGCGTCTTCCGCGTGCGCCTCAGCCTCCGGCCCCGGGTCTATGACAGCCGGCGGGTCTACCGTCTGGTCATCGCCGGCGAGAGCGGGGAGATCGAGGAAGCGGAGTTTCAGATTGATATCCCCTACGGCGGAGACGGCGAGCTGTAGGCCCCCGGACGAACCGGAATCCCGGGCCAAAACAGCGGAGGTCAAGGTGAGCACCTTGACCTCCGCTGTTTACTTTGACGCCTAATATCTTCAAAAATACTGACAGCAGTCCGGCGCGTCAAACGCCATAACGCCTGATTTCACGAGCCGCCGCAAGCCTGTTGAACAGTGCCGCCCAGGCCTCGACCAGGATGAGAAACGAGAGGAGCAGAAGGATGATGCAATAGGAGTAATTCCTGGCGCACAGGGCTTCAAACCAGTCTGCCGCCAGTTTGACGTAGTGGTATATTCTGCAGCTTTGGATGTGCGGTGCAAGGTTTTGCAATGCGGACACCCCCGCCAGGTCAGGCAGCCACCCCAAATGGGAAAGAAGGCCCCATCCGCACAGCACAAATGCGCCAAGTGAAATCAGAAAGAATCCTGCGGCGACTGACGTCTGCACGAGCCATTTCAAGAGAAATCGCCAGTCTGTATGCTTGTGCATACCGTAATCCCTGCGCTTGAGTTTTCCGGTGTGTCGTTTGTCATGGAATCCTGTATTTTTATCGGGATTTTTTATAGATTTTGTCCTCCTTTCTGGAAATTTTTACAAGATCCTGTCTCGAGAAAGAAGAACCGTTTCTTCCTCTTGCCGCTGAAGCGGCCGTTGTCCTCAACGGTTCCGCCTTTGGGGGTGGTACTTCTTTTCCCGGCCCCCATGGGCGTTCCCGTGAGACAACAAAAGCGGCGCAGGGATTGCAATTCCCTACACCGCTACAAACGCACAGCCTCATTCCCCCCTCTTGCGAAAAAGCATAGAAGGGGGTATAATGAAAAACAGGCGCAGTGATATCTGCTGTGTGGGAGAGGTGGATTCTCCTGCATAGGGCCGGACGGGTGCTGGTAACACCCTTCCGGCCTGCCTTTTTTGTTGTCTTATTGACATTATACAGCTTTTTCCGCGGGAATGCAATAGGGCATTTCCACGGAAAAGAGGAGGATGGGTCCTCAGGCGGGGATTGCGCGGCGCGTCTCCCGTCCGATTGATTGTAACGCATCTTGACTTCCGGAAATCCGCGGGACATAGCGCCTATCCCGAAAGAAGACGTGCGCAGATTGCACCGTCAGATTTTACGCCAGACAAGGCGGTTTTTCACAGGCGGGCTGTCGCCCGGCAAGAAAAACCAACGAAGGATGGCGTAAACTATGCAGGCAGGATGCGTGCGGATGATTTTGGGATGGGCTCATAGTATAAGCGAGGCCGGGCGGCAGAGGCTGCCGCCCGGCCTGATCCTTTTCAAAAGACGCACAGGCACTGCGCCAAACGCCCGGAATGCCTCCAAAACAGGCCTTTCCTTGGATTGGAACGGTTGGACGCGGGTTCGACCGATTTGATTTTGCCATGTGTTGACAAAAAGATGCGGGCACCAGCCCACATCCCCCGTCTCTCTCGGCCTGGAATCCAGCAAAGCGAATCCGGGCCGAAAGCGAAGAAATTCCCACCAGAGTGCAGTTTTCGCCGCAAGGCGGAAACGGAACGGTGGTGGGAATTTCTGAGCTGGTGGAGCGACCGCAACCAACGGTGAACACCCCGCATGACTTGAAACCGCGTCCTCAAAGTGTTTCTCTATCTCGTCCAGCAGAATATCGTCAATGGTAATCGGCCTGTCGCCGCCGTTGAGGATCAGCGTCATTCTATCGTCGTAGAGGTAGACGGCCCGGAGGAAAATATTCACCATTCCCCGGCGGTTGTTCTCGTCATTGACATTCCCTCGTTTCAGCGAATAGAGAAACGCCTTGATCTGTGGAGCGGTGAATGTAACTTGCCTTCCCATCTCAATGGCAAGCTGGCCCTGCAATTCGTTCTTTTCCTGCTTGCGCTTCTCGATGCGCTCGGTAATCATATCCACCGCCTGCCCGCGCTCCAACGCTTTCCAGAGGTTTTCTATGGCGGCGTCCGCCTCTTGAATTGCCGCCTTGATGCGCTTGATGGCTGAACTGTCATAGTCGGCCTCACAAGCGGCAGCAACCGCAAGGGCGATTTTCTCAATGTTGCTGTCTGTCAACAGCTTGCGGCACTCCAAAACAACCCTGTCCTCGATTTTCTGCTTATTGACAACTTTCTTTCGACAAGTCTTTTTCTTGGCACTCTTGCAGGCGTAATAGTGGTAGGCCGTCCCGGATTTTCCTGTGCCGCCGTAGCCAGTCATCATCTCCCGGCAGTAGCCACAAAACAGCTTCGTCGTCAGAAGATATTCCTCCCTGCCTCTGGAACGGGCAGGGGCTTTTTTGTTACGGTCGAGGATATGTTGTACCCGCTCAAAAAGCTCGTCCTCAATGATGCGGGGCATACCGTCCGCTGTTTCCGTGTCTTTGTAGATATAATAGCCGACGTATCGTTTATTTCGCAAAAGGCGGTGCAGGCTGTTCTTGTTGAACTCCTTGCCCTGTGAGGTTTTGACCTGCTTTGCGTTGAGATACTTTGTGATTTCAGCGACGGTTTTCCCGCTGGCATACATTTCAAAAATCTCCCGGACAACGGCAGCCCCATCCGGGTCAACATGAAAGCGGCGTTCCTCGTCCACATAGTAGCCAAGGCCGGGATTGCTCCCGTTGCTCAAACACTTTTCGGCGTTAATGTCCATGCCCCGCCGTATCTTTTGGGACAGCTCCGCCGAATAATATTCGGCCATGCTCTCCAACACGCCCTCCACCAAAATACCGCTGGCGTCGTCGCTGATGTTCTCCCTTGCGGAGATCACTCGGACGCCATTCTTTTTTAGCTTGGCCTTGTTGATGGCACTATCATAGCGGTTCCGAGCGAAACGGTCAAGCTGATAGACAAGCACGCCTTCAAAAATGTGCTTATCGCTGTCGGCAATCATACGCTGGTACTCGGCCCGGCTGTCCGTCGTACCGCTCTGCGCCCGGTCGATGTATTCGCCGATCACGATATGCCCGCTGTTCTTGGCGAAAACATTATAAAAGCCATAGACCCATTGCAGCACAATGGGTCTATGGCCTGAGACTATCGAATTTACTACGAATTTACTACTTTTGCCGAAATCGTCCACCAATACGCCCCATAGGGGAACTTGCTGTGAATCTTTCAAGGCTCTACCATAATACCACTCCATATTCTCGTATTCAATAGTCAATCGAACAAATTCAGCATTTTCCCGCTGGTCCCAGTATAGGGCCAGCGGATTTTTCGCGTCCTTGCCAGGACGCCAGGAAGCGTATTAGAAGAAAGGAGGACTGCAAAATGAACAAGTATGCCGAACTGCGGGAACGCCAGCAGCAGGAGTTCAACGCCCTGCCCCTGGGCTTTGCGTTCAGCGATAAGCAGTTTGCCGAGACGATGCAAGCCTGGGGCCTGGACCCTGAGAAGGACCAGGACAAAATCTGCTCCATCGGCTATGGCGGCTTCATCCAGAAGAAGGACGTTGACCTGCTGCATACCACTATGGCACGGCATGACGCAGAACTTTCCGCCGCTATTGCGGCAGACCTCACCGGGGACGGGTTCATCTGCGATATGTTCAGGTATGAGCTGGACAACCACGAGTACAGCTATACCCTGGAACTGTCGGACACCCTGGAAGCCCTGGGCTACACGGCGGAGGACATAAACGCAGACAAGCGGCTCCTTCACGGTCTGGAGCGGGCCTGTGCGGCGATTCTGAAACAGTAGCGCCTACCGATTTCACACGAGGGCTGTGCCCTCGCGTGGCACCCTCTGAACAGGTTCGCCCGCTGCGGCGGGCAAACCTGTTCAGAGGGTCGTTTTGCCCTCTCCTGGCGAGGCTCAAATACGCCCAGAAAGTGAACAAAAGTCCGGGAATACCCTCTGTATCACTCCCGGCAAATCAAGCGGAGCATTCGAGACGCCCATAGCGGGCGTCAGTTATTACGATGAACGAGTGAATAGCTCAAAAATTTTGTGAATGTGAGGGTAAAAAGTATGCTGAACAAAGTGACTATCATGGGCCGTCTGTGCGCCCTTCCCGAGCTCCGCAAGACCGCCAGCGGGATTTCTGTTTGCAACGCGAGAATTGCCGTGGAGCGCGACTACGCCGACGGTAACGGCGAACGCGAAACGGACTTTTTTGACGTTGTGGCGTGGCGCGGCACCGCTGATTTCCTTTGCTCCTACT
>JAHZBA010000060.1 GCA_019423635.1 Clostridiales bacterium
TCCGTCACCGCCTGCGGCGGCGCCACCTCTCCCAGAGGGAGAGGCAAGAGAGCGGCCTGATTAGGGGACAGGCCCCGCAGAGCGCCGCGCCGGGTCGTCATCCAGGCCCACAGAACGGCGCGCCGAGTCGTCGCGCCCTACGCCGCAGAGCGCCGGGGCAGCGCTTAGCGAAGCGGAAAGCGCGGAGATAGAAGCAGGGACCGTCCGTCAACCTCCCAACAGCCTCTGTCGGCAGTTTCCACACGCGGGGAAACGGTTCTGCAAGGACTCGGGTGCGGCGCGCGCCGGCAGGGGCTATCAAGTTTCAACCCAAGCCGGGCGGGGACAACCCCCGTATTGGCGAAACTTGGCCGGACGGCCAAGTTCTCGCCACAGGCGTTTTTTTCTTTTGGACCGTGCACGGCCCGTTTTCTTTTTGGCAAGACCAAAAAGAAAATGGGGGGTGCAAAGCAAGCTATCTTCATAGCTGCAATCCACCCCCCGTCAGGGCCTTTCAAGTATAAGACCTCTCCACCTGCGGCACCGCATAATAACTCCCGTCCAGCGTACGGACCGCCGTCCGGATCTTCTCCTCCACCTGCTGGTCCGTCAGGCGGAAGTGATACGGCACCACCACGTCGAAGATCACATTGGTGTGGGTGGGCCCGGTGACCATGCGGAAGTCGTGGATGCTGATCTCGTCGTCGATGCAGTGCACCAGATCCGCCACCCGCTGACGGGTCTCCGCCGTCACGCCGTCGTCGGTGACAATGGGGTCCATGTGAATCACCGCCTCACAGCCCAGCTGTTCCCGCAGCTCCCGTTCCACGTTGTCGATCTCGTCGTGGAGCATCAGCACGTCCTGGGAGGCGGAGACCTCCGCGTGGAGGGAGATCATCCGGCGGCCGGGGCCGTAGTCGTGGACAATCAGGTCGTGGATGCCGATGATCCCCGGAGAGGACAGCACCAGATCCCGGATCTGCCGGACAAATTCCGCCGTAGGCGGCGTGCCCAGCAGCGGGTCGATGGTCTCCCGGGCGGACTGGATGCCGGACCAGAGGATGAAGGCCGCCACCATCAGGCCCACCCAGCCGTCGATCATCACGTCGAAGACCTGCCCGATCAAAGTGGCCGCCAGCACGGCGGCGGTGGCCACGCTGTCGCTGAGTGAGTCTGCGGCGGTGGCCAGCATGGCGGGGGAGTCCAGCTCCTTTCCAAGCCGCCGGTTGTAGAAGGTCATATACAGCTTCACCGCAATGGAGACAGCAAGAATCCCCACCACCAGCGGCCCGGAGGCCACCGGCTCGGGGTGGAGGATCTTTCCCAGGGACGACTGCCCCAGCTCAAAGCCCATCAGCAGAATCAGCATGGACACCGCCAGGCCCGAGAGGTACTCCATCCGCCCGTGGCCGAAAGGGTGGTGGACATCCGGCTTCTGCCCCGCCAGGTGGAACCCCAGCAGTGTCACAAAGGAGCTGCCGGCGTCGGAGAGGTTGTTGAAGGCGTCGGCGGTGATGGCGATGGAGCCGGAGAGGCTGCCCGCCAGGAATTTTCCCAAAAACAGCAGCACGTTAAGGCAGATGCCCACCGCGCCGCACAGGACGCCGTACCCCCGCCGAAGGGCGGCCGGGTCCCGGTCTTCCGGCTTCAAAAACAGCCGGGCCAATTGTGTAATCAAAACGCAGAGCCTCCTGAAGAAAAACGTTAGGGCGCGGGAGTCCCTGGAATCACCAGGGTCATGTGGCAGCACAAATCGTCCAGATCCCGGTCCGTGGCGGCGGGTACCCGGAGCCTGGAGCCGCAGCGGCGGCAGATCAGGTCCACGGCGGCGCGGCGGACCTCCATGCCGTACTGACTGGAGCCGCAGGCGCAGGTAATCCCGTCTGGCCGGGCGGCGATGTCCCTGAGCTCCGAGAGGACCTCGTACATGATGATCTCATTGGCAAAGGCCGCCGGGGCCTCCCCGTCCTGCCGCTTCTCCCGCTCCGCCAGCACGGCCAGATCCCGCAGGTTTCGCTCCACCGTGCCCTCCGGCCCAATGAAGCAGGAGAACTGCCCGCTCCGGGCGCAGGCCAGGGCCACGGCCCCCTCCAGCATCCGCTCCGGAGAGCAGACGGCGGTGTGGGTCTCCCCGCACAGCCCGCAGGGGACGGTGAGACGGTACCGCTCCCCGTCAAAGCTCACCCGCAGGGCGCTCCCGCCGCACTCGCAGGCCACCTCCGCATTGGAGGCCTCCAGGGCAAAAATGGACCGGGCGGCCATGACGGGCTTACCGCACCTGGGGCAGAGGTAGCCAAAGGTCCGCATTTCCTCACGCATACAAAGACACCTCGTCTAACATCTCAAAAATTCATGTAAAGATAATTGTATCACAATCTCCCCAGGTTAGTACAGAGAAACCGGGCGGTGCCGGCCCCGGAACCTCCTACATACGGCAAAGCGGGCCGCCGGGGTCGTCGGCCCCTACGAATCATCCCTGACAGATACTTCGTAGGGCGTGACGACCCCGGCGCGCCGCAGCCAGGGGGTCAGGCCGTTTCACGACTGTGGGCCAGCCGCCACCGCAGCCCCGAGTACCGCCGCTGGCGGCGGTCATTGGCTGCCATGGCCCGGATGGCCGCGTCGTCGCCCACTACCACCAGCAGCTCCCGCGCCCGGGTCAGGGCGGTGTACAGCACCCCCCGCACCATCAGCGACGGCGCCGCCGGCAGTGCCGCGAAGACCACGCAGCGGTACTCGCTGCCCTGGGCCTTGTGGATGGTCTGGGCGTAGGCCAGGTCCACCTCGCTGAGCATCTCGGCGGTGTAGGCGGCGTGGCGGCCGTCAAAGTCCAGCTCCAGCCACTCCCCCGCCGGGTCGATCTGCACAATCCGGCCCACATCGCCGTTGAACATTCCCGTTCCCGCCTCGCCGGTCTCCCGGGTCCAGACCACGTCGTAGTCGTTTTTGGTCTGCATGATCCGGTCTCCCTCCCGGAACAGCCGCTCCCCCCAGAGGAGCTCCCGCTTGTCCGCCGCTTTGGGATTCAGGGCCTCCTGCAAAAGGCGGTTCAGATTTACCGTGCCGGCGGGTCCCTTCCGGGTGGGCGTGAGCACCTGAATCTCGCCGGCGGGGATGTGCATATTCTCCGGCAGCCGCTGCCGGCAAAGCTCCACCACCGTGGCCACCGCCCGCTGGGGGTCCCGGCGGCAGAGGAAGAAGAAATCCCCCTGGTCGTTGGTGAGGCCCAGGGGCTGGCCCTGGTTCACCGCGTGGGCATTGCGGATGATGGCGGACTGCTCCGCCTGGCGGAAGACCTCCCGCAGGAACACCGTCTCCATCCGTCCGCTGCGGATCAGGTCCGAGAACACGTTCCCCGCCCCCACGGAGGGCAGCTGGTCCGCGTCCCCCACCAGCACCAGCCGGGTGCCGGGCCGCAGAGCCCGCAGCAGTGCCGAGAAGAGCGTCAGATCCACCATGCTCATCTCGTCCACAATCACGGCGTCCGCCTCCAGGGGCTCCTTCTCCGACTTCTGGAAGGTGACCGCGCCGTCCTTCCAGGTCTGGCCCAGCAGGCGGTGGACCGTCTGGGCCTCCATACCCGTCAGCTCGCTCATGCGCTTGGCGGCGCGGCCGGTGGGGGCGGCCAGCACGATGTCCAGCCCCATCTTCTGAAACAGCGCCACGATCCCCCGCACCGTGGTGGTCTTGCCGGTGCCGGGGCCGCCGGTGAGGATCAAAACCCCCTGTTCCGCCGCCTGGCGCACGGCCTGGCGCTGCTGGGGGGCGTAAGTGATGCCGCTGGCCGCCTCGATCTCCCGGAGGACCCGGTCCGCCTGGCGGATCTCGTCGGTCTCCGCCTCCAGCAGCAGGTTCAGCCGCCGGCAGGCGGAGGCCTCCGCCTCCCACAGCCGCCGCAGGTAGCAGGCCTCCAGGCCGGCCACGGGCTCGCACACCACCTCACCCCGCTCGATCAGGGCGTCCAGGGCCTCCTCCACCGGCTCCGGCCCGCAGTCCAGGAGCTGGCCGGTGGCGGCGAGGAGCTTTTCCCGGGGGAGGAAGACGTGGCCGTTTTGCTCGTTGTGGCTCAGCTCAAAGGTCACCGCCGCCTGGAGCCGCAGGCCGCTGTCGGCGGAGATCCCCATGCTCATGGCAATCTCGTCGGTGGTGGAGAAGGCCACGCCGCAGGCGTCCCCGGAGAGAAGGTAGGGATTCTCCCGCACCATCTCCAGCGCGGCGTCGCCGTAGAGCCGCCGCAAAAGCATGGCCAGCACGGGGGGCAGCTGGTAGCGGGCCAAAAACTCCATCAGCCGCCGAAGGCCCATATGCTGACGGAACCCCGCGGCGATCTCCTGGGCCTTCTTGGCGGTGATGCCCTTCAAAAGGCTCAGCCGCTCCGGCTCCCGCTCCAGAATCTCCAGAGTCTCGGGGCCGAAGCGGTCCACAATCCGCCGGGCGGTGGCAGGGCCCACGCCCTTGCAGATGCCGGAGGAGAGGTAGCTGAAAATCTCCTCCTCGTCCTCCGGCAGTGACCGCTCCAGCTCCACCGCCCGCAGCTGCTGGCCGTGCTGGGGGTGGGTCTCCCACACGCCGCTGACCGCCAGGTGCTCCCCCGGCGCGGCGCAGGGGATGCACCCCACCACGGTGATGATCTCCCCCTCCAGGGTCAAAAGCCGCAGGATCGTATAGCCGTTCTCGGCATTTTGGAAGATGACGCTATGTACGGTGCCCTCCCAGGCAGACAGCTCTTCCATGGCGCGCCTCGCTTCTTTCGTAGTTTCAATTCATTGAAAAGTCCCTGCCCCAAACCAGGTCCGCGTTCTTCTCCCGGTCCGCCAGGTACTGGGCCAGGGCCCGGGCGTCCTCGGTGAGGCCGCAGTCCGCCAGAACAATTTTGGCCCCCGGCAGCTGGCCCTGAATCCGCCGCAGCTCCCGGACGTCGGCCTCCATGGCCAGGGCCTCTCCCCGCAGGGGCAGGACCAGCAGGAGGCCCGGAACCGTGGGCCGGGCGGAGCGGAGGAGCCCGCCTGCCACCAGCCAGACCACCGCGGTCAGGCCCACGGCGGCCAGGAATGCGATACAGCCGTCTTGCAGTAGCATTGAAATCACCTCAAAACAGCCTATGCGGGGGGGCTTGGGTTTGTCAGTCTTCTGTTTAGCTATGATGATAGCTGGGCAATGCACCCCCCATTTTCTCTTTTCGGTTGCGCCGAAAAGAGAAAACGGGCCGTGCACGGTCCAAAAGAGAAAAGGCGCTGTGGCGAGAATTTGACCTCCGGTCAAATTTCGCCAATATACGGGGGTTGTTCCCGCCCGGCTTGGGCAGAGACCTGGAAGCCCCTGCCGGCGCGCGCCGGACTCCCCAGTTGAAGGACCCTTGACCCGCGTGAAGAGACTTCCGGTGGTAACTGTTTGGTGCTTGACGAACTGCCCCTGCTCCTAATTCCGCGCTTTCCGCTTCGCTAAGCGCTGCCCTGGCATTTCGTAGGGCGCGACGACTCGGCGCGCCGCTCCCCACAAAGCCGGCCTGGGCCACGACTCGGCGCGCCGCTCCGCGGGACCTGTCCTCTCTTCCCCAGCTCTCGTCAGACCATCCCCTTGCCTCTCCCTCTGGGAGAGGTGGCGCCGCCGCAGGCGGTGACGGAGAGGGCTCCTCCGTTTCAACCGCCGAACCCCAGTAAACGCCGCTGTAGGGGGCGGGCTTTGTCCCGCCCCGTCTCCTTCAACCTCCGGACTTACCGCTCCTCAGTCCGCCCGATCAGATAATCCACGGAAACTCCAAAATGATCCGCCAGCTTCCACGCATTTTCCAGGTTTGGCAGGCTTGCGCCTCTTTCATATTTTTGATAATGCGACTCCGCAATGCCAAGAGCAACAGCAACCTGCACCTGCGTTTCATGCTGCTCTTTCCGAAGTTCACGAAGTCTTTCTTTCATAAAGATTTCCATAATATCCCCTTGACACGGCAAAAGATTAGTGTTATACTAAAGTTAACACTACTAAACATTAGTGTTTTTGGAGGAAAAGTTATGTCCGATTTCATGAAATGGCTCTACGCCAACTACATCAAGCCCCAGCTGGACACCGTCCCCCGGGGGGATTACAAGTTCGACTTCTACCTCCTGGAGGACGAGAACGCCTCCGACGTTGTCGAGACCTTCCAAAAGACCCAGGAATTCACGGCCACACACGCCTTCCTCCTGGGCCTGCGCACCGGTCAGGGCCTGGTCTCCGCCCTCCAAAACAATTCCTAATTCCTACTTCCTAATTCCTAATTCCCCCAAAATGGTCTCCTCCCGCGCCCGCATCTGCCGCTTCTGCTCCCCCTCGTCCATGTGGTCGTAGCCCAGCAGATGCAGCACCGAGTGGGTCACCAGATACCCCAGCTCCCGGCGGTTGGAGTGGCCGTACTCCCTGGCCTGGGCCGCCACGTGCTCCAGGGAGATCATCACGTCCCCCAGGGGCACCAGCCCCGTGCCGGGGTCCGCGTCCTCCGGGGAGGGCAGCTCGCCGGGGGAGAGCGTAAAGGCGGGGAAGCTCAGTACGTCCGTGGACCGGTCCACCTGCCGGGCCTCCCGGTTCAGCTCCCGGATCTCCTGGTCATTGGTGACAAGCACGTCCACTTCACAGGGAAAGTCCACGCCCTGCGCCGCCAGGGCGGTGCGGATCACCTTGCGGATGAAGGCCCGCTGGCTGTCGCTGACGCCGGGGACGTTGGCGGTGACGGGGATGTAGTGACGTCTCATTTCCGCTTCCCCCTCCGGTCCCTGCCGTTTTCATAGTTCTCGTAGGCCTCCACGATCCGCTGGACCATCACGTGGCGCACCACGTCGGCGTTGGTCAGCTGGCAGATGCCGATGCCCTCCACGTTTTTCAGCACCCGCATGGCCTCCTTGAGGCCGGAGGACTTGTCCGCCGGCAGGTCGATCTGGGTCACGTCGCCGGTGATGACGATCTTGGAGCCGAAGCCCAGGCGGGTGAGGAACATCTTCATCTGCTCCCGGCTGGTGTTCTGGGCCTCGTCCAGG
>JAHZBA010000061.1 GCA_019423635.1 Clostridiales bacterium
AGATCTGCTTGTCCGGGGAGACGGAGAAGGAGCCGGTCTTCTCGCTGTGGAAGGGGCAGAGACCAAAAAAGTTGGCGCCCTGGCGCTTGAGCTGCACGTAGCCGCCCACCACATCCACAATGTCGCTGCGGGCGGTCAGCTCGTCCAAAAAGCTCTGGGGAAATGCCACAGGCCGCGCCTCCTTCCGCTCAGTTTAGCCAAAAACCGCACCTGTCATACCGCCGGGCGGAGCCTGGCGGTGCATGTGTTATTTGAATATACACTGCGGATTTTAAATTTCCTCTTTTTTTGAGCAAAATTTTTGAAAATTTTTCGAGAGGAGGGGCTTTACAGAATCCGCAGAATCGCATACAATGAGTATACGGAATGCCCCGGGGCCGGCGCGGCCCCGGGGCGGACCACTGCGGAGAGGAGGGAGGCTATGGCCATCAGTCTGTGGGCGGCCCGGCTGGAACGGGCGCTGACGGCAGAGGAGACGGAGACCATGGAGGCCATGCTGCCGCCGCCGCGGCGGGAGCGGCTGCTGCGCCTTCCTGAGGAGAAGCGGCGGGAGCCGCTTTGTGCGTACATGATTCTGCGGCTGGCCCTGTGGGAGACCCAGCACTGGAAGGAGCTGCCGGAGATGGCGGTGACCGATATGGGAAAGCCCTACTTTCCGGGCTATCCCAGCGTCCATTTCAACCTCAGCCACACCGGCGGCGCGGTGCTGGTGGGAGTGTCGGACCAGGCCGTCGGGGTGGACATCGAGAAGATCCGCCCGGTGAGCAAGCGGTCCATGCAGCGCCTGGCGGGCGTTGGAACAGAGCGGGAGTTCTTCCAGAACTGGGTGCGCCGGGAGGCCCGGGCCAAGCGGGGCGGCAGCGGCGTGGGGACCATGATGCGCTCGGAGACGCCGCTGCAGTACGGGGAGTTCTACTATGAGCTGGAGACCTTCCCGGGCTACGCCGCCGGGGTGGCGACGCGGGACCGGACGCCGCCAGGGAAGCTGAGGAAGTACTCCCTGGATGAGATGCTCTGACGTGTTTCATAGCGGGAAAAGAGCGAGACGCCTTATGGCGTCTCGCTTGTTTTCTCCTGGAACCGCGCTTTGTCCCGGTCGATCTGCTTTTGATACCGGTCCTGCTCCGAAAAGACGCAGCCGCAGTATTTCTGCATGTAGAACCCCAGCTCCCTGGCCCGCTGGTTTCCGGCCCGGAAGTTCGGCCGGAAGTCCCGGTAGAGGAATGTCACGCCGTACTGGCGGGCAAAGTGCTCCGCCGCCCGGGCAATGCCCTCGTGGTCCTGGTAGAGGCTGGCCAGGAGGGTGGTGGTAAAGGCGGTGAAGCCGTGCTCCGCGGCGTAGCGGGCCGTCCCCTCCAGGCGGTGGGAGTAGCAGTAGGCGCAGCGGTGGTCGATGTCCGCCGCCACATGGCGGCAGAAGTCCTTCAGGCCGTAGTCCTCCTGCACCCGGACCTCCAGACCGATGGTGGGGGCGTAGGCCAGGAGGCAGTCCCGGCGGGCCTGGTACTCCTTCCAGGGGTGGATATTGGGGTTGTACCACAGGGCCGCCGGCTCGATCCCCTCCGACCGCAGCGGGTCAATGCAGGAGAGGGAGCAGGGGGCGCAGCAGGTGTGCATCAGGATTTTGTCCATGGAATGGCCTCGTTTCCGTCAAGAATGGGACAAGTATAGCATAGGATAGAGCAGGAGGCGGGATTGGAATCCAAGCGGAAGCCTCCCCCGGTTTCAAGGCGTGCCCTGTTTAGAGAGCCTCATGCAGAGGCGGTACAGGGGGAGGATCTCCTCCCTCCCTTTTCGGATCGGTGTTGCGAATGCTCGATTTTTCAAATCCTTCGTCGAAATGCCAGATAAAGTGTATAAAATACAGGGTAACTGAATTAAAGCAATCACCCTGTGTAAATTTTCGTTGCAATATACTCATAAATGGACTGTAATTCAAAGCCGATTTCCACTTTTGTCAAAGTTCTTTTTGAGTGCAATTTCGGTGGGAATCATGGTACATATCATAACAACAATTTGTATTGCACAAACTACTCCGCCGATTATACTCACAACGATGATATCTTTTCCTAATGCAAAGAACATTACAACTACAGATATCAATAAAACGAGCCATCCACACACCTTCCAAAGTTTCCCTGCACATTTGTGTGCAAATTTCCACGTTTCTTGATTCTTCATAGACATAGTCGTTCTATACCCAAATGTAGCATTGATTTCTTTCGGAGCATTTTTCTCAAACCGAAGTCCAAAATAAATCATGGTAAGCGGCACCAACAAGTCCATGACCAACATAAATGTCCAAAACCACATGCAGATACCTCCTTAATATTGCCTTTACTATTACTATACAATATTTTTGTGCCTATTTCAATGTCAAGAATGAGCTGGAGTTGCCTCCAGCCCATTCCCGAATGATTGTCAGACGTATTGAGGTATTAATCCTTTAATGTCCAACGGTAATGCTCTGCGCTGTAAATTTTTGTATGATTCCGTACAGAGCAGGTTGTTCTCGATGTAACTGAATAGTTCATCTATCTTTTGCGGCGAGGTCAAATGTCCATTCTTTTGATATAACAAAAAGAGATGCCCCAACCATTTAACTAAGACACCTCTGCACGCTTTTGTATGAGATTGTATATTTATTGGACGCTTTAGTGAAATCGACGGAGTTTATACCCAGCAACACTTTTCTTAAAAGGGATTCTCCTCCGCCCGTCCTGCGGGGTTGGATGGCGGGGCGGCCCTCATCTCCCTATCTATCTTGCGGGACTCCGTAGGGGCGGCTATCAGCCGCCCGTCTTCCCGCAAACTCCTGAGGACGGGCGGCTGATAGCCGCCCCTACAAGGCTTTCGGGAAATGTCGAAAATTGTGCGTTGGGACACGCCCGACGGGTCCTTGTCTCCGTCCGGTTTGCGTGATATCATCGGAGGAAAGCGCGGTCTGCGCCGAAACCGGAGGTGGGGAGATGTATGTGATCGGAGGCCTTCTGCTGATGGGGCTGGGCCAGCTGATGGTGTGGAACCCCCGGTTCTTCTATGAGCTGACGGAGCGCTGGAAGGGCCGCGGCGCCGGAGAGCCCTCCAGAGGGTACCTGTTCAGCACCCGGTTCGGCGGGATTCTGATGACCCTGGCCGGGCTGGGCGGGCTTGCGGCGCTTTTCCTGTAGGGGATTCCATCCGGGCGGGCTGTCCTGCGGGAGGCCTGCCCGGTCCTTTCACCGGGAGAGGAGAAGACGCGGGGGACGCCGGATTCCAGAGGGAACCTTAACGGTTTCTTTACAATTTTGCATGTTTTTTACGATTGAATCTTTCGTCGAAAAAGAGTATGATACCAACGATATAAAACGCGCGGCCGGGTGCTGTACCGGCGGCGCAATCGTTTTTCCCGTGGGAGGATGGAACTTTGAGGGTAGGATTAGACGTAGGGTCCACCACCATCAAATGTGTGGTGCTGGACAGTGCGGATCAGATTGTGTACAGCACATACGAGCGGCACTTCAGCCATATTTTAGAGAAGTCCGAGGAGCTCCTGCGGCGGGTGTCGGCCCGGTATGGGACCTGCGCGGCGCTGGCCATCTCCGGCTCCGCCGGCATGGGACTTGCGGAGAGCGTGGAGATCCCCTTTGTCCAGGAGGTCTTTGCCACCCGGGTGGCCGCCGGCCGGCTGGCGCCGGACACGGACGTGGTCATTGAGCTGGGGGGCGAGGACGCCAAGATCCTCTTCCTCACCGGCGGCATGGAGGTGCGGATGAACGGCTCCTGCGCCGGCGGCACCGGGGCCTTCATTGACCAGATGGCGACCCTTTTGAAGATGACCGCCGACGAGATGGACGAACACGCCGCCAGGGCGGAGAAGACCTATACCATCGCCTCCCGGTGCGGGGTGTTCGCCAAGAGCGACATTCAGCCCCTCATCAACCAGGGAGCCCGGGCGGAGGACATCGCCGCCAGCATCTACCAGGCGGTGGTGAACCAGACCATCGCCGGGCTGGCCCAGGGCCGGCCCATCTGCGGGAACGTGCTGTATCTGGGCGGCCCGCTGACCTTTTCCCGGTGCCTGCGGCAGAGCTTTGACAAAACCCTGGGCGTCACCGGTGTGTGCCCGGAGAACAGTTTGCTGTTTGTGGCCCTGGGGGCGGCCTTTTACGCGGATAAGACCTATGATCTCCGGGCGGCGGCGGACCGGCTCCGGACGCGGGGGGCCTCCGAGACCTACCGCAGCCAGCCGGCGCTGTTTGAGAGCCGGGAGGAGTATGAGGCATTCCTGGCCCGCCACGCAAAGGCGGCGGTGCCGCAGGTGCCCTTTGAGAGGGAGTACGCCGAACCGGTTCACATCGGCATTGACTCCGGCTCCACCACCGTGAAGATGGTGGTGATGGACCGGGAGGCCCGGATTCTCTTCACGGATTACCGGCCCAATCTGGGCAACCCCGTGCCGCTGATCCGGGAGGTGCTCCAGACGCTCTATGAGGACCATCCCCATCTCCGGGTGGCCTCCGTGACCACCACCGGCTACGGCGAGGAGCTGGCGAAAAACGCCTTTCACGCTGACTACGGGGTGGTGGAGACCGTGGCCCACTTCACCGCCGCCCGCCACTTCCTGCCGGAGGTGGACTTCATCATCGACATCGGCGGCCAGGACATGAAGTGCTTCAAGATCCAGGACGGGGCCATCAGCGATATCTTCTTAAACGAGGCCTGCTCCTCCGGCTGCGGCAGCTTCCTCCAGACCTTCGCCCAGGCCCTGGGCTACGACGTGAAGGAGTTTGCAAAGCTGGGCCTCTTTGCCGACCGCCCGGTGGATCTGGGCAGCCGCTGCACGGTGTTCATGAACTCCAGCGTCAAGCAGGCCCAGAAGGACGGGGCCACGGTGGAGAACATCTCCGCGGGCCTGTCCATCTCCGTGGTGAAAAACGCCATCTACAAGGTGATCCGGGCCTCCTCCCCCCAGGAGCTGGGGCGGAAGATCGTGGTCCAGGGAGGCACCTTTTACAATGAGGCGGTGCTGCGGGCCTTTGAAAAGGAGATGGGCGTAGAGGTGGTCCGGCCCGATATTGCCGGGCTCATGGGCGCCTACGGCGCGGCCCTCTATGGCCGGAGCCGGGCGGCGGAGGACCAGACCAGCACGCTGCTGGACCGGGAGGCCCTGGGGAAGTTCACCCAGGAGACCCGCAGCGAGGTCTGCCAGCGCTGCGGCAACCACTGCCAGCTGACCATCAACACCTTTGCCGGCGGCGAGACCTACATCAGCGGCAACCGCTGCGACCGCCCCGTCACCGGGGAGGGGGACGACGGGCAGTGGAATCTCTACGACTACAAGCGCAGGCTCCTGCTGAGCTACAAGCCCGTCCCCGGCAAACGGGGGAAGATCGGCATTCCGCTGTGCCTGAACATGTGGGAGCTGCTGCCCTTCTGGCACACCTTCTTCACGCACCTGGGCTTTGCGGTGTACCACAGCCCCCTCTCCAGCCGGGACCTCTACTTAAAGGGACAGGGCACCATCCCCAGCGACACCGCCTGTTTCCCGGCCAAGCTGGCCCATGGGCACATCCACTTCCTGGCGGGACTGGGGCTGGACGCCATTTTCTACCCCTGCATGACCTACAACATCGACGAGGGGCTGAGCGACAACCACTACAACTGCCCTGTGGTGGCCTACTATCCGGAGGTCATCGCCGGCAACTGTCCGGAGGTCAGGGAGACCAAATTCCTCTACGACTACGTGGGCCTTCACCGGCCCAGGGATTTTGCCAGGAAGATCCACGCCATCCTGGTCCAGTCCTTCCCGGACCTGACCCGCGGCGAGGTGCGGCAGGCCAGCGACGCGGCCTACGCCGAGTACGCCCGTCACATGGCCCTCATCCGCCAGGAGGGGGCGCGGATCATGGAGGCGGCCCGGGCCGCCGGCCGCCGGATCATCATTCTGGCCGGGCGGCCCTATCACGCGGACCCGGAGGTGAACCACGGCATCGACACCCTGCTGACCCGCTCCGGCGCGGCGGTGGTGACGGAGGACGCCGTGTCCCACCTGGCGGGGAAGGTCTCCACCACGGTGCTGAACCAGTGGACCTATCACGCCCGGCTGTATGCGGCGGCAAAGTACTGCTGTGAGCACCGGGAGTGCGATCTGGTGCACCTGGTGTCCTTCGGCTGCGGCGTGGACGCCATCACCTCCGACGAGACCCGGGAGATTTTGCAGCAGGGCGGCAAGCTGTACACCCAGCTGAAGATCGACGAGATTACCAACCTGGGCGCCGTGCGCATCCGGCTGCGGAGCCTGTTTGCGGCCCTGGACGAAAAAAACGAGCCCTAAAAAAGGGCGCGAAGCGCAGAAAAAAGTTTCGCCAGCCTTTTCAAAGGCTGCGGGGTGCAGGGGCAGCGCCCCTGTGGTTTCAGGGACGAAGTCCCTGGTTTCAAGCGCCCGCATCCAAACCCCTCCCGAAAGGAGAAACATGGACATGGAATGCCAAACCTATCCCAAATTCACCCCTGAGATGAAAAAGACCCACAAGATCCTGATCCCCAACATGGCGCCGGTGCAGTTCCGCATCCTGGCGGCGGTGATGGAGCAGGCGGGCTACACCTGCGAGCTGCTGGAAAACTGCGGCAGCCAGGTCAGCGAGTTAGGACTGAAGTACGTCCACAACGACACCTGCTACCCGGCCCTGCTGGTGATCGGCCAGTTCCTGGACGCCCTGGGCTCCGGGAGATACGACCTGGACCACACCGCCCTCATCATCACCCAGACCGGCGGCGGCTGCCGGGCCTCCAACTACATCCACCTGCTGC
>JAHZBA010000062.1 GCA_019423635.1 Clostridiales bacterium
TTGAACATATGGGTCAGGTGCATCCGGGCCGGGCAGATGTAGGAGCAGGCGCCGCACTCCATGCAGTCCATGATGTGGGCCTCGTTCAGCTCCTCCACCATGCCCTTGGAGGCGTACTGGTACATGAAGAGGGGCTCCAGGTGCACCGGGCACACGCTGACGCACTTGCCGCAGCGGATGCACTGGGGGTGCTCCACGGTCTGCTCCTCCTTCTCGCAGAAGGCCAGGATCGCGCCGGTGCCCTTGGCCACGGGGATGTCCGCGGTGTACTGGGCCATGCCCATCATGGGGCCGCCGGCGATGAGCTTGTAGGTGCCCTCCTTCACGCCGCCGCAGAAGTCCAGGAGCTTCGCCACCGGGGTGCCGATGGGGCACTCGATGTTCTTCGGCTCCTCAATGCCGGAGCCGGACACGGTGACGATCTTGCGCACCACGGGCATCCCGGTGGTGATGGCCCGGAAGATGGCGCAGGTGGTGTTGATGTTGAACACCGCGCAGCCGATGTCGCTGGGGAGCCCTCCCGGGGGCACCTGCTTGCCGGTGATGGCCTGGCACAGCTGCTTCTCACCGCCCTGGGGGTAGCGGCAGTGCAGGGACTCCACCACCACGGGGGCGTTCTTCTCACCGATCACCTTGTTCATGGCGTCGATGCCGTTTTGCTTGTTGTCCTCCACGCCGATGATGACCTTGTCCACGCCGAACATCTTGGCAAGATATGTAGCGCCGCCGATGATCTCCTCCGGCCGCTCCAGCATGGTGCGGTGGTCGCCGGTGATGTAGGGCTCGCACTCCGCGCCGTTGATGATGACGGTGTCCACCTTGCCGATGCCGCCGGAGATCTTCACATGGGTGGGGAAGGTGGCGCCGCCCATACCCACGATGCCGGCGTTCTTCACGATCTCCACCATCTGGTCCACCGGCAGCACGTCGGGGTCCGCAGGCGCCTGGACCTCCTCGGACACGGTGTCCTGGAAGTCGTTTTCAATGATGACGGACACCATGTTGCCGCCCATGGAGAACGGGCGGGGCTCCACGGCCTTGACCTTGCCGGAGACGCTGGCGTGAATGGGCGCGCCCAGTCCCCGGAACTCGCCGATCTTCTGCCCGACCTTCACCTCGTCTCCGGCCTTCACCAGAGGGGTGCAGGGCGCGCCGAAGTGCATGGACATGGGGATGACCACCTCTGCCGGCGCTGGCAGCTGCTCGATGGCCTTTTCATTGGTCGCGGCCTTCATATCATGGGGATGAACGCCGCCAAAGAAAGCTTGTGCCATTTCTTCACCTCATTTTACTTCTGATAGTGCCCGGGCACGGCCGCCCCATACACGGCGGCGGGAGCGGAAACACGCACTCCGGCGGGTCTATCACATACTGCGGTTCATTCTACACCTAAAGTTTAAAAATGTCCAGACTGTGAACAACAATTTTTGCGGAAAACCGCCCAACTTTTACATCTCATTTGCGCATTTTTCCTTGCTCCCCAGATTTTCCCTGCCGCCGCGTTTCCAGCAGTTCGGGATTGCTTCTTTTGAAAAAGCGTGCTATACTGCAACCATGCAATTATCGTCACCGCAGCGGAAAAGGAGCAGCAGCTTCTTTTCCACCCTGGGGCGCCTGCGCGCTCCGGGAGCCGTGAAACGGCCCGGCGGTGGACTTCACCGGCAAAACACGGCACATGTGATATGCCGGCGGGCGATGCCCGCCCGGAACATCGGAAGACCGATTTTCAGGTGTTTTGACGGGATCACTGCCGCTCCGCCGGTCGGAGCGGAGAGGGGGAATGATCTGATGCTGGCTGAACTGATTGACAGGCGCGCCCTGAAGCTGGAGGCCAAGGGGCTCCTGCGGGGTGCCCAGGTGTCTCCGAAGGCCTTTGTGGCGCTGTACATGGCACTGATTCTGGTGATGGACCTGGTGGATTCCCTGTCCGGAACCGGGGCGCTGGGGATCTTCGTCATGATTCTGGTGGTGCTGCTGGCCCTGGTGCTGCAGGTGGGCTTTCTGCTCTACTGCATGGCCATCCGCCGGGGGGAGCGGTCCGAATTCCTGACGCTCTTTGACGGCTTCTCTCTGGCGGGGAAGGTCGTTGCCCTGTATCTGCTGGAGTTCCTTTTTATCTTCCTGTGGTCCCTGCTCTTTACGATTCCTGGCATCGTGGCCGCCTACCGCTACCGCTTCGCCATCTACAACCTCTGTGAGAACCCGGAGATCGGCCCTCTGGAGGCCATCAACATGAGCAAGCGGCAGACCCTGGGCTACAAGAGCCAGCTTTTCGGGCTGGACCTGAGCTATCTGGGCTGGACGCTGCTGGCCACGCTGCCCATGTCCCTGTATAATTTTGCGCTGTCCTATTCCGTCCTCCAGGAGAGCTGGGCCTATTATTACGGGGTGGAGATCTACGCGCTGCCCTTTGATGTGACGGCCCTGCTGCCCCTGTGGGGCGTGGTGCTCATCGGCGGACTGTGGCAGCTGGTGGTGTCGCTGTTCTACCTGCCCGTCCGGCAGTGCACGGAGCTGGGGTACTTTGAAACAGCCAAGCGCACCTCCGGCGTGGGCTTCGGCGTCACCCCGCCGCCCCGGACGCCAACGCCCTGGAACCGCCCCGACAGCCCCGACGGGCTCTGAGCGCCGGGATGCTCCGAGAAATCGGGACCGGCTTTTCCCCTTCAATGTACAGCGCCCCCGGAGGATTTAGAACTCCGAGGGCGCTGTGTAATTCTCTCCGTGAAAAAACTCCCTCCGACGGGGGCGCCGCGCCCTCCCGGCTCTGGCTGTTTGCATCTCCCGGCCATTTATGGTATGATTTGCTGATCTGTTTTTCTATCATTTGACCAGTTCAGAGAGGAGGCGGGTCCATGCTGACCTACGATCTGGAAAGCCGGGGCGGAATGCCCCTGTATGAAGCGCTCTACCGCCGCATCCGGCAGGACATCTGGGACGGCGTCCTGGCGGCGGGGGAGCGGCTGCCCTCCAAGCGGGCCCTGGCGGAGCACCTGCAGGTCTCCGTGGTCACGGTGGAGGGGGCCTACCGCCAGCTGGAGGCGGAGGGCTATCTGGAGGCCCGGCCCCGGCGGGGCTTTTTCGTGGGGGCCGTGGACCGGCGGCCGTCTCCCGCCGCCCCGGCGGCCATTCCGGCGGAGCCGCCGGAGAGGGTCTGGAGGCTGGATCTCAGCCGCAACCGGGCGGACCCCGCCCGGTTTCCCTCCGCCACCTGGGCCCGGCTCACCCGGCAGGTGCTCTCGGAGGGGAACTTCCTCTCCCCGGCGCCCCATCAGGGGCTCTACGCCCTGCGCCAGGCCATCTCCCGGGACCTGCGGGACTTCAAGGGCATGGCGGCGGCGCCGGAGCAGATCGTGGTGGGGGCCGGGGCGGAGTACCTCTACCTGCTGCTGGCCCAGCTGCTGGGCGGCGCTCCCGGACAGGGGGCCGTCTTCGCTCTGGAGGACCCGGGCTACCCCAAAATCCGCCAGGTCTACCGCCAATGCGGCATCCGCTGCCAGCCCGTCCCCCTGGACCGGCAGGGCATGGAGCCGGAGGCCCTGGCCCGCTCCGGGGCCGCGGCGGCCCACATCTCCCCGGCCCACCACTACCCCACGGGCCTGGTGACCTCCATCGGCCGGCGGCAGGCGCTGCTGCGCTGGGCGGAGGACACCGGCGCCTTTCTCATTGAGGACGACTACGACAGCGAGCTCCGCTTCACCGGCCGGCCCATTCCCACGCTGCAAAGCATTGACAGTACCGGGCGGGTGGTGTATCTCAACACCTTCTCCCAGACCATCTCCCCCTCCATGCGGGTGGGCTTCATGGTCCTGCCGCCCCGCCTGCTGGAGCGCTACCGCCGGGAGCTGGACTTCTACGCCTGCACGGTGCCGGTGCTGGACCAGCACGTGCTGGCGAAGTTCCTCAGCGGAGGACACTATGAGCAGCACCTGGCCCGGATGCGCAAGGAGTACCGCCTCCGCCGCACGGCGGTGCTGGAGGCCTTCCGCCCTCTGGCCCGCTCCATCACGGAGCAGGGGGCCGGGCTCCACTTCCTCCTGCATCTGGACACGGACCGCAGCGATGACGCACTCCGGGCCCGGGCCGCGGACCGGGGCGTGCGGCTGGCCTTTCTCTCGGACTACACCCTGGTCCCCAACCCGGCCAACGACCATACCCTGGTGGTCAACTACGGCGGTCTGGACCCCCGCCGCCTGGAGGAGGCCGCGGCGCTCCTGGCGGAAATCTTGCGGGAATGAAGCCGGGAAACTTTACAGAAACTTCATGAAAAAGCGCCCGGTTTTCCTTGCCGCTGGGGCGAAACTGTGTTATCATGCTCAATACGGTGCGCTCTGTGCTCCCGCCCTCCCGGCTTCCAGATTCCGGAAGCCGCAGGGGCGCGGCAGGTCCCACCGCTGGATTTTCGGCGTTCCACGAAAGGAGTCACTCATACATGGACCCAAAGAACAACAAAGACAACAAGCCCCCCCGCCCCGGCGGCGGACGGGGCAGCAACTGGCAGGGGCTGATCCAGGTGATCTGCTGGGCGGGCGTCCTGGCCATTTTGCTGAGCTATGCCGGCAACTATATGCGCTCCGCCGGGCATCAGTCCTCCTCCGTGGTGCTGGAGGACACGGAGTTCCGCCAGATGGCCCGGGACGGCCAGATCGAGAGCGTGGACTTCGACAACGAGGAGTCGATCCTCAACATCGTCCCCAGGGACGGCTACGTCTACCAGAATGACGCCGGCATCACCTACACCAAGGCCGGCACGGACAAGAGCGGCGCTCCCATCTATCAGGTCACCCTGGCGGACGGAAAGCCGGGGGGCACCGCCTCGCTGCGGTTCTTCACCGTGCAGATCGAGTCCAACGACGCCGTGATGGCCTACCTCCAGCAGTTTGAGGACATCCGCGTCAACAAGGACTACCAGCCCCCCATCAGTCCGGTTCTGCTGTTCCTGGTGAACCTGCTGCCCTTCTTCATCATCATCCTGGTGATGGTCCTGGCCATGAGCTGGATGGCGAAAAAGGGCATGGGCGGCATGGGAGGCATCGGCGGCGTGGGCAAGGCCAACGCCAAGGTCTACATGGAAAAGCAGACCGGCGTCACCTTTGCCGACGTGGCGGGCCAGGATGAGGCCAAGGAGTCTCTGACGGAGATCATCGACTTCCTCCACAACCCCCAGAAGTACACGGAGATCGGCGCCAAGCTCCCCAAGGGCGCCCTCCTGGTGGGCCCCCCGGGCACCGGCAAGACGCTGCTGGCCAAGGCCGTGGCGGGAGAGGCCAGCGTGCCCTTCTTCTCCATCTCCGGCTCGGACTTCGTGGAGATGTTCGTGGGCGTGGGCGCATCCCGGGTCCGGGACCTCTTTAAGGAGGCCAGCAAGGTGGCCCCCTGCATTGTGTTCATCGACGAGATCGACACCATCGGCAAGTCCCGGGACAACCGCATGGGCGGCAACGACGAGCGGGAGCAGACGCTGAACCAGCTCCTGGCCGAGATGGACGGCTTTGACCCCACCAAGGGCGTCATCCTCCTGGCGGCCACCAACCGCCCGGAGGTGCTGGACCAGGCGCTGCTGCGCCCGGGCCGGTTCGACCGGCGGATCATCATCGACCGGCCCAACCTGGCGGGACGTCTCGCCACGCTCCAGGTCCACACCCGCAACATCAAGCTGGCGGAGGACGTGAACCTCAAGAAGGTGGCCCTGGCCACCGCCGGCTGCGTGGGCGCGGACCTTGCGAACCTGGTGAACGAGGCGGCTCTCCGGGCCGTGCGGAAGGGCCGGAAGCTGGTGACCCAGGAGGACCTGCTGGCGGCCTTCGAGCTGGTGATCGCCGGCACGGAGAAAAAGGGCAGCGTCCTGACGGAGTTTGAGAAGAAGCTGGTGGCCTACCACGAGGTGGGACATGCCATGGTGGCCTACAAGCAGAAGAACACCGAGCCGGTGCAGAAGATCACCATCGTCCCCCACACGCAAGGGTCTCTGGGCTACACGCTTTTGATGCCCGAGGAGGACAAGACGGAGCTGCGGACGAAGGAGGAGCTCATGGCGAAGATCACCGTCTCCATGGGCGGCCGGGCCGCCGAGGAGGTGGTGATGGACACCATGACCAACGGCGCCTCCCAGGACATCCAGGACGCCACCAACGTGGCGCGGAACATGGTGGCCATGTTCGGCATGAGCGAGGAGTTCGGCATGATGGCCCTGGCCTCCCGGCGCAACCAGTACCTGGACGGGGGCTACGGCATGGACTGCGCCCAGGACACCGCCGCCCGCATGGACAAGGCCGTGAAGGTGATTTTGGACGAGGCCTACCAGACCGCCGTGGACGTCATCCGGGCCAACCGGGAGGACATGGACAAGGTGGTTGCGTACCTTCTGGAGAAGGAGACCATCACCGGCGCGGAGATGGTGGCCATCATCGAGGGCCGGGACCC
>JAHZBA010000063.1 GCA_019423635.1 Clostridiales bacterium
CGTCCATGGACTACTGCATGTGGCTGGACGCCGACGACGTGCTTCTGGAGGAGGACCGGCAGGCGTTCCTGGCACTGAAGGAGACCCTGGACCCCGCCGTCTCCGTGGTCATGGCCCCCTACCACACCGGCTTCGATGAAAGCGGCCGCGTCACCTTCTCCTGTTACCGGGAGCGGCTCATCAAAAACGGCGCCGGGATGTGCTGGGAGGGGGCCGTCCACGAGGCTGTAACCCCGGCGGGCACCATCCGCTATGCGGATTTCGCCGTCACCCACCGCAAAACCCGTCTCGGCGACCCGGACCGGAATCTGCGGATCTATCAGGCCCAGCTGGCGGAGGGAAAGGAGCTGGACCCCCGGCAGCAGTTCTACTACGGCCGGGAGCTCTACTACCACCGCCGGTGGGAGGAGGCCCTGGAGGTCTTTACGCGATTTCTGGCGGAGGGCCGGGGCTGGGTGGAAAACTGCATTGACGCCTGCTGCCTGTGTTCTTACTGCCGCGAGCAGCTGGGCCAGGCCGACGCGGCGCTGGCGGCCCTTTTCTCCACCTTTGTCTATGACCGCCCCCGGGCGGAGGTCTGCTGCGACATCGGACGCTGGTTCTTTCAGCGCCGGCAGTACCGCCAGGCCGCCTACTGGTATTCCGCGGCCCTGGCCTGTCCCCGGGAGGACCGCCGGGGCGGCTTTGTCTCCCCGGACTGCTACGGCTATCTCCCCTGCATCCAGCTGTGCGTCTGCTACAGCCGCCTGGGCGATCCCAGGCGGGCGGCGGTATTCAACGAGGCCGCGGCGGTCTGCAAGCCGGACAGTCCCGCGGTCCTCTGGAACCGGAAGTGGTTCCAGTCTCTGGAGGAAACCGCCCCGGCCTGAGCCTGCTTCCAAAGCCCGATCGAAACACGGTGACGGCCGGCGCCTGATGGGCGCCGGCCGTCACCGGTCTTGATTCTCGCGGATGTTCTCATGATACCCTGACAGGAGAGATCCGGCCCCCTTCCGGCATTTCCGCCTCTCCGCTGTCAGATCCGCAGGCTCATGCGGCGAATTTGTTCCTGAACCTCCGTCAGCTGCCCTTGCAGCCGCTCCTGGGTCTCAGTGTCATGGAGCCGGATGGCCAGCAGCAGCTGCCGGTTCAGGGCATATTGCCGCTCCTGCAGGGTTTTCAGCGTGATACCGCGGCCTGCAAACGCGGCCCTGGATGTCTGATCGGCCATGATTCTTCCCCCTTCCCACGCGGCCTACCGCAGAATCACCGCACGAACCGCCTCCATCAGCGCAACCACTCCGTCCCGGTCCACCAGCGACACGCTCTCGCCGTCCACCACCGCCAGGCAGTGTTCCCCGTTATAGCGGTACAGCGCAATCTGCGTCTTGCTGGAATCCCCGCCGTCCAGGTGGAGGGTCAGACCGATCTCCTGGCGCTGCGTCGGCCGCTGGTCGGTGAACTCCGCCGCCGTCAGGGACTCCAGGGCGGTCCGGATGTCCGCAATCTCCAGCTCCTCCCCCTGGTAAAACCAAGTGCGCTCCTCGCCGCTTCCCTCAGAGGTCAGCGTACAGGTGCCTCCGTCCAGGGAGATCTCCATCTGCCGGACCTCCGCGAAATCCCCCCAGAACACCTCCGTGTGCCGGAGGTCGTCATAGGCTGCGGCCATCAGCTCCTGATAGCGGTCTGTCGAAATTTTATAGATGATGGGGGAGTCGCCGATCCGTACATAGCCCGCGGGAATTTCCGTCTCCTCGTCCTCCGCCGCTGCTGCCATGGCCTCCTTCGTCTCCGCATCCCGGCTGATATGGACCACAAACGGGGCCTCCGCTTCGTCTTCCCCTCCGTCCTCCGCGGCGCTCTCAATGGTCACGGTCAGGTCCGGATCATCCATGCCATAGCTGTGCACTTCCTCCTCCGCGGCATGGTAGGTCACATAGTTGTCCAGACTCATGGAGCGGATCAGCCACAGGTAGCTGTCCACCCTGGAGGCATCCAGGGGCCGGAGGGTCCCGCCCTGCTCCGCAAACCAGGCGTCTTCGGCGGAGTCGGGATCTTCCCGGTCCCCCTCATAAACGATCCTGTAATCCTCGCTGCCTGAAACCCGGATCTCCGTCACACGGTCAAGTGCCGGGATCTCATCGTTTTCAATCAGCTGGTTCAGCCCCGTGTCAAAGCGCTCCAGCGGATCGCTCTGTGCCAGGTACGCATTGCCGTCTCCAATGGAGACATACCGCCGGGAATCCATCTTGCTGTAATCGCCCAGCCGGATCTCATAGTCCCGTTCCTCCGTGGACAGGCTGATGGTACAGACGGGGTCTTCCAGGCCGTACTGCCCGTAGTCCTCCACGTCCTCGATGACAAAGGCCGCGCCAAAGGCCTGGAAGGGCTCCAGTAGCTCATTGATTTTTTCCTCACTCACCGGGAAATTCTCATCCCCGTCGTAGAGCCAGACCCCGTCCTTATGAAAGGCCAGGGAGGTATCGTCGTACTCCCAGGAGAGGGACTGTACCGATTCGCCGGGCAGCTCCAGAATGATCTCGCCGGTCTCCCTGATCTGCTCCTTCCGCTCCTCCATCTGCATAACCGCGAGGGCGGCGACCCAGGCCAGGGCCAGGACCCCCAGCAGGATACCCAGCTTTTTAGGCCGGTTCATTTTGCTCACCTCTCCTTCTCAGTACCACCCAGACGCCGGCTCCCAGATATGCCAGCGGGAAGAGGCCGGTCATGACCGCCTTCAGCAGCGAGGCGGCGGAATCGCTGATGGTCAGATAGTTGTAGTTCAAAGACTTGCTGCGGATGGCCATGGCCTCGGTCTCCCCGATCAGGGAGGACAAAGCGTTCATCCCCAGATTGCTGTTGGCCCCGGAGGAGGCGGCGTTGTACAGATCCTCCAGGAACTGGGACGAGGTAAACCAGACGATCTGTCCCTCGCCGGCGGTCTCAATGGAGACGGCCAGGGCAAAGGGGCCGTCGATGTCCCCCGCCTCCTTTTCATAGCTGGCCATGCGGTAGCCGTCCCGCTTGCTGAAGGCGGTGTCAGAGGTAGTCAGCAGCGCCGTCACCGTGCCCCTGCCGGAATCCCCCACTGTCAGTCCCAGGGAGATGGGCATGGTGGGGCGGTAGTTTTCCTCCAGGAGCGGGTCGGTCATGGCATGGCTGCAAAGGTCCGGCAGCAACGCCCAGGGCCCCTGGAAGCCGTTGTAGTAGTTCCGGTCCCCCTCCACCACGATGCCCTCATGGGCCTCCACACCGTAATCGGCCAGCAGGCCGTAGAGGTTTTCCAGAATTCCGTCCTCCGTGGGGCCGGCCGTCACCAGCAGCTTTCCTCCCGCGGCGGCATAGTCCGCCAGCAGGTCCCGCTCCTCCTGGGAGATGTCGCTGGACGGGGCGTAGATCATCACGCAGTCCGCATCCTCCGGAATGGCGTCCACGGTGAGGAGAGACAGGGCATTCGTCTCAATATTTTCCTTTTCAATTTGATCCCGGAAGGAGGCCGGGAGGTCCGCCTCCCCGTGGCCCTCCAAAAGGTAGAGCTGGGGGAAGTCCTCGCTGACCACGTAGTCAATGGCGGAGGTGATGGCCCCTTCCCCGTCAAAGGAGTAGGAGACGTTATAGTAGGAGAAGTCCATATCCTGCAAATAGATATCGTCATAGCCGATATACCGGCTGCGGTCCCCGCACTCCACAATGAGACTGTTGTTCCGGACCGTCTCGTCGGTGTACTGCTGGGTAAAGGCGGGGTAGACGTCGGGGTTCTTCTTTACCACCCGGATATGGTCGGAGAGGCTGTCGTATTTGCTCAGCAGGTTCTCGATCACCTCGTCCTCCTCTCCGGACTGCACCACCCAGTAGATGGTCACATCCTCCTCCAGGGCATTGACCACCACCTTGGTGTTGCTGGTGATGGAGTAGAGCTTGGAGGCGCTGATGTCATACCGGGTCAGGTGGGCGGGCAGGGCGGAGACAAGCACATTCACCGCCGCCAGAATGGCCAGCACCACCCCGGAGATGGTCAGGGAGTAGGCCCCGCCCCGCAGGGCGTTCCGGCCTGACCCGCCGCCGGGGAGACGGAAGCTCCGTTTTTTCATCAGTTGTACCTCCGTTTCTCCAGCGACTGGATGGATAAAAACAGAAAAAACACGATGACGCTGGCGTAGTAGACGACAGCCGTCAGGTCAAAGACCCCGTTGACAAAGCCGGTGAACCGGTCGAACAGGGACAGTCTGGTCATAACAGCGGGCAGCAGGCCCTCGAACACACTCTCGTCAACCAACCCCGTGACCGCAACCGCGGCCATCAAAAGGAGACAGATGCCATAGGCCAGATTCTCGTTTTTGGTCAGATGCCGGATCACTGCGCCCAGCGCCAAAATCATGGCACACAGGGTGAGCATGGACCCGAACCCCGTGGCGGAGACATACTCCGACAGGCTGACGCTGAAGTAGTTCAGCAGAATCACCGCCACGCCGATGCCGGCCGCAAAGCCCTGGTTGTCGGTGAGGGAGGAGAGGAACACCCCCACGGCAATCAGCGCCGCCCCCATGAGGAAGAAGGCCAGGAGGGAGCCGTAGGAGGTGGGCAGATACACCTCGCCAAACTGGCTGAAAATCAGCGGATAGAGCGCGACGATGCACAGCGGGATCAGGTAGACCGCCAGCAGGGCCAGATACTTGCCCACGATGACCTGGGTGGTGGTGATGGGCAGGGAGTAGAGCAGCTGGTCGGTCCTTTGCTTCCGTTCCTCCGCGATGACCCGCATGGTGAGGATGGGGACGATCACCGCGAAGATGATGCTGAAATAGCTGAGGGCGTATTCAAAGTTGCTCACCGCCGCCTCGATGTTGTAGAGCATGGCACCAAGCCCCACCGCCAAAAGCAGCCCCGCGCTGAACACGTAGGCGGTCAGGGTGTGGAAATAGCCCTTCAGTTCATGCTTCCATACCGCAATCATTCCTCTGCCGCCTCCCTTTCCGTCTCCTCTCCGGCAGGGGCATCCTCGCCCTCCGCCAGCTCCAGGAAAATGTCCTCCAAATTGGCTTTTTTTACCGACAGCTCCAGCAGCGCCCGGCCGCCGGCGGCAAAGGCGGAAAACACGTCCCGGGAGAGGTCGTAGACATTTTTCAGATCCGTCTGAATCCAGGCCGTCACCAGGCCGCTCTCCTCCTCCAGCCGGAGGTCCTGGATGTGGTCCACGCCGCCCAGAAGCGCCCGCACCTCCTCCGCGCCGGCGTCGGAGGTCAGCACCACCTCGTTGGGGGAGAGCAGGTGCTGTTCCAGATTCTCCGGGGTGTCAAAGGCCACCAGCCTTCCCCTGGCGATCATGATGATCTGGTCGCAGATGGTCTGCACCTCGGAGAGGATGTGGGAGCTGAAAATCACCGTGTGCGTCTGTCCCAGGGTTTTAATCAGGTCCCGGATCTCGATGATCTGGATGGGGTCCAGCCCTACGGTGGGCTCGTCCAGAATGATGACCCTGGGACTGCCCAGCAGGGCCTGGGCGATGCCCACCCGCTGTTTGTAGCCCTTGGACAGGGCGGAGATGCGGCGGTGGGCCACTTCCTCGATTCCCGTCTGGGAAATCACCCCGTCCATCTGCCGCTCCAGCTCGCTCCCCCGCAGGCCCTTGGCCTCCCCCACGAAGCGCAGGTACTCCTCCGGCGTCTCGTTCATGTAGAGCGGGGGCTGCTCCGGGAGATAGCCGATCAGCTTTTTGGCCTGATTCGGCTCCTCAAAGATGTCGTGGCCGTCGATGCGGACGCTGCCCTCCGTGGCGGACAGGCAGCCGGTCATGATGTTCATGGTGGTGGATTTTCCCGCGCCGTTGGGCCCCAGGAAGCCGTAAATTTGACCGCTGTCCACGGTAAAGCTCAGGTCTGACACCGCAAGGTGCTCGCCGTAGCGCTTGGTCAGATGGGAAATTTCAATCAAGAGTGTCCCCTCCTTTGGGTCAGGATGGGGCCATTATAGCGGGCGAACTTAAAAGCAAGTTAAAAGAAAAAATCAAAAGCAGGCTATTGACACATTTTTAAAAGTATGCTATCGTTATTCCCGTCAGGAGGGATGTATGATGGAACAGCATCATGACTGCGGACTGCTGATGAAACAGATCAACGACGAGCTGCGGAAAAACGCCAACAACGCCCTGCGCCATCTGGGCATCACCCTGGTGCAGCTGGACGCCCTGGTGGAGCTGGAACGGGCCCCGGAGGGTCAGCGCACGCTGAAAGAGCTGGAGCATATCCTCCATGTGGCCCAGTCCACGGCGGCGGGGATCGTCGCCCGGCTGGAGCAGAAGGGCCTTGTGGAGGGCTTTGGGGACGC
>JAHZBA010000064.1 GCA_019423635.1 Clostridiales bacterium
GTATAGAACCTGTCACAAAATCCCCGTATTTTTATGCGAAAAACGGCAGGATTGCCTGGGGCAGCCCGGCGGGTGTTCCGCCGCAGCCGTCAAAATGCAGGCCGGCCCTGATTCGGGGGCGCGCCCCGCCGCGCCTTTTCGTGAAACGCCGTAGGGGCGATGTCCTCATCGCCCGTCCTCCAGGGAACCCGGTGGTTTATAAGCAGGGGCGATGAGGACATCGCCCCTGCCATTCGGCCTCCCGCCCTACGGGTTCTCTATTGCTTCCTTTGCCCGGCGCAGGAACGTCTGATAGGAAATCCCCAGCTGTCCCGCGGCCTGGCGGGAGGAGATGCCCCCCGCCTGCCACAGCGCCGCCAGACAGGAGAACTCCTCCGGCAGGGCCATGCGCTCCGGGCCGAACCGCACCCCCCGCTCCCGGGCCGCCGCGATGCCCTCCGCCTGCCGCCGGCGGAGGTTCTCCCGCTCCGTCTGGGCCACGTAGCTCAAAAGCTGCAGCACGATGTCCGCAATCAGCTTCCCTGTCAGATCCCTGCCCTGGCGGGTGTCCAGCAGGGGCATGTCCAGCACCACAATGGCCGCGTCCCGGGTCCGGGTGATCTCCGCCCACTGCTCCAGGATCTCCGTGTAATTCCGCCCCAGCCGGTCAATACTCTGAATAACCAGCACATCCCCCGCCCGCAGCCGCCGGATTAGCCCCAGGTACCGGGGCCGCAGGAAGTCCTTGCCGGACTGCTTTTCCACCACGATGTGCTCCTCCGCCACGCCGAAGTGCCGCATGGCCGCCAGCTGCCGGGCCTCGTTCTGCTCCCGCGTGGAGACGCGGACGTAGCCATAGGTGATGTTCCCCATAAAACCGCTCCTCTCTCTCAGATGGATTTCCACCATTCTACCGGGAAATGGCCCGGGTTTCCTCCGCGGTTTCCGTTCCGGCGGTGCCCGCGCAGACAGCTGTTGACTTTGGTATGAAACCGTACTATAATGCCATGGTATGACTTCGGACTAAATGGGAGGTACCTATGACCATTCGGGAAGAGATTGAGATCCTCAACGCCTGCATCAACCGCCAGTCGGAGCTCCTGGGCGAGTGGGCCCGGCGAAACGGCATGAGCCGCGGCACGGTGATGGTGCTGTACGCCCTGGACCGGGACCACGCCGGGACCCAGAAGGAGATTGCGGACTGGTGGCTTTTGCCCAAGCAGACGGTGCACTCCGTGGTCAAGGCCCTGGAGCGCCGGGAGCTGGTGGAGCTGTCAGCCGGCCGGGACCAGAAGGAAAAGCAGGTCCGCCTCACCCGGGCGGGGGAGCGCTTTGTCGCGGACCGGATGCAGGGCCTCTATGAGCGGGAGGAGCGGGCCCTGGAGTCCCTGGCGCCGGATCTGCGGGAGCGGCTGGTCCGGGGCAGCCAGGCCTATACCCGGGCACTGGAGCGGGAGATGCGGCATGGATCATAACGCCCTGGCCCGGCAGTTCACCACCGCCTCCCTGCTGCGCTTCTCCCTGCCCAACATCTGCATGATGGTGTTCATGTCGCTGTACACGATTGTGGACGGCATCTTCATCGCCCGGCTGGTGGGGAACCTGGAGTTCTCCTCCATCAACATGTCCTACCCTCTGAACTGCCTGGAGCTGGCGGTGGGAATCATGCTGGGCACCGGCGGCAGCGCCGTCATCGCCCGGGAGCTGGGGGAGGGAAAGGAGCAGATGGCCCGGGAGGACTTCACCTGCATCGTGGCGGCGGCGGCGGTCTTTGGCGCGGCGTTCATGGTGCTGGGGAATCTGTTTTTAGACCCCATTCTCCGCCTGCTGGGCACCAGCGCCGCCCAGATGCCCTCCTGCCGGATTTACACCAGCATTCTGCTGTGGCTGGCTCCGGCCTATTTTTTGCAGACGGTGTTCCTGGTCCTCTTCGTCACCGCCGGCCGGCCGGGTCTGGGGCTGGGGTCCACGGTGGGGGGAGGCCTGGTCAATGTGGTGCTGGACTACCTCTTCATGGGGCCCATGCACATGGGCATCGCCGGCGCGGCGCTGGCCACGGTGCTGGGCTACTGCGTCCCCGCCGTCACGGGGCTGTGGTTCTTTGCCCGCCGGCGGGGGAGCCCGCTGTACTTTGTCCGCTTTCCCGTCCGGTGGCGGATGCTGCTGTGCTCCTGCGGCAACGGCTCGTCGGAGATGGTCAGCAACATCGCAAACGCCGTCACCACCTTCCTCTTCAACCTGATCTTCATGGCCTTCTGGGGGGAGGACGGCGTGGCGTCCATCTGCATTGTGCTGTACTTCCAGTTCGTGTTCACGGCGATTCACGCCGGCTTTTCCATGGGGGTGGCCCCGGTCATCAGCTATAAGTACGGCGCGGCGGACGTGAGACAGCTGCGGCACATCTTCCGGGCCTGCATGGGCTTCATCCTGGCCTGTTCCCTGGGGATGTATGCGCTGTCCCGGCTGAGCATCGGCTGGTGCCTGGCGGTGTTCACGGACCCCGGCACCGCGGTCTACGCCATTACCATGGAGGGCTTCCCGTTGTTTGCGGTGTCCTTTTTGTTCATGGGCGTCAACATCTTCGCCTCGGCCCTGTTCACGGCCTTCTCCAACGGCACGGTGTCGGCGGTGATCTCCTTTGCCCACACGCTGGTGTTTCTGGTGGGGACGCTGCTGACGTTCCCGTGGCTGTTCCGGGAGACGGGGATCTGGCTGGCGGTTCCCGCGGCGGAGCTGCTGGGGGTGTGCGTGTCCGCCGGATTTTTGATCTGGGGCAGGCGGAGATACCAATATTAACCCCCCATTTGGTTTTGTGTTCCCAAAGTGGATCGGGCCGACTGCGTAGGGCGCGACGACCCCGGCGCGCCGGGGAACACCTCCAGGCCGGCGAAAGGGTGCGCCGGGTCGTCGCACCCTACGCACACCGGGAACACGAAAGCGAATTGGGAGCATTAAAAAAAGGGGGGCCAAGCCGCCCCCTGATCCCCTCTGCGGGAGAATTTTTTCAAAAAAATCGTAGACCCCCTCCCCGGAACGTGGTACACTGTACCCTGCAAATTTTATTCCGCAGAGAGGAGAACCTATCATGACCGCATTGGAACAGTCCATCCATGAAATCATTCGCCGCAACGGCTTCACCGTCTACAACCACATGGAGCTGGAGCTGGCGGAGCCGGACCACACCGTGTTCCGGATGGAGATCCGTCCGGATAATACCAACAGCTACGGCATGGTCCACGGCGGGGCGCTCTACGCGCTGGCGGACAACGCCACCGGCAGCGCCGTCCACACGGATGGCCAGAGCTACGTGACCCAGACCGGGACGCTGCACTTTCTCAGCAACCAGTCCCAGGGAGTGATCCGGGCCGAGGCCCGGGTGCGCCGCCGGGGCCGGCGGACGGTGCTGGCGGCGGTGGACATCACCGGCGAGGGCGGAAAGCTCCTGGCCGCCGGGGAATTTCTCTACTACCGCATCAACGAGGAGGCGTCAGGCGTCTGATTTGCCCAAAACTGCGGTTTTCCGTTGACAAACGGGAAAAACATGATATGATAGCGTTGTAATTGAATCATTCAGGCGTGGATAAGGACGAGTAACCCCCCGGACTCCGCAAAGAGAGCCGCCGGTTTGGTGCGAGGCGGCGGGAGAGGGGCGGTGAAAATCACCTTGGAGCCTCCTGCTGAAAGACGATGCGAGTAGGCGTGGACGGGGGATGCCCGTTACAGCATCGGCCCGTGTGCGCGGGCCGTGAGCGGCCGTGCCCCGCAAGGGGGCGGCAACCGGGAGTGGTACCGCAGAAGCAGGCGTCTTCTGTCTCTTTGGAGGCAGGGGACGCCGTTTGATTTTTTGAGGCCCCGCCCCCGGCGGCCCGAAAGAGGAAGACAGATTGCAAAATATGGGAGGCGGTCACAGTGACAAACATGGAAAAAATCCAGGTCTGCCAGGCGGTGGTGGACCGCATTCAGCAGGAGAGCCGGCGGCCGGTCTGCCGGATCGGATTGAGCCGGAACGCCTTCGGCATCACCGACAGCCACCTGGGCGGCGTGCCCTACGTGCCTCGGAACGGAGAGATCCCCACGGATCAGGACGGAAGCCAGCTGTGGCTGTGCGCCCAGATCAACTTCGCCCAGATGCCCGGGCTGGAGGGCTTTCCCACCGCTGGAATTTTACAGATCTTCCTGTCCGACCGGCGGATTGACGGCGGCTTCGGCCTCCGGAGCGGCGGAGCCGGAAAGGTGCAGGACTACTGGCGGGCGGTCTACTACCCGGAGGTGGACGAGACCGTCACGGAGGCGGAGTGCCGGGCCAAGATGGTGATCCCCTGGGAGGAGGCCACCAAGACCAACATGCCCCGGCCCGCCTGCCAGTGGGATCTGCGGGAGATCGCCCAGGGGGTCACGAATCTGTGGCGGGCGCCGGAGGTGCCGCTGAAGATTCAGTTCGGCCCGCCGGAGCAGGAGAGCGTCTGTATGGGCGACGTGCGCTTTTTTGAGCGCTTCGACCCGGCGGCAAAGGCCCTGCGGCCCGGGGAGGAGCCGAAGACCTTCTACCCCTTTGACATCTGGGACCAGATGGACGAGGAGCGGGAGGCGCTGCTGCGGGTCCGGGAGCAGTGCAAGAGCGGCGGGTGCAAGCTGGGGGGCTACCCCCTGTACCTCATGCGGGACCCCCGGGACGGGGCCCCGGAGCTGGCCGCCTGGGACACGCTGCTGTTCCAGCTGGACGACGACGCCTACTACTACCCGCCGGGGGATATCGGGGAAAAGGACCTGAATCTGAACACCGGGACGCTGAACTTCCTGATCCGGAGCGAGGATCTGAAGCGCGGCGATTTCTCCCGGCTCATCGGGCAGTTTGCCTATCTCTAAAAGCAAAGGAGCGGAACCGGATGAACTGTCCCCAATGCGGCCTTCCCATGGAAGAGGGCAGATTGCATACCCAGAAGTACCCTGCCTGGACCCAGGGCGAGCCGGGGCTGTTCCGCAGAGCCAAGGTCCGGGTGGAAATCGGCCCCCTGGAGGACGACAGCACCTCCGTATTCACCCGGGACCCCTTTCCGGCATTTCCCGGAGCCATGCTCTGCCGGCCCTGCGGACTGGTTTGCTTTTCCGGAAAGCTGATAGAGAATTCCCCCCAATCGGTCCGCTTCTGTGCGGCCCCGCGGGTCTGGCCGTCTCAGGCGCGGAAGCTCTGAATCATAATATGGATTGTAATATAGAAAGGAAGAAATACCCATGGACTACAACAAGACCATCCAACTCCCCAAGACGGACTTCCCCATGCGGGCGGGACTGCCCAAGCGGGAGCCGGAGATGCTCAAGCGCTGGGAGGAGATGGACCTCTACGGAGAGATGCTGAAAAAGAACGAGGGCAAGCCCCGGTTCAACCTCCACGACGGCCCGCCCTTCTCCAACGGTTCCATCCACATGGGCACCGCCATGAACAAGGCCATCAAGGACATCATCACCCGGTCCTACGCCATGCGGGGCTATTACACCCCCTATATCCCCGGCTGGGACAACCACGGGATGCCCATCGAGTCCAATATCATCAAGCAGAACAAGCTCAACCGCAAGGCCATGAGCATCCCCGACTTCCGCTCTGCCTGCCACGACTTCGCCGCCCACTATGTGGACGTGCAGCGCCAGGCCTTCAAGCGCATCGGCGTCGTCGGGGACTGGGAGCACCCCTACCTCACCATGGACCCCGGCTTTGAGGCCGAGGAGGTGAAGGTCTTCGGGGCCATGTACAGGAAGGGCTATATCTACAAGGGCCTCAAGCCCGTCTACTGGTGCCCCCACGACGAGACGGCCCTGGCGGAGGCGGAGATCGAGTACCAGGACGACCCC
>JAHZBA010000065.1 GCA_019423635.1 Clostridiales bacterium
TACTGGATGGTGGGCAGGGCGGCCCGGATGCGCTTGTCGTCGGTGATGACGCCGCTGCCGTCCTTGGCCATGGGCACGTTGAAGTCACAGCGCAGCAGGACCTTTTTCCCTGCCACATCCACGTCGCGCACGGTCTTTTTGTTGTAGTTCATGTGCATGCCTCCAGACTTGTGATTGATGATAACGGCGCAGTGCGCCGGATTCAAAGAGTGTTGGCGGAAGCGGCGCCGGAACCCATGGACCCCTCCGCCGTCAGGCCGGGAAACCCAGCCTGCCGCAGCGCCTCATAGACGCAGACCGCCACCGTGTTGCTGAGGTTCAGGCTCCTGGCCTCGTCCACCATGGGCAGGCGGATGCAGCGCTCCGGAAACCGCTCCCGGAGGGCTTGGGGCAGCCCCGCCGTCTCCTTGCCGAAAAACAGCCAGCTGTCGGGGGTGAAGCGGGCCTCCGTGTAGGGCCGGGGGGCCTTTGTGGTGGTGAGCCAGGCATCCCGGGCGGCCTCCGGACAGCGGGAGAAGAGGTCCCCCAGGCTGTCGTAGTCAAAGACCTCCACCAGGTGCCAGTAGTCCAGCCCCGCCCGGCGGACCGCCTTTTCCGAGATGTCAAAGCCCAGGGGCCGGACCAGGTGGAGACGGCTGCCGGTGGCGGCACAGGTGCGGGCGATGTTGCCGCAGTTCTGGGGGATCTCCGGTTCGACCAATACCACATTCAGCATAGAGTCCCTCCGCACTTTTTTACCAGGTGCGTTCTATTGTAATCCTTTACGTTTATAAATTCAAGCATATTGTGCTGAAAAATCCCGCTTTTATAGAATTTCACCATGGATTTGGAGCATTTTCTGCGAAATGCCGAAAAAAACCGGGTTCCGGGGTTCCGTATCGGCATTGTAGACAACCCCGGAAACCCGCAGGATCTCCTCCCTCCCGGCGGGGCGGTGGACACGCATCCGGGGACGCCTTTCCGCAGGCGTCCGGGGTCCTCCGGCCGGTGAGACCCGGGCGGTTCCCGCCAAAAATAGGGGCCGCGGCTGGCGGCGGCGCGAAAACAGGGGCAGATGCTGGAAATCCGGGGAGAAATTTCTTGAAGAATTTTACTGGAGGGGCTGGATTTTCAGGAAATGTCTGTTATAATGGGAGACGGTACAATTTCTCAGTGTACGGAGGGGCCAATGATGGATTGCCCAAAGAGCGCTGTCGTGCTGATGGAGGAGGCTGTCCTCCCGGCTACATACGAACCGCTGATGCTGGAGACCTTTCTTGCCGCGCCAATCCTCTTCTGGATGGGACGGCATCTGCTGGCCGAGGGTGTGCAGCGGATTTTTCTTGCCTGCGATCCGGCCTTTGCGGACAAGGCCCGGTCTCAGCTCCCGCCGGAGCTGCCGGCGGTGATCTCCGACCGGCGGGAGGACCTGCTGGCCTTTCTGGACACGCCGGACACGGTGCTGGTCCTCAGCCGCTCCGCCCTGCCCATGGCGGAGGCGGGAGCGGGGTTCGCCTTCACCGCGCCGGGGCAGGAGCTGCGGGAGGTCTGGCGGGAACGCCTGAGCAGCGCCGTGCAGGGCGCGGAGCTGGCGGGCGGCTGGTTGCCGGTGTACTCTCCGGAGACCCTGAAGGAGCTGGAGGAGGTCTTCCGGAGCCGGGGGCTGCGGCCGGAGTGAGGCGCCGGCCAAAACAAATGCGAGGAAAATTTACATACAGATCACAGAAAGAGGTGCGGTAACATGATTTCTCACGGCAAGGATGTAAAGGTGTTCACCGGAAACGCCAACCCGGCGCTGGCCAAGGAGATCTGCCAGCTGATGGGAACGCGGCTGGGCGAGGCGGAGGTAAAGGGCTTTGCCGACGGTGAGGCCTCCGTTTCCATCTATGAGACGGTCCGCGGCAGCGACGTCTTTATCGTGCAGTCCACCTGCAAGCCCGTCAACGACAACCTGATGGAGCTGCTGGTGATGATCGACGCCCTGCGCCGGGCCTCCGCGGGCCGGATCACGGCGGTCATCCCCTACTTCGGCTATGCCCGGCAGGACCGCAAGGCCAAGGCCCGGGACCCCATCACGGCGAAGCTGGTGGCCAATATGATCACCGCCGCCGGCGCGGACCGGGTGCTGACCATGGATCTCCACGCCTCCCAGATTCAGGGTTTTTTCGACATCCCCGTGGACAATCTCCTGGGCAACCCCATCTTTGTGGACTACTACGCCAAGAAGTTCGGCAGCCGCTGTGAGGACATGGTGGTGGTCTCCCCGGACGTGGGCTCCGTGGCCCGGGCCCGGGCCTTCGCCCAGAAGCTGCACATGCAGCTGGCCATCGTGGATAAGCGCCGCCAGAAGGCCAACCAGTGCGAGGTCATGAACGTCATCGGCGACGTAACCGACAAGGACTGCATCCTCTTTGACGATATGGTGGACACCGCCGGGAGCCTGTGCAACGCCGCCAAGGCGCTGGTGGAGGTGGGCGGCGCCAAGACCGTCCACGCCTGCGCCTCTCACGGCGTGCTCTCCGGCCCGGCCATTGAGCGGATCGACGGAAGCTGCATCGCCGAGCTGGCGCTGCTGAACACCATCCCCGCCGTGGACGGCGCCCTCAGCGACAAACTGAAGTATCTCTCCGTGGCCCCCATGTTCAGCGAGGCCATTGAGCGGATTTACCAGGAGGTTTCCATCTCCAAGCTGTTTGGCTGAGCCAAGCGCGTGATTTCCCAAAATCCGGGGAATCCTGAACAAAAGAAAACCGGCACAGGCGGGGAAGCGAGTTTCCCCGCCTTGTGACCGTGTGGAAAAAGGAGTGAGTTAACATGCTGCTGGGCACAAAGTCCGCCGCCGTGGACTGGCTGGTGGCGGGACTGGGAAATCCCGGCCCCAAATACCGGAACACCCGCCACAACATGGGCTTTTTGACGGTGGACCTGCTGGCAGAGCAGGAGGGCGTCAAGCTGAACCGGGTGAAGTTCCAGTCTGCCTATCAGATTCTGTCCTTTGCCGGGCAGCGGTGCCTTGTGATGAAGCCCCAGACCTATATGAACCTCTCCGGCGAGGCGGTGCGGGAGGCGGCGCAGTTCTACAAGATCCCGGCGGACCATGTGCTGGTGATCTACGACGACGTGTCGCTGCCGGTGGGCAAGCTCCGGGTTCGGCCCAGCGGCTCCGCCGGAGGACACAACGGCATCAAGAACATCATCGCCCACCTGGGGACCCAGGACTTCCCCCGCATCAAGATCGGCACCGGGGCGCCGGAGGAGGGAGGGGACATGATCAACTGGGTCATCGGGGAGCCCTCCCAGGGGGAGAAGAAGATCTTGCTGGAGAGCTTCCAGCAGGCGATCCGCGCGGCGGCGTGCGTGATTCAGTACGGCTGTCAGAAAGCCATGAACGACTTTAACTAGAGTCTGTTTTAAAACCGTCAAAACGCCGTCTTGGGGTATCTTTTTTCGTCAGGACTGCGTTGATTTGACTTGAAATCCGTCAGGATTCCTGTGTCAAATCGCCTTGCTTGACAAAAAATCTGCCCTAATCCGGCATTCCGCCGGCTTTAAAACAGACTCTGGGGGCTGTCTCTATAGGCCCAAGATTTTTTTTGTGCGAACAGACTCTAGCCAATGGAGGCCTCTTTATGCCAGCCATGAACGAATTCCTAAAAACCCTCTCCACCCTCCCGGAGGCCGCGGAGCTGATCCGCCGGATCGAGGAGGGCGGCTGTCCTGCCGCCGTCACCGGCCTCCAGCCGGTGCAGCGGGCCTGTCTGGGCGCCGCTGTGGCCATGGGCGCCCGGCGGCGCCCGGTGTTCCTCTGCGGCGACGAGCGGGAGGCCCGGCAGCTGGCGGGAGACCTGGAGACCCTGCTGGGGCAGCGGCCGGCGGTGCTGCTGAGCCGGGAGTGGCAGCTGCGGCCCGGCGCTGTGGCCTCCCGGGACTGGGAGCGGAGCCGCCTGGCGGCCCTCTATGCCCTGACCCGGGAGGACTGCGGCGCGGTGGTGGCCACGGCGGACGCCCTTCTGGCCCGGACGCTGCCGCAGTCGCTGCTGCGGTCCCTGAGCTTCACCCTGGAGCTGGGCGGGCAGGTGGATCTGAGGGCCCTGCCGGGGCGGCTCCTCTCCGCCGGGTACGCCCGCTGTGAGCAGGTGGAGGGCGTGGGCCAGTTCGCCCTGCGGGGCGGCATCCTGGATATCTTCTCCCCCCTGATGGACCAGCCGGTGCGGTGCGAGTTCTTCGACGACGAGATCGACTCCATGGGCACCTTTGACCCCGGCACCCAGCGGCGGACGGCCAACGTGCCCTCCGCCCTGATCCTGCCGGCGGCGGAGGTCCTGCCGGACTGCGCCCCCGGCGGCCGCCAGGGTCTGGCGGAGACTCTGGAGCGCCTGGCCGGGAAGCTGGAGAAAAAGCCCAAAACCCAGGCTGCCGCCCAGCGTCTCCGGGAGGACGCGGAGAAGCTGAGACACGGCGCGGACCCCGGCGGCATGGACCGGTATCTGGCCGCCGTCTACCCCGACGCCTCCGCCGGCCTTGGCTATCTGCCCGGCGACGCCGTGGTCTTTCTCTGCGAGTCGGGGCGGGTGGACGAGCGGGTCAAGGGGACCCTGCTCCAGAACCGGCAGGACGTGGAGGCCCTGCTGGAGGCGGGGCTCATGGCCGGGGAGTACGGCAAGCTGACCCTCTCCGCCGAGGAGCTCTACGCAGGCCTGGAGGACTTCCCCGTGGTCATGGCGGACGCCCTGCCCACCTCCCGCCGCCCCCTGCGGCCCCGGAGTCTCCTGGGAATCACCGCCCGGCAGCTGAGCTCCTACGGCGGAAGTCTGGAGACCGCCGTGACGGATCTTGCGCACTACCGCGCCGCGGGCAGCGCGGTGCTGGTGCTGTGCGCCGGGGAGAGCCGGGCGAAAAATCTCCAGCGGCTGCTGGAGGAGCGGCAGATCCCCTCGGTCATCGACCTCCAGGGGAAGTCCATGCCCGGCCCCGGCGAGGTACGCATCCTGGAGGGGGCCCTCTCCGCCGGATGCGAGTGGCCTCAGCTGAAGCTGGCGGTGCTGACGGAGGGCCAGCTGGCCGCCGTCGCCCCCCGGAAGGCCCGGGCGAAAAAGGTCTCCAACCGCCAGAAGCTCCAGTCCTACACGGATCTCTCCCCCGGGGACCTGGTGGTCCACGTCCACCACGGCGTGGGCCGGTTTGCGGGGATTCAGAAGATGCCTGTGGACGGGGTGGAGAAGGACTATATCAAGATCGACTACGCCGGCGGCGACTGCCTCTATGTCCCCGCCACCCAGCTGGACCAGGTGTCCAAGTACATCGGCGGCGGCGAGGACCAGGAGCGGACGAAGCTCAACAAACTGGGGGGCACCGAGTGGGCCAAGCAGAAGACCCGGGCCAAGAAGGCCGCCAAGGACCTGGCCAAGGGCCTCACCCAGCTCTACGCCGAGCGCCAGCGCCGCCCCGGCTTTGCCTTCTCCCCGGACTCCCCCTGGCAGCGGGAGTTTGAGGACGCCTTCCCCTACGCGGAGACCGAAGACCAGCTGCGGGCCATTCAGGAGATCAAATCCGACATGGAGCGCCCCCGGCCCATGGACCGGCTCCTCTGCGGCGACGTGGGCTACGGCAAGACGGAGGTGGCCCTCCGGGCGGTGATGAAGT
>JAHZBA010000066.1 GCA_019423635.1 Clostridiales bacterium
TTCGCTTTCCGCCGCGACTCGCTCCGCTGGACTCGCGGCGGAGGGGGACGGGGGAACGACACCACCGTTCCGTTTCCGCCTTGCGGCGAAAACTGCGCTATGTTGGGAATTTCTTCGCTTTCCGCCGCGACTCGCTCCGCTGGACTCGCGGCGGAGGGGGACGGGGGAGCGACACCACCGCTCCGTTTCCGCCTTGCGGCGAAAACTGCACTATGGTGGGAATTTTTGCGCAGCCGTTGGCGGCTTTGCCGCCTTACGGATACGGCATCCCCCTTGCGGGGACTTCGCTTTCCGCTGCGACTGGCTTCGCTGGACTCGCGGCGGAGGGGGACGGGGGATGCGGAGTGGTCTGCCCGAAAAACGAGTTTGACCACTGACTCCAGGAACGCCTGAATCCGGACGGGTTCGGGCTTTTGCTTTTTCCGGGCAGGCTGTCTCTTCCCGGCGGATGATGGAGGCAGAGCGGACGGCGGGTCCGTCCTGTTTCCTTGACATTGCTGGAAAAATATATTATTGTAATGAATATCAATTAACAAATATCAAACAGCTGCTTTGATGTTGCATGGGCCTCCAATCAAAAACATGGACAGGTGGGCGGGATATGGTAAATTATGTGATGGTTCTGGAGTGCTTCGGAATCTGTCTGACCTTTGTGGCGCTGATTCTCCTCCTCAACGGAGACGGGGCCAGGGAGCAGAAGCTGCTGATCTTCATCATGTGCGGCTCCCTGGTGCAGAACGTGGGCTACATGCTGGAGCTGACGGCCCCGACGGTGGAGGCCGCGGTGGCGGCGGTGACGGTGGAAAACGTGGGCTCTGCCTTTGTCCCGCTGTGCTACTGCTGGTTTACCTATACCTACTGCTACGCCCGCCCGCCGGAGAGGCTGCTGCGCGCCCTTGGCATCATCAACTTCTTCGTGCTGCCCACGGTGTTTTTTAACTGGAACGGCCTGTTTTACCAGGACTTTCAGTGGATGTCCACGGCGGACGGCTTCCACTATGTCAGCATCACCTACGGCCCCCTGTACGCCCTTTTCATGATGACCCGCATTGTGATCCCCTACGTTTTGTCCATCCATACCCTGGCCCGGGCGGTGCGGCTGCGCTCGGACCAGCAGGTCAACCGCCAGTACTGGACGATCCTCTGCATCTCCTCCCTCCCGGTGGTGGTGCTGGTGATCTATGTGCTGAAGCTCACCGCGGTGTTTGATTTCACCCCGGTGACACTGGCGATCTCCATGTCCATGGTGGTCATTGTGGTGTGGAGCCGCCGCAACTATGACTTCCGCCACCTGGCGGCGGAGAAGGTGCTGGAGAGCCTGGGAGACGGGGTGATCGCCCTGGACGACCACGACAGGCTCGTCAGCTACAACCGGGCCGCCGCCCGCATCTTCACCAGCCTGCCCGCCCACAAGCTGGGGGAGAACATCCGGGTGGTGGAGGACTTCCGGGAGGAGATGCTCAACGACAGCATCCCCTGGAGCTTTTCCATCAACGGGCAAAACTACGAGTGTCACAGCAAGCAGATCGTGGATGAAAACGGCAGGAAGCAGGGCTGTGTCATCCTGGTTCTGGACATGACGGATATCAAGGCCTACATCAATGAGATCAAGCGGGTGCGGCAGCAGGCGGAAAAGGCCAACATCGCCAAGAGTGAGTTTCTGGCCAACATGTCCCACGAGATCCGCACCCCCATGAACGCCATCATCGGGCTGAACGACATCATCATGGAGGAGTGCGGAGACCCCCGGATCTATGCCCACGCCAAGGATGTGCAGTCCGCGGCCAAGAACCTTCTGGCCATTATCAACGACATCCTGGACCTGTCCAAGGTGGAGGCGGGCAAGATGGAGCTGGTGTACACGGACTACCACCTGAAGACCGTGGTGGACGAGGTGGTGGGCATGATGGACATGGCCGCCTCCAAGCGGGGACTGATTTTGAAGTACGAGTGCGACAGCACCCTTCCCTGCCGTTACAGCGGCGACGCGGGGCGGATCAAGCAGATCCTCATCAACATCCTCAACAACGCCATCAAATTCACCAAGGAGGGCTATGTGCGGGTGAACGTCACCGGCGGACCCGGTGAGCAGGAGGACGAGGAGCGCCTCACCTTCCGGGTGGAGGACACCGGCTGCGGCATTCGGGAGGAGGATCTGGAGAAGATCTTCGAGGATTTCCGCCAGGTGGACTCCAAGCGCAACCGGAGCGTGGAGGGCACCGGATTGGGGCTGGCCATTGTCAAGCATCTGGTGGAACTGATGGAGGGCAACATCCATGTGGAGAGCGTCTACGGGGAGGGTACGGTCTTCACCATCACCATCCTCCAGAAGATTGTGGACCGGCGCTCCATCGCGGAGGTGCCGGAGGCCTCCCAGGCGGACCAGACAGCTGCCGAGTCTTTTACCGCTCCCGGCGTGAAGGTCCTTCTGGTGGACGACAACCTGATTAACCGCAAGGTGGCCAGAGGGTTCCTGAAAAGCTATGCCTTTGACCTCACGGAGGCCGAGAGCGGACAGGAGGCCATTGATCTGGTGCGGGAGAACCGGTACGACATCATCTTCATGGATCATATGATGCCCAGGATGGACGGCATCGAGGCAACGGAGATCATCCGCCGGGACTGCGGAGAGAACGGAACCGCCCCCGCCGTCATCGCGCTGACCGCCAACGCAATGTCCGGTATGCGGGAGCGCTTTTTGGAGCGGGGCTTCCAGGATTTCATCGCCAAGCCCCTGGACCGGAGGGAGCTGGGGCAGCTCCTGGCCCGGTGGGTCCCGGAGGAGCGGCGGCAGGCCAGAGACGGGGAAGAGGAGCCGGAGATCCCCCCCGACCTGGCGGCCTTTCAGATCAAGGGGATTGACATTGAGGCCGCATCCCGGTATTATGTTGGCGACGAGGCGGGCTTTGCCAATCTGCTGGAGCTCTACCACATGGACGGCCAGCGCAAGAAGGTGCTCCTGGCGGAGCTGGCCGCCTCCGACGACATCTCCCGCTACCAGACGGAGGTACACGGGCTCAAGAGCGCCTCGGCCAACGTGGGGGCCATGGAGGTCTCCAATATGGCCCGGGCCCAGGAGAATGCCGCCGCCCGGGGAGATACGGAATTGATTGCCCGGCAGTTCCCCGCTCTGCTGGCGGCCTACGAGGAACTGCTGGAGAACATCGGAGCTTTCCTGGCACAGCGGGTCTCATCCCGGGAGGAAAAGCTCCCGGCGCTGCCTGACGGCGAAGTGCGCAGGCAGGCGGCAAAGGCGCTGTGCGAGCTGGAGAATTTCCGCTCCCGGGAGTGCGCCGAAATTGTGGCGGAGCTGCTGCGCCACGCGCTGCCCCGGGATACGGAGGACAGTCTCGCGGAAATCCAGAGACAGCTGAAGCTGTATGAGGACGATGACGCAGAGACGCTGCTGCGGCAGCTTCTGAGCAAACTTGAAAAGGAGAGCGGAAGCACATGACGGGAAAAAGATACCGAAAGCGGATTTTGGCGGTGGACGACGCGGCGACGATTCTCCTGAGAATCACGGACGCCCTGGAGAAATACTACGAGGTGGTGACGGTGAACTCCGGCGCCCGGGCCCTGCGCTTTCTGGAAAAGGAGAAACCGGACCTGATCCTCCTGGACATCCGCATGGCGCCGAAGGACGGCTTTGAAACCCTGCGGGAGATCCGCGCCATTGAGGACCGGGCGGACATCCCGGTGATTATGCTGACCGGCGTGGAGGACAAGGACTCCGTTCTGGAGGGCATCAAGCTGGGAATCTGCGACTACGTTCTGAAGCCCTTCACGCCCGACGATCTGCTTGACCGAATCCGGCGGGCCCTGGACCCCAGCAAGCAGAAGCCCGGCACCTATTATTAAAGACGACAGGGGGCTTGACGGATGAATACGGCCATGACAAAGGAGGAGCTGGAACGGGTATTGGACCAGGCTCTTCAGGACGTGACGGAGAGGACCGCCAGCGTGTGCCTTCACCAGGGTGACCAGCCCCTGGGAGAGGATCTCTGCACAGTCCATATCACCTTTGACAAGGGCTTTGGCACCAGTCTGACCCTCTGTGCGGATACGAGCCTGCTGATTCGCATGGCCTGCAACTCCTTTCATGAGGACACCGTGACACAGGAGGACCTGGAGGAGTTCAGCAAGGAGTATTTCAACGTGCTGTGCGGAAAAGTGGTAGGGGCCATGTATCGGGCCACGCAGGTCTCCGCCCATTTCAGTCAGCCGAGGTTCTATCACGGGCGCTATGAACCGGAGGGGCAGGAGGTGCAGTTCATTCTCACCTACTCTGATGAGCACAGCGAGGGTGCGCAGCTGATCCATCATGTGCCCTGCGGGCAGGAGACCGGGGCCGGTCCGGATGAGACCTAACAGAAGGGGGTATCGCAGATGAGCAAGAGAATTATGGTGGTGGACGATTCCAGGCTGGTCCGAGTCCAGCTGGAGGATGTTCTGAAAGGTACGGACTACGAGATCGCGGCACACTGCCGCAGCGGAGAGGACGCCATTGAGCAATATGCCCAGGTGCAGCCTGATCTGGTGACGATGGATATCATCATGCAGGGGATGGACGGGCTGGACGCCGCGGAGATCATTTTGAAAAATCACCCGGATGCCAGGATTGTGATGGTCTCCTCCCTGGCTTACGGCGATACGTTTAAAAGGGCCCAGGCCATTGGGACCAGGGGCTTTGTGGAAAAGCCCTTTCATCAGGAGCAGCTGCTGAAGGTGTTTGAGCAGGCGCTGCGGTGACGCTGCTGCCGGACGCGGTTCACCGGGAAAAATCGAACAGGATGGGAAAAGGACAAGGCACAGGCCTTGTCCTTTTGGCGTTTTTCACAGGAGCATGGCCCCGCTGCCCCAGACCTGGGCCCGGGTGATGGCCAGAACGGTTTCGGTGGGAATCCCGGCGATCTCGCTGCCGAAAATCTCCCGCAGGTTTCCGCCGCTCAGCATGGCGGCAAGCTGGGACTTTGCCGCGGCGGACGCCGCCAGTTCAGAGGCCTGGAGGTGCCGCTGCGTCTGCCGTTCCGCCGCCAGCTTCATGAACTCGGCGTGGCGGGCCATGCGCAGATCCCACCAGCTCTCCTCCTTGTCGGAGCCGCTTCTGGAGCAGGTGATCTCCCCGCCCGGACTGGAGGAGCAGGCGTTGCAGATATTCCCGTCCTCCCCGATGGCAACGGCCTGGGACAGATCCCAGGTGCTGCCGGGCAGGATGGCCTCGTTCCGGGCCGCGTCAAAGGCAAACCAGGTGTCGATCTTCGCAAAGATCTCCTGGGCGTAGGCGCTGTCTGCCTCCATACGCTCCTGCACCTTGGGATGAATGACCACAGCCTTGCTCCCCGGCGGGACATTGCCCAGGGCGTGAATCTCCTTCGGGGCGGTAAATCTGCCGTCAATGGAGCCGTAGAA
>JAHZBA010000067.1 GCA_019423635.1 Clostridiales bacterium
CTCCTTCAAAGAGCACTTGCTCTCCCGGATGCCGATGACCTCCTCCAGCGTGTCGTAGGGGGCCCCCACCGGGGAGAGCAGCTCGTCCCCGGGCAGGAGGTTGGCGGAGAGGGCCACGGTGAGGGCGTGGGTGCCGCAGGTGATCTGGGGCCGCACCAGGGCGGCCTCCGTGTGGAACACGTCCGCGTAGACCCGCTCCAGGTTGTCCCGGCCCGCGTCGTCGTAGCCGTAGCCGGTAGTGGCGGCGAAGTGGGCGGCGCTGACCCTGTTTTTCTGCATGGCCAGCAGGACCTTTCCCTGGTTGTACTCCGCCGTCTCGTCAATGGCGCCGAACCTGGGCCGCAAGCCCTCCAGCACCGCCTGGCCGTATTGGTACACCGCCGGGCTGACGCCCAGCTGCTGATAAATTCCTTCCATATGTGACGCTCCCTCTGTTCATGTTCATACAAATGCGCATTATAGCAGGGTGAACGGGAAATAGCAAGGGCCGGCATCCCGACGGGAGTGTCCGAACGCGCAGTTTATCCTGTCCGCATGTTTATGAAACGCTGTTGTCGGGGCGGCGATCCGCCGCCCGTCTCCCCACAAACACCGACTCTCCCCTTGGACGAACATTGATCCCCCCATACCGGTTCTCCCGCGGGACAGGCGGTTGATATCCGCCCCCACAGGAACCGGACAGGCCCCATTCCGATTTCCCCGCGGTCTCCGGCGTCCCTGAAGACGGCGGAGGACTGTGTGGTACAATCGGGGCATCCGGAGGGAACCCAGGAGGGCGCGGTGTTGAAACCCTGTGAGTGCCAGGTTGCCATATATCACGGCGGGGCGTTGGACGCCTCGCCGGAAGCCCTCTGAACTGCCGCCATGAGCCCGCCCGGGGGAGAGATGCAAAACACAGGCAGCTGTCCTGGAAGGACAGCTGCCTGCTTTCGTACGTCAGCTGCGGAGTCACTGGAGAAACTCCGGTCCGAAGCTGTGGGGCAGCAGCTCCTGGAGGGTAAAGCTCTGCTCCTCCCCCGCGCCGTTCAGGCAGATGATCTCCAGGTGCGGGGCAAACTCCCGCATCACCTGCCGGCAGACACCGCAGGGCACGCAGAAATCCTCGCTCCGCCCTGCCACCACAATGCGGACAAACTCCCTGTGCCCCTCCGCCACGGCGTGGAAGATGGCATTGCGCTCCGCGCAGAGCCCGGCGGGATAGGAGGCGTTCTCCACATTGCAGCCGGTGAACACCGTGCCGTCGGCACACTCCAACGCGGCCCCCACAGGGAAGTGGGAGTAGGGGACGTAGGCCCGGTCCAGCATGGCCATGGCCGTGGCCTTCAATTCCTCTCGGGTCATGGGATCTCCTCCTTTTCAGAATCTGCAATCAAAATATGCTGCACGGGAACCGTCAAGGAATCCGCGGCTCCCTGGCTCATACGCGATGTGTCATAATATACGATGACCTGCACGGTGCTGCTCAAAGCATAGATGTCACCGAAAAAGCCCGAAAGCATCCCATCCGGCTCTCCCCAGGCAGTGAGGATCTCCTGTCTGGGCGTGCCCAGCAGAGCGGCCTCCGCGGCCTCCTGCCCCAGGGAGGGGATGCTCTGCAGAGCGGGGAGATCGGAACCGGTCCGGCCCGCGAAAACCAGCAGTCCCGCCGTCAGCGCCGCCAGCAGGAGCAGCGGTGCGGCACGCTGTTTTAAAAACCGGCTCATGACTGCCAGCGGACCTCCCGCTGGGGCCGGACGTCCAGGTCGATGATCTCCCGGGCGTCATAGAACTGCGCATACCAGCCCAGCACCTTCTCGCTGCCCCGCAGGGTGGTGCCGTCGGGGTGGAGCCGGTCGCAGATCACCGCGCAGATATCGCCCTTGATCTTGGAGAAGGAGCTGATGCCTACAGACGCAAACACCCGGAAGCCCTGCTCCTGGAGATAGCGGAAGATGGGGCCGGTCTGCTGCACATCGTCCCCGTCGGGCCGGGCGCCGTGGGGGTAGTAGAGAATGGTCGTGGGACCTACCAGGGACCCTACCTCGTCCAGCCAGCGCTCCATATCCGCCTTCACGGTGTCCAGGGACTTCTTGGCCAGGTTGATATGGCCCCAGGTGTGGCTGCCGAAGGTCCAGCCGGTGCGCTTGAGCTCCGCCACGATGGGCTTCACCGCCTCCCGCTCCTTCTGGCGGTTGGCCTCCCTGGTCTCGTCCCAGGACTTGGTGTCCGTTGCGGTGCGGTAGCCGAAGATGCCCTCGTAGCCCGTCAGGCTCAGGCTGCCCTTGGCGCCGAAGGGGGAGAAATCCGGGTGCTCCTCCACGAACTTGTCCAGAATCGTGATGGCGTCCAGATCCCGGCTGACCACCTCATTGCCCTGGGGGTCCAGGCCCCAGGACCAGAGCTTGCCGTCCTCCCCGACGATGAGCTTGTAGGTAAAGCCGTTTTCCAGCATGTAGGGGTAGTAGTTGGTGTCGTCAAAGGAGAAGATCAAAGGCTTCTTCCCCTCGGGAAGGTAGAGGGTGTTCCGGACCATGCAGGGCTTCCCGTCCTCGCCGGCGGTCTCGCTCCACACGTCGTTGATGTCCACCAGCACATAGCCGTTGTCATAGACGCTCTGGAGGATCTTGTTGTACTCCCCTACGGTGACCATGTAATCGTCAATGCCGTCGCTCTGGGCGTCCCCGTCAAAGGCCAGCTCGGGATAGGCCACCACGGGGTGGAAGAACAGGTGCTCCACAATGCCGTCCCAGGCGGCATAGGTCACCCCATCCCGGCTGCCGCCCTCCGGCATGACCTTGGGGTCCAGGATCTCGTAGGCCTCCGGCTCCGGCTCTTCGGCCTCCTCCGGGGGCTGGCCCTCCTCGTCCGCAGACACGGGGGGCTCCTCCTCAGCCGGCGGCACCTGCTGGGGCTGGCCGCAGGCCGTCAGGGAACACACCAGGAGCATTGCCAGGAAAAATGCGAGGAAGCGCTGCATGAAAAACAGTCCTTTCTGTCGAATTTTGCGATAGACACAGTATAGCAAAGATTCAGCAAAAAAGAACCACAAAAAAATGACAAATCAATAACAGCGTGTGACAGGGGCGGGGAGGCTTTCGCTCTTCCCCGCCCCTGTCACACGCGCTTTGCGGTGCATTTCCTTCCGTCGGCTTTTCCGTCGGGCCGCCGTCCGGGTCGTGCCGGTGCGCAGGCGGAATCGGGACCTCTCCAAAAGCCGGCCGCCTTTTCACGAAAAATTCACCGCTTGTCCCCCGGCTTAAAGAGCAGCGCCATCAGCACGCCAAATACCACCGCGGCGGCAATCCCCCCCGCCGTGGCGGAAAGACCGCCGGTGAAAATTCCAAGCCAGCCCTTCAGGGCCACGGCCTCCTTCACCCCCTTGGCCAGGGCGTGGCCGAAGCCCGTCAGGGGCACCGTGGCCCCGGCGCCGCCCCAGTCGGCAAGGGGCTGATACAGCCCCAGGGCGCTGAGAATGACGCCTGTCACCACGTATCCCGTCAGAATCCGGGCGGGGGTCAGCTGGGTCTTGTCAATGAAGATCTGCCCGATGGCGCAGAGCAGCCCGCCGCAGAGAAACGCATTCAAATAATCCATGGAATCCCTCTCCTTTCACTTGCTCACGGACAGCCGCACCAGGTGGCAGATGCCCGGCACCGACTCCCCCTGGAAGCTGGAGGTGGGAGAGAGCAGCGCCCCCGTGGGGGCAAAGAGGATGTCCCTCCACTTCCCTCGCCGCAGCTCCGTCAAAAGGTAGCCGTTGAGCACCGAGGCGGAGCAGCCGCAGCCGGAGGCCCCGGCGTGCATGTCCTGCTTCTCCCGGTCGTAGAGCAGCATCCCGCAGTCCTGGAAATTCTCCCCCAGGTCGATGCCGTCCTTGGCGAAAAAGTCCCGGACAATGGCGTGGCCCAGCTCCCCCAGGTCGCCGGTGATGATGAGGTCATAGTCCCTCGGGCCGGTCTTCGTGTCCCGGAAGAAGGCGGAGAGGGTGTCGTAGGCGGCGGGAGCCATGGCGGCGCCCATGTTGTTGGCGTCGGTGATCCCCCGGTCCACGATCTTGCCGCAGGTCACGTGGGTGACGTAGGGCCCCTCCCCCTCCGCCGTCAAAATGGTGCAGCCGGAGGCCGTGGCGGTCCACTGGGCCGTGGGGGGCCGCTGGCTGCCGTAGGGCACCGGCATCCGGTACTGCCGCTCCGCGGTGCAGAAGTGGGAGCTGGTGAGGGCGGCGCAGGTCCTGGCAAAGCCGCCGTCAATCAAAAGCGCCGCCAGGGACAGCGACTCCCCCATGGTGGAGCAGGCGCCGTAGAGCCCGTAGAAGGGGATGCCGAACTCCCGCAGGCTGAAGGAGGAGCCGATGCACTGGTTCAGCAGGTCTCCGGCCAGCACATAGTCCACGTCGCCGGGCTTCAGCCGGGCCTGGTCCAGTGCCCGCTGGAGCACCTTCTTCTGCATGGCGGACTCCGCCTTCTCCCAGGTCTTCTCCCCGAAAAAGGAGTCCTCGCTCAGCTCGTCGAAGTAGGTGGCCAGGGGCCCCTCCTTCTCAAATTTGCCGCCGATGTTGGCAAAGGAGCGCACAGAGGGCGGGTGGGCCAGAGCCAGGGTGCGCTTGCCGATCCGTTTGTCGTTCAAGGAAAACCACCTCATTTTGATGGATTTTCCATAGCTTGTCCGGAAGCGGGAAAATTATGAGGGATTTCCGGGTCTTTTGGGAGAATCCACAGCGCCGGAGCCTCCTCCTGCAAAGAGAGCTCCTCGCAGTCCCGCTGGGCCTGAATCAAAATCTGAACCGCTTTCTCTGTCTCCCGCATGAGGTGAAGATACATTTCTTTGTAGTCTGCCATAAAATCTCTCCTCTCTCGGCATGAACATTATTGCCTATAACGCTTTTCCCCTATTATAGGCAATAATGGAAATATGTCAAATAGGAGGGGAGGGACTGCGATGATTTCCTACCGTCGGCTGTGGGACACCATGGAGAACCGCAAGGCGACAACATATACCTTGCAGGTCAAGGGCGGCGTCAGCAGTTCCACCATCCGGCGGCTGCGGGCGGGGGAATCCGTGTCCACCAATACCCTAGACGCCCTCTGTAAGATTTTGAACTGTGATCTTTCAGAGATTGTAGAATATCTTCCAGACGAAGAGTAAACCCGGGAAGCGAGGGTGCTTCCCGGGTTTACTCTTTCAAGCGGCAGGGAAAAGGACCCGGACGGAAGTCTGAGCCCTACAGGGCGGTTGAGCGGGGAGCGGCAGTGGATGGAGGAAACGGCGCGCCGGGCCGCCGCTGCGGAGGGTGGATGGTCCGCGGGGTTGATCGGGGACCGGGGGTTGAGGGGGGAAACCCTCTCCGTCACCGCCTGCGGCGGCGCCACCTCTCCCAGAGGGAGAG
>JAHZBA010000068.1 GCA_019423635.1 Clostridiales bacterium
TCCTCCCGGGTGGCGCCGCCGGTGGAGAAGCCGGTGGAGGTCTTGATGTAGTCCGCGCCGGACTCGGTCACCAGCTCGCACAGCTTGATCTTCTCCGCCTCGGTGAGCAGGCAGGTTTCCACGATCACCTTGAGGATGCGGCCCTGGCAGGAGGCTTTGATGGCCTTGATCTCGGCCAGCACCTCATCCCACCGCTGATCCTTCACCCAGCCGATGTTGATCACCATGTCGATCTCGTCGGCGCCGTTGCGGATGGCGTCCTCGGTCTCAAAGACCTTGACGGCGGTGGTAGAGTAGCCGTTGGGGAAACCGATGACAGTGCAGATCTTCAGCTCGTTGCCCACGTAGTCCGCCGCCTGCTTCACAAAGGAGGCGGGAATGCACACGGAGGCGCAGCCGTACTTCAGCCCGTCGTCGCAGACCTCCTTGATCTGGGCCCAGGTGGACTCCTGTTTGAGCAGAGTGTGGTCGCAGTGGGCCAGGATGTTCTTCACGTCCATTAGATTACTCCCTTTCTACGCGTCGTGCAGTTATTTTACCTCTACCAGCTCGTAGGAGCGGGTGCCGATGCCGATTTTCTCACAGTGGGCCAGGCACACCCGCCAGTCGGTGTTCGGCATGCTGTTGATGAAGTGGTCGTGCTTGTCGCAGAAGCCCTCCCTGTGCATCTGCTCGTCCAGGTGGGAGCCGGGGATGGGGGGCTGTTTCCCGCAGGCGTCGGCGCAGGCCTGGTCCAGCGCCACCGGGTCAAAGGAGGCGAACATGCCCACGTCGGGCACGATGGGCAGGTCGTTCTCCCCGTGGCAGTCGCAGTAGGGGGACACGTCGATGACCAGGCTGATGTGGAACTGGGGACGGCCGTCCACCACCGCCTTGGCGTACTCCGCCATGCGGCAGCCCAGCTCCTCCATGGCCGCGTCGTTGCCGGGGCGGATGGCGTCGGTGTTGCACACCGCAATACAGCGGCCGCAGCCCACGCACTTGTCCCAGTCGATGGACGCCTTGCGGTCCTCCCCAAAGGTGATGGCGCCGTGGGCGCACTGGGTGGCGCACCGGCGGCAGCCCACACAGCGGCGGGGCGCCACCATCGGCTTGCCCTGGGCGTGCTGCTCCATCTTGCCCCGGCGGGAACCGCAGCCCATACCCAAGTTCTTGATGGCGCCGCCAAAGCCGGTCTGCTCATGCCCCTTGAAGTGGGACAGGGAGATGATCACATCGGCCTCCATGATGGCCTTTCCGATCTTGGCGGTCTGGATGTACTCCGCCCCCTCCACGGGCACCTCCACGTCGTCGTTGCCCCGCAAGCCGTCGCCGATGATCACCTGGCAGCCGGTGGACAGCGGGGAGAAGCCGTTCTCATAGGCTGCGTCCAGGTGCTCCAGGGCGTTTTTCCGGCGGCCGGGATAGAGGGTGTTGCAGTCGGTGAGGAAGGGGACGCCCCCCAGGCTCTTCACCACATCGGCCACCACCTTGGCGTAATTGGGCCGCAGGAATGCCAGGTTTCCCGGCTCGCCGAAGTGCATCTTGATGGCCACCAGCTTACGCTCAAAGTTGATCTCCCCGATGCCCGCCGTGCGCATCAGCTTCTCCAGCTTGTTCAGCAGGCTGACCCCCGGCCTGCACCGGAGGTCCGTCATGTAAACCTTGGACCGCTCTCCCATATTTCTGTGTGCCTCCCATTTTGGTTCAAATTGTTAAGTGGTTCTTATTTTATACCCCTTTGCCCGTTCTCGCAAGGGGTTTGCGCTGAAACATAAGCAAAAAGGCCGCCAAAAGGAGCACACAGGCCCCCAACACCGCCCTCTGCCCCCACCGGCCGCTGCACCAGGCCCCCAGTGCCGCTCCGACGATGAAAAACACGATAATGCCGTAGTACTGGGCCGCCCGGTGTCCGTGGTCCCGCTCGCCGGTCTTCCCCCATAGGTACAGCCGCTCCGTGCCGCTGCGCAGGTTTCCGGTGCACATAGTGGTGGCAAAGGCGTTGCCGTTGACCTTGCGGAAGCTCTCCACCTGGACCGCGCAGACAAAGGCCACCAACACATTGGCCGCGTTGTCCAGCGCCGCAGGCAGGAAGGCCACCGCCGCCAGCAGGAGCAGCTCCGCCGCCACGGTGATCTGCCGCCAGTGGAGGGCCTGGGCCCCCCGGAACCGTCCGCGGATCAGCTCTGCCGCCAGTACCCCCGCGGCAAAGGCCAGAATGGGTACCAGATAGTGGCCTGCGCCGCCCCAGTCCCCCTCCATCAGCCGTACCCCCAGCAGCACGATATTTCCGGTCTGGGCGTTGGCGAACACTCCACCCCGGATAAGGTAGGTATACGCATCCAGAAAGCCTCCGGTCAGGGCCAGCACCGCCCCCAGCCGAAAGCTCTCCGACATCTGTCTGTGTGTCGTCTGTTCCACGCGCTGTCCCCCTCTCAGGACCAAAGGTCCGCTGCCAGCTTGTCGAAAAGGTGTTTCGACAAGCTGGCGGACTTTCTAAAATTCTGAGAAAATAATAAAAAGTCGTTTGATCCAACGCGAAAGGGAACCCTGACGGTTCCCTTTCACACTATCTTTCCCCTCCAAATCCTTCGGCAGGAGGGTTTATCGGCAGTCTTAGGGGCGGGCCTTTGGCCCGTCCCCCTGTGTCCGGCTCAGAACGGCAGGCCGAGCCCTCCGGTGAGCTGCTGCATGGTGGAGGCGGAGTCGCTCTCTGCCGCCCGCAAAGCCTCGTTCACCGCAGCCACGATCATGTCCTGAAGCATCTCCACATCCTCCGGATCCACCGCCTCGGGGTCAATGACGACCTCCTTCAGCTCCCGCTTGCCGGTCACTGTGGCGGAGACCACGCCGCCGCCCGCGGCGGCCGTGTAGGTCTTGGTCTCCAGCTCCTGCTGCATTTTCATCATGTCCTGCTGCATCTTCTGAACCTGCTTCATCATGTTCATATTCATGCCGCCGCCAAAGCCGCCCATTCCGCGGCTGTTGAATCCCTTTGCCATCGGTCGCAACTCCTTTTATTCCTGAATGATGATGTTGTCAAACTGCCGGCTGAACGCCAGCAGATCGTCCAGTTTGTCGTGCTCCGCCGCCTGGGCGGGTGCCGCTGCGGCCGGGGCAGCGGGCGCCTTCCCCACCTTGACCGCGCAGCGCGCCGGGACGCCGGTCTGAGCCGAGGCCAGCCGCCCCAGCTCCTCCAGAATGGAGGCTCCGCCCACCATGCTCTTGGTAAACTCGTCCTTCACCCACAGCGTGAGCACCCCGTCCTCCAGCCGCCCCTGCACCATGGCCGGGTTGCTCAGGAAGGGGTAGACCGCAGGAAATTTTCCCCGCACCGCCGCCACCAGGCCGGGCCAGAGGTCGGCCGCGGCGCTCCGGCCGGCTTCTCCGCCGGTGGGCGCCTCTCCGGCCACCAGGCGGTCCTCAGGAGCTGTAGACGGCTCCGGCGTCTCGTCTACGTCTACCCGCTCCCCCGGCTCATCAGGCAGTGGGGGCCGCTCCTCCTCCCATGGGGGGCGCTCTGCCGGGGCTGACTCCACCCTTGGGGCGGACGGCTCCCGCTTCGCCGGTGCGGACTGCTTCATGGGCTGCCCCGGTACCGCGCAGGCCGCCGGAATCCCCCCCGCCAGCAGCTCCTCCACCCGGGCCAGCCGGGCATTCAGCGCCGCGGTGCTCTCGTCCAGGCCCGGGTCGCAAAGGCGGATGAGGCACAGCTCCGTGTCCGTCCGGCGGTTGCCGCTGCGGGACAGATCTGCGATGGTGGTCTGAAGCAGGCCCAGCATCTGTACCAGCCGGGCCGTCTGGAACTGGTTGGACAGGCGGCGCATCGTATTTTCGTCATAGCCGCCGGTGAGCAGGGCCGCGCCCCCCTGGGGGGCCGTCTTTCGGATGAGCAGATCCCGGGTCAGGGCGGACAGCTCGCCCAGCAGAGAGCCCACGTCCTTCCCCGCGCCGTACAGCCGGGCCAGGGTCTCCAGGGCCCCGGCGGTGTCTCCCCCGCCGAGCTGCTCCATGAGCCGCGCCGTCTCCAGGTTGCCCGCCAGCCCCAGGGCGTCCAGCACCTCCTGCTCCCCGATGGGGCCGGATGGACCGGCGCACTGGTCCAGCAGGGACAGGGCGTCCCGCAGGCCGCCGTCGGCCAGCCTGGCCAGCAGGCTGGCCCCCTCCCCCCGCAGCTCAATGCCCTCCTCCCGGGCCACATAGGCCAGCCGGGCAGCGATGTCGCCGGGGAGAATCCGCTTGAAGGAGAACTGCTGGCACCGGGACTTGATGGTGGCCGGCACCTTGTGCAGCTCCGTGGTGGCCAAAATGAACATGAGGTGCTCCGGCGGCTCCTCCAAAATCTTCAGCAGCGCGTTGAAGGCCGCAGTGGAGAGCATGTGCACCTCATCCACAATATACACCCGCTTGCGCACTGCCGCCGGGGTGTATACCGCCTCGTCCCGCAGGGCGCGCACCTGGTCCACGCCGTTATTGGAGGCGGCGTCCAGCTCCAGCACATCCAGGATGGAGCCGCTCTCAATGCCCAGGCAGGACGGACACTGGTTGCAGGGATTGCCGTCCACCGGGTGTTCACAGTTCACCGCCCGGGCCAGGATCTTGGCGCAGGTGGTCTTTCCCGTTCCCCGGGTGCCGGTAAACAGGTAGGCGTGGCTCAGCCGACCGGTGGCCACCTGGCGCTTGAGCGTGTCGGTGATATGGGACTGGCCCACCACATCGTCAAAGGTGCGGGGCCGCCATTTGCGGTACAGGGCCTGATACAAGGGCGGTCACCTCAAATCAAATCAAAAAGGAGAGGGGCGGAGGATGCGGAAAGCCGCGTCGCTTCGCCCCTCTCCCGCCGCGTCCGGCGCGTGGCAAGACCGCACACCGGCCTTTGGAGACTGCGCTATACCCGTTACCCAGGCAGCCGGCTCAGGAGCGGGACCCCCGCGGCACAGGTCGCGGTCCGCTTAGTGCTGCTCGGTTCCCCGCCTGACACGGTTCACGGTGCGGCCTTGCGCGGGACCGATCCATCATCGCTGCTTACCTGGGGCAGACAGCACAACGCAGTTCCGGGGGCCGGGATTCATCCCTGCTGTAGCGGGTTGCAGGTACAGGGCACCGCTAACTCCCCGACTAGTGCGGCCTTGCCGCGGGCCGGACGCCTCTGCGCCGTCCGTCGGAAGGCTGTATTTGATATCATACATCATTTCCCGCCATTTATCAATATCACTTTTCACTTTTTTCAAAAAGGGTCTTTACAACCGGATAAATTATGCTATAATATCTGAGTGTCCACGACAAGAATCTTTCATTTTGCTGAGAGCACTCTGTATGGGCCTATAGCTCAGCTGGGAGAGCGTACGGTTCGCATCCGTAAGGTCGTCGG
>JAHZBA010000069.1 GCA_019423635.1 Clostridiales bacterium
TCCGTCACCGCCTGCGGCGGTGCCACCTCTCCCAGAGGGAGAGGCAAGGGGGCGGGCCGACCAGAGCCAGGGACAAAAAAAAGCTCCACGGAGCGCCGGGGCAGCGCTTAGCGAAGCGGAAAGCGCGGAATTAGAAGCAGAGACCGTCCGTCAACCACCCAACAGCCCCCACCGGAAGTTTCTTCACGCGGGTCAAGGAATCTTCAACTGAGGGGTTCGGCGCGCGCCGGCAGGGGCCACCAAGTCTCCACCCAAGCCGGGCGGCAACAACCCTCGCATTGGCGAAATTTGACCGCAGGTCAAATTCTCGCCACGGCGTCTTTTTCTCTTTTGGACCGTGCACGGCCCGTTTTCTCTTTTTCTCCGCTGAGAAAAAGAGAAAATGGGGGGTGCATTGCCCAGCTATCATCATAGCTGATTTCCCAGCCCCGGCCGCCAGGCCGCCAAAACCAAAAAATCTTCTCAGATAAAAAGAGGTGTCTCATATGATGAAATTCAGCTGCGAAAAAGTCCTTTTGCAAAACGCCATCGCCGTCACATCCCGTGCGGTCTCCTCCAAGAGCTCCATTCCCGCCCTGGAGGGCCTGCTGCTCCACGCCGGCGAGGACCTGACCGTCTCCGGCTACGACATGAAAACCGGCATCCGCACGAGGGTGTCCGCCACCGTCCCGGAGGGCGGCGAGATCGTTCTGAACGCCCGGCTGTTCGGGGACATCATCCGCCGGATGCCGGACGACGTGGTCACCGTCACCGTGGACGACAAGCTGATGGTCCACCTCAGCTGCGGCGACGCGGACTTCGACATCCTGGGCCTCTCCGCCGCCGATTATCCGGAGCTGCCGGAGGTGGAGGACGAGTACGGCATCTCCTTACAGCAAAAGACCCTGCGGGCCATGATCGAGGAGGTGTCCTTCGCGGTCTCCACCAATGAGAGCCGCCCGGTGCACACCGGCGCCCTCTTTGAGATCGCCGGAGACAGTTTGACCATGGTGGCCGTGGACGGCTTCCGCCTGGCCGTGCGCCGGGAGAAGCTGGAAAAACTGGAGGGCGGCGCCTTCTCCTTTGTGGCCCCCGGCGCGGCGCTGAACGAGGTCAAGAACATCTGCGGCGACGTGGAGGACCCGGCCGCCGTGACCCTGGGCAAGCGGCACGTCCTCTTTGAGGTGGGCGAGACGGAGCTGATCTGCCGCCGCCTGGAGGGGGAGTTCCTGGACTACAAGGCCTCCATCCCCCGGAAGAATCCCATCACCGTGATCGCCGACACCAAGGCCCTCATTGAGAGCATCGACCGGGTGTCCGTGGTGATCTCCGACAAGCTGAAAAGTCCGGTGCGGTGCCTCTTTGACCACGATAAGGTGGTGCTCTCCGCCCGGACCGGCAACGGCGAGTCCAGGGACGTCTGCCGCCTCTCCGGCGACGGGCAGGGGCTGGAGATCGGCTTCAACAACCGCTATCTCATGGAGGCCCTGCGCTATGCCCCGGCGGAGACCGTGCGGATTGAGCTGAACACCGGCGTCTCCCCCGCCATCATCGTGCCCACGGAGGGAGAGGAGAATTTCCTCTACATGGTGCTGCCGGTGCGGCTGAAGAATGCGGAGTGAGCCTATGCGGACCATCACAATCACCACGGAGTATATCAAGCTCCAGGATCTTTTGAAGCTCGGTAATCTGGTGGAGACCGGCGGCGAGGCCAAGGAGCGGATTCAGGCCGGAGAGGCCAGGGTCAATGGGGAGGTCTGTACCCAGCGGGGGAAAAAGCTCCGCCCCGGCGACCGCGTGAGCTTTGATGGGCAGGAGCTGACGGTAAGCTATGCGGATTGACCGGCTGGAGGTAGAGGGCTTTCGCAACTACCGCCGTCAGATGGCGGAGTTTGACCCCGGCTGCAATGTGATTTTCGGGGAGAACGCCCAGGGCAAGACGAACCTGCTGGAGGCCCTGATCTACCTCTCCTGCGGCCGCTCCCCCCGGGCCAGAGCGGACCGGGAGATGATCGGCTTTCAGGAGGACTTCGCCCGGCTGGAGGTCTCCGCCTTCGCCAGGGACCGGGAATTCCGGGTGCGGGGAGAGCTGTACCGGAACCGGCGGCGAAGGCTGTGGGTCAATCAGGTACCTGTGAAAAACGGCGCCGAGCTGGGCCAGGTGTATCATACGGTGTTCTTCTGCCCGGAGGATCTGTATCTGATCCGGGAGGGGGCTGCCGCCCGGCGGAAGTTTCTGGACACGGCCCTCTGCCAGCTGCGGCCCCGCTATGCCGCGGCCCTCTCGGAGTACCACCGGGCCTACGACCATAAGACCCGAATCCTCCGGGACGCCGAGGAGCGGCCGGATCTTCTGGAGACCCTGCCGGAGTTCAACGAGCGGCTGATCCGGGCCGGGGCGGTGCTGATCCACTACCGCCATCAGTTCACCCTGCGGCTCAGCGAATACGCGGCCCTGCACCACCGGGAGTGCTCCGGAGGCCGGGAGGCGCTGGAGATCCGATACCAGACGGTCTCCTCCGTGGAAGATCCCGGGGCGGAACTCGGCGCGGTGGCGGAGGACCTGCGGCGCCATATGGAGTCCCACCAGGCGGCGGAGCGGGCCTCCCGGCTGTGCCTATCCGGCCCCCACAAGGACGATCTCCTGGTGACCATCGACGGCCGGGAGGCCCGGCAGTACGCCTCCCAGGGCCAGACCCGGACGGCGGCCCTCGCCATGAAGCTGGCGGAGCGGGAGATCTACAAGAACGCGGCGGAGGCCTGCCCGGTACTGCTGCTGGACGACGTTTTGAGCGAGCTGGACCCCCGGCGGCAGGAGTTTGTTTTGAACCGGATCGCGGGGGGGCAGGTCTTCATCACCTGCTGCGAGGACGACCGGCTGGCGGCGCTTCTGGGCGGGAAGGTGTTTCACGTGGAGCAGGGACGCATCCACACATAGACAGCGCCATGGCAGGGCGCAAAGATGTGAGGTCCGGCGCTGAAAAATCGTGTTTCACGTGAAACATCCGAACTTTTTGGAAGAAAAGGAAACAGCAAGGAGACATCCTTTGGAGCGGGAGGAAAGATGTACCTGCATTTAGGGCAAAATGAGATTGTGCCGGAGCGGCGGATCATCGGAATCTTTGATCTGGACCAGTGCTCCACCTCCAGACGGACAAGGGACTACCTGGCCGCTGCGGAGCGGGAGGGCGTGGTGCTGGACATCTCCGGGGATCTGCCCAGGTCCTTCGTGGTGTGCGACCACCCCTATCACCGGCAGATTGTCTATTTAAGCCAGCTGACGCCCGGAACCCTGCGAAGGCGGGCGGAGGGCGTGGGAATCGAGTGAAGGGCGGAGCGCCGGGATGCGGCCCAGGCCCCACAGAGCGGCGCGCCGAGTCGTCGCGCCCTACGAAGGGGCCGGGGAGGTGAGACGGGGAAACCCTCTCCGTCACCGCCTGCGGCGGTGCCACCTCTCCCAGAGGGAGAGGCAAGAGGATGGCCCGATCAGAACGGGGGCAGGCCCCACGGAGCGCCGGGGCAGCGCTTAGCGAAGCGGAAAGCGCGGAATTAGGAGCAAGGGCAGTTCGATAAGCACCCAACAGCCTCTGCCGGAAGTATCAACACGCGGGTCAAGGTTCCTTCAACTGAGCGGAACGGCGCGCGCCGGCAGGGGGTATCAAGTTTCCACCCAGACCGGGCGGGAACAACTCCCGCATATTGGCGAAACTTGGCCGGAGGGCCAAGTTCTCGCCACCAGCGTCTCTTTTCTCTTTTGGACCGTGCACGGCCCGTTTTCTCTTTTCTCCGCAAGAGGAGAAAAGAGAAAATGGGGGGTGCATTGCCCAGCTATCATCATAGCTACAATCCCGCCCCCCGGCCGCAGGCCGCCCCCCCAGTAAAGCAAAACTGTTTGCAAAGGAGAACACCCATGGTTGAAAACGAAATTCTGAACTCCACGGCAGTGGATGCGGAAAACGAATACGACGCCTCGGAAATTCAGGTCCTGGAGGGCCTGGAGGCCGTCCGAAAGCGGCCGGGCATGTATATCGGCTCCACCTCCACCTCCGGACTGCACCACCTGGTGTATGAGATTGTGGATAACGCCATCGACGAGGCCCTGGCGGGATTCTGTACCGATATCCTGGTGCAGATCAACGAGGACGGGACCATCACCGTGGTGGACAACGGCCGGGGCATCCCCGTGGACATTCAGGCCCAGACCGGGAAGCCCGCCCTGGAGGTGGTCTACACCGTCCTCCACGCCGGCGGCAAATTCGGCGGCGGAGGCTACAAGGTCTCCGGCGGACTCCACGGTGTGGGCGCCAGTGTGGTCAACGCCCTCAGCGAGTGGCTGACGGTGCAGGTCCATAAGAACGGGCAGATCTACGAGATGCGCTTTGCAAGAGGCCAGGTGACCCAGGAGATGACCGTGGTGGGCGAGACGGACCACACCGGCACCACCGTCACCTTCAAGCCGGACGGCGAGATGTTTGAGGACACCGTGTACAACTACGAGACCCTTCACACCCGGATGCGGGAGGAGGCCTTTTTGAACGCGGGCCTCAGAATCCGCACGGTGGACCGGCGGCCCGGACAGGAGCAGGAGGACTCCATGTGCTACGAGGGCGGCATTCGGGAGTTTGTCACCTGGCTCAACAAGAGCAAGGATATCCTCCACCCGGGCGTGATCTATGTGGCGGGGCAGAAGGACGACTCCGTGGCGGAGGTGGCCCTGCAGTATAACGACGGATACAACGAGACGATCCTCTCCTTTGCCAACAACGTCCACACCCCGGAGGGCGGAATGCACGAGGAGGGCTTCAAGCGGGCGCTGACCACTGTTTTGAATAACTACGGCCGGAAGATCAAGATGCTCAAGGACGACGAGAAGGTCTCCGGCGAGGACTGCCGGGAGGGCCTCACCTGTGTCATCTCCGTGAAGCTGACGGAGGCCCAGTTCGAGGGCCAGACCAAGGCGAAGCTGGGAAATTCGGAGATCCGGACGCTGGTGAACAACATCGTCTCGGAGAAGCTGGACATCTTCCTGGAGGAGAATCCCCAGGTGGGCCGGATGATTCTGGATAAGGCCCTGACGGCCAACCGTGCCAGGGAGGCCGCCCGGAAGGCCCGGGAGTCCATCCGCCGCAAGACCGCCCTGGGAGGCGCCGCCATGCCCGACAAGCTCCGGGACTGCAACGAGGCCAACCCGGAGCTCACCGAGATCTATATCGTCGAGGGCGACTCCGCCGGCGGCTCCGCCACCCAGGGGCGGGACTCCC
>JAHZBA010000007.1 GCA_019423635.1 Clostridiales bacterium
GCCGAAGTAGTCAAAGCCCCACACCTCGTCCAGCAGCTGGTTGCGGGTGTAGACCCGGTTGGGGGTGGCCGCGAGATGGTACAAAAGCTCCAGCTCCTTCGGGGGCGTGTCGATCTTTTTGCCGTCCACCACCAGCTCATAGGAGTCCAGGTCGATGGAGAGCTTGTCGAAGGTGAGGCGCTTGCTGGTGTCGTTGGGGATCTCCGTCCGCCGCAGCACCGCGTTGATCCGGGCAATGAGCTCCTTCATCTCAAAGGGCTTGACAATGTAGTCGTCGGCCCCCATCTCCAGGCCCTGGATGCGGTCAAAGACCTCGCTCTTGGCGGTGAGCATGATGATGGGCACCTTACTGGTCTCCCGAATCCGGGCGGTCACGGTCCAGCCGTCCACCACCGGCAGCATGATGTCCAGCAGGATCAGATCCGGTGTCTCCCGCTGGAATTCCTCCATGGCCTTTCCGCCGTCTCCGGCAATCCGGACGTCGAACCCCTCCTTCACAAGATACATCTGAATCAGATCGGAGATGTTGCGGTCGTCCTCCACTACCAGAATCTTGCGCCCCATGACGTTCCCTCCCAGTATAGCAAATTTCTGTCTGCCTCATACATCGCAGCAAGGCCCCCGCTGCGGTGCCCCGGCGAGGCAAAGGGCCGTTTTTTTTATTATACGGTACGGCCCGCAAAGGATGTTGAATTTTCTGTAAATCCTCAGGCGGTCTCCGTCCAGGCAAGACACCGTCCGTCGGCGTCCCCCACGGCGGACAAAAAGGCCCGCAGGCCCGCCGCGTCGGCCTGGTCCGCCAACCACACGGTCACGTTTCCCCGTCGGGCGGACACCCTCTGCAGCAGCGCCGAGGCGTTGGAGGCGGAGCGCAGGCTGTAGCTGCTGCGGTCCAGATCCGCCTCCAGACACCGCAGGCCCGCCTCCCGGGCGGCCTGGAGGTCCGCCTCCGCGCCGTTTTGGATCAGTGCCAGCCGGGTCCGGCCGCAGGTGGCCTGCTCCAGGGCCCGGTTGCCCGCCTCCAGCTGCTCCGCCACGGTCCAGTCCGGGTCCGCGGCGTCCGCCAGAATCCCGACGGCCTGGCCGGTGGCGGCCATGCGCCGCAGCAGATCCCCCTGGTTGTGGAGAAAGTCCGGCGTGCAGAAGAAGGTGGCCTGAGCGCCGGCGCGGTCCAGGGCATCCAGCAGGGCCGGCGTGCTCTCCCCCGCCTTCAGGCACAAAAAGACGCTCCGGCCGTCGATCTCCACACCGTCGGGGACTCCCGGCGTCTCGCCGCTCTGGTCCTCCTTGTCCCGCAGATAGTCCTGGTAGCGGCTGGCCAGGGTGAAGGTGGCGGCGGCGTAGAACTCCTCGTCCTGCATCACAAAGCCCGGCCGCCGCAGCCAGGCCAGGTTCCCCTTGACCTTCTTCCCGTCCACCTGGACGGTGACATCTGTGACGGAGTACACCAAACCGAAGAACTGGGCCACCGATGCGGCGGGCACATAGACCTCCCCGTTGCGCACCAGGCAGCCGGGGGAGTAGGTCCCGCCGTTGAGATCGTAGCCGTGGTCCGCGCCCCGCTCATACCACAAGGACTGGCCGCCGCCGTAGAGCACCAGCTGGGTGTCGTTGTTGTTGAAGGTGCGGGCCACCTTCAGCGCCGTCCGGCCCACGCCGGTGAAGATCGAGCTGTCAATATATAAATAGCCGTTGTACCACACGGGCATGGTCTGGTCGGACAGGGGCAGGATCATATCCCCGGCGGCCATAAAACAGATATAGCCCTCTGCCCGGGCCGGCGGGGCGCTCAGCTGGAAGACCAGCAGCAGGCAGCACAGGCCCGCGGTGATTCGCTTTTTCATGACGCCTGGCCCCCTTTCCGTGTCCTGTAAGGCGCTGTCCGGGTCTTTTTCAATCCTGTTTACTATATCACACCGCGAGGGGGTTTGTAAAGGCGTGGAATGGAGGGGAGCACGCCCGTCTCACAAATTTGACAGGCAGGGCGCCCCGGGGCCGTCAGCGCGGATCAAATGAACGGGCGCCGAAAGCTACGCTTTCGGCGCCCGTTTGCATCATCCGGTGGTTCCCCAGAAGTCCTGCCACCACTCGTCTCCCCCCTCTCCGGTGTTGCCGGAGGGCGGTGTGACGGGCTCCAGAGGCTCCGTGGGCGTGATGGGGTCCGTGGTTCCGCCGGGCGGAATGGTCCCGGTGTCCGGCGGGGGCTGGTTGTTGGGATTGCTGGGGTCCTGCAGGGGGCTGTTGGGATCGGTGGGGTCCAGAGGATTCAGGGGGTCCAGGGGGTCCGGCAGGGCGGTGGTGTGGACGGGACAGCCTGTGGCGGGCCGGACGCCGTCCGCCGTGGCGCCGGGCTCCAGCCCCATGGCCTTCTCCGCGCTGGAGAGCAGATACTCGTTGTCCTCCGCCGTCACCGAACCGTAGTCCTCCCGGATGTGGTCCAGGAAGGCCGCCTGCTTGACGCTCTCCTCCGGGCAGAACTCCGTGGCAAGGCAGTGGCCCTCCGTGCAGTAGTCCCGCAGGACGTGGAGGGTGCACTTCTCCGTGGGCGCCGTCCCCTCCGCGATCTCCACGGACACGGCCCGGCTGCCCCGGCTGTCGGCCTGGCAGGCGTCCGTGGCCAGCAGCCCGCTGTCGGCGCACAAGGTCACAGAGGTGAGCCCGCCGGGCTTGGGGAAGTCCTTGTTCTCCAGATTTTCGTGGATGGGCTCCATCACCTTTTTCCAGAGGGTGATGGCGGGGTTGCCGCCGGAGTAGCTGATGCGGGCGTTGAACTTGTAGCCGGTCCACACGGCCGCCACATAGTAGGGGGTGTAGCCCACGAAGTAGCGGTCGTAGTTGTCGCTGGTGGTGCCGGTTTTGCCGGCGATGGTCATGCCATTGAATCGGGCCTGGGTGCCGGTGCCGGCGGCCACGGCATTTTTCAGCATCTTGGTCATGAGATAGGCGGTGGTGGCCTTCATGGCCTCGTGGGTCTCCGGCTCCTTCTCCAGGACGGTGTTGCCCTCCGGGTCCTCCACCCGGAGGTAGGTGTGGGGCTCGTAGTAGACGCCGCCGTTGGCGAAGCAGCAGTAGGCCGCCGCCATCTCCACGGTGCTCAGGCCCCGATGGAGTCCGCCCATGCCCAGGGGGCTGCGGTCCATGTCCTCCGGCTCCAGGTCCAGCATGAGCTTTTCTGTTGCGAAGGCGAAGGCCTCCGGCACGCCGCCCTTCATCAGGGTCTGCACGGCGATGGTGTTGATAGAGTGCTGCAGACCTGCCTGGACCATGGTGAAGCCCCGGTAGCGGTTGGGGGAGTTCTTGGGCCAGTGGGTGCCGTTCATCAGCTCCACCGGGTAGTCGTCAAAGGCGGTGCCCGGAGTCACGGCCCCGGACTCAATGGCGGGGGCGTAGGCCGTCAGGGGCTTCATGGAAGAGCCCACCTGGTGCTTGTCCGTGGCATAGCTCCAGAGGAGGTTCCCCGGCTTCTCCCCCATGTCGCCCACCTGGGCCACAATGGCGCCGCTGTAGGGGTCCATGATGGTGATGCCGGAGTGGATGAGCTGGCCGTCCCGGCTGGTGAGGTCCGGATTGCTGCCGCTTTTCAGGTTGGTCCGGTCCGCGTAGACGGACTCGGCAACGGCCTGAATCTCCGGGTTCAGGGTGGTGTAGATCTTATAGCCGCTGTTGTACAGCTTGACCTCGGCCTCTTCCGTGCTGATGTGGTAGGTCTCCGCCAGGTCCTTGGTGACCTCCCGGATCACCTCGTCCACAAACCAGCTGTTGTACTCCTGGGTGTCGCCGGCGGCCTCCTCCAGGATGCTCTTCGCGGTGACGCTGTCGTCGTCGATGAAGTTCAGGGGCTCGGCGGCGTACCTGCGGTACTCCTCCTGGGTGATGAAGGCGCCCCAGGTGCTGGAGTCGCCGTCAATGTCATCCAGCGTGGCGGGGCCCCGGACCTCACCGTTTTCGCCGCCGGCCATCTTCTTCAGGATGTTCTCCTGGCGGAGCTTGTTGAGCTCCCGGGGCGTGGTAGTGGTGCCGTCCTCCCGGGTGATGGTGATGTCGTACTTGGGCCCGTACATGGAGGGGTTGTTGGTGATGGCGATGAGGCTGGCGCACTCGGCCACCGTCAGTTCGCTGACGTCCTTGCCGAAGTAGAACTGGGCCGCCGTCTGGACACCATAGCAGTGCTTGCCCAAATAGATGGTGTTCAGGTACTGCTCCAGAATCTGCCGCTTTGTGTAGTTCTTCTCAAACTCCAGCGCCCGGAAGATCTCCCGAACCTTGCGGTTGACCGTGCCGGCGTTGTCCTTGGTCATGTTTTTCAGCATCTGCTGGGTGATGGTGGAGCCGCCGAAGGTGTTCTTCATGCCGATGAACATGTTCGCCGTCGCGCCGATGGTCCGCTTCCAGTCCACGCCGTTGTGGAAGAAGAAGCGTTCGTCCTCAATGGCCACCACCGCCTGCCACAGGGCGTCCGGCATGTCGTCGATGTCCACCCAGATTCGGTTTTCCTCGCCGTGAATGGTCTGGAGCTCCTCCCAGGCGCCGCTCTCCTGGTTCTGATAGTAGATGAAGGAGCTGAAGTTCATGGAGTAGTCCTCCATGCGTACCTGCACCACGGGCATGATCCGCTCCTCGGCGTACTTCATGAAGATGCCGGCCAGGATGGCGGCGGTGCACGCGCCGATCAGCAAGAGCGTGAACAGAGCGAAGAAGATGCTCCGCACCACGCCGAGGGGACCCCGCCGGGGCCGCCGCTTCCGTCTTTGGGTCTCGCGCTGCTGTCTCTCGTTTTCCACAGGAGCTGCCTCCTTTGCTTTTCCTGAATCTTCCAAACATTCCGCCCCGGCACGCAGATGCCCGGGGGACAGGGTGCAATACACCATAATATGTTTCCCATTATACCATCCCCTGTCAACATTGAAAATGTCGAATTTTCCCGAAAAAAAGTTCCCGGGGTGTATGGTTTTTTCCCTTTTGGGCAGGATAATTTTCGTCGAAGAGACGAACTTTTTGCCTTTTTGACTTCTTCCGCTCTTGCAATCCACTTCCGTTTCGTGTAGAATAACCATACAGTCCACGCGGATGAAACGGAGCCTGAGCGTTTCTTTCATAAGGGCGGAAACGCCGGGACCGCTGCCGCGGCCGAAAAGGAGGATGTCCATGAGCGAGGAGTTCGGCCCCACGTTTATCACCGTGACCGATGAGGACGGACAGGAGCTGGTGCTGGAGTTTGTAGACGCCCTGGAGCACGAGGGGCAGATGTATCAGGCCTTCTTTCCCGCCGAGACGGAGGGGGAGGAGGACGACCCGGACACGGGCCTTGTGATCCTGAAGGTGATCCACGAGGACGGGGAGGACCTGCTCTCCACCCTGGACACCGACGAGGAGCTGGAGACCGTGTACCAGCTGTTTATGGAGAATCTCTTTGACGACGGCGAGGAGTGACCTGGGGCATCCATGGCTGTCTTCGCGTCCTCTGTGAGACCGGCGTTTGCCGGCGGAGGTTCTCCGGAGGTCCGTGGATTTAGGAGGAAGTCTCATGGTTGATTCCCTGTCAGGCAGGACCGGTGCGCCGGTCCGATGGGAGAAGCGCTCCAAGACCCGGGGAGCGGAGAGAACCGCCGAGAATGCCATGACTGGCGGCTTCATCAGGCGGATCAGGGCCTGTGCGGAGCAGGACGCCAGATCGGGCATTTATATGTCGGAGGGGTTTCATCAAATGCGCCTTGCCCATATGAGGCAGTTTGTGTCCCCGGACCGCTCCGGGCCCAAGGCGCAGGTGCTGTCCGCCATAGAGACGGCGCTGCGTGAAATGGACCCCGCCCAGCAGTTCGTGGTGGAACTGCTGGATCAGTTGTCCGGGAACAGCTCTGCCAGGATCAGGGCCGGGCTGGATGGCCAGTCTGCCGAGATCCGCGCATCCAACGGCGAAGTGATCGCAAGCTACAGCAGTCTTAACGGAGGCTGGACGGACATCCAGACCAGGGAGGAGCACAGATTTTTCAGCGAATCGACCTCTGTGTACCTGCAGGCGTTCCGGGAGGCCCGTGCCAGGATGGGGGCCGCGGCGCAGGGGCAGGCCCTTCCAGATGATGCGCCGGCCCTGGATGTTCAGGCGTAGGCAGGGAAGTTTTTGAGAAGTTAAGAAGTGCCCTGCGGGGTGCGTGATAGGTTTTCTTTTTAACCCACATTTCGTTATACGGGATGCCGGATCAGTCCGTGGTTCGCAGGCCTCCCGGCCGCGCCCCTGCGCGGCTGGAAGTTGGAAGCGGTAAAGCGTGCTGGAGGCGACCCACCTGGCCATGAAGGTGCAGGTTATAACGGGACCTACACGGCCTCCGCGGGGCACCATGATAAAAAGGGCGCCGGCAGCGGCGCCGGGACAATTTTGCAGGGCGGGTTTCCGCCCTGTTTTTTCAGGCTGATTTCAGGAACGGGGGATACTACTGAATGGGCGGGCCCGGCGGAAAGGGGTCCGCGGGGAACTGCGCGGAAATCCGGATTCATGACCGGGGAGGTGACCGGAGAACGCTTGACGGTTGGGAATTCGGGTGCAAACTGCCGTATTTTTCAAGGAAGCGGCAGAAAAAGACGGAGATCTTCAAATTTTCCACTTGCACATTGGGGTGGGAGTCTGTATAATAGACAAGTGCGTAAATTGGCGCCTGAACAGATCGAGATCGATTGAATCAACTGAGAGGACTGAAACAACAAATGAGCGCATCAAGAGAAAAGCAGAACCGCCAGGAGCGGGCCAACGCCGGCTGGGTCGATCCGAAGACCGCCCGGGAAGCGCAGCAGCGCAAGCAGGAGAAGCGGACCAGCATACTCTACGGCGTGATCGCCCTGGTGTTTGTGGTGGTGGCCGTGGCTGCTGTCATCTTCCGGACCAATCTCATTCCCAAGACGGCGACCGCCGCCACCATTGACGGGGAGAAGTATACCGCCGGCGAGGTGGATTTCTACTTCCAGAACGCCTACCGCGGCTTTTTGAACAACCAGAACGTCTCCTATATGATCAGCTATCTGGGGCTGAACACCTCCGCCCCCCTGAAGGAGCAGACCATCAGCGAGGACGCCGCCGGCATGATGGCCACCATGGGCTTCACCGGCGCGGAGAAGGACCTGAGCTGGTATGACTATTTCCTGAATCAGGCCCTGGATCAGATGGCCAGAGTTCAGGCCGGACTGAAGGCCGCCGATGCGGAGGGCTTTGCCTATCCCGCCGGCGTCCAGGCCCAGTATGAGGACTCCATGGCGAACCTGAAGAGCAGCGCCCAGGCCAGCGGCGTCTCCGTCAGCGCCTTTTTGAGCAACAACTTCGGCGCGCTGGTGACCGAGAAGGTCTACGGGGAACAGCTGATGCGGATCTTGAAGTTTGAGGCCTATGCCGACGCCTATACCGACGGATTGACCTACAGCGCCGAGGAACTGGAGAGCACCTATCAGGAGAATCCCAACAACTACGACAAGGTGGCCTATGAGTCCGTGTCCATCTCCGGCGCGGCGCCCAGCACCACCGATGAAGACGGCAACACCGTGGAGCCCACGGAGGAGGAGACCGAGGCCGCCAAGACAGCAGCCAAAACGGCCGCCGACGAGATGCTGGCCTCCTGTCAGGCCGGTGACAGCCTGGAGATGCTGGCCAGCGCCGACGAGAGCTACAACTATGCCAACGTGGAAAAGGGCACCTACTCCGGCAGCACTGTGACGGAGTGGCTCTTTGATTCCGCCAGAAAGGCCGGGGACTCCACGGTGATCGAGAGCGGCACCACGTACTATGTGGTGGTGTTCCACGACCGGTTCCGGGAGGAGTATGAGACCATCGACATCCGCCACATCCTGATCCAGCCCGCCGTCGGGACCCTTTCCAGTGAGGACGAGGGCTACGAGGCCGAGCAGGAGCAGCTGAAGGCCGACGCCAAGGCCAAGGCCAAGGCCGACGAGCTGCTGAGCCAGTGGCAGTCCGGCGAGGCCACCGAGGAGTCCTTCGCCGCCCTGGCCATGCAGGAGTCTGCCGACGGGTCCAAGTACGACGGCGGCCTCTACACCCAGGTGACCGAGGGCCAGATGGTGGAGGCCTTCAACGACTGGTGCTTCGATCCGGCCCGGCAGGCCGGGGACACCGGCGTGGTGGAGACCCAGTACGGCTACCACGTGATGTATTTCTCCGGCAGGAACCTGCCCGCCTGGCAGAAGAGCGTGCGGGATGTCCTGGCGGGCGAGGCCTATACCGAATGGGAAGAGGGCCTTGCCGCGGACAGCACCATCACCCGCAGCGACTCCGGGCTGAAATACGTGGGGTAAGCGCGGCCTTGCCGCATGTTCACGAGAGATTCGTATCATCCTGACAGCAGGGCCGGCTTTGCTCTCAAGGCCGGCCCTGCTTTTTCAGAGTATTCCAGCACACGGGGAAGAGGAGGGAATTGGATGGACCGGCGGTTTCTTCGCAACGAGATGCTCTGGGGCCCGGAGGGACAGGCCCGGCTCCGGGGGAGCCATGTGATCCTCTTCGGCCTGGGGGGCGTAGGGAGCTACGCCGCCGAGTGTCTGGCCCGCTCCGGCGTGGGGGAGCTGACGCTGGTGGACAGCGACACGGTGGACGTCACCAACATCAACCGCCAGCTGGAGGCCCTGAGCTCCACCGTGGGCTTGCCCAAGGCGGAGGCGGTGGCGGCGCGGCTGCGGGACATCAACCCGGAGGCGGTGCTGCACCCCATCCACGGCCTCTACGACGCCGCCCACCGGGACGATTTCTTCCCGGCCGGCTGCCGGTACGACTACATCGTGGACGCCATTGATCTTGTGAGCTGCAAGCTGGACCTGGCGGAGACCGCCCGGCGGCTGGAGATCCCCCTCATCATGGCCCTTGGCACCGGCAACAAGCTGGACCCCACCCTGTTTCAGGCGGCGGACATCTCCAAGACCTACGGCTGCCCCCTGGCCCGGGTGATGCGGAAGGAGCTGCGGAACCGGGGTATCCTCCACCAGAAGGTGGTGTTCAGCCCCGAGGAGCCCGTGGAGAGCGCCCAGCCGGAGGCCCCGCCCCCGGGACGGCGCAGCGTCCCCGCCAGCAACCCCTGGGTCCCCGCCAGCGCGGGGCTGCTGCTGGGCAGCGTGGTGGTGCGGGAGCTTTTGGGAATGAGGAATTAGGAGTTAGGAATCAGGAATTTGAGAAAGGGAGAGCTTTCCTATGCTGACAGGCAGTATCATCAACGCGGCGGCGGTGCTGGCCGGGTCCCTGGCGGGACTGCTTTTGAAATGGCTGGCAGGCCGCTTCGCCTCCCGCCTCCCCGCCGGCAGCGCCGCCCTGGGCCAGCGGCTCCAGGAGATCATCATGAACGGCGTGGCGCTGTGCGTGCTGTACATCGGCATCAGCGGGGCGTTGAAGGGGAACAACACGCTGATCGCCATTCTCTCCATGGTGACCGGGGCCATTCTGGGGGAGCTGCTGGACCTGGACCGGCGGATGCGGTCTTTAGGGGACTGGGTGCAGAAGAAGACGGAGCGATTGTCCCACGGAGAGGGGGCGCCGTCGGTGTCGGAGGGTTTTGTGACGGCGAGCCTGCTGTTCTGCGTAGGGGCCATGGCCATTGTAGGGGCGCTGGAGAACGGATTGACGGGGAACTACGAGACGTTACAGGCCAAGGCGCTGCTGGACGGGATCAGCTCCATTGTGTTTGCCTCGTCCCTGGGAATTGGCGTGGCGTTTTCCGCCGTAGCGCTGTTTTTGTATCAGGGGAGTATTTCCCTGCTGGCGTCGGTGCTGGAGCCGTACCTGGGCGGGGAGGCGGTGATTGCGGAGATGACCTGCGTGGGGTCGCTGCTGATTGTGGCATTGGCGACGAATATGCTGGGTGTGACGAAGATTAAGGTGATGAATCTGGTGCCGGCGGTGTTCGTGCCGATTCTGCTGTGCCGGTTCCTGTAGGAGCAAGGAAAAAGTTTTCGTCCACCTTTTTCAAAAGGTGGCGGGGTGCAGGGGCAGAGCCCCTGCAAAGCCCCCGTAAAATACCGCGCCAAGCGCGGCGCAAAAGAGGAAGCAAAACAGAGCCCGCCGTCCGGAGACGGCGGGCTTGCCTTTTGCGGGAGGATTGCTTCTATTTAAGGTCGGAGAAAATTTTCCGCAAAAGGCGCTTCGCTGTTTTGCTGCCTTTTCCTTTCCGCGCTTTGCGCGGCATTTCCGAGAGTTTCCAGGGGCTCTGCCCCTGGACCCCGGCAGGGGGAGAGCCTCCCCCTGCACCCCGGCGGCTTTCGTTCTATTTCAGTTCCAGCAAAAACTCCTCCCCCTCAAAGTGATACCGCAGCGCCACCGCCTGGCTCAAATCCACCGGCACCGGCCAGGGCTTCCGCCGTACCGCCGCCCCATCGGGCAGGGTTTCATAAAAATCCCCGCTGCTGTCCAGATTCAGCTCCGTGCCGTCCTTCATCACCAGGGACATCCAGGAGCCCAAATGAATCTCCTTCGCCTCGTTCGGATCCACCCAGAACATTGTACAGTCCGTGGGCGTCACCTGAATATCCCGGAACGCCGCAGTCTTCTGCGGGGGCGGGCCCATCTCCTGCGTGTCCCAGCCGTTGGGCCTGGGAAGATACCCCGGCAGATTGCAGGGCCCGGTAGTCAAATACGGCTGTTCTTCCTTGGCCGGCAGGGTGAAGGTGAATTCCCAAGGTCCCTCCGCAAGGGGAATCCGGCCTACGGTGATGCGGCCGCCCCAGTCCAAACTGCCAAGGCGCAACGCCAGGTTCACCGTGTCCAGCAGGGTCACCTCCGCCTCAACCGGGGTTTCACACCGCATCAGAACGGACAGGGTTCCGTCTTCCCGGCGGGCTGCCTGCTCATAGCCCAGCCCCAGCAAAATGTCGCCGTCCTCCGTGGCCAAAGCCAGCTGGTAGTCAAGGAAGTTATAGTCCCGCATTGGGGAGGGTTGGTAGCCCTCCGGCAGTCTGCTTGCGTCCACAGGCCGCGCATACTGCCCCAGCTGGGCCTCCAGTTCTTCTTCCGGCGGCAGTCCGTCAATTTCAAGAAGCATCCACAGGATCCCTTCACCCCGCGTCACGGAATCCAGGGTCATGGTGATCCCGCCCGCTTTCGCGCTGACCCCAATCTCGTCTGTCAGCCGGTCAATCAGCCCCATCTGGTCCTTGTGGATGGTCTGCCCCGTCTCCTTCGTCCACTCCTTATTAAACCACTCCTGCATCCCGGAGAACGTCACCGCCAGCGTCGTCCCCGCCAGCGCCAGCACAATCACCGCCGCAATCAGCAGCATCTTCGGAACCTGCCGCTTCACCGCGGCCTTCTCCCGTTTCGTCATGTTCAGTACCTCCCGTCTCAGCGCCTCGGAGGCATGAATCTCATCAAAGGTCTCCCGGTACAGATCCCTCATCTCAGCATCCCTCCGTCAGCGTCGTTTTCAGCTTCCCCCTGGCCCGGGCCAGGCGGGTTTGGACCGTGGAGGCGTTCAGATGCAGCAGCTCCCCCACCTCCGAGACGGAGTAGCCCTCGTAGTAGTAGAGATACAGCGGCACCCGGTACTTCCCTGGCAGGGCCATGACCTCCTGGAAGAGGTCCTGGTGCTCCCGGTGGGAGAAGACGGGCTCCGGAAGGTCCTCCAGGGGCACCGTGTGCCGTTTCCAGGGGCTGCGGGTCACGTCCTTGCAAACGTTCAGGGTGACCCGCACCAGCCAGCGGCGCAGGTGGTCGTCATCCGCAAACTCCGTGTCCGACTGCCAGAGCTTCAGCATCACCGTCTGGGCGGCATCCTCCGCGTCGGCGGGCGTGCGAAACCAGTTCAGGGCCACCCGGTAGACCATGTCCAGGTGCCGCTCCGCGGCAGCGGTGAAAGTACTCTCTGTCATCCTCCGCCTCCTTTGCCTTGTTGAAAAGCTTTTCACCTGTATAACGGCGCACAGCAGCGGAATATCTCATCCAGCAGAAAAAAGTTTTCGTCCACCTTTTTCAAAAGGTGGCGGGGTGCAGGGGCAGCGCCCCTGCAAAGCCCCCGTAATCGCCGCAGCGCGGCGTAAAGGAAGAGGAAGCGAAACAGAGCCGCCGCCCAAAGGGCGGCGGCTCGCCTTTCGCGGGAGGTTTGCTCTGATCGAAAATCGACGCAGCCCTCCCACAAAAAGCAAGCCCGCCTTTCGCGGGAGGTTTGCTCTCATGGAAAATCCGCACAGTGTTTTCCGCAAAGGTCAACCTGCCGCCAAGCATCAGCTATGGATCAGGAGCAGGCCTCCGTTCCCAATGTCCGGAACCTCAGCGAAGGACCCTCTCAGTCCGGCCTGCGGCCGGACAGCTCCCCCAGAGGGGGAGCCAAGGGGCGCAGCGCCCCTCTTGCCCTCCCCCAGAGGGAGGCGCGAAGCCGTGCCGGAGAGGGTCCCCACGGGCCGCCGTACATCACAGCGGCCGGTCGTTCCGCAAAACGGCGCAGGGCCGGGGCTCCATGCCGTACCGACCGTCGTCCAGGTTCAGCATGTCCACAAGATACTGCTTCGCCTCCGCCGCCGAGACAAACTTGACGGCGGTGTAGGGAGACTCCGGGTTGCTCTTTTCAAACAGCAGCACGCCCTCCTCCGTCTCCGCCAGCACCGCGGCATGGGCCGCGCAGATCTGGTCCCCGCTTTGAATCCAGAGGGTCAGCAGGGCGTAGCGGTCCTCCCGGAAGGTGATCTCCCGCTGAGACCACGCCTCCTGAACGGCCGCCGGCATCTCCTCCGGACCGCAGGTCCCGGAGACGGCAATGGGGTGGAAGAGGGTGAAATAGTCCTGCACCGTCTCCTCATCCCACTCCAGCAGGGGGAAAGGCGCATAGGCCTTCTGCTGCTCCGAGGCCTCCCGGCCCAACAGGGCGTCCCCGTCGCTGTAAAGCCAATCGTTCTCCTCGTCCCAGCAGGCCCAGGCCTCCCGGGGCAGAGCCGTCCCCACGGTGACAAGGGGCTGCGCCAGCTGGAAGGCCGCAATCCGGCAGAGAATGTCGTGGTAGTTCCGTCCGGCGGTTTTGAACCACGTCCGGGAGGCGGGGGCGTAGTCGCCGTAGTCCACCACGCCGTTTTCCAGCGGGGTGAAGTCCCCGGCCAGGGTGAAGGAGGGGCAGGCGGCCATACAGCCGTTGAAGTCCGCGGCCCAGGTGAGCACCGTGTCCACTCTGGCCTCCTCCAGCCCCGCCGCCGTCAGCAGCGCCCGGACCTCCCCGGCGGCGGCCTCGCTGCCCAGGTTCGTGTAGACCGGTTCGGAGAAGGCGGAGGCCGGCGGAGCGGACGGCGGCTCTGATCCGGCGGAGACCGGCCCGCCGCAGGCGGAGCAGAACAACACAAGCAGACAGAGCGGCAGGATTTGAGAGATTCGTTTCAGCCCCATGGTTCTATGTCCTTTCCCTTTGGCGTGTTCCCTAGAGTATAACATATGTGATGGCTGCGTACAAGAAAAAGAAACCGGCGGAGGAAGCCCTCCGCCGGCCCTTTTCAGTGCATTTCCGAGACGATGCTGTCCACGGCATGGTCCACGGCGACACCCAGCTTGTGGATACTCTTACCCACCTGCGTTTTCATGGGGTCCCTGCCGTAGGGCATCATCATCCCCAGCGCCGCGCCGGCCATCAATCCGGCGCTCATACCGGCCCAAAATCCGGTGCACATCTTCATCACTCTTCACTCCTTTGCGGCACGAAGCTAGTATGACCGGCGATGGAGCAACCATACCCGGCGGGATTTTCCAAATTTCAGCGGAGAGTTTACCTTGTGGAGGCGGATGGATCGTCCGCCTCTGCGCCGCCGCCTTCCGGAAAATACGTATTGGGATACGCCCGGGCGGCAATTTCGCTCTTCCAAAAAGCGTCCGGATGCGCTATACTGAAAGGGATCGAAACATATAGACAACGGAGGCGTTTTCCATGACAAAGATCTATCTCATCCGCCACGCGGAGGCGGAGGGCAACCTCTACCGCATTGCCCAGGGCCAGGCCAACAGCAACCTCACGGACCGGGGCTGGAAGCAGGTCCGGGCCCTGGAGCGGCGGTTCCAGGACATTCCCGTGGACGCCGTGTACGCGAGCGATCTCTACCGCACCTGCGCCACGGCCAGCGCCGTCTATCTGCCGAAGGGCCTGGTGCTGCACCGCACGCCCCGGCTGCGGGAGATCTGCGTGGGAGCCTGGGAGCACCGGAGCTGGGGAGAGATCCACCGCCGGTGGCCGGAGGAGATGGACCATTTCAGCCAGCGGCCGGATCTGTGGCAGGTGGAGGGGGCGGAGACGCCCCGGGAGGCCCGGGACCGCGTGCTGGCCGCCCTGAAGAAGATTGCGGCGGAGAACGAGGGAAAGACCGTGGCGGTGTTCTCCCACGGCTACGTGCTGCGGATGGTGCTGTCCTACCTCCAGGGCATCCCCCTGGAGGAGCTGGGGAAGACGCCCACCGGCAGCAACACCGCCGTGTCGCTGCTGGAGGCGGAGGGCGACGCGCTGCGGGTGATCTTTCGGGACGACGACAGCCACCTGAAGGAGGCGGAGCGATTGACCGGGGAGCGGCTGACCCGGCAGGCCAGCGGGCTGGAGATCGGCCTGTGGTTTGCGCCGCTGCGCCTGCCGGAGCAGGCGGAGGAGTTTGCCGCCCTGGCGGCCGCCGGCTGGCGGGGCGAGACGGCCCTTGACCGCGACCGCCTTCTGGCGGACGCCGCCGCCCGGGAGACGCTGCTGGGCTATTTGAACCAGGACCCGGTGGGCCTTTTGCAGGTGGACGCCCGGACCGGCTGGATCTCGCTGCTGTGCGTCCGGCCGGACTGCCGCCGGCGGGGCTTTGGCGTGCAGCTGCTGGGCCAGGCGGTGCAGCGGGTCCGGGCCGCCGGCGGGGAGCGGGTGCTGGCGCCCATGCTCCGGGACCGCCCCACGGAGCGCTTTTTCAAAAGCTACGGCTTCCGCCCCGCAGCGGACGGCAGGACTGTGGAGAAGGAGATTGGCTTTGACCCCGCATTTTTGGGAAAGCCCTGAGAAATCGGACAGCCTTTGACAAAATTATGGTTGACAAACGGGGTATGCTCTCCCTATAATATCCTTACAGCCAGGGTCCCCTTCACCGGGGGACCCGTGAGGCGATAAAAGGGAGTAGCTTACGGATACCCAGCCGTCATATGCCTCGTCAACTCGACAGATCCGTCTGTCCGGGGCACATGGATTCCCGATCTTCTGCGGAGCTCGGGAGTGGAAGCGAGACTTTTGTCGTACGGATTGCTGCCGGGATATGCCGGCGGCCATTGCGTGCGATGGAGGCCTCGCTGATTTTTTGAGAAAGTGTGGGAGTTGACGATGAGTATTTGGCTGACGGTATTGCTGTTCCTGGTGGGGCTTTTGCTGATTATCAAGGGCGGCGACTGGTTTTTGGACGGCGCGGTGTGGATCGCGGAGGCCACCGGCGTGCCCCGGTTCATCATTGGGGCCACCATTGTGTCCCTGGCCACCACGCTGCCGGAGCTGACGGTGTCCATCACCGGCGTGCTCCAGGGGGAGGTGGACCTGGCGGTGGGCAACGCCGTGGGGTCCGTGACCGCCAATCTGGGGCTGATTCTGGGAATCTCCGTGGTGTGCCTTCCCTCGGCGGTGAGCCGCAAACAGTTCCAGCTCAAGGCCGTCTTGATGGTGGCGGGCGCGGTGCTGCTGACGGTGCTCTGCTGGAACGGCATTCTGCCGGTGAAGCCCAGCCTGCTGCTGTTTGTGGTGTTCCTGGCCTACATGGGCAGCAATCTCCTGGACGCCCGGTCCAGCGTGGCGGAGGAGCGGAGCGCCAGACCCAAGCGGCGGACCACCTCTCACCGGCAGATGTTCATGAAGCTGGGGCTGTTCGTGGTGGGCATTACCGCCATTGTGATCGGCTCCCGGCTGCTGATCGACTACGGCAGCGAGCTGGCGCTGCTGCTGGGGGTGCCGGCCAGCATCATCGGGGTGACCATGGTGGCGATCGGCACGTCCCTGCCGGAGCTGGTGACCACCCTGACGGCCATTGCCAAGAAGGAGGCCTCCATGTCCATCGGCAATATCATCGGGGCCAACGTGATTGACCTCACCATGATTCTGCCGGTGTGCTCCGCCATCTCCGGGGAGAATGGACTGACCATCGGCGGACAGACCACGTCGCTGGACCTGCCCTTCTGCCTGGGGCTGTGCCTGCTGGCGGTACTGCCGCCGCTGGTGCGGGGGAAGTTCTACCGCTGGCAGGGCGTGGCGATGCTGGCGGTGTATGCAAGCTACGTGGTGATCCTGGTGCGCTGAGGGGGAGCGCCCGGGGAACGGTTTTGGAAGCCGCAGAATTCGACCGTTCAAAAGCGCGCGGAACAAAGACTGTTCCGCGCGCTTTTTTCATGGACTCAAAGCGCTGCAATGATGCCCCGCACGATCCGGCCGGTCATGCCCCAGACGGCCTTGCCCTGCCAGAGCCACACCGGCACCTCCACCCGTCCGGCGGCCCAGGGATAGTCCGGGGAGACCCCCACCGCCTCGTAGGGGAACCCCTCCGGCGGCTGGGGCAGCAGGTCGTAGGCATAGACCTGGGGCGGCGTTGTTTGGAAGAAGTCCAGGGGGACCGTGAAGACCTCCGCCACCTCCGCCGGAGAGGGGGTCATGGCCGCCATTCCCTTGGCGGAGACCAGCCCCAGGAAGGGCCGCAGCAAGAAGCCCCGCTGATTGCAGAGAAAGTCCGGTGTCCCCAGCAGAGTGATTTCCCGGCGGGGGATGGCCAGCTCCTCCTCCGTCTCCCGCAGGGCCCCGCTCTCCGGCGTCTCCCCCGGCTCCAGCTTTCCGCCGGGGAAGCACACCTCGCCCCCCTGCCGCAGTCCCGCCGCCCGGACCTCGAACAGGAGATGCAGCCCGTCGGGCCGCTCCACCAGGGGGCAGAGGACCGCAAACTCCTGCCGGGCCCCCAGCAGTCCCGGCGTGCGGCCGTGAAAGCGGCGGCGCAGGGTCTCCAGCTGGGCGCTCACAGGAGCATCTCCAGGGACTGGGGGCAGTTTTGAATGTCCACCGCCGGCGCGCTGGCGGCGTACTCCCCGTCCAGAGACCAGGGCAGCTCCTCCTCCGTCTCCAGGTGGAGGGAGGAGATGTGGCGGAACACCAGACCCTCCCGGTCGTAGTCCTGGTCCAGCAGGGACAGCACCAGGTTCTGCAGGTCCTGGGGCGTCTTGGGGTTGCGGATCAAAAGCAGCTCAAACTTGCCGTCGTCCAGCACCACCCCCTCCGGGTCCAGCTTCATGAGCCCGCCGATGGAGGTGGAGTTGCACACGGCGCCGAAGAGGTACTCCCCGTCCAGCACCTCGCCGTCGGCGGTGAGGCGGACCTTATAGGGGCGCAGGGAGTTCAAGTCCTTCATGCCCTCGAGGATATAGGCGAAGTGGCCCAGGGCGTTCTTGGCGGCCTGGGAGGCGGCGTAGGAGCTGCGGGTAAAGGCCCCGAAGGAGGCCACGTAGAGGAAGCGCCGCTGATTCCAGAGCCCTGTGTCCAGGCGGCGGGGCGAGGCCTTGACCAGCTGGGCCGCCGCGGCCGCCGGGTCCGAGGGAATGTGCAGACTGGCGGCGAAGTCATTGGTGCTGCCCTGGGGGAGATAGCCCAGCAGGGGAGGGTGCTCCAGCGTCAGCAGGCCGGTGACCACCTGGTTCAGCGTGCCGTCGCCGCCCACGGCCACCACCGTGTCATAGTCTCCGCCGGCGGCGGCGGTGCTGGCGGCGTCGCCGGGGAAGGCGGTGTTGTGGATGGACAGCAGGTATCCGGCCTGGGAGAAGACGGCCGCCGCGTCAAAGAGGGGGCCGCGGGGCTTGCTGCGGCCCGCCGTGGGATTGATGATCATCATGAGTTTCTTCTGTTCCATTGCAAAAGGCCTCCGGGAGATGGAAGGTTTGTTGATGCCGTCAGGGCGCTTGAAAACCGGGAGACGGTTTTCCGGGCGGGCAAGGCCCGCCGGCACATTTCATGGGCCGCGGCTTTCCGTCTGCCGCCCGGCCGCCCTGCGGCCCGCTGGGGGTGGCTATAGATTCCGTAAAAAATAGTATAGCATGAGAAAATCGGGATTGCAATTCCCCGCCGCCGTGTGTAGAATAATCTTAACAATGGCTTACAGCGGCCTTCAAAATGCGCGGCAGCAGGGGAGAGGCGTATGGCGCGGGACGACCCGGCCCTGTGCCGGCCGCGCCCCGGAGCCTCTGCCGGGAGCGCCGGCGGCTGCAAGACATGACGCGATGGGAGGGAACAGCCATGCTCCGGAAGAACCAGTATGTGAAGATCGGGCTGACGATTTTTTGCACGGTGGCGGCGGTGCTGCTGTTCTATGATACCCTTTTTGGGAGTCGTTTCCTGCTGAATGTCTGGCGGCAGCTGGTGGGGGCCTCCATGCCGGTGCTCTACGGGGCGTTTCTGGCCTATCTGCTCTCGCCCATTGTGAAGTTTTTCGACGATGCCGCCCTGGGTCTCCGCCTGGCCAGGACGGCGGGGAACCGGGGCCGGAGGGTGTCCCTGGGGGTGCGCTCGGTCAGCATCCTGCTGGCCTGGGCCCTGGTGATGGGGCTTTTGTACCTGCTGGGCTCCGTGCTGCTGCCGGAGCTGTATAAGAGCGTACAGCAGCTGGCAGGCAACATCGAAAACTACTACCGGACCATCAGCGGCTGGGTGCTGCACCTGCTGGAGACCTATCCCCACGTGGAGCGGTGGGTGACGGAACAGATGAACACCTATTACGCCACCATGGAGAGCTGGCTGCGCAATGACCTGCTGCCCCAGGCGGCGACGGTGATGACCATCGTCTCCGGCGGGGTGTTCGGCGTGGTGGGCTTTTTCGGGGACCTGCTGGTGGGCATCGTTGTGTCGCTGTACTTTCTGGCCACCAAGGAGATCTGCGCGGCCCAGGGCAAGCGGCTGGTGTGCAGCGTCTTTGCTCCAGAGCACGTGTACTGGGTGCTGCGGGGCGCCCGCAAGGCGGACCGGATCTGCGCCGGCTTCCTCCGGGGAAAGCTCCTGGACTCCCTGATCATCGGGGTGCTGTGCTTTCTGGGCTGCTCCATCCTGGACTTCCCCTACACGCCCCTGGTGTCGGTGTTTGTGGGCGTGACCAATGTGATTCCCTTCTTCGGCCCCTTCCTGGGAGCCATCCCCAGCGCGTTTTTGATCCTGCTGGCCTCCCCCAGGAAGGCGCTGTATTTCGTGATTTTCGTGCTGGCCCTGCAGCAGCTGGACGGCAATGTGATCGGCCCCAAGATCCTGGGGGACCGGACGGGGCTGTCCAATCTGTGGGTGATCTTTGCCATTTTGGTGGGCGGCAGCTTTTTCGGCGTGGCGGGGATGTTCTTCGCCGTGCCGGTGTGCGCGTGCATCTACAGCGCGGCGGACTTCCTGGTGAGCGTCCAGCTGCGGAAAAAGCGGCTCCCGGTGGAGACGGAGGCCTACACCGGCGAGACGCCGCCAAGGCCTGCACCGGACCCGGCCAAACAGGAGAACTGAGCGCGCCGGCCGGCGCCGGCGGAGGCCGCGGAAAGCGGCGGAGTGTGCATGAGAGACTGGTTCCTGAGACACAAAAAACTGCACATCTGGCTTCTGGCGGTTCTGGCGCTTCTGGGGAGCACGTACCTGCTCCGGGGAGACCGGGCGCTGATGAACGCCCTGGCAGACCATGCAATCACCCCCCTGCGGCAGGCGCTGGGGGAGCTGTGCTACCGGACGGAGATCTCCGTCATGGAGATCCTCTACGTGCTGGCGGCCCTGGCGGCGCTGGGGTATGTGGTGTGGAGCGCCGCCGCTGTGGTCCGGGCCAAAGGCCGCCGCGGGAAGCGGCTTTACAGCGCGGTTTTGGGGGCGCTGGACTGCGCGTTGAGTCTCTATGTCCTCTTCTGGTTCCTCTGGGGGATCTACTTCTGGACCGACAGCTTCCAGGACCGCTCCGGGCTCTGTGCCCGGCCGGTGGCCCCGGAGGAGCTGCGGGCGGTGACGGAGTTCTTTGCGGAGCGGCTGGAGGAAACGGCCCCCGGCGTGCCCCGGGACGGCGGCGGATGCCTGGAGGTCTCCTGGAAGGAGATCGTGGACAGGAGCCCCTCCGTCTACCGGGGGATTGAGGCGGAGTTTCCCTTCCTGGCCTTTGAGGACCGGGGGGTCAAGCCCATGGCCTTTTCCCGCCTGATGAGCTGGATGGATTTCACCGGCTTCTACTGCGCCTACACCGGGGAGTCCAATGTGAATGTGGACAGTCCGGTCTGTATGCTGCCGGCCACCATCACCCACGAGCTGGGGCACCAGCGGGGCTTTGCCTCGGAGCAGGAGTGCAACTTCCTGGGGGTGCTGGCCGCCGTCCGCAGCGGCGATCCGGTCTATGCCTACTCCGGGTGGCTGATGGGCTATGTGTACCTGGGCAACGCCCTGTACCGGGCGGACCCGGACGCCTACTGGGCCATCCGGGAGGCGCTCCCGGAGACCGTGCAGGCGGATCTCCGGGAGAACAACGCCTACTGGGCCCGTTTTCAGGGGAGCGTGGCCAAGACCGTGTCCAACAGGGTCTATGACGGCCTTCTGAAGGCCTACGGCGACGAGCGGGGGATTCAGTCCTACGGGACGGTGGTGGACCTGCTGGTGGCCTACTGTGTGGAAAAGGAGACGCTGGGTGTTTGATCCTGCCGGTGAAGAACGGGAAGGAGGCGCGCAGCGGAGAGAAGAGACATCCGGCGCACGGAATTTTTCCGTGCGCCGGATGCTTTATGCGTGTCCGGATATTTGTTTTCCGCCTCACCAGGGGTGCTCCCGCCAGGAGCGCTCCGGCGTCATGGCGAAATAGTAGTCGTTGGGTTGAGGACCGCTGTCGCCCCAGGTGGTGTCAATGTGGACCATGCTGCCGTCCAGCTCCGCCACGGTCCAGATGTGCTCGGCGTTGGACAGGGCCATGCACCGAATGCCCTCCAGCTTCAAAAACAGGTTGTAGGCCCCGGTGTAGCCGTCGCAGACGGCGGTGCCGTACTCAAAGAGACTGTAGGGGATGTGGCTGAGGGATTTGTCTCCGGCGTCGAAGTCGTAGGTGCAGTTCTCACAGATCCAGGTGTAGTACACCTTGGCCTTCTCCGTCTGGGTCATCTCCTCCGTCAGCATACCGTCCTCCCACAGCTGGTCGTGGACGGCCACGGCGGCGGAGAGCGCGGCGTCGCGGTAGAGGGCGTTCTGCTCCGGGCTCAGCTCGGCGGCGGAGAAGGTCAGCGTCAGATCCCCCAGGGCCGTGAAGGAGCAGGTGACGCTGTTGTAGCTCTGCTCACAGTAGGTCTTCACCACGGAGAGGGCATCCTCCATCACCTTGCGGGCCTGAATCACGGACAGGCCGGGGTAGTGCAGTGCCAGCTGGTTGCTGCCGGAGGAGAGCATGAAGCGGATGGACTGGTCCAGCTCCGTGCCGGTGGCCGGGGCGGCCACATAGGTCCCCGGCTCCACCAGTCCCGCCAGGGTGGCACCCTGGGCGCTGGAGGCGGAGGGCCACTGGGGCGTCACCCGCAGGTCCGGGTCCACGATCCGGGTCAGCATGGCCGCGGCGGCGCCCCGGGTAATCCGGGCGTCCGGCTGGAAGGAGCCGGCAGCGTCGCTGCCCACGGAGATCCCCTTGCGGTACAGGGCCAGGATGTCCTGGTAGAAGGGGGTGTACTCCGTCACGTCGGTGATGGCCCGCCGGGCGGCGTAGGCCTCCGTCACCAGGGCGTCGTGAACGGAGGGCAGGGCCTCCTCGGGCAGGACGTTTGCCAGCACGTGGGCCATCTGGGCGCGGGTGGCCGGGGCGGCCAGCACGCCGTCCAGAGCCTGGTCCAGCACCTGCTCGGCCTGGAGGTATCGGAGATAGGGCAGGGCGGGGGAGCCCCCGTCACCGCCGTAAGCCGCAGGGCCCGCCTCGGCGTCGCCGGTGCGGTAGAGGCTGCGGATGCGCCCGGCGAAGATCACCGCCTGACCCACGGTCAGAGAGTCCGTCAGGCCGAAAGTGCCGTCCCCCTTGCCCACGGACAGGCCGTACTCATAGAGGGCGGCCACGTTGTCGTAAAATACGGAGTCCGCCGGCAGGTCCGAGAACTGGCCGGTGTAGGTGAGGCTGCGGACAAAGGTGCCGCTCTGGGTCTGGGCGGCCAGGGCCGGGGTGGACAGCAGCAGGCTCAGAGCCAGCAGCAGCGAGGCAGTGCGTTTTTTCACAGTGACTCCTTTCTCTCAGGTGCTCCGCCGTTCCGGAGAGCGCCTACGACCGGGAGGGAATGTGCAGATCCTCCGGCACACGGTCCTCCACATAGGGGTTGAGATGTTGGTTGATGAGCTCCAGCACGGCCTCCTGGTCCAGGTAGATGTAGGGGGAGTGCCACTCGCCGGGAAGGGTGGAGAAGGACACGGCCTCCGGCCCCATGCCGATGGCCTCCTTGCCCAGCCAGGCCAGGTTGTTCACCGTCAGGTCCGTGTCCACATAGGCGTGGAAGATCTTGACGAACTGGTCAATCTTTCCCAGGTTGTCCACTTTTAAGACCTGCTTGGCCACGGCCTTTAAGAAGTTCTGCTGGGTCTCCATCCGGCCGATGTCCTGGGAGGCGTAGCCCTCCCGGAACCGGACCACCTTCAAAGCGTCCGCGCCGCTGAGGGTCTGCACCCCCTTGGGGATGTGGATATAGAGATCCTGGTAGGGGTCCTCATAGTCCATGTTGATGGGGACGTTGAAGGTGACGCCGCCCACGGCGTCCACCAGGGCCACAAAGCCCTGGAGATCCACGGACACGGTGTAATCCACCGGGATGCCCAGCTGCTCGCCCACCACCTGGGCCAGGAGCTCCATGCCGCCGGAGCCGAAGGCGTAGTTGATCTTGCGGTTTTTGCCGCCGATGACGGCCTTGGTGTCCCGGGGGATGCTGACGCCGTAAATGGAGTGGTTTGCGGTGTCCACGGCCACCAGGATATTGGTGTCGCTGTTGCCGTTGCCGTCGTCTGTCCCGGAGACCAGGATGGTATAGAAGTCGGGTTTGCGCTCCAGATGGGACCGGCGGGCCTCCTCCGCCGGGTCGGTGAGGCTGACGGGCTCTGCAGGAGCGTCGTCCTCCGGAACCGCCGGGGTCTGGAGCCGCTGCTCCAGGGGCTGAAAGATGGTGTGATAGCCGACATATGCGGTGGCGGCGGTCAGAAGAATCAGAAGAAGCGCCAGATTGCGGTTAAGGCTCCGGCTGTGTCTGCGCCTGCGGGTTCTGGACATGACGGGCGGCCTCCTGGGTTACATAATATCGCCTCTCATTATAAGGCCAGTCCCGGCAAAACACAAGAGGAAAATCGCGGCGAAGCCGCACAGGCTGCCGAAAGGGTCCGGGGGACGCTTCCGGCAGCCTGTCTCGTGGGCTCAGGTTCCGCTCTGGCTCTCTCCGCCCGCCGGGGCGCTGTCCGCGGCCAGCTGCTCCAGCAGGGATTTGATATCGGCCAGGAGCTGGTTTTGATAGGACAGGGCGCAGTGGATGTAGTACAGCGCGGTGTCCGTCTGACCGGCGGGAGCCGTCTGGCGGACAGACGGCCCGGAGCCTTCGATGGGGTGGGGCCAGCGGCGGACCTCCGGCTCCGTATAGGCCGGTGTGCCGGCCGGCCGGACGGTGCGGGACGGCCGGCCCCGCCCGCCGGAACGATTTGCCATAGGAATTCCCTCCTTGTGCGGCGTCAGGTGCCGCGGTACTTTTTGCGGGTGGCGATGCCGCCCCGGATGTGCCGCTGGGCCTTGTTGACCTCCAGCACCTCCTTTACCTGCCGGTACAGCGCCCCGTTGAACTGGGGCAGCCGTTCTGAGATATCCTTGTGGACGGTGCTCTTGCTGATGCCGAATTTCTGTGCGGCGGCGCGGACCGTGGTCCGGTTCTCTATGATGTAAAGGGCCAGGCGCTCTGCCCGCTCCTCCATATTTTCTTTCAAGCGCTTCACTCCCCCGCTTCTGGTTGCTCCATCCTATGCGCCGCGGACGGGGATTATGACGGGGGAAAACGACACGTCCCCGGAGACTCCCGGGGACGCGAAGGAGCGCCGTCGCTGCCGGGCCGGCAGCAGGCGGGGCTTGCGGCGAAGGCCGCCGTCTGGTATCATCAGCAGAGGACGATGAGGGGGGCGGAGCTCGGACCGCCGCCGCCTCACCGGCAGACAGAGGGGAACTTGAAAAGAGGAGGGGAACGCGATGGGCTTTGCCCGCATTTTGAAGGACGGTACCGGAAAGCCGTCAGGCTATCGGGAGTGCGACGGCGAGGTGGCCTACCTGCCGCAGCAGCAGTCCTATGAGCATATTTTCCGAAAAGTGAAGGTCGACCTTGACACCGTGGAAGTTTTGAATCACGATTTTCTCAAGGACCGGCAGCGTGTTTATCGGAGGGGCGTGCTGCTGCGGGGGATCACGCCGGAGGGCTTCCGCGTTCTGAATCCGGCCTATCTGGGGAACCATCAGGTGATCTACACACCCTACGGGGATGCCAGGATTGCCCACCCGGAGACCTTTGAGGTGCTGGACGATGGAATAGGACAGTTTGGCCCGGAGGGGTATGGGCGGGACGTGGAATTTGTGTATTTCTTTACCTGCTCCACGGACACCACCTACGCGGTCCGGCTGAGAGCCTGCAAGAACCCCGGCGCTTTCATGCTCCTGCCCGACGGCTATGCGAAGGACGACCGGCATGTGTACCACGCACAGGTGGTGGTGAAAAAAGCGGATGTGAAATCCTTTGCCGTGCTGGGAGACGGCTATGCCCGGGATGACAGGCACATCTTCTGGAGGGAACAGTGTCTGCCATGCCGGGCGCAGGCGTTTCAGATCTGGGGGGACGGCTATGCCGGCGACGGCAGGCAGGCGTTCTACAACGGCGCACTCCTGGACGCGGACGGCGCCGCCTTTACGCCGCTGGGGGATTCCTATGCCGGCGACGGGGCACGGATTTTCGGACAGGGCAGACTCCTTGACGCCGCGCCGCAGAGCTTCACCCTGCTGGGAGACGGCTATGCCGGAGATGGGCAGACGGTCTTCTGGGGCAGCCGCCCGCTGGACGCGGACTGGGCCTCCTTCAAGGTGCTGGGCGGCGGATACGCGGCGGACAGGGACCACTATTTTTTCCAGGGACTCCCGAAAGACAAGCCGTGAGCGGACCGGGCCCGGCCTGCGGCTCTGTTCGTCCGCCGGAGGCGGGCTTCACGCCTCTGCATCCGGCGTGACGTCCTCCTCGGCCTGGCGCAGGTAGTCCTGCTCTGCCGTCTTCCGGCTGGGGACGAAGCTCTGGGCCGGGGTCTTCCGCCGGCCCTTGCTCTTGGCGTAGAAGAAGCCGGTGACGGAGAAGACCACCGCGCCGAGGAAGTTCACGAAGAGGTCCTTCATGGTGTCAATGAGGCCGATATCCAGATATCCGCCCATCCCCAGGGGCTCGCCGTGGATGACCACCTCCTGGATGTCCGGGACGGTGATGACGATGTTGGAGTGGGTGGAGTCCAGGGCGGCGCTGTGGATGGCGTGGACCACGGTGTCCCGCTGCATGTCCGTGTGGAAGAACCAGTCCATGGAGAACTCGAAGAACTCCCACAGAACCCCGATGGTCATGGAGAAGCAGAAGGCCACCAGGGCCAGGAAGAAGGGGGAGAGGTCGAAGGTCAGGCGCTCGTTGTCGTTGAGCAGGATCACCAGGGAGAAGCCCACCGCCGCGGCCAGAAAGCCGTTGAGGGTGTGGAGCATGGTGTCCCAGTGGGGCACCCGCTCATAGTAGGCGTTGACCTCCCCCAGAATCTCCGCCGCGAAGATGAAGCAGAGGATGGTGATCTCCAGCGGCGGGGGCAGCTCGATGCGCAGCTTCACCTGCACCCAGCTGGGGATGTAGAGCAGGAGCATCGTCAGCACGCAGAAGAAGGCGCTCTCATAGCTGCCCAGCATGATCTGGCGGACCAGGGTGACCAGCACCAGGGCCCGCAGGATATAGAAGACGATGAAGGAGCTTTTGTGCTCCCGCAGCTCCCGGTCCATGGCGGCGCGGAAGGCCTTTTTGTGGGATTTTTTTGGCTTTTGTGTCATGAGCGGCTCCTTTTCTCAGACCTCAGGAAAGAGGCGGGGGAATTATAAAATAATATCATACCATAAGGATGCCCGGCTGGCAAGAGGATTGGCGGACGGGGGAGTGTCCGAACGCGCAGTTTGTCACGTCCGCATATTTATGAAACGCTGTTGTAGGGGCGGATATCATCCGCCCGTCCTGCGGGAGAACCGGTATGGGGGATCAACGTCCGTCCAAGGGGAGGTCCGGTGTTCGTGGGGAGACGGGCGGATGATATCCGCCCCTACAAAATATCTCCGAATCGGACACTCCCGGCGGACGCGGGCACACCTGTCTCACAAATTTGACAGGCCTCCGCTGGGCGGGGCGGGACAGAGCCCGCCCCCTGCAAAAAATCCGGGAAAGGGATCTGTCCGGTTTGGCCCTGGCTCTGTTGCGAGGGGCGCGGCGGCGTGGTAGAATGAACACAGAACAGACATCCGCTTGAGGGAGGGCCGGGCATGGGAAACTGGACGGATCCGCTGCTCTTTGCGCTGATTTTTTGCGCCGGGATGTATCTGCTGTACTGCCGGGGAATGGTAGTGACAAAAAAGATTGCGGCGGTGTTCTTCCTGTTCCGCCCCGGAAGAACCGGGGATCGGGTCACGCTGAACGGCTGCTCCGGCTGGGTCCGGCACGCGGTCCGGCTCCGGGAGGGCCGGACCTATACGTTCAGCCTGGACATGCGGCTGTCCGGAGGGGACGCGGAGGCCGTGCTGCTGGATCAGAACAGGCGGCCGCTGCTGCGGCTGAACCGGCGGACTCTGTCCGGAAGCGTCACGCCGGACGGAGCCGGCAGGTGTTCCGTCCGCTGGGAGTTCCGGAGCGCCTCCGGAACATGTGAACTGCGCTGGGAAATGGCCGCCGCTAAAGTTTGAACAGAATCTGCCGATAATATAAGAGATAGAATAAGATATCGGGCTTTTTTGAACAGGAGGCGAGAACATGGAGCTTGGAGCGGTCAGACGGATGCGGCAGAGTGCGCAGGCGGCGCCGGCGGCGCAGGGGAAGCAGGCGCCCAAGGTCGCCGCGTCCCGGCCCGGCACCGACCGGGTGACGCTGTCCCGGCAGGCGGCGGCTCTGCTGCTGGCACAGCAGCAGGAACGGGCCCAGCGGAAGGCGGAGCAGCGGGAGAAAAACTGGTGGCAGCTGGATCTGATCCAGAAAGAGGAAGACGGCTCCCCGGCGGACGGGCTGAAGCGGGACATGAAGCGGCAGCAGACCTGCCAGAAAATCGCCGCCCGGATCATGGCGGGGGACAAGGTGCCGCCGGAGGATCTGAAATACCTGATGGAACACGACATGCAGGGCTACCAGTTGGCAATGGCCTCCCGGCAGATTAAGGAGCACCCCAAGGAGTGGAAGAGCGCCCTGGAGAAGGAGGAGCAGGACTCCGAAAGCTCCGGGAGTGCCGGCGGCGCTGTGGAGGCGCCGGCCGCCGAGGGCGGCGGAGCGGCAGAGGCCTCCGGGGGAAGTGAGGCATAAAAGGCAAGGGCGGGGCATTTGCCCCGTCCTTGTGTTCTTACAAACTGATCTCCGGCTTCTCCTGAGAGGCGTCCGCCAGCAGCGGCCGCACCTGGGCCAGGAGGCTGTCCACCTGCTCCGGGCAGCGGCCGATGTAGAGCTTCGGGTCCAGCACCGCCTCCATCTCCGCCTCGCTCATGCCGAAGGCCGGCTCTTGGGCCAGGCGGCTCAGCAGGTCACAGGGCTCCCCCTCCTTCATGCGGGCCGTGGCGGCCATGGAGCAGGTGCGGATCACCTCGTGAAGCTCCTGGCGGTTGCCGCCCCGCTTCACCGCCTCCATGAGGAGGTTCTCCGTGGCGATGAAGGGCAGATACTCCCGCACCGTCCGGTCCACCACCTTCTCGTTGACGTGGAGGCCGTCGGTGACGTTCTGGCTGAGGCGCAGAACCGCGTCGGCGCAGAGGAAGCCCTCCGGCAGGGAGATCCGGCGGTTGGCCGAGTCGTCCAGCGTCCGCTCCAGCCACTGGACGGAGGCCGTGAGGGGCGCGTTCATGGCGTCGGCCATGAGGTAGCGGCTCAGGGAGCAGATCCGCTCGGAGCGCATGGGATTGCGCTTGTAGGCCATGGCGGAGGACCCGATCTGGTTCTTCTCGAAGGGCTCCTCCACCTGCCGGTCGTGCTGTAAAAGGCGGATGTCGTTTGCCATCCGGTAGGCGCTCTGGGCGATGGAGCTCAGGCAGTTCAGAATCCGGCTGTCCACCTTCCGGGGGTAGGTCTGGCCGCAGACGGCGAAGCACTGGTCAAACCCGAACTCCGCCGCAACCTGCCGGTTCAGCTCGTCCACCTTGGCTCCGTCCCCCTCGAAGAGGTCCAGGAAGCTGGCCTCGGTGCCGGTGGTGCCCCGGCAGCCCCGGAATTTCAGTGTGCTCAGGACGAAGTCCAGCTCCTCCAGGTCGCTGAGGAAGTCCTGCATCCAGAGCGTCGCCCGCTTGCCCACGGTGACCAGCTGGGCGGGCTGATAGTGGGTATAGCCCAGGGTGGGGGTGGCCTTGTATTCCTCCGCGAACCGGGAGAGATTTGCCAGCACGGCAATCAGCTCCCCCCGGAGATACCGCAGGCCCTCCCGGTAGAGGATGAGGTCCGCGTTGTCGGTGACATAGCAGCTGGTGGCCCCCAGGTGGATGATGCCCGCGGCGGAGGGCGCCGCCTTGCCGTAGGTGTAGACATGGGCCATGACGTCGTGGCGGACCTCCTTCTCCCGCTGCGCCGCCATTTCATAGTCAATGTCGCTGATGTGGGCCTCCAGCTCCGCCACCTGTTCCGCGGTGACGGGGAGGCCCAGGTTGTGCTCCGCCCGGGCCAGGGCCACCCACAGCCGCCGCCAGGTCTCGATCCGCATGTCGGCGGAGAACAGGTGCAGCATAAAGCCTGATGCGTACCGGGAGGACAGGGGGGATTCGTAACGGTCTTTCATGTGATAAACCTCTTTATGTAGGATGATCCTGTAGGGGCGGATATCATCCGCCCGTCCCGCGCGAGATCCGGAGGCCCGGAAACGGATTTGCCGAAGGTCCGGAGGCCGCGGGGCCGGGCGATTGGCAATCGCCCCTGCATAGGCGCATGGGTTGATCGGGAGTGCCGAAGAGCGCGGGAATGGCCCGGCCAGGAGGTCAGACACCACCCTCTTAAACGTGAACAATCCGACAGATTACGGCCTGCTGCCGATCCAGAAGCACCCCGCGCCCAGAACAGCCGCCAGAAACTCGACTGCCCTGAGATACATGTCGTATGCAGTCCAGCCGATGACAAAGCCGGAGCCATAGTAGATGACGGCGAACACCACCAGGGAGATCACCGCCCGCCTGGCTGTTTCATTCATCGCAGCATCCTCCTGAAAACGCAGGGCCCGCCGCCCCGGGCGGCCCGTTGGTCACATAGCGGCGTGGTGCGCCGCAGCCAAAGCTCAGCGCAGGATAATAGCGTCCCGCTCCGGCCCCACGGACACATAGGTGATGGGGCAGCCGATGCGCCACTCCACGTACTCCACATACTTCTGGGCGGCCTTGGGCAGGTCGTCCCAGGTCCGTACGCCGGAGATGTCGCACTTCCAGCCGGGCAGCAGCGTCTCCACCGGCTTGGCGTCCGGCAGCAGGGCGGGGAAGGGGAAGTCGTCAATCTGCTGACCGTTCAGCTCATAGGCGCCCACGACGGGGATCTCGTCCAGATAGCTCAGCACGTCCAGCTTCGTCAGGGCGATGTCCGTGGCCCCCTGGCACTGGATGCCGTAGCGGGTGGCCACCAGGTCGATGGGACCCACCCGGCGGGGCCGGCCGGTCTTGGCGCCGTACTCGTTGCCCGCCTCCCGGAGCTTCTCGGCCTTCTCGCCGAACCACTCGCAGGTGAAGGGGCCCTCGCCCACGCAGGAGGAGTAGGCCTTCACCACGCCCACGATCTTCTCAATCCTCGCCGTGGGCAGGCCGGAGCCCACCGGGGCGTAGGCGGCGATGGGGTTGGAGGAGGTGGTGTAGGGGTAGATGCCGTAGTCCAGGTCCCGCAGGGAGCCCAGCTGGGCCTCAAAGAGGATCTTCTTCCCCTCGTCCTGGGCCTGGCGCAAAAAGGCGCCGGTGTCGCAGACGTAGGGCCTGATCTTCTCGCCGAAGTCGGCAAGCCAGGCCTGCAGATCCTCCATCGTATAGGGCCTGGCCCCGTAGACCCGCTCCAGAGTCAGATTCTTCCACTCCAGAAGGTCCTCCAGGTGGGCCAGGAGCTTGTCCGGATAGAGGAGCTCCCCGGCCATGACCGTCTTTTTCTGATACTTGTCGGAGTAGAAGGGGGCGATGCCCTGCCTGGTGGAGCCGTACTTCTTGTCCTTCAGACGGGCCTCCTCCAGGGCGTCCAGATCCCGGTGCCAGGGCAGCAGCAGCGAGGCCCGGTCGCTGATTTTCAGATTCTCCGGCGTGATGGATACGCCCTTGGACCGGACGTCCTCCATCTCGGTCCACAGGCTCTCGCAGTCCAGAGCCACGCCGTTGCCCAGGACGTTCGCCACGCCCTCCCGGAAGACCCCGGAGGGCAGCAGGTGCAGGGCGAACTTGCCCTTTTCGTTCACCACGGTGTGGCCGGCGTTGCCGCCGCCCTGATAGCGGACCACCACATCGTATTCGCTGGTCAGCAGGTCCACCATGCGGCCCTTGCCCTCGTCGCCCCAGTTGATGCCTACAATGGCGCAATTTGACATCTTCAGAAAACCCCTCTCGGTTTTGGTTTGCCGTCCAGGCACACCCCAGGAGGCTCCCCGGCCCGGCCCTCTGGGGCCTCGCGTGAGCCTCTATAGAACGGCGCATGGATGTCTTGTGTCCGGCGGGCCGCAGTCTCCGGCGGAGAAGACGGCCTGTCCGGATGCGGGTGTGCCGGCGGTCTCGGCGTGGCCTCCGGCGGAGCGCACAAAGGCCAACCTTTATCATTATAACGGGAGGACTCCCATAAGTAAAGCGCAAAGTTGTAATATTGAGGATCAATTTTGCTAATAGGATCAGCGCGCCGGAAAGCCGGCAGACAGGTTTCCCGGCGGGCGGGGTCCGCCGGTGCATTTTCTGTGCAGTCTGCCGTCGGGCCGTCCGCACTCCGCGGAGGCATCTGATGCCGCCGCGGGGCAAAGAAGCGGCTGCTTCTTTCCGGCCATCGTAGCGACAAAGGCGGGCGTCCCTATCCCATGGTGATGACCATCCCCACCAGCACGCCTGCCGCCGCCGCCAGGGCGGGCGTCTTGCTGTGCCAGAGCCCCGCGGCCTCCGGCAGCAGCTCCCCGAACACCACGTACAGCATGGCCCCGGAGGCAAAGCTCAGCGCCGCCGCCAGGGCCCTGGGTCCCAGAGTGCCCATCCAGTACCCCAGGACGGCCCCCAGCACCGTGGGGGCGCCGGTGAGGGCCGCCAGGGCGGCGGCGCGCCGCCGGGACATGCCCCCGGCGGCCAGGGGCACCGCCACCGCCATGCCCTCCGGCACGTTGTGCATGCCGATGACCGCCGCCATCAGCCACCCGCCCCGCGCTCCGGCGGCAAAGGAGGCCCCGATCACCATGCCCTCCGGCACGTTGTGCAGGGCAATGGCCGCCGCCATCACCGCCCCGGCCAGCACCAGGCGGTCCTCCCCCGCCGGCCGGGCCGCCAGCAGGGCGTTGAGCACCCCCGTGGCCCCGAAGCCCAGCAGAACCCCCGCCGCCGCCAGCGCCATGCACCCCTGGGACAGGGCCTCCGCCAGCAGGTCCGCGCATACCACTGCCGTCATCACCCCGGCGGCAAAGCTCAAAAGAAGGCTCACCACCCGGTCCGAGTCCCGCTGCAGCAAACACCCCGCCGCGCCGCCCAGTCCCGTGCCGCCGATTCCCGCCGCTGCCGTCACCCAGACCGCCGTCTCCCATGCACTCATGTCCGTGCCCTCCGTTTCCTGTTCCCGCGCCTGCGATGGCATCCGGGGATGCCTCGGCGCGGATGTCTGACCGGCCGGCAGGAGGCTGCTCCGCCGGCTGTGGGAAGATCCGTGTTCCGCCTTGCTGCGCTTCCTTCCGGGCCGAGAGGCCGGAAGGAGTCTGTGCCATGTTTTGCGGCTGCCGCTGCTTGCGGCGGCCAGCAAAACGGCTCGGATCAAATGTATGATTCCCGCAGGATCGATTCGGAAATAATATATTCCCCGCCGCGCAAATCATACCGCATATCCGCCGCCGGAGTGTCATAGGGTTTCAGGGAATGAGGTGATGAAACCATGCTGATCCATGTGGTTCAGGCTGGCCAATCCGTGGCCGGCATTGCGGCCTACTACGGGGTGGACCCCGCCCGTCTGGCCGCGGACAACGCCGTACCCCCCAGCGGCGATCTGGCGGTGGGCCAGACCCTGGTGGTCCGCTTTCCCCGGCAGGTTCACGCCGTGCAGAGCGGCGAGACGCTGACCTCCATCGCCGCTCAGTACGGCACCACCCTGCGCCAGCTGTGGCGGAACAACTGGGAGCTGGGGGGCGGCGAGGAGCTGCACCCCGGTCAGGTGCTGGTGATCTCCTATCTGGGGGAGAAGCTGGGCACCGCCGTCACCAACGGCTACGCCTACCCCTTCATCGAGCCGGACCTGCTGGCCCGGCAGCTGCCCTACCTGACCTGTCTGGCCCCCTTTACCTACGGCATCAACGCCTTTGGCGGCCTGCTGCCCCTGGCGGACGACGAGCTGCTCTCCGCCGCCCGCCGGCGGGGCACCGCGCCGGTGATGCACCTGTCCACCCTCACGGAGTCGGGACAGTTTGATACCCGCCGGGCGGAGCTGGTCCTCTCGGACACGGCGGTGCAGGACCGGCTGGTCTCCGACGTGATCCAGACCGTCCTCCAGCGGGGCTATGCCGGCGTGGATGTGGACTTTGAGTACCTGCCCGGTGAGATGGCGGACGCCTACGCCGCCTTCCTCTCCCGGCTGCGGCGGCTGCTGCGGCCCCACGGCCGCTTCCTCTGGGCGGCCCTGGCCCCCAAGACCGGCCCCCAGCAGCGGGGACTGCTCTACGAGGGCCACGACTACGCCGCCGTCAGCGCCGCCTCCGACGCTGTGCTGCTGATGACATAGGTCCGCTGCGCCATAGCACACACGTTGTTTCCTCAAAAAATTTTTCAAAAAACCCGTCCTCACTCCTCCGTGCGGAAGCTCCCTCCCGGGACCTCCGCACTTTTTTTGCGCGGTAATTCGTTTACGTGGTCAGACCGCAGAGAAAATCCCCGCTTTTCGCTGGGGAATCTCCGGTTCCCAATTTCAGGATATAAAGTTGTGAGTTTTTGGAAATCAACCATTGCATTTTCTGAGATTTTCGTGTATAATTCACAACAAGGAGGGGTCATCCCAACGTGTGCGGAAGCAATTCCATTGGGAACCGAAAAACGCAATTTTGGTTAATGGAGGTATTACTATGGCTTTAGATCAAAGCAAGGTCAAGCACGCGAGTTCGTTCAAGGAACAGTTTACCGTCCGTGCCATTGTGATCGGCATCATCGGCTCTGTGATCCTGACGTGCTCATCCATGTTCGTGGCGCTGAAAGCGTCCTCTCTTCCGTGGCCCATCATGTTCGTGGCGCTGGTGTCCATGTTTGCCCTGAAGGCGCTGGGCAACACCAACGTCAACGAGATCAACGTGGCCCACACCTGCATGTCCGCCGGGTCCATGGTGGCCGGCGGTCTCGCATTTACCATCCCCGGCATCTTCATTCTCAATAACGACGCCGAATTCAGCGTGGCAAAGGTCATGATCGTGACGGTGGGAGGCACCATTCTGGGCCTTATCTTCACGTCGCTGATCCGCAAGCACTTTGTGGTGGATGCGGATATGCCCTATGCCATGGGCCAGGCCGCCGCGGAAGTGGTGGTCGTGGGCGACGAGGGCGGCAAGCAGACCGGCGCCCTGTTCGGCTCTCTGGGCCTGGCAGGTATCTGGACCGCTCTGCGGGACTGGTTTGCGGCGGTGCCCGCCATGACGCCCTTCAACGGCATGATGAAATACGGCTCCGTAGGCGGCATCTGGTGGTCCCCCATGCTGATCGCCGTGGGCTACCTGATCGGACCCGCCACGATTCTGGTGTGGTTCCTGGGCGCCTGCATCGGCGACTTCGGCATCCTCATCGGCGGCCAGTCCGCGGGACTCTGGGACGCCGCCGCGGCGGCGGGCATCAAGAGCTCCCTGGGTCTTGGATGGATGGTGGGCGTGGGCCTGGCCATCACCGCCAAGGAGATCATCCCCCGTGCCAAGGCCATCTTCGGCGGCATGTTCAACAAGGATCAGGCCGGTGACGCCATCGTCTCCATGCGCTGGGCGCCCATCGTCATTTTGATCCTGGCGGTGCTGTTCATCTTCGTGCTGGATCTGCCCATCATTGCCGTCATCATCACGCTGTTGGGCGTGTGGCTGACCACGGCCATGTCCTCTCAGTGCGTGGGCCAGTCCGGCATCAACCCCATGGAGGTGTTCGGCATCTTCGTCATGGCCATCGCCAAGGTGGTGTGCAGCCTGGAAGTGACCCAGGCCGTGTTCGTGGCCGCCATCGTGGCCATTGCCGCCGGCCTCACCGGCGACGTCATGAACGACTTCAAATCCGGCAGTATTCTCCACTCCGACCCCAAGGCCCAGTGGTATGGCGAGGTCATCGGCGGTGTCATCGGCGCCGTGGTGTCCGTGGGCGTCATGCTGGTTCTGGTGAAGGCCTATGGCGGCGGCGTGTTCGGCAGTGAGATGTTCCCCGCGGCCCAGGCGGCGGCGGTGGCCTCCGTGGTGGGCGGCATTGCCAATGTCCCCGTGTTCTTCGGCGGCCTGATCGCGTCCATCGTGATCTACTTCATCACCCCCCGCTTTACCATGCTGGGTCTCGGCATCTACCTGCCCTTCTATCTCTCCTTCACCGCCTGCATCGGCGGTCTGGCCCGGTTCATCGTCAGCAAGGCTGCTCCCAAGTTTGAGCAGGGCAGCACCGGTACCGTCGTGGCCTCCGGCCTGCTGGCCGGCGAGGGCTTCATCGGCGTGGTCATTGCCCTGATTCAGGCCGTTCAGATCCTGGCGGCCGGCTGATGAGGACAGGAGGAGACGGTTATGAAACAGATTCCCGTATCCGCCATCAAGGGCTTTAAGATCGGCCACGCCCAGGACACGGTCAACGCCACCGGCTGCACCGTGATCCTCTGCGAGCAGGGGGCCTGGGCCGGCGTGGATGTGCGGGGCGGCAGCCCCGCCTCCCGGGAGACCGAGCTGCTCCGGCCCGTCAACACGGTCCAGCAGATCAACGCCGTGATGCTCTCCGGCGGCAGCGCCTTCGGCCTGGAGGCCGGAGACGGCGCCATGCAGTTCCTGGCCGAAAAGGACATCGGCTTTGACACCGGGTTTGGCAGGGTGCCCATTGTGTGCGGCGCGTCCCTCTTCGACCTGGAGCTGGTGACCAATCAGGTCCGCCCGGACAAGGCCATGGGCTACGCCGCCTGCGCCGCCGCCTACAGCGGCCAGGAGCCCGGCGAGGGCAACGTGGGCGCCGGCACCGGGGCCACCGTGGGCAAGTTCCACGGCGCCGCCGGCATGATGAAGTCCGGCCTTGGCATCTACGCCGCCCAGATCGGCGCCGTGCAGTGCGCGGCCATTGTGGCGGTGAATGCCCTGGGCGATGTCATCGACTATGACGACAAGCACATCTTGGCGGGCCTCCTGACCGAGGACGGCACCGCTCTGGCCGACACCACCGCCGTCATGTACGACGAGATCGAGCGCAACCGGGCCCTCTGGGGCGGCAACACCACCATCGGCTGTGTGATTACCAACGCCAAGCTGGACAAATGCCAATGCAACAAGCTGGCCAGCATTGCGCACAACGGATACGCACAGGCCATCCGCCCGGTTCACTCCACCGCCGACGGCGACACGATTTTCCTGATGACCACCGGCGAGGTGGAAGTCGGCGTGGACGCCGCAGGCGCCCTGATTACCGAGTGCATGGGCCGCGCCATCAACCGCGCCGCCCTCCTGGCAGAGCCTGCCTATGGCTTGAAGGCCGCCAAGGATTTTCGCTGATATCCTGAAACGTTCCTAGTTTTTCGTGCCATACATACCGAAAGAGACCTACTCCTTCCTTACCAATAACCCAATCAAACTCAACCCGTTTCAAATAGAATAAGGAGATCTTTAGGATGAACAAGCGTTTCTTTGCACTGATTCTGGCGCTGGCCATGCTGTGCGGTTTGACGCTGCAGGCCTCCGCCGCCAATACGGTGATCCGGACGGAAGATGTGAAGCTGACTGTGGACGGCACCCCCATCGACGCGCCCAAGGGCTCCATCTGGATTTCCGAGGACGGCACCACCATGGTGAGCGCCCGGGCGCTGTCCGACAGTCTGGGCGGCACCATCAAGTGGAACTCCGCCGCCCGCACCGCCGAGATCACCGGCGTTGTGAAGCAGGTGGGCGTCTACTCCCCGGTGGCGGCCTATGAGAACATGGTGGGCGCCGCCGCCTGGCAGATGTCCGCCGAGTGCCACGCGCTGATGATGCAGGCGTTCAACGTTGCCAAGGAGAACGTGGACGAGATGGTGGCCGCCGCCAAGGCCGGCACCGACGGCTTCTCACTGAATGGCGGCAAGCTCTTCAAGGACGGCAAGCGGGTGGCCGTGTTCAGCGACATTGACGACACCCTGGTGGACGGCGTCCACTACACCGCCAACGTGGTGGGCACCAACGGCGACTGGAACAACGCCGCCTTCGCCCGCTTCGTCATGAGCGACGGCTGCACGGCGCTGCCCGGCGCGGTGGATTTCGTCAACTACTGCGTGGAAAACGGCATCGAGTTCTTCTACATCACCAACCGCTACGACCAGGGCTACAAGGTGGGCCAGTCCGACAGCAAGGGCGGCTACAAGGACAAGGGCGGCTATGTGGACGCCAAGGGCAACGTCATCGGCACCTCCACCTATCAGGTGACCGGCAAGACCTTCTATGACATCTCCGTGGAGTCTATGAAAAAGCTGGGCTTCCCCATCGGCGAGGACGCCCACCTGATTACCAACGACAACAAGCTCAACGGCTCCAGCAAGCAGGCCCTGCGGGACGCCGTGGCGGCCGGCGGCACCCTGGCAACCGGCGAGCGCACGGCGGAGTCCAAGGCCTATCCCGGCACGCTGAAGACCGATCCGCACTACATTGCCATGTTCGTGGGCGACGACCTCAACGACATTGACGCCTGCTTCAGCGCCAAGGACGCCACGGCGGTTACCCGGGTGAAGACCGCCATAGACAACGGCGACAAGTGGGGCAATCAGTGGATCGTGCTGCCCAACGCCATCTACGGCAGCTCCATCAACTACGCCAGCGCCTACGGGTATCTGGAGCTCTTCAAGTACTTCGACTACACGAACTCCGCTACCGACGCCTGGAAGCTGTACCAGTCCTGATTTTCGACCGCAGTGCGGCCGGAACGCATTTCACGGCCCTCCGGCGGTCCCGCTGGGACTGCCGGAGGGCTTCATCCCTGTGAAAAGGAGGGATGCCTTTTGCTGCAACGAAGCTGTCTGGCGCAAACGGCGCTGCTGTCCCTGCTGCTGTGGGGCCTTGCCGGCTGCGGCGCCCGGGAGACGGTTCCCCAGGAGGCCTCCGACCCGGCGCAGACCGTGGTGGAGCTCACCGGGAACCCCTATGACTACGATCTCTCGGAGTATGTGATTCTGGGGGAGTACGCGGGGATCTCCTACATCCCTTACGGCGACGGGAGCCGCACCACCGCGGACTACGGGGACACCGTGACCGTGGAGATCCAGGCCCTGGTGGACGGCGCGGAGGCCCCGGTCTCGGGAATTCACACCTTTGAGGTGGGCTTTTCCGACTTCCTGCCGGGCTTTGACGAGGCCCTGATCGGCCGCGGGCTGGACGAGGAGATCACCATGCGCCTGGCCTTTCCGGAGGACTACCCGGACCCGGCCCTGGCGGGAAAGCCCGTGGATATCACGGCCTACATCCTGATCCTGGACCTCACCGCCTACCGGGAGCAGAATGAGAGCGCCCTGTGGCAGATCGTCCTGGACGGGAGCAGGGTTTTAAAGTACCCGGAGGCGGAGCTGGAGCGGTATCAGGAGGACTTCCGGACCAACTACACCGCCTTCGCCCGGCAGTACGGCATGACGCTGGAGAGCTACCTCCAGAGCTTTTTCGGCTCCAGCGAGGCGGAGCTGGATGAGCTGTGCCTCCAAAACGCCCGGGATCTGATCCGGGAGGAGCTGGTGATGTACGCCGTGTTCCGGGACGCGGAGCTCTATCTGACCCAGGCGGATCTGGACGCCTGCAAGCCCCTGTGGCTTCGCACCTACGGCTACCAGGACGAGGCGGACATGCCCGCGGCCTGGGAGGACCCCGGTGTTGCCGCCAGCCTGGAGCGTCTGGCGGTTCAGCACAAGGTCCGCTCGTACATCTTTGCCCAGGCGTGCCCCCAGACGCCGGAAGAGTAGCGGCCGCCTCTGCGCCCGGCCTTCCCGCCGCGGCCGGCATGTTCCCCCGCCCCCCGTCATACACTGGCGGGGGGTGATTTTTTGATGGAAACCAGAACCCTGCCCCGCAGCGGCGTGGAGGTGGAGCTCCACTTCTCCAAGGACGGCCCCGGCCTGGAGGAGTGTCTGATCCGCCTGCTCGACGCCGCCGGGGACCTGAAGGAGGCCGCCCCATGACCTATGTGCAGCCCGGCAGGGGGGAGGGGCGGCCGGCGGCGCAGTGGCGGGTGGCGGCCTACGCCCGGCTGAGCCGGGAGGACGGGGACAAGGCCGAGAGCGACAGCATCCAGAACCAGCGGCGGATCATGGAGGACCACCTGCGGTATCTCCGGGAACAGGGGGAGCAGATTGCCTCCGTGGAGTTCTACGCCGACGACGGCTACGGGGGCGGCACCTTCGACCGCCCCGCCTATCAGCGAATGCTCCGGGACATGGAGGCGGGGCGGATCAACTGCGTCATCTTCAAGGACAACTCCCGCCTGGGCCGGAACTACCCGGAGCTGGGGCATCTCATGGAGGAGGTCTTTCCCCAGCGGGGCGTCCGGGTGATCTCCGTGCTGAACCGGCTGGACAGCGTCCGGGACCCCCAGGGCTACGGCAGTGCCCTGCTCTCCTTTTCCAACATCGTCAACGACGACTACATCCGCCAGCTGTCTTTGAAGATCAAGTGCACCCTGCGGATGAAGCGGGAGCGGGGGGAGTATTTGGGGAACTTCGCCCCCTACGGCTACGTGAAGAGCCCCGCGGATCGCCACCGCCTGGAGATCGACCCGGAGACGGCCCCGGTGGTCCGGCAGATCTTCCGGTGGTATGCGGAAGGGGAGTCCGTCCGGGGGATTGTCCGGCGGCTGGACGGCCTGGGCATTCCGCCGCCCTCCGCCCTCCGCCCTGGCGGTGACCGGGCCGCCGGCTGGTCCGACTCCACGGTGCGTGCCATGCTGAAAGACGAGGTCTACATCGGCAATCTGATCCAGGGCCAGCGAAAGAGCATCTCCTACCGGACGAAGAAGACGGTCCCGGCGGACATGGGGGAGTGGACGGTCTTTGAGGACATCCACCCGGCCCTCATCTCCCAGGAACAGTTCCGGGTGGTGCACGACCGCTTTGCCCGCCGGACCCGGACCGGACCCCGGCGGGAGGCCGTCTACCCCCTCTCCGGCCTGGTCTGGTGCGGGCACTGCGGGAGCCCCATGAGCCGCTGCATCTCCAAGGGCGTCCCCCGCTGGCGCTGCGCCGCCCGGGCCCGGGACCCCGGCGCCTGCCGCTGTCCCTCCGTGAAGGAGGCACTGGTGGAGGAGGCGGTCCTGGAGGCGCTCCAGGGGGAGATCCGGACGCTGACGGACCGGGAGGCCCTGGAAAGGGCTCTCCGCCGCCGGATGGAGGAGGGGAACGGCGGGGCCCTGCGGGAGGCGGAGCGTCAGCGGGAGCGGCTGGAGGCCGCGGCCTTTACGCTCTACGACCACTTCCGCCGGGGGATTGTGGACGAGGCGGAGTACCGCCGATTTCAGGCCCGCTACCGGGCGGAGCTGGAGGCCCAGACCCGCCGCATCGCCCGGCTGGAGGCGGCCCGGCAGGAGGTGCCGGAGACGGCGGCGGCCGGGTTCCTCCGCTGCGGCGCCCTGCCGGGACTGGACCGCCTGACACTGGCCCATCTGGTAGAGCGGGTGGAGATCCGGGACAGCACGCACATGGCCCTGTACGTTCGGTTTTCTGCCGCAGAAAGTGGCCCCGGGGTGTGCAGCGGCGCAGCGGACGTATGAGTGGGGCTACACATATAACCCACTATGTTATAAGTGATTTAAAATGCCGGTACCTTGGGGTACACGTACAGCTTTAAATTATTTTCCCGATACCGGCCACCGACAGTTTTCTCATAGACGGCATGATCCAGGACTGTCTTCAGCAGAACGTTTTTCTCTGCTGCTGTCTCTAAAGTGTTGTAGAGATCCAGAACATTCTGGATCTGGGGCGCCAGGTTCTTCTGGATAAGCTCTGTTTTTCGGAGCGAGGCCAAGTGCTCACGCAGGATCTTCTCCTGACGCTCTGCCTCGGAGATCCGATCCGCCAGAACCCTGGAGCGTTCCAGAAAGACATCGTTGGTATAAATGCCCTGTTCCAGCAAATCGAACAGACGCCCCTTTTGCTGAGCCAAGTCTTGAAGGCCCTTCCTCGCGCGGGAAAGGGCCTTCTCCGCAGTTTTGACCGACAAGAGGGAGTCCTGATCCTTCGCGGCGTTCTGCGCCTCAGAACTGACCCGGTAGTGCTTCAGCCATACGCGCAGGGCCTCCAGAAGGGCAGCCTCTGCTACGTCCCGACGGCTGCCCACAGTAGGACATTTGGGGGTCGGGCACATGACCATTGGCGCGCCGTGGCTTCCCTGGGGAAGCTGTACCATTGACCGGCCGCATATAGAGCAGACTAAGACTCCTGCAAGAGGATTGGCGATTTTGCGGCAGCTTGGGACTGGAGCGTGGCTGCGACTGGCCATAGCTGCTTTGGCGGCCGTCCAAGTCGCTTCTGATATAATCGGCTTGTGGAGTCCTTGCTTGATGGTGCTGTCCTGGTTGACCGGGTGGCGGACCACTAAGGTTCCATCTACCAGCTGTTTTTTGTCTGGACGGTAGGACCAGCGGAGATAGCCGGCATAGGTTGGATTTTTCAGGATATCCCGCACGGAGGACGCGGACCATTTCACGTTTCCGGGAGAGGGGATGTTCCTTGCGTTGAGCATGTTTGCAATCCCATAGCTGCCAATCGGTAAGGTGGACCCGTCCGGCTGGGGATCTCCTATTGTGTAAAGCCTGAAGATCTCCCGCACCACGTCAGCCTGCTCTGGAATCTGCTCTAATGTATAGCCCTTCTGATGAGGAATCTTGACTTTTCGATACCCATAGGGAGGAGTGCCCGCAATGTACTTTCCTTCATCCAGGGACGCTTGCCGGCCCCGCTGGAGCCGGCGGTTGATGGCCTTGTACTCCCGGCGGCTCATAAATAACCCAAATTCAAAATATTCCTCGTCGGCTTCGTCGGCGGGATCATAGATTTTGTCTGGGGTGATGATCTTGGTATTGGAGTATTGGAAGACCTCCGCCACGGTTCCTTGGTCCCGGGTATTGCCGCGGGCCAGGCGGGGGATCTCCATGACCAGTACGCCGGCATACTCGCCGCTTTCCACCGCGGCCAGGAGCTTCTGCATTTCCGGTCGTTCACTGATAGAGTCGCCGCTGACAACTTCTTCGTAAATGTGCGCAATCGTATAACCCTCCCGCTTCGCAAGAGCCAGCAGGGCGTCCCGGTGACGCTGGAGCGTGTCAAAGTTTCCGGTTCTGAGCTCCAGATCCCGGTCTTTTCTGGATTTCCGCAGGTAGATCAAATAGGGTTTCATATGGCCTCCGTTATTGCGCGTTTTGTCGGATTGTGGTATGATAACTCCGCTGCCCCTCCCCATACTGGCAACAGGAAGGGGGTGAGTCTGTTGGAGACGCTGACCAGCTTCTTGGTGTCGGCCGCAGCGAGTGTAGCCGCCTACTACATTTGCAAATGGCTTGACCGACACCGTACGGGACAGTGAGCCTAGCAAAAAAGGGCACCCGGAGAGCCGCTACTCTCCGGGTGCCTACCTTTTGTTGTGAGTCGTTGGAACTCACCAGCTTCTTGGCTGAGGTCATTATACCACAGCGACAATAGTATATGCAAGGGGGAATTTTTAAAACACCCTGGTGAGTATTTAATCCTCTCAAGTGTTCAAGTTGGATGCAATCGACCATAAGACAAAAAAACCCGGAGAGCGCCTATCTCTCCGGGGGCCTGCCTTTGCTGTGGACGATGCGGAAACATCATCGATCTCTTAGCTGAGGTCATTATACCACAGCTCTTACAGTATATGCAAGAGGAAAATTCGTAGACACGCCGGAGCATATTTAGTTTTACTTCAAATCCGCAAGCGCCTGCGGATTTGGAGAATATATCTGTTGTGTCCGATTTGGACACTTTATATTTTATACAACAGTTTTGCAGCATTACTCGTCTAGATCATTATCTTCTGAAGTGGTTTGATTGGTGATAGTTGCTGTGTATTCCTCCCAACGACGTTGAGCATCTGGATCTTTTTTCATAGCTTCTTCAATTGCTAGGGTCTCTCGATATTCTGCCGCAGAGGCTTCAATAGTCCAAGAGGTTTTTAAACCCATATTTTCAACCATTGATTTAATGTCTGAAAGAGTAACCCGAAAGAATTCTTTCCTAGGATTGACCTTATTAACCTGCATCAGAGAAAGTGTCTTGTGCAGTGTTGTTTCAAGTGCAGGAGCATCATCACTTTCAATGATGGCATGAACATCAAAAGGAAATGGAACAGAGGCGTCTCCAAGTTCGCGGACCCGATCCATTGGATCTAGTCGGCGAGTCATACCAACCTTGTAAATATTTTCTCCAAAAGAGCCAATATTAGAAATCACATAAACGTTTCCATGCTTTGTCTGCTGGGCCATAGAGAGCGCTCTTTGACCGCGCGCTTCGGCTTCGACCAATTTCTGTTTGAGTTCCTCTAACTTGGCCTCATATACGGAACGATTGGCGGCGGTAGCGGACTCAATTTGTTTTTGGGCCTTTTCCATGGCTTTTCGAAGCATTTCTTCTTCCTTCGCGGCTTCCTTCATAGCCCGTTCATACTCACGACGTGCGCGTTCTTCCTCTCGCATTTGTTCCCGAAGACGCCGTTGCTCTTCTTGCGCTGTGGCTTTAAGTTCTTGCGCCCGAACACCCCATTTTAATTCTTCCAAGCGTGCGGAAAGGTATTCTGGAGTTATTACAGCATTTCGGAATGCACGTCCGTTGTAGTTAACGAGCTGATACGCATCATTGATTTTCTGTTCAAGGGTCCCATAATTGTCTTTTTTAATTTTGGACAAGATAGAATCTACTTTTCCATTAAATGCATCTATCACAAACGAAATGGCTGTGTCACGTCTGCTCTTCTCTACATAATCACATGACGCAGCAGTTCCGTTTTCAATCATTCTGGCAGAATTTTCTCGGGCAATTTTTAGCTTCTGACCGGCTTCCGCAAAACCGAATTCCTCCGCCAAGTCATCGAGAAGAGAAAAAGTAGGCTTTAAGTATTTATCACCATATCCATCAATAACATTCTTCATCGCTTCGGCTACTTTTTCGTAGTCTTTGGCTTTTCCTGCAATATCATAAGCATCCCCGGCAATTTCTCTGGCCCTGCTTTCCGCTTCGGTGATAATCCGTTTTGCCTCAGTATCTGCTGATGCGAGCTTCGCATTTGTACTCTTAATGGCAGCTTCATAGGTTGCTTTGCCTTTGTCCCTCAGTTCCTTAGCTTCTTGTCTGGCTTCGGTGATGACTCGATCTGCAATTTCCTGTTTTTTCTGAAGTTCCGCCTCGGACTCACTCCGCTTTTTCTCAATTTCTGCATCAATATCAAGAATTGCTTCGTATTGCGACAATTTATCAATATGGTCAGCTTGGTCTTTATTTTGCTTTTCTAGTTTTTCAATATCCTCCTTGGCTTGCTTTAATTCCTCTGACAATTCAACTGAAGAGGCTCTGGTGGCTTCAAGCTCACTTGATAAAACAGATGCTTCAGATTTCATTTTGGAGACTTGTTTGGTTGTATTCCTCCACAAAATAAAAAAAATAGCTGCAATAAGCAACAGGAGTATTTCCACAAGCAATCCCCCCACTGTGCCCAATTCGGACACTTTTATTTTTATCTACTCTCCAGTAGCTTGGTTACAGATTACGCCTGCTTTTTTCCCACGTCAGATTGACTACCTTTTTTTGTATATTTTCCGGATTTCACCATAGCATCAGCGGTTTCTATTAAACGCTCGCGGCCTTCATCATTCAATTGTGCATATAGGATCAACAACTGGTTTGTCTCCCCACAAACGATGGGGGGACCATCTTTTTTTTCCCCCAATAGTTCGCTGGTAGTAACGCCGAGGTATTGGGCAAGCAGTTGAATGCTGTCAACTGACGGAACGCGCCCGCGTTTTACATTATCCATAAGGGCTTTTCCTGCCCCGCTCTCAATACAAGCTTTAGACGGTGATACGCCTTTTACCCGACAGTGAGTTTTGACAGATTCAACAAAAAAATCAATGTTCATTGCAATTACACCATATAAAACAAGATTTTGTGAGATTGCACAGAAATCTGTAAATTAACAGAAATTTGTTGACATCCGTAAATTGACAGTAGTATCATTGGGCTATAGGTTGAATGAAAATCCACACAAGCGGAAAGGGGGTGACTAACAAATGGGAGAGAGAACGATTCAGACAACGGTGGTCCTGGACGGAAAAGAGGAATTCATTCAGGGTATGAACGAAATGACTGCCGCCATGAGACGCGCTGAGGATGCGGCCAAAAATCTTAGCCGTGCGCTTGCCGCATTGCCCGGCTGGCCGGGTTAAACCTCGTCCAATTCCGCGCCGCAGTGTGGACACGTCACTGTTGGCTCCAGCAGGTCTTTTTCGAGCATTTCAAAGTGTTTCCCGCAGACGGAGCACACACAGTCAAAAGGTTCTTTGCTCAGGTCTTTCATGTCCTTGATCGTTTCTTCTATGCCTTCAAATTCAAATCGTGCCATATTCTCCCCCTAAAATATCTTCTATCGGTTTACCTCCGGATTCTCTGTGCGGCCCAGCAGGTAGTCCACGGAACAGACCAGGTAGTCGGCGGCGGAAGGAGGTGACTAACATGTACATCCACGAAGCAATTAAAGCCAGGACTCCTGACACTCCGTTCATTGTCCGGAGGAAATGGATCGATGAATTAAGGTGCTATGCCTGGAAAGGGACAAAAGTTTATCCCACCAGCACACCTGATTACTGTCTGCTCATGACGGGATACAGCAGGACTCCGTGCAGAGGATGGGAGCCCTCAGCGGAGGACCTGACAGCGGAGGACTGGGAAGTGTGTTCCTGATGTTGTCAAAAAGTGATCAAAGATTTAAGCGCGTTCAACCTTGAAAGAACCTGATCAAATTTGTTGCCAAACCTGGTTTCCATGTAAATGATCCCGTCTGTGGTCAACATACCCCATGAAAAAGTGTTGTCACCCCACCGGCAACTGACCATTTTCTCTCGGCTGAGTTCTCGCATGACATCCTCGATATCATTGATAGGCCAGTCTTCCAGTATTTCTTCCTGGAGATTTTTGGCGGAACCAAAACGGACTGCATTCTCCCGGAAAACGTCGTTTTTGCGCTTTTCCAGGTATTTATTATACAAGCTGCAGAGCAGGAAATCAGCCTCATTAGTTAACGTGATCTTGTCCATATGCCATTTTTCTTCCTTTATCGCACGTGGATTTAAATTCAATCTAATCCTATCACAGGCTTGAAAGAAAATCAACAAAAACATGGGAGGAGGAACTCTATGCAGATTCAAGCGTTTCGGGAAAATGCAGGGCTGTCTAAGATCGAGGTGGCCAGACATCTGGGCGTGGATCTTTCCGCGGTTTGTCACTGGGAGAGTGGGAAAGCTTTCCCCCGGGCAGATAAACTGCCGGAGCTGGCGGACCTGTTCGGGTGTTCCATCGACGCGCTGTTTGGGCGGAGCCCGCCTGACGGGAAAAGCGCCTAGGCCGCCTGAGTTTATTTTAGCAGAGGGGGAGATGTCAGTCCATGTCTGACGATGGCAGCACGATCTATAAAACCTGCCGGAAACAGGCAGGTTACACCCGGGAACATGCCGCGGAACTGCTGCGCTGCTCTCCCCGGGCACTGTCCCGGTACGAGAGCGGAGAGGTCCAGGTCCCGGACGCTGTGGCCTACCGGATGGTGCAGCTGTACGGGGACAAGTACCTGGCCATGGAGCACCTCCGTCTGGTGTCCCAGGTGGCCGGGGAACTGATCCCCCGAGTAGAGCTCTGCGACATCCAAACAGGCGCGATCCGGCTCTTTAACACGCTGGGCGATTTCATGGCGGCGCAGAAGGACCGCCAGCTCCTCCGGATCGCGGAGGATGGGACCGTCAGCCCCGAGGAGGAGGCCCAGGTGGATGACATCCTGCGGGATCTGGAGTATTTAACCAAGGTCTTCGCCGAGGTCAGATTGGCGGCGGAACGCGGCTGATAGACAAAAAGATGCCCCGGCGAGTGAAGCCACACTCGCCGGGACGGCGGAACCTCATGAGAGGAGGAAGAATGATGGCAAGGAAATGCTCAGGAAAGATCCAGGAACTCTGGTACCCCGACGAATGGACCTGGGGAAAGGGGATGCTGGTCAGGTCTGGCAGTAAGAACTCCGCGGTCTGCGTCCGAGAACCCTACGAGCTGACGGAGGAGGATCAGTTGAGCCTACGTGTAACACTGAAGGTTTGGGGCGGTTCTGCTGCATTCCTGATGTTTGAAACGCCAGAGGCAAGAAAGGTCTACATCGAAGAGGACAGCCGCCGGGTCACCTGGCGGAATGCTGCGGCAATGGCTGAGGTGCTCTGGAGAAATGCTCTGTGCTGCAAGGAATTTGTGGTGTTCTACTGCTCCAAGGGGCAGTTCGGGGAGAACGAGGAGCTGATCCGCATTTACCAGAGACTCTGCTAGGTTCGATCATAGGACAAGCGATCCAGCCGTATGATGGAGCGAGGTGATGAGTATGGCGCGGCTTAAAGAGCCCTTTGTGCCCAACATGGACGACTGCAAGATGACGGTGACCACGGACGGGGCAGTCTGCTACATCATGGACACCTGCTGCCGGAATTTCACGGAGCGGGACAAAGAGGCCGTGGATCGGAAGATCATACAGATCGCCCTCCAGGCGGCGCTGAGAAGGGAGGCGCCGCTTCGTGAAATGGGCCCGGACAAATAAAAAGCGCCGCCTGAAGGCTGCATCCCTCAGGCGGTCAGGGTTGGGACTTGCGTTTCCCGTGAGTTTTCCCATACAAGAATTATATCAGAATTCACGGGGAAACGCAAGTCCAAATTTGGCCCGGAGAGGAGGTATTTCCTCATGGGCTGGAGCATGATTTTTACCACCATCGGCGTGGCCTGCGCCGCCAAGTGGTTCATGGACTTGTTGGACAAGCTGGATGGAAGGGAGACAGACTGATGGAAGATCAGATCAAATCGGGGCGGAAGGAGAGCTTTACAGTTCTCTACAATTCCATGATTACGGACAAGCGTCTTTCCCTGAAGGCAAAAGGTCTGTTTGCTGTGATGATGTCCCGCCCGGAGAACTGGGAATTCAGCGTGAGCGGACTTGCGGCCTTTTCGGGTGTCGGCAAGGATTCGATCCGGGCCACCCTGGCGGAGCTGGAGGATGTGGGCTATCTTATCCGCTCCCAGGCCCACGACTCCGGAGGAAAATTCGCGGGGAATATCTACGTTCTTCAGGACATAGCGCCACCGTTGTCGGAAAACACCGATGACGGTGAAATCCGTCAACGGGAAAGTACGTTGTCGGAAAATCCGACACAAAGAAGTAAAGACTTGGAAGAAAGAAGGACTAAAGATACCCCCATACCCCCAGAGGGGGCAAGCCGTAAAGGCAGGCGTAAAGCGGACAAGTCGATCCCAACATGGAAGCCGGAACGGTTCGAGGCCTTCTGGGAATTCTACCGCACCCATGCCCGCGGGGAGGACCGCCAGGGCGCTGTTCGTTCATGGGACAAGCTCAAACCGAAAGATGCCCTGATTGATACCATGGCCCGGGCGCTGAAGGTCCAGGTTGAGTCCGATGACTGGAAGCGGGGCTTTGGGATTCCCTACGCAAAGACCTGGCTGAATAATGCCCGCTGGAAGGATACGTTGAAGCCGGAGAAATCCCCATATGTTGCTCCGTGTGATGAGGGGCCTTTCGGATGGCGATAACTGACAAGCGGGAGCGCCAGCTGGACGCAGAGCGTGGGGTGATCGGATCTCTGTTGATCGACAATGAGATTACCCGGAATCTTCTTTCGGCGGTCGATGAACAGGATTTCTTGAATCCGGTAAACCGTCTGATTTTTCAAACTGCCCGTGCTCTATTTCGTGCCGGGAGTCCTGTGGACCCTATCACCATCCGTTCCCGCATTGGCGATCAGTACACCGACTACTTGGTCCAGCTGATGGAGATCACGCCCACGGCGGCAGCTTGGCAAACATATGCGGAGATTATGCACGAGCAGGCCACACTCCTGAGAATTTTTGAGCTGGCGGGTGATTTGCGTGACGCTGTCACATTGGACGATTGCCGTCCTCTGTGCGCAAAGCTGGGTCAACTCCTGACTGATGGGCGGAAGCTGAATGCCTGGGGTATGCAGGAGCTGCTGGACAGCTTCTTCCAGAGCCAGGACCCAAACGAGCCCCCGGTGAATTATGTGAATCTTGGAATTCCCATTCTGGACAAGGGTTCCTTTATCGAGCTTGGAGATGTTGTAATTATTGGCGGCTATCCAAGTGACGGGAAGACCGCTTTGTCGATCATGTTGGCGTGGAATATGGCAAAGGCCTACAGAGTCGGTTTTTTTTCTCTGGAGACGAACCACGAGAAATTCCGGGATCGCCTGATGACTCACGCAGCGCAGATAAGTTTTGCCGATATTAAGCGCCGCACCATCAGCGAGTCTGATTGGAAGCGGGTTGCGGAACAGAGCAGAGAGTTTGCTGAACGCGGTCTGACGGTGATCGAAGCTGCAGGTATGACGGCCATGGATATTCAGTCTGTCAGCCAGGCCTATGACTTCCAGGTGATTTTTGTGGACTACATCCAGTTGGTGACTCCGGACAAGACCTCGTCCAGTAATCGTGCCGAACAGATGGCCCGTATATCCATGGAAATGCACACCTTTGCGCAGCGGAGCAAGACACTGGTGGTGGAGCTTGCCCAGCTTTCCCGGCCGGAAAAAGGCGGCTGGCGGGAGCCGAATATGCACGATCTGAAGGAGACCGGTCAATTTGAGCAGGATGCAGACGTGATTTTACTCCTATATCAGCCAGATCCCAAGGACAAGAACTTCAATTCGGAGCAGCACCGGTATCTGAACGTCGTAAAAAACAAGGAAGCCCGAAAAGGAAAATGGCCGTTGTACTTCGATGGAGACCGGCAGACGTTTTCCGTTGCAGCCGACGATAGCGGCAGAGTGATGCGCACCTTAATCAATGCAGGGAAGAATGCGGCGTCCCAAAACAAAGCAAGAGCGGAAAATGAGAAAGAGGCCCATCAAGTGAAAATCACAGAACTTCCGGCGGTAGACGGTGACCTTCCGTTTTGACACATAAGAAAGCAGGAGCACGTTATTACATGAACATCGGAGATAAATTGACGCGGATTCCCTCGGCTGCAGTTTATGAGCACGAAAAGCACCCAAGGGCGCTTCCATGCCAGGTGGTGTACATTCACCCGGAGCGGCGGTTTTACACCGTGGAGTTCCGCTTTCCGGCTACGGGCTGGGCTTTCCGGGAGGCTTACTTTTTCCCCGAGCGCCTGGGGGATCAATATCCAAACGAAAGAAGGATGAAACATGAGAAAAATCGCAATTATGAACAATAAAGGCGGCGTCGGCAAGACGGTAACCGCTATCAATCTGGGCGACATCCTGGTCACGGATTACCATAAGCGGGTGCTGCTGGTGGACTGCGATGGGCAGATGAATTTGACCCGATTCTTTCTGCCGGAGTTTGATCCGCTGGTCAACACCTCCGTGGCGGAGGTGCTGACGGGAGACCATGAACCGGTGTGGGAGGACAATGTGATCCCTATTATGCCCGATTTGGGCCTGCTGGCCGGATCTTCCGGTCTCTATGACCTGGATTTTCGTGCGATCAGCGAAGGAGTCAGTGATACACAGGCGCTGCGGCGCTTTTGTGAGGCCGTCGAGGCTGACGGCGAGATTGATTACGTGATCTTTGATTGCTCTCCGGGTTTTACGGTGGCCAGTGTTGCGGCGCTGCTGGCGGCCAATGAGGTGGTGATCCCCATGCTGGTGGACGGGTTTTCTTTTGCCGGCATGATGGATATGCAGGACCAGCTGGTGAGCCTCCAGTCCGCCAACCGCAGTGTGAATATTGCGGGAATCCTGATTACCCAGTGGCACAACAGCGAGGTGGTGCTGCAGGGAGAGGCGCTGGTCCGGCAGATGGGGGTGAAGGTCTTTGATACCCACATCCGGCGGACCGATAAGGTTGCGGAGAGCACCTTCGACCGTCAACCTATTGTGCGGTACAGCCCCACCAGCGCGGCGGCCAGGGATTACCGGGCATGGTTGGCAGAGTACCTGCCGGAGGTGCGTGATGGCGAGGTTTGATATTTCAAAATTTGCGTCCTCCGTTGGTCAGGCAGCTTCGGAAGAGCGGAATATTGAAACCATTACCACCGAGATCCTCCGGCTGAAACAGGATGCTGGAAACGCGATTCTTAGAATTGGTCAGCGACTGATTGAGGCAAAGGCCTTGCTTTCGCACGGAGAATGGCTGCCATGGCTTACAGAGCAGGTGGAATTTTCGGAGCGGACAGCGCAAAATTTTATCCGTCTTGCACGTGAATGGTCAAATCCGCAGGCGCTTGCGGATTTGGGGGCCACTAAGGCACTGACGCTCCTGGCCCTTCCTCTGGAGGAGCGAGAACAGTTTATGGCAGAGCATCACATCGTGGACGGTGAAGAGAAGAATGTTATCGACATGACTTCACGGGAGCTGGAAAAGGCCATCCGGGAACGGGATGAGGCCCGTCAGGCGGCGGAGACCGCCAGAGCGGATGCCCAGACTGCTGAGGAGAGCCGTCTGAAGATGGAGTCTGATATGCGGTCTCTGCAGGAAATCCACCGGTCCGCCCAGGAAAGCGAGGCCCAGGCCCGGCAGGAGCTGGAGAATGTCCTGGCAGAGCTCAAGACCCTGCGGAACAAGCCTGTGGATGTGGCCGTTCAGTCTATTGTGGACAAGGAAGCACTGGAGAAGGCCCGAGCTGAGGCAATCGCGGAAATGCAGGTAAAGCTGGACCAGACACAGGCAGCCCAAAAAGCTGCCGAGGAAAAGAGGAAGACCGCCGAGAGGAAGCTGGAAGAAGCTCAAAGGCAGGCTGGAGCCAATGCAGAGATTTTGTCCCGGGCCGAGAAGGCCGAGGCGGCATTGGAAGTGGCCCGCCGTCAACTGGAAGCCGCTGAGAGAGCAGGAAAGCAGTCCCAGGTAAATGCGGACCCGGATTTGGCTATGTTCAATGTCCTATTCAGCCAGGCCCAGGAGCAGGTAAATAGAATGCACGGTCTCTTACTGAAAATCAGGGGCCGGGACGCCGAGGCGGCCCAGAAGCTCCAGAAAGCAATTCTGGCCCTGGCTGATCTGGTGAGGGGGTGTGCGGAATGAGCTGGAGCGAAAAGGCGGCTGAAAAGCTGGAGCAGGAACAGAGTACTGCAAACTATGACAAGTATGCACAAATTATGAAGGACCGGGTCCTCGAGGCTCTGCAGGATTTTTGCAGGCAGGATGAGGAATTTTCGCAGGCCGTTGTTCAGGGCGGAACGTTTGAGGACTGTATGAAGGTGGTGGCCAAAAACTGCGGGACTGGCATTTCTGACTTGGATGCGTTCCGCCGGGCTGCACAGTTCTATTTTCCAGGTGCGGAGATCCGTTTTCAGATGTCGATCGACCTCTGTGGTTCTGTTCAAAACAATGGCGAATCCGTGGTTCTGAATTTGGCAGACTTTTGGTGAGAGGAGATACAGTCATGAAGAATGCACCCTGCACGAAACTTTCCTGGGCGGAGGAAATGAAGCTCATGAAAGCTTTTCCAATGTATCTCGATGATGACGAAGAAGCACTGGCCCGGAAGTTTTTTAAGCCGCTTGTGTTTTTCCAACAGATAGAGAGCGACCGAACGCAGCGCCGGTGTGTATGTACCAGCTGTATGGAGACCTTTATTGCTGACAAAGCGATCTTTTCTGATTTCTTCAAGGCAACCCATGGAAAGCGATGCGAGTGTCCTCACTGCGGGCAGGCGTCCATTCTGCTCGCAATGGGAAAATTCAAAAACTTCGGGAGTTTGAGTTCTAGAGAGCGGGCGGTTCAGATGTCCTCCTATGGAGACTGGCTTTTGATTCAGGCAGGATGGATCACAAGAACCTTCGATCACGAGGACTTAGGCGGCTATCTGGAGTTTGAACCGTTCCGCCGGTACGCTTTCGCGCCGGGCAGACGGGCTATGTGGTCACAAGCGTATAGCGTGGAGGGGGCTTGGACCAGAGAGGACAGCATAAGCGAGCCTTTTGCCCGTCAGCCTTATGAACGGGAAGCGGCTTATATTCCGCTGAATGCGGAGGCTCTGTCTATCAGTTCTATGCGGTGGTGCCAGTATGACCGGTGGTTCGACAATGAATTCGGCGGCCTTCTGGCGGATCTTGATTGGGTAGAGGCGCCTTTTCTCATTGCCCACTTCATCACCTACCTGTCAGAGTACACACGGCGGCCGCAGATGGAGTTTTTGGCAAAGCTGGGCCACGACGATGTTCTCCGGGATTTGGTGATTGCCCGCAAGCCTCACGGAGATCTCTTGGACTGGAAAGCCCGCACTCCAGCGGCGTTTTTCCGGCTCAGAAAAGAGGAGTATCAGCTATTCGCAGATTCCGGTCTTAGTCTGAACGCACTGGAAGGCTGGCGGGCACAGCGTAAACGCGGTTTGTCTTTTCAATCCTTCATCGAAGGCAGAAAGGACTGCGGCGAGGATTTCAACCGTGTGCTGCGCTGCTTGGAATTTTCCGGTGTGAGTCTGAATCACGCCATGCGCTATTTGCGCCAGCAGGCTAGGGGAGATCTTCGGTCTTTCCACGGCGCGGTAGAGTTTTGGCTGGACTACTTGACCAATGCCAGACAACTGGACTATGACCTCACCCGCACAGATGTAGCTCTTCCTAAAAATTTGCGGGAGCGACATGATCTCGCCGCAGGCGCTGTCAATCTAGTGGAGGCACAGGAGCAGATGAGACGCTACGCCGTCCGATATCGGAATTTAACAGAACAGTTTGAGTTCCAGTCGGATGGTCTTTGCGTGGTAGTTCCCAAAAGTATTCAGGAAATTATCGACGAAGGGAAAATCCTGCAGCATTGTGTGGGAGGTTATGCAAAACGCCACGTCTCCGGTGCGGTGACGATCCTTTTCTTGAGAAAAATGAAAAACCCGGAGGCACCCTATGTGACCATGGAGCTTTCCACAGAAAACAACTGCAAGAATCTGCACATTGTTCAGATCCATGGCTTCCAGAATGATAAGAAGGCGGAGAGGTCACCGGAGGTTTTGCATGGGGAGTTCCTGAAGCTGTGGCTGGAGTGGGTGCATGGCGGCAGCCAACGAGATCAGACGGGGAAACCATTGCTGCGAGCGGAAACGACAAAGGTGAACATTGCGTGAGTAATCGCATAAAGCTGAAAGGTGTGGTCTTATGAGAAAAGAGTTTGTGCACAAATTTGACGAATCTGGAGAGCGCCTGTCGATCCATCATCTGGGACTTGCGCACATGACTGCGTTGTGCATGCGGCCAATTTCTCTGGTCTGGTGGAAACTGCTGAAGGTAGATCCAGCGCTTGCCGCACGGTTTAGACAGGCGGTAGAGGCCTCTGTTTTGGAACCGAGCAGTCCGTTGTTTTTCGAGACACCCGACTATGCGGGCCACTTAGCCGAAGATATTTGCATGATTTTTCCGGGCAGAAAGGAGGGAAACGATGGAACGGCTGACAAATGAAAACCATAAAGAGCTTGGGTTTTGCGCTTATGTGGGATCTCAAAACCCATTTGAGGCCCCAATAACAATCGGGGAATTGGCGGCATTTTTGAATGAAGATTACAGTCCAAGAAAAATCTTGGAAGAAGTTTTTGCTCATCTTGCTGCCTATGAGGACACCATGCCATTAGAACGGGCTCAGGAGCTTGTCCAGGCCGAGAAGGACGGGCGGCTGGTGGTGCTTCCGTGCAAATCGGGCGATGAGCTTACAATAAACGGGCGGAAATTTAAGGCAAACAATTGGAATGTGTTGCTTACGGCATTTTCGGACGATACGTCGACACCGTCGGGCAAGATTGTTAAACTGTTTTACCCAGAAGAAGTCGAGGCGGAACTGAAAAAGGAGGGTGGGAACATACAATGAACCGACTGACAACTGATGCCCCAAATGGGAATTTTGAGACCATGCTGAACTTTGTGTACGGGAAAGATGGATGGGCCTATATCCGGCATGATGGATATCACGAGAATGTGTTGCTGACGGACTGGGCGAAGCGGCAGTGCAAGCTCCGGGGCTGCGATGAGGTTTTGGCAGAGACGCCGGAGGAAATTGACCAGCGGCTCTGCGATTGCATGATGGATGCCCCGATCTGTCCGATTGCAATGGCCTATTGCTTTGCCAGTCAGGCTGTGCATCTTAGAGACCGTCTGAAAATGTATGAGGACACTGGGCTGGGACCGGAGGAGATCACCACAGAACCTTATGGGTGTGTATTTTACTGCAACCGAAAATGCAACCTTGACGGTGATTTTTGCGCAGAAGGGCCTGGCTGTCCTAGAGAGATTGATGTGGAAACCGCAAAGCACCTCTTGGAGCTTGCCCAGATCGAGAAGGAGGGGAGGCTGGGAGTGCTGGAGCCCACCGCATACAACGACCCGCTGACCCTGGAGCAGCTGCTGGAGATGGATGGGGAGCCGGTATTCATAAAGTGCCTATTTAACGAAGAATTATCTTCGTATGTTGTTATCGATAGGCGAAGAGACAGCGCTGGAATTTTCACCAGACTGTTTTATGCTAGCTTTGAATACTACGGGGATGAATGGATTGCTTACCGCCGCAAACCGGAGGAGCTGAAATGATTAAAATACTAAGCGAACTGATTGAACTTTCAGTGAAGAAAAACTGGCTTAATCATATCAATCGAGCTGTGGATAAGTACAACAAACTGAATCAAAAAGCTAATGTCCAATCTTATGTTGTTCGTAAACTATTAGACAGGTACAATGAGCTCTATCCTAACGATATGATTAAGATAGCGAGTGGGACCAAAGCATCGCTGGAAAAGAGGGGGGCAGAAAATGAGGCTGATTGATAATGACCCTCTGACCTTGGAGGAGCTGCGGCAGATGGACGGGGAACCGGTGTGGGTGCATATTGCTGGCAGTTTGCGGGGTCTGGTAGACGCAGATGGCGTGTGGGGTCTGGTAGATGCGGATGATTCTGTTGTGTGTTTTAATCTCGGAGAAGGTATTGATTTTTCTGAAATTGCTGGATTAGTCTACCGCAATGTGAATTGGAATGATGCTCCATGCCGCAAATGCTTTGCCGGTGATATGGATTGCTGGGAATGGCGCGGCCCGCAAGCCAAAAGGGAGGGCTGATCTTATGAGTGATCGTCCATACCCGCTCTGGTACTGCACCCGCCAGAGAGCAGGGCCGCTTGTCAAGGAGTGCCGGGCCATCCGTGCGCGGATCGGCCCGGCGGATACCCGACAAGACATCAATGAAAAACGCTCTCTCCAGAAATATGAGCACTCTTCCGTTTGCCGGACGCAGGTGGATCGGCTGGAGCTTCGTCTGGCCCTGTTCGGATTTGAGGGGAGCCATTACACACTCACCTATGACGATTTGAACCTTCCACCTAATTTCGCAGGCGTGCGGAAGTCTTTCCGGGCCTTCCGGGAGCGTTTGAAACGATGGAACCACGGGGAACCGTACGACTGGATCGGGTGCATTGAGGGCCGCCATGGAGATCACCGGCTGCACATCCACATGGTTCTACGGGACAGCGATTTCCAGCCGGCTGTCGTTCGGTACCTGTGGAAGGGCGGCATTGAGGTGGATGATGAGCCGGTTCTGCGGAAGGAGGGGGGCTTCCGCAGACTGGCGGAGTATTTCAACAAGGAGAGGCCGGATGGATTTATCATTCCCATTGGCCGTCATCCATGGAGCTGCTCCAGAGGATTAGCCCAGAAGATCCCGCCGCCGGAGCGGTGGCAAGATGACAACGGATGGATTGTTATCCCGGATGATATCATATGGTCCAGGAAGGGCCAGCACGAAAATGATTTCGGGGTTTACCGTTACGGCAGTTACATCCAAACAAAAAGCGCTTTTATTTTAGAAGATGTCGCGCGCACGCGCGCGTCCATCTTGAAATCTAGTGGAAAATAATGCACGTTTTGAAGAAATGGAGGCGAAGGTCTTGCAATCGAGAAGTGAAGCTGGTAAACTGATCGTAAAGAACGGATGGATTATTTGTCCGGTGTGCAATCAGAACCGGAAGATCATCCGCATTACAGCAGATACGGAAGCTCGTTATTTGCCGGTCTACTGCCGGAAATGCGGAACCGAACTTGTTTTGAATATCAGCCGAGGCCTGAGCGTTGAACGCCTGAGCCCATGACCAACCCTGTGAGGTTGTGCGTGGACTCAGGCGTTTTTTTGTTTTGCTTGGAGGTGATAGCCCATGGCGAACAAGCCTCTGCGGCCCTGCCGGCATCCAGGATGCCCAGAGCTGACCCGGGACGGATGGTGCCCGGCCCACAAGCCTAGGCAGGCACCAAGGCGAGAGAGCGCCGCATGGCATGGTTGGTACAGCCTGACGGTCTGGACGGACGATCTGCGACCATCCCAGCTACTGCGAGAGCCCTTCTGTCGTGAGTGCGCACAGCGGGGTGACCGGACCAGAGCCACTAACGTGGACCACATCCAGGACCACAAAGGTGATCGGGCCTTGTTTATGGACCGGTCAAATCTTCAGAGTTTGTGCCACAGCTGCCATAGTCGGAAGACCGCCCGGGATCTGTGGAAAGCACGAAAAAACGGACCGGATTTGTGAGCTTCCGAAACCTGGAAGCTACGCCCGCGCTCCGGCGTGCAGGCGTGGGCGTGGGTGCGCGTCTGCCCGCGCGGGCAGGAAGCCCCGTAGGGGCTCACCCCTCCCCCCATCCCGAAAAAGTTTCGGGGATGGGGCTTTTAGACCGCGGCCCCTATCTAGCGTGAGAAAAAGTCCCCGATGGGGATTCCGGGAGGTGAACGATATGCCGACGCCGCCGAAATCATTGGACGGCATGAATAAAAACTTGACCAAGGAGGAGCGGGAGATTCGGGAGCGGGCTGAAGAAGGTGTTCTTCCAGACCGCGGCCGGGAAATCCAACTGGAGAAGCCAGCTATCATGACCGGGAATGCTGCTGCGGGTCGGTACTGGAAGAAGGTTTTGTCCAGAATGGAGGGTTTGGTGATTCTGGACGACCTAGACAGCGACGCTCTGGGCGTCTACTGCGTAATGATGGCCCGATATGAGCAGCAATGCAAACTGCTGGCCCTGGTCTCCAAGCAGCTGAAGGATGTCCGAGACGATCCGGAGGCGGTGTCCGATGCAGTTTCCCGGTTGGATGCCGTGAACGGAAAGATGCAGTCCCTGGAAAGGAACATTCTCCAGTATGCCGAGAAATTGGGACTGACCCCTTCCGGCCGTATCCGGCTGGCCCAGAAGCGAGCAGAGCAGGCGGCCAGGGCGGAACCGGATGGTGATCTGTTTGGCGATTAGACGGCAAAGCGGTTTGCACCATCCAGTCAGCGTCTATGCCAAGCAGGTGACTCAGGGCCGGCTGCGGGAGCAGTGCTGCAAGTATGAGATCCTGGCCTGCGAAAGACATCTGGCGGACTTGAGGAGGCAGGGGACGGAGGAGTTTCCCTATGTCTTCGATACCACCCGAGCGGACCGGATCATCCGTTGGTTTGGTCAGTGCGTCCAGATCCGAGGGGTTGATGCTGGAAAACCCATTGCTCTGGAGCCCTGGCAGGTGTTTGACCTGGGATGCACCTATGGGTGGGTCCATAAGGACACTGGGGCCCGACGATTCACCCATACTTACAACAAACGGGCCCGCGGAAATTACAAGTCTACCGAAAAATCCGGCCAGGGTCTTTACCATATGTGCGCGGATGCCATTTATCCGCCCTATCAGCCGGAGCTGGCTGTCTTTGAACAAGAGCCAGAGGTAGAATGCGCCGCGGTAGATCGGCCCCAGGCCATGCGGGTGCTGGGGGATGCCAAGAAGATCGCTAAAGCCAGTCCTAATATTGCAAAGCGGCTGTTAGTCCCCCGGTCCAACCCTATCGTCCACCGTACCCGGGGCGGATATATGCGGGCGCTGTCCAAGGAGACCAAGAATAAGGACTCCGGAGCTCCCAGTTACTTCGTCGTGGACGAATACCACGCTCACCCCAATGCGGAGATTTACGACTTAGGAACCAACTCATTCGGAAAGCGGGCACAGTCTCTCCTGGATGTTATCACCACGGCAGGCGACGACGCCCAGAGCAAACCCTGCTATGCCGAGGAAACCTACGCCAAGCGTGTCTTGGAGGACCCGAGCGTCATTGACGAAAGCTATTTTGTCATGATCCGGGAGCTGGACGAGGGCGACAATCCCCACGATGAGACACTCTGGCGAAAAGCCAACCCCTGTCTGCGGTATCCCAGTGATTACAGCGCCATCCTGCTGAAGCAGATTCAGGATGAGCACAACGCGGCTTATGCCTCCAACGAGCCCAACAAGATCCGAAAGTTTCTCACCCGTCGGCTGTGCCTGTGGCAGACCGGCAGCGAGAACCGGTACCTGGATGAGCGGTGCATGGCCCTGGCGAAAAAGGCCATGGTTCCCCCAGAGGAGTTCGCCGCCTTGACGGACAACCTGCCCTGCCACTGCGGGTTTGACCTGGGCAAACGGATCGACCTCTCCGGCGCGGCGGCCGTGTTTGACTTGCCGGATGGGCGCATTGGCTTGAAAATGCACGGTTTTATGCCGGAGAACGGGGCGCAGCGCCACGAACACACGGACCGGGTTCCCTATATCTTCTGGGCGAAGGGCGGATATTGTACCCTGACACCTGGAGATGTAACGGATAACAGCTATGTGTACAACTGGATTTGCGACGGAGAACGAAACCACAACTGGGAGGTGGAGGAGGTGGACTATGACGGCCACAACGCCACGGACCTGGCCATCCGGATGAACGAGGAGCGCGGCCGGGAGGACTTCTGCGTGGAAATCTCTCAGACCTGCGCCGGGCAGAACCTGGCCGTGAAGACCTTTCGGGAGCTGCTGCTCCAGAGGCGGGTGGTGATGGAGGAGAGTCCGCTGGTATTGTGGTGTCTGGCCAATGCTATCGAGATTCAGAACAACTACGGAGACATCAAGCTCAGCAAGCGGCACAAGGATGACACGGAGCGAATCGACCCAGTAGCCGCGGCCATGAACGCCTTGGCCAGGGTGCTAGTGAAGCGGAACGCCAAGCCGGATCTGGCGGCTGCCATTGACAGGGAGGGATTTAGCCTATGAGAGATTTTTGGAAGAGGTATCACAGCGGTCTTGTGCTGCTTCTGGGCTGCGGCGCCGTGGCTGTGGGGGCCGGGATGGTCTATCTGCCCGCCGGCTTTATCACCGGGGGAGCCCTGGGAATCGCCTGGTGGGTGCTGGACAGTTTAGGAGGTGATGACCGTTGAGCGCGAGAAACGGACTGCGGGCTTTGATCCGGGCGCCCACCGTGAAAAATGAGGAGCCGGGCTGGCGGCCGGTCGCCCTGTCTCTGGAATCTTCCTGGGGCTGGCCCCAGCCTGACGAGACCACCGCCCGGAAGCTGTCCGCCGTGGACGCCTGTATTGAGATTCTGAGCAACTCCATGGCCAAGCTGCCTTCTTACGTGATGGACGGTAGGACCCGGGAACGGGTGGATCACCCGATTCTGGAGCTGCTCAACGTCAGGCCAAACGAGGCTATGACGCCCTCTATCCGCCGGAAGGTGCTGGAGGGCAGCCGCCTGGAGGGGGGCAACGGCTACGACTGGATCGTCCGGGACCCCGTTAGCCTCCGCCCGGCGGAGCTGATCCCCATTCCATGGCAGCTGGTGACCCCCTGGCGGGACCTGAACGGGAAGGTATGGTATACCGTGACCAACCCGGTAAACGGGGAGCCTATGGTGCTTCCTAACGAGGACGTCTGCCACTACAAGGGGGCCACCCGGGACGGGATGGTGGGCATCTCTGTGCTGAAGCGGGCCAGTCAGGTAATCGCCTCAGCCTCCGCCGCCCAGAGCTACGAAAAAAGCTACTATGAGCGGGGAGGCCAGCCTTTAGGCGTGCTGTCCACCGACACCGACCTGTCCGGCTATGTGCTGGACAGCAAAAAACAGGTGGTAACAGACGCGGACGGCACTCCGCTCACCAAAAAGGAGAAGCTGCGCCGGGAGTGGGAAAAGGTTCACGCCGGGCCCAAAAATTCCCACCGGATCGCTGTTCTGGACTACGGTCTGAGCTACACCCCCATTGCCGAGAGCAACCGGGACGCCCAGTTTGTGGAGAGCAAGGAGGTGTCCGTCCGGGACATCGCCCGATTCTTTGGGGTGCCCCTCTACAAGCTCCAGGAGGGCAAACAGAGCTATGAGAGCAACGAGCAGAACGCCATCGAGTACGTGGTGTCCACCCTCCATCCCAATGTGGCCCAGTATGAGGAAGAGGAAACCTGGAAGTTGCTCTCCCCGGGGGACCGGCGACGGGGACTGGAAATCAGAATTAACCTGATGGCGGAGCTGCGGGGCGACAGTAAGGCCCGGGGGGCATGGTTTACGGCCATGCGAAACATCGGCGTATTTTCCGTCAACGACATTCTGGCCCTGGAGGACCTGCCAGACGTGGAGGGCGGAGACGGCCGGTACGCCAGCCTGAACTATGTGCCCCTGGCTGACTGGGCCCGGCTCAGCGAGCAGAGAAATCAAGGAGGTAACAGCAATGCGGGTAAGTCTTAACGGCTATGTGGTACCCACAGACAGCCAATGGCTCTACGACTGGTTTAAGATAGGGGCCTTTTCCCCGGGGACCGTCCGGCAGGCTATTGCGGACAACCCGGAGGGGGAGGATCTGGAGTTGGAGATCAACAGCCCCGGGGGCTCTGTGTTCGCAGGGTTTGAGATGTACAGCCTGCTGCGGGATGCCAAATGCCCCACGGTGGCTATCGTCCAATCCCTGGCCGGGAGCGCGGCTTCCACCGTGATGGCCGGATGCCGAGAGGTGCGGGTGTCTCCGGTAGCCCAGGTTATGATTCATCTGCCCAGCTCTTACGCGGAGGGCAACCAGAACGACATGCGCCACGAGGCCAAGGTGCTGGAGCAGATCACCCAGAGCATCCTCAATGGCTATGAGACCAAGTGCGCCGGGAAAACCACACGGGAAAAGCTTGACAAGCTGGTGCGTGCGGAGAGCTGGCTCACCGCCCAGGAGGCGGTGGAGCTGGGGCTGGCCGACCGCATCCTGGGCCAGGAGGAAAACGCAACCCCTATCCCGGAGAACATCATCAACGCCGCCGGGGCGGGCATCCGGTCCATCACCAACGCCGCCGGGCCGGTGTGGGACCGGGAGAGCCTGCTGGAGCGGTATGAGCGGCTGGTGCGGGATGGCGCAAAACCGGCGGAGGGGCATCCCGTGGAAAGCACCTCATCCGGCACAGCTGACGCTGTGCCACCTTCCCCTAAAGGGGAAGGCATGGGGCCGGGCTGTCTGATTGTTGATACCGCAAAGTTAGAACCGGGCGTTTATCCGGTAACCGTTGGGGCAAGCGCGGACTGGCGGGCGCGGGCTTGTCTGGAATTGGAGCAAAACCGATTTTTAAATATTGGAGGTAATAAAAATGCATGACACTTTGAGACAGAAGCTGCAGGACCTGGCCGAGCAGCGCGTTGGCGTGCTGAACAAGGCCCAGGAGGCCCTGGACAAAGGCGACCGGGAGGGCTACACCGCCGCCATGGAGGACGTGAAGAAGTTCAACGGTCAGCTGTGTGACACCGAGGCTCTGCTGCGGGAGATGGAAAAGCCTGCTCTGGAGGGCGCCGAAAACAAGGTCCCCGCGGCTCCCGTTGGCGACCAGGCCCGGTATGACCAGGCTGTAAAAGACTTTGCCAAGGCGGCCCGGGCGGGATTTCCCCGCAACGCCGCCGGCGACATGATGCAGGAGGGGGTGGACGCGGACGGCGGCTACACGGTGCCCCCCGACATCGTGACCCGGATCATCAAACTGAGAGAAGCCAGGGAGAGCCTTATGGACCTGGTAACCAGGATTCCGGTAACCACCTCCAACGGCCGGCGCACCATCCAGAAGCGCAGCCAGGGCGGGGCCTTTCTCACCGTGGAGGAGGCGGCCAAGGTCGGCAAGCTGGCCGGGCCCCAGTACTCCATTATGAACTACAGCATCAAGAAGCGGGGCGGCTACATGGTGGTGACCAACGAGCTGCTGGCCGACAGCGACAACAACATCGCCGCCGTGGTACAGGAGTGGCTGGCCGACAGGGACCGGGACACCGGCAACAAGCTGATCCTAGAGCGGATCAAGGCCAAGACGGCCACCGACCTGGAGGACCTGGACGGCATCCTGCGGGCGTGGGTTGGCCTGGGCTCCGTTTTCCGCGCTACAAGCCAGCTGGTGACCAACGACGATGGCCTGCTCTATCTGGGCACCCTGAAGGACAAGAACGACCGATATCTGCTGACCCCCAACCCCGCGGACCCCAAGGAGCTGCGGCTGTGCGTGGGCCCCTACACCCTGCCGGTGAAGACCTACGACAACAAGACCATCCCCACGGAGGACGGCAAGGTGCCCATGATCCTGGGCGACCTGCGAGAGGGAATCGTGTTCTGGGACCGGCAGCTGATGAGCATTTTGGTGTCCAACACCGCCAGCGCGGGGGACGTGAACGCCTTTGAGCAGGACCTGACCCTGTGGCGCGGCCTGGTGCGCAACGACTGCACCACCAGGGATGACGAGGCCTTTGTCAACGGCTATATTGCCGTGGACTGGGCAGGCACTCTGGGAACGTTGACCGTGATCTCCGCCGCGGGGACTGCCAGCGGCAGCACCAAGCTCACCGTCTCCCCCGCGAAGGCCGCGGGCAATCTCTATAAGTACAAGGCGGCCGCCTCTGAAACCGCCGTGACCTACGGACAGAACGTGCAGGGCTGGACGGCCTGGGACGGCACCGCCGACATCACCGCCACCTCCGGGCAGGTCATCACCGTTGTGGAGGCCGACAGCAGCTATAAGGCCCTGAAGGCCGGCAGCGCAACGGTTGTCTCTAAGGTATGACATACCCGGTGCCGAGGGCCTTTCTGCTGGCCTACTGCCGGATTGACGAACTGAGCCCCGAGGAGGAGCCGGTTCTGGAGGCGTTCGCGGAGGCTGCGGAGACGTACCTCACCCAGGCGGGGATCTCGGAGCCCGCGGAAGATGACGCTTCTCGCCGGGCCATGTACGAGCTGTGCCTGGCGGCCCTGGTGCTGGACTTCTGGGACCGCCGGGGCGCCGTGGACGGTGGCCGAGGGAATTACTCAGTCGCCGACAACGTGACCTTCCGGAGGAACCTGAACCAGCTGAAGCTGACGGAACCTGTGCGGGGCCCCGGCGTGGATGTGTCCAAGTCGGACACATCCACGGGAAAGGGCGGTGAGGGGTGATGTACGTCAACGCCGGCAAGCTGGACAAGCGGATCAGGATTTACCGGAAGCCGCAGACGGGGCCGGGCGGGTTTCTGCCGGAGGGAGCGAAGCCGGAGCTGGTGCGAAAATGCTGGGCGGAGTTCAGCCAGATCAGCGGCACGGAGATGGTCAAGGCCAACGCGGACTTCGGGGAGGTCAAGGCCCGGTTTTTGATTCGGTACACGCGAACCGCGATCGACCGGAAGATGTTTGTGCGGTACGCGGGGAACGACTACGAGATCCTGTACATCAACCCCTATGGGGACACAGGAGAGTATCTGGAGCTCTGGTGCAAGTGGCTGGAGCCGGGGAGGCGTTATGACGGTTGATGAGAAGATTCTGGCCGCGGTGACGCCGCTGGTGCCGGAGTGCGCGGAGAACCTGTACGGCGGCGACGCGGAGGAGTACTGCACGTACAACTACAACGAGATCCCGGCGGGGTTCGGGGACAACACCGCCCATGCGGTGCGGTACCTCTGCCAGGTCCACTGGTTTCTGCCGCTGCGCCGGCAGCCCCGACCCAAGAAAAAGGAGCTGCGGCAGGCGTTGGCGGCACAGCGGGGATTCACTGTACCGGAGATCGTCAACGCCTCGGACGAGATCGGACAGCACTATGTGTACGAGTTCCAGGCCGTGGACGGGGAGGTTTGATATGGCACAGCTGAATTTTTCAGGCCTTGATGATTTGGTGCTGTCCTTTCAGGAGATAGAGGATATCCCTGACGATGTGGCAGAGGCCATGTTGCAGGCTGAGGCAGAGATTGTAGAACAAGCTCAGATTGCCTACGGGGTGCAGATGGGCGTCTACCGCACCGGAGAGACGCTGGCGTCTATCCGGCCCGGCAAAATGAAACGGGGACGGAACGGAGGAAGAATGATCTATGTGACGCCCCAGGGCATCAATGACCGTGGAGAGAGAAATGCCGCCGTGGCTTTTATCAATGAATACGGAAAACGGAACCAGGCTCCCAGACCTTTTATTGCCACCGCCAATGAGGCCGCGGCTATCTCGGCAGTTGACGCTGCGGCAAAAATCTACGACGAGTTTTTGAAATCAAAAAATCTGTGAGGAGGAAACAACTATGGAATACGGCGCGAAATACATCCGGCACGCTCCGTTCGCGAAGGAGAACCCGGAGCCGGCGGGAAAGCTCCCCAAGTACGATACCGCGGTGGGCGTTGGATCTCTGAACAAGGTGACGGAGAACATTACCTTTAACGAGGCAAAGGGCTACGGGGACAACCACCTGGTGGTTTACGTCAACAAGTTCAAGGAGGCCATCCTCAGCGTGGAGACCACGGAAATTCCCCGCACGGTCATGGCCTCGGTCTCCGGAGCGGAGATCGAGGCGGGAGACCACGAGAACATCTGGTTCGGAGACAGCGACAAGCCCCCCTATGGCGGCTTGGGCTACTACGTCAATATGATCCTGGACGACGGTCGGGACGTGTGCATGGGGCTTTTCTATCCCAAAACCAAAGCTATGCTCCAGGGAGGCGAGTACAACACCAACGGCGACAACATTACGCTAGCCACCGGCAAGCTCCAGTTCACTGCTTCTTCCTGCAACAACGGAAAGTGGCGGTGCTTCTCGCCGCTCTTCGAGACGGAGGACGAGGCGGCGGCCTGGGTGGACGGAATGTTCACAGGTACCAGCACGTCCATTGATGCAGACTCATTGGAAGCCGCTATGGCGCAGACGGCGTCCGCCAAAAGCAAGGCTGGGACTGAGACGCTGTGATGCGGACGGTGCCGGTGCTCCTGGGAGGCGTGACGTACCACCTTCTCCTCAACGGGGCGGCGCTCTTTGATCTCTACGACAAATTCGGAGACAAGGGGTCCCTGGCAGATCACCTCCAGGGCAGCGGTCGGACGGCGTTTGACAACACCTGCGCCTTTTTGACCATTCTCACGGAGCAGGGGGAGCTGTGGCGGCGGTACCTGGGGTACGGCCACGGCCCCCTGCCCACAACTAGAAACATCCGGGATTTGATTTCCCGTTCCGGTGTGGGATTGGCAAAAATCTACGTAATGCGCGCTCTGATCTCCGGATTGCATCAGGACTATGCAGAAAAACCGAAAATGATGGACAAGGGGCTCCAATCTCTGCAAGAGAAGACCGGCAACGGGCTCACCCGCGGAAAATATCTCCAAATCACAACACAAATTCTGGGGCTTGATGTCCGTGAGGCGCTGCTGCTGCCGGTGGGGCTGGTATTTGACATGCTGGAGTTAGAGCGCCAGCGGCGTGACAATGGAAAGAAAGGGGCGTAGCAGGCCATGGCGGTGCGGACAATCACAACGCGGCTGGCGGTAGATGGCGAGGCGGCCTTTAAGAAGGCCATAACCGGTGTCAACGCGGAGCTGCGGGTGCTGCGGAGCGAGCTAACGCTCTCGGAGACCCAGTTTAAGGGCCAGGCCAACACCCTGGACGCTTTGAAGAGTAAGCAGGACATTTTGTCACGGACATATGAACAGCAGGCAGAGAAAGTCCGGGCGCTGGAGCAGGCGGTGCGGGACGCTACAGAGGCCTACGGCGCCTCGGACACCACCACGCTCCGGTATCAGAACAGCCTGAACCAGGCCCAGAAAGAGCTGCTGGGGCTGGGGGAGCAGCTGGAGGCTGTCAACGGCTACATGAAAGAAGCGGAAGCCAGCGCGACACATACCGCCAGCTCTATTGACGAGTTCGGCAACCGCACAAAGGCCGCCGGGGACTCTGTGCACACTCTAGCCACTGCCCTGGCGGCGGCGGGGGTAGCACGTGGCATTGACGAGATTGCAAAGGCACTCCTGGATTGTGTGGATGCCTCCAAGCAGTTCCAGAGTGATTTTACGGGCGTTGCCAAGACGGTGGAGGGCACGGAGCAGCAGATGGCCGAGCTTCGCGACGGAATCAAACAGATGTCCCTGGACATTCCCGCCACAACAACGGCCATCTCCAAAGTGGCGGAGTCTGCCGGTCAGCTGGGCATCGCGCGGGAAAATGTTCTGGATTTTACCAGGGTTATGATCGACCTGGACGAGACTACGGATCTGACCGCCGAGAACGGGGCGAAATCCCTTGCCCGGTTCGCAAATGTTACGCGGATGCAGGCAGAGGACTATTCCCGCCTTGGCAGTGTGATTGTGGATTTGGGCAACAACTTTGCCACATCAGAATCCGAAATCACGGCCATGGGTACCCGGCTGGCCGCCGCCGGGACTCTGGCCAAAATGACGCAACCGGAGATCCTTGCTCTGGGCGCCGCCATGAGCAGTGTGGGAATCGAAGCGGAAGCCGGCGGCACCGCCATGACCCAGACACTGACCGCTATTGAGAGCGCGGTGACCAAGGGCGGCAGCAAACTAGCTGAGTTCGCGCGGATTGCCGGGATGTCCTCCCAGGAATTCTCCAAGGCCTGGAATGCAAGCTCTGTCTCCGCTCTGCAGGCCTTTATTGCGGGCCTTGCCCGGCTGGATCAGCAGGGGGAAAGCGCCACGCTGGTGCTGGACGAGCTGGGGCTCTCCGGCATCCGGCAGAGCAATATGCTCAAGTCCCTGGCGCTGGCCTCTGACCAGATGACAGGTGCCATCGACCGCGCTAACCAGGCTTGGGCAGAAAACACCGCTTTGACGACAGAGGCCTCAAAACGGTACGCGGATGATGCGGCGAAATTTGAAATTTTCGGCAATGCGGCCAACAATGCCGCGGTTGCCGTAGGCGACGCCCTGCGGCCTGCTCTGGGCGATTTGGCGGAGGCCGGTACAGAGGGATTTGCCTGGGCTGCTGAGTTCATCGAGGAAAACCCCTGGCTGGTGCAGGCCATTGCCGGCGTGACAGCAGCGCTCGGTATTTTTGCGGCCGGGATTGCTGCCTATGAAATGAAAACAAAGGCCGCTGCAGTTGCGCAAACAGCGCTAAACGCCGCAATGAACATGAATCCAGCGATTGCTATCACATCTGCAATCGTTGGATTGACCGTTGCCATGTCGGCTTTTGCGTCATCTGTAGATAACGCTGTTTCCCGGACGGACAGCCTGATGCACAGCCTGACAGAATCCAGTGAAGCCTACCAGGAAACTATTGGATCTATTCAGGAAGAATCTGCACATATACAGGCGTCCATTTCTGTCCTGGAGGAGCTGGCGGCGGCGGAGAACAAGACCGCCGCCCAGAAAGAGTCCATCCGAATACTGGTGGACGAGTTGAATCAGTCTGTTCCAAACCTGGCGCTGGCGTATAACGAGCAGACCGACTCTTTGAACATGACAGCAGATGCTGTGCGCCGGATGGTGGAGGCGGAGGCAGAAAGACAGCTGCAGGCTGAAGCTATTGGCCGGATGACGGAACTCTATAAGGAGCAAGCGCAGATCGAGGAGCGGCTGGCCCAGGCTCAGGAAGAGCTGAATGGCCAGATGCAAAATGTGTCTCAGTACATCGGGACCTACGGGAGGTCTGTTTCCGGCGTGGAGCAGAGCGTCCAGGATCTGACCGACGCGCTGGCCGCCAATCAGGCGGAGTATGACGCCCTGGCGGAGAAGCTCAGCGGCGCCGGGGACGCCGCCGAACGGACTGGGAACGCCATGGCCGGCGCCCAGGTATCTGTGACGGAGATGACTGCGGCCGCGGCGGAGCTGGAGGAGGCCTCTTTGTATGCAGCCGGGGCCCAGGACACGCTGGCCGACGCGCTCAAAGAGCAGACGGACGCCGGCAGCCTCAGTCTGGATACCACCCTGAAGCTGATCGAGGCCGGATACGGCGCCGCCCTGGCCATTGATACGGAGACCGGCTCCGTGACGCTGGACAAGGCGGCCTACATCGAGTTGGCCCAGGCCAAGATTGACGATCAGCTGGCATCGCTGGAGACCCAGAAGCAGGCAATTATCACCGCGGCGAAGCTGGCGGAGGAAGAGCAAGCGGCGCAGCGGGCCGGGAGTGCCTACTGGTCCATGGCCGGCGCCAAGGCCGCGGCGGAGGCCCCGGACACCACGGCTCTGGACGCCCAGATCGCCGCCCTCAAGCGGGCCAGAGAGGCTCTGGGAAGCTACAGCGGCGCCGCCATCGGCGCGGCCCGGAGCTCTGGATCTGCCAGCAAGGCCATTAAGACCCAGGCCCAGCAGGATTTGGAAGCGTACAAGAACCTGAAAGCGGAACTGGACCACCAGAAGGCCATGGATCTGGTCTCTGAGCAGGATTACTATGACAAGCTGAAGGAGTACCGGGACCAATACCTGACAGACAAAGGGAATCTCTCCGAATATCGCCGGGTCACGGAGCAGATTTACGAGTACGACAAGCAGCTGGCGGAGGACGAGGCTGGTCTCTGGGCCGAACAGACAGAGGCCCTGACAGACGAGCTGGAAAACCGGGTCCAGAGCATCCAGAGCCAGCGGAAAAGCATGGAGCAGGCCCTCTCTGGATATGGGGACCTGTTTACAGTTAAGGACGACCGCATGAGCCTGGAGAGCATCCAGGAGCAGATTGATGCCATCAACCGGTACGAGGAGGCCATGACCGGGCTTCGGGAGCGGGGACTCAGCCAGGATCTTCTGGATGAGATTCTGGCCATGAATGTGGATGAGGCCACGGAGTACGGCGAGCAGCTGCTGGCCATGTCGGACAGCCAGTGGGAGCAGTACAACGCCCTGTGGGACGAGAAGCAGCTGCGGGCCGCCCAGGTGGCGGAGGAGTTTTACAAGAATCAACTCCAGACTCTGGAGTTGGAGTATAACGTCAAGCTGGAGCAGGCGCTGGAAGGGTTGACGAATACGGCCTTTCAGAGTGGAGAGGATACCGCCCAGGGCCTCATTGACGGTCTTGCTTCGAAAGAGGAGGCGGTCTATGCCAAGGCCCGGGCTATGGAGCAGGAAGTGGCCCGGATACTGCGGGATGCGTGGAAGGATATCCCCTCCAACGCAGAAATTGCCGCCCGGATGAACACCACTGCTCTCCAGACAGAGCCGCCAGCTACCGCTGGGGATGTGCGGGGCGCCATTGCGGCTGGAGTTAACGGCCTGGCAGCTCAGGAACGGCCGCTCTATGTGACTGTGAAATCTACCATGAATGTGGACAGCAGGGAATTCTTTACGCAAACGCTTCCTGTGCAAAGGGCGGTGGCCCGGGCTAATCCGGAGACCATGGACGACAAGTGAGGGGGATGGATGAAATGGACCAGATCCTATTGAATGGCTTCCGGCTGCCGCAGGTCAGCTTTGACCAGTATGCCTGTTGGGAGGAGCCTTTGACTAGGCAGGTGACGATGGCCTCCGGGCGGGTAGTGCTGGAGCGGATTGGAACGGCCTACAAGGTCTGGAAGGCCCGGTGGTCCTATGACTATCTGGAAGACGAGATCTGTCGGCCGACGCTGGAAATTCTGCGGTCCGGAGGTCCGGTGATCTCCTCTGTACTGCCGGACAACGGCAACGAAATGATTACATCGACCTTTATCGTGGAGTCTATTACGGAACCCACATTTCTGATTGACGACGGTAACCGGCCTATCTGGCACGGATTGGGATTCGTTCTGCGAGAGGAACGGCCCCATGCTTGAGCGATCCTCTGGCATGGAGTAGACTGTCTACCTCCGCGAAGAACGCCCCCACTGAGAAAGGAGCCAATATGAACGAACTTATCACCCACATCATCACTTTAGAGCTCGAAAGTGCGGGGGGGGGGGGCAACCCTTGAAACCCTTGCGCCGCAAGACATTGCGGGCTTAGCCCTCCTGCTGAAAGACGGGCGTGTGGCGCTGCTGAGTCTGGAGGCGGCGCGATGAAGGACACGATTATCACCGGGAATGGCCTCAGCCGGAGCATCAAGGCGCCCGCCAATCTCAAGCAGCAGGTCACGGATCTGGACAGCCTGCTGGATCTGCTGATTGCTGGGTTGCCCTGCGACATCGGGCCGCTGAACGAGGCCGGGTGCCAGCAGATCGGGGATGCGCTGAACAAGGCAAATCTGCTCAAGGACGTCACCGCGGCCCTCTACGGGCTGACGGGGGAGGCCGTGCTGGATGAGGTGTTGGCGAAGGCCAGGGAGCTGATTGCGAACATTTCAAATGTCGCAAATGCAAAATCCTATTTTGAGCATGGTGAGTATACCGGAGTTGGAAACAAGACCAAAACTCTTTCGTTTTCTTTTCTTCCGCAGATTCTTTTAGTTATGCAGACAAATGTAAATAATGGGAATTTTCTGTTATACACAAGAGGGATAAAAGGAATTCTTTCTTTTTATGTATCCTATTTTGGAAATGCGTCTCCAAGTACCCAATACGGTTTTCCGGTTACGTTGTCTGGAAACTCCATCTCCTGGACAGGAGATAATGCGGCTAGTGCAATGAATTATTCCGGATATACTTACGCCTATTTTTGTATTGGCTAAGAAAGGAGGCCCGCGATGCAGGAGCGAACAACCGCATACGATGCCGCCATTGTCGGCTCCCCGCGGCATATCTTTCTCCGGGCTATCGTGGACCTCTCGGACCCGGACCGTGTTTGGCTTCCGGTGACCGCCTCCCCGGCGGCTCCCTGGAGCAAGGCGGAGGAGATCCACGACCGGAACTTTGACGCCCCGCCCCGGTACAGCACCCTGGAGCCTGGCCGGTTCCTGCTGGATGGGACCTTTTCCCCCTTCCCGGCAGATCACAAATCCCCGGAGCCCACGGGCTACGTGGGAGCCGTCCTCAGCGGGGCAGATGCCACGTTTGAGACGCCGCAGTTCGTGCAGCTGAACTTCTCCGGAATGTCGGTGCTCCAGGCGTTTTCCGTGTTCTTCTCCACGGATCCCCTGGACGGAATGCCGGAGGACTTCACCGTGGAGGTGGTGCAGGGGAGCACGGCCTACTTTTCCAAGGAGATCACCGGCAACCACGAGACGCAGATGGAATTTAAGGAGTTCACCGTCTACAACCCGGACTATATCAAATTGACGGTGACCCGCTGGACGCTTCCTGGACGACGTGTGCGGGTGGTGGAGATTGTGCCGGGCATTTACGAGGACTGGAGCGCGGACGCGCTGGAGAGCCTCCGCGTGACCCAGCAGGGGCAGTTCTCCTGTCTGACGCTCCCCTACGGCACGGCGGAGATCGGCCTGGACAACACGGACCGGCGGTTCGAGCCCCGGCGGAAGGACGGCATCTTCCAGTCCATCGAGGAACGGCAGGGCGTGGAGCTGTATCTGGGCGTGATGCTGACGGACGGCGGCGTGGAGTACAAGCAGATCGGACTCTACTACCAGGCCGGGAACAGCTGGAACACCAGCGACAACAGCATGATTATGAAGTGGTCCCTGGTGGACATTATCGGGCTGGTTTCGGACCGGACTTTCCTGCCGCCCGCGACGCTGCCCACCACCCTCAGCGGCTGGATGCGGGCCGTAGTCTCCCAGCTGGGGGAAAATTTCAAGAATCGCTTCCACGTTGACCCCGCCTACGCCAACGCCGCTGTGACGGCTAACAGCGTGGAGGATGTGACCGGCAAGAAATGCGGCGATATCATCCGCTGGGCCTGCATGGCCTCCGGCACCTGGCCCAGGGCGGACAGCGACGGCGGGCGGCTGGCAGCGGAGCCCCTGTGGAACCAGGGCGCGAAGCTGGATCTGGACAATCTGGTGAGCTATCCCACCATGCGGGCCAATGAGAGCCTGGCGGCCCTCATCTTCCGGCTGGCGGACGGGAACGACACGGAGTACGTGGTCTCCGGCAACAGCACCTCCAGCGAGAAAACGGTGACTATCGTAAACCCGTTTATCCACACCTCCGCCCAGGCCCTGACGGCCTCCCGACTGATCCTTGCCCAGTATGGCGGGAACATCATCGAGACCACCGGCCGGGGCAACCCCGCCAGCGAGATTGGGGACGTGGACACCATCTGGCTGGACGAGTCCAACGCCACCACCGCCCGCCGGATGATGCAGACCTTTGAGATCCGGGATGGGGCCCTCCAGGGCTGCCGGTCCACACTGCTGCAGGCGGACGGGTCCTATCTCTGGACGGAGTTTGCCGTGATCCGGGTCTCCGGCAAGTGGAAAGCCCCTCCCGGCGTCACCAGGATCCGGATTGTCCTGGGCCAGGGCGGCCAGGGCGGCGGCCACGGAGAGCCCGGGTGGGTTGGGTTTACCGGCAACCTGGGTAACTCCGTTGGTTCCGGATACGGCGACCCCGGCCAGGACGGCCAGGGCGGTGCCATCTGGTACGGCGTGATCGACATCAACCCGGAGCAGGAGTTTGAGGTGGTGCTGGGTGCCGGAGGGGCACCGGCCAGTGTTCCCGGCGTGCCTGGGGCCATGGGCGGGCACACCACGTTCGGGCCCTACAGCTCCGAGAACGGGACGCTGTACCCCGGCGGCTACACGGATATTGCCAACGGACAGGCCTTTGCCAGAACCGGCGTGGAAGCGCCCCTGCCGGGTACCGGCGACGGCGGCAAGGGCGGCGCCGGGGGAGATCCGGGAGAGTTTTACACCAAGCAGGTGCTCCGAAATATTCAGCCATCTGATCCGAAAGCGGACAGGCTCTACAAAACGGAGATTGTTACCATCCGGCCGCCGGGACCCGGTGAGACCGGCGCGGCGGGGGCAACCGGGTTTGCAATGGTTACCTGGGAGAAACCCGCGGAGGAGAATGCCTATGTTTGATCCGGTGTACATCCCCATCATCATTTCCGCGATCCTGACGCCCAACCCGGCCACCGTCGGACAGGCGGTTTTGATCTCCGTGGCGGCGGCGGATCTGGAGGTGATTCCGCGGGAGGAGATCTGGTATGCCTGGGAAGTTACGGCGGGGGAGGTGTGAAAATGGAACGAAAAATCGTACATGTCAGGGACAATGTTTATAAACTCGAAGCGAAACCGTCAATAGATGAATTTTTTGATGCGACGATTCGTGGGGAACTGCGATTGTCCCCGGTGAAGGAAAATATCACTGTCATCCCCGGTACGCCTACAGGCATTACACTTCCGCAGTAAAGGGGAAGGAATGGTGTGACCTCATCCGCCCCCTGCGGGGGCACCTTCCCCTAAAGGGGAAGGCTTAGGGATGCTGCCAGCCGCAGTGCAGGACAAAGGCTTCCCCTTTAGGGGAAGCTGGCACGACCGCAGGTCGTGACTGATGAGGCCCTTTAGGGGAAGCTGGCACGGCGAAGCCGTGACTGATGAGGGGAAAGGAGATGACACAATGGCCCTGACACAAGTCCGGGCGAAGCTGGGAGACACCTGGATCACCCTCACCTATAACGAGGCCACGGGGCGCTATGAGGGCACCCTGACGCCCTCCGGGACCTCCATCAACGAGCCGGGCGGATACTTCCCCGTGACAGTGGCGGCCACCAACGAGGGCGGAGAGACGGCCACCGCCAGCGGGGAGACGCTGGCGGCCCTCCGGCTGACCGTCCGGGAGACCGTGAGCCCCGTGGTGACCCTGGTGTCCCCGGAGCCGGGATACCTGACCACCGCCAGCCCCTCCTTTGTGTTCTCCGCGGTGGATGAGGCCGGGGGCTCCGGTATCGACGTGGACACCGCACAGGCCACCATAGACGGCGCTCAGGCGCCCTGTACGGTCACGGAGGCGGAGGAGGGGTACACACTCACTGTTTCCGCCTCGGGCCTCTCAGAGGGGCCGCATTTGGTCACCGTGTCCGTCTCCGACCGGGACGGCAACCCGGCCACCGCCAGCGCCGCCTACACCGTGGACACCGTGCCCCCGGTCCTGCGGCTGATCCGGCCCAACAGTCACCGGATCGTGGACGCTGCCGCCATTGATGTGGCAGGGACCGCGGCAGACGCGACCTCCGGCGTGGCCGCCGTCACTGTGGGCGGGGTGGAGGTGACCGTGATCGACGGCAGCTTCCACCGGCTGGTGCCTTTGGAGGTGGGGCTCAATGAGATTACCGTGACGGGCACGGACGCCGCGGGGCTGACGGCCAGCAAGTCCTTCCAGGTGCTCCGGCTGGTGACGGACCGGGGCAGTGCGGACACGGAGCGCATTCTGGCCCTCTGCAAGCGGGGCTATACCAGCTGGACGGAAGAGGAGCGGGCCTGGTGGGCCAATACCCGGTGCCGCCGGGGGAGCTACGACGGGCAGGATCTGGAGCGGGTGAACCTGGCGATCTCCTGGCTGAACACCTGGCTCCGGGCCTACGGATACCTTCCTGCCTGCCAGCCGGACACCCGCGAGTGGGCGGAAACAGATATCTGGGGCATCCCGGATGAAACCCGGCTGGTACGCAACACAGAGGGCCTGCGGGAGGTCCTGCCCCTGGACGGGGAGGTGCCGGATACGCCGGAGACGGTGCGCAGCACGACCCACGCCAATAACGTGGAAGCCATTCTGGTGGCCGTGGACGCGGTGCGGCCGCTGATTGATGTATCGCCGTGGACCTGCGGGGAGATCTCCTGCGGTGAATTCTGAAAGGAGTGATGATGTGAAAAACACGATTATCAAAGGAACGGGAAACAGCCGGACGCTCCATTTCTCTGTCACCGCCGTGACAGAGTACCAGACCATTGCCGATTTCCTGGCGGCGGGCGCCTCAGAGGCCGGCATTCCCATTGATATCGGCCCCCTAAAACCGGAAGGGGTTGTGCAGGCGGGTAATCCGTTGAACAAAAGCACGCTCCTGAAAGATGAGACGGCGGAAGCACATGGATTTTCTTCTGACGCCGTGCCGGATGATATGTGGGTGGGCCTGGTGCCTGTCGGCGGTATTTTGTGGCTGGCCAGCCAGACACTCCCTGATGGGTTTTTGCTGTGCGATGGGTCCAACATTGGCCGGAACGACTACGCAAAGCTGTTTGAGGTGATTGGGACACAATTTGGAACCGGTGATGGAAGCACCACGTTTACCCTTCCGGATCTGCGGGCCGCATTTGTGAGAGGCGCGGGTAGTCAAAGCAGATACGCTTCTGTATTTGGCAGAAAGACCGATGCAACGTATCTCGAAACAGTGACCACAGATGGTCCATACGTACACTCTTATCTTTTAACCGGTTGGACAAATGATGAGGTTGCTGGCAGACTAAATGTTCCTATCGGAAATCAAGACGCTTCTTACGCTCTTTCTACATGTAGAATGGTTAGATATGGCGCGGATAACTATATTCAAAATATTGGAAGAACCGCGTATGCAGTCCGCCCCTATAACATCGCCCTGACGCCCATTATCAAATACTAAGGAGGCCAGCATGACAGCTTACACCTATAACAATGAGACCATGGAGTACATCGGGCAAACCAAGTGCCAGCTGGACCCGGTGCGCAGCGCCCGGGAGGGCCGGGAAGTCTGGCTGCTGCCGGGAGATTCTGTCTGGATTGCGCCTCCGGAATTTGACCCGAAAACGAAGAAAGCAGTCTGGTCCGGGGAGGCATGGGTGCTGGAGGATCTTCCGCCTGAACCCGAACCGGGCCCGGAGCCGGACCCCACCTACACCTCCGACGAGATCATGGCCGTTATTCTGGGTCTGGAAGTTCCTGGAAATGCGGGGGGGGGTGCTCTGACCACCTAGAGCCGCAGGCGGTACGGGCGGCGGCGCTCTTCCTGGATGACGGCCGTGTGGCCCTCCTCAGACTGGGGGTGGGCGCATGACGGACACGATCATCAAGGGGACCGGGAACTCCCGGAGCATCAAGGCCCCCGCCAATCTCAAGCAGCAGGTCACGGATCTGGACAGCCTGCTGGATCTGCTGATTGCTGGGTTGCCCTGCGACATCGGGCCGCTGAACGAAGCCGGGCTCCAGCAGCGGGGGGATGACCTGAACAAGGCAAATCTGTTGAAGGACGCCACCGCGGCTCTCTACGGGCTGACGGGGGAGGCCGTGCTGGATGAGGTGCTGGCGAAGGCCAGGGAGCTGATTACAGCGGCGCAGAATACAGCAGACCAGGCTCCTACAATGGTATTGGGGAGCTATACAGGGGACGGAGGCAAATCAGAAGATACCGCAAAAACGCTGACGTTTTCTTTTGTCCCACAGATCGTTATGATCCCGTTGTCATTCAATGGTTCAAGATTTAAAACCACAATAGGAACATCTGGAAACTCAACTTTCTGCGTTTTTCCGTCTGTGATGCCCACATCTTTTACAATGGGATACAGCTTTAACCACGGGAACTCTGTTTCTGGCTACGGGAAAAAAAGCAACGGCGGGAAAAGCATCAGCTGGTATCACGAAAATGCAATAAGCGGAATGAATGAATCTAATGTTGTTTACTACTACATCGCATTCGGCTGACAAGGAGGAATCAAATGACCCTTATCAAAATCGAGCAAAACGACAACGGCAGTCACGACAACCAGACAATCTACGGCGTGACTCCGGAGACCTTCCCGGTTCCGGAGGGCTGGGCCGTGATCCCGGAGGAGCTGGGCACTCCGGAGACGCTGGAAAACTACCCCTTCGGAGAGATCACCATTGCCTACAATCCCGACGGGACGCCTATGGTCACCAGCTGGACGCCCCTGCCCATCCCGGAGCTGGAACCGGGGCCGGAGGAGGGGGAACAGTACACAGACAGCGACATGATTCTTGCCCTTATGGGCTACGAAAGGAGGAATGGAAACAATGAGAATCGTTGACAACAGAATTGTATGGGAGGGACCCGACATCCAGCGAGCGTCGCAAATCATCTCTGCTCTGCGCATGTATGCCGGGACGCTCCCGGAGGATAAGGCCCGGGAAGTGGCCACGGTCTACCCTCGCTATGAGGCGGGCACGTCCTACCGGGCGGGACAGTACATCACCGATGGGGAGGACGCCAATGGGGACCCGCTGCTGTACAAGGTGGTCCAGGACCACACCTCACAGGAGGACTGGCCCCCGGCGGACAACCCCGCCCTCTATACCTGCCTGAGCCTGGACCCCGGCGGGTATCCCATCTGGAGCCAGCCCACGTGTGCAGAGGATGCCTACAACACCGGGGACATCGTTTCCCGCAACGGGACGCTGTACAAGTCCAAGATCGACGGCAACACCACCGAGCCGGGGACGGATGACCGGTGGTGGGAAACGGTGTCCAAGTCGGACACATAACGACAGAGAGGAGGGCCTGATATGCCTGACTGCAAAGATAGCTGCCCGGTGCTTCCGCGGGTCGAGGCGCTGGAGGAGGCCAACAGGCGCCATGCGGATACGCACCAGCGGATTTTTGATAAAATCGACACAATTAACCGGGAGACCGGAGCGCAGGAAGAAATGCTGACGGCCATGGATAGTAAGATTGACCGAATGCTGGATTGGCAGGACGATAACCGAGGACGTATTGAGAAGATTGATACACTTGTGGATATTTCTGCCAGGGTTTCCGCGCTGGAGGCAAAGCCCGGGAAGCGCTGGGACGGGCTGGTGGACAATCTGATCTGGGCCATGGCGGGAGCAGTGCTGGCGTGGGTGGTCAGCGGTATGCCGGGCCTTGGAACATGAAAACCGCCTCGAGAGGGCGCGAATACATATGAAAGGATGAGACACATGAAGACCATCAATGAGATTCTGAAAGACTACACCGCCGGAAAAGAGGACCTGGAGACCACCAACGCGGCCTTGAAGGAGGCCGGGGCCACGTACCACCTGGAGCCGGGCCGGAACGAGCTGACGGAGTGGGAGAAGCAGCACACATCCGTGGGGTACTACCCGGAGCAGGCCGACGGCTGGGGGTACCTGGACACCGGAACCGGCACCCTGGACAAGGTGCGCGTCAACGCTGGCATCCTGGAGAACAAGGTCAACGAGCCTCTGCCGGACGGCAGCGTCAACATGCCCGCCTATGTGACCATCTGCGGCAAAACCTACGCCGTCCGGTACGGGGAGCTGGTGGAGATCGAGGAGGAGTGCGAGGACTGCAAGGTGCCGCCCCTTCCCGTCAAGGCGGATCTGCGGCGCCGGACGGATCTTGCGGGGCAGACCGTGGAGCAGAAGACCAAGACGGGGACCTATTCGGTGACCTACAACACGCAGGGGTACGCCGTCAAGGCATCCAAAATCAACTTCACAGAGGAGGGGAATTAAATGGACATTGCATCTATGGGAATTGCCGGGGTAGCGGCAATCACGGTGATCTGCTACCTTGTCGGTCTGTGTGTCAAGCTGGCGTCCTGGGCAAACGACAAGATCATCCCGGTTGCCTGCGGCCTGAGCGGTTGCACTATTGGCTTGCTGTGGTTTTATTTCGGTTGGTCTGGTTTTCCCGCTGAGGACCCGATTACCGCGGCGGCAGTTGGGATTGTCAGCGGGCTTGCGGCAACCGGTATCAATCAGGTAGTCAAACAGATTGGAGGCGGTCATGCCTGATCGACAAACGATTGCTCCGGTAGGTGAGGCTGGCCTGGCCCTCATCAAGCAGTTCGAGGGCTGCCGGCTGAAGGCCTACAAGCCCGTTCCCACGGAAACGTACTGGACCATCGGGTGGGGGCATTATGGTCCGGACGTCCACGAAGGGGACACCATCACCCAGGCGGAGGCGGATGCCATGCTTTTGACAGACGTGCAGAGGTATGCCGACGCGGTGGACAACCCTTCCAACTGCCCACTGACCGGCCGGCTGAACGCCAACCAGCGGGACGCGCTGATCTCGTTTACCTATAACTGCGGGGCGGGAAACCTGCGGACGCTCTGCAGGGGGCGGAGCCTGCCTGAGATCCGGGAGGCCATGGCACTGTACAACAAGGCGGGCGGGAAGGTCCTTGCGGGCCTCACCCGCCGCAGGGCCGCGGAGCAGGCGCTCTTTGACAAGCCTGTGGAGGAGGTGAAAAAGATGGATAACACGCCGAGCCCTGCCCATAAAGAGGGCGTGGAGTGGGCCGTGGAGAATAAGATTTTGCAGGGGAACGCCGATGGGGATCTCATGCTCCACCAGGGCCTGACGCGAGAGCAGTTCTGCACCATGACCAAGCGCACGGTGGACTGGATTATGAGCCGATTTGGGCGGATGGATTGACGGCGAGGCCGTTGGCGAGAGTCCAGAAGTCGGGGGCAGGCGGGTGGGGGCGAGAAAATCAACTCCACCTTTAGGAGAGGCTAACACGGCGGAGCTGGGGCTAATGAGGCCCTTATCCGCTCCAGTGCGCATACTGGGGCAGCTTCCCCTTCAGGGGAAAGCAAATTGAAAGGAGGTGATTCCCATGTGGAGGTAAGCCCGGCGGGGGATAAACGCGCTGACCGTCATCCGAGGCGCGGATAACGGATTGCCGCGCCCTTCGGGCTCGCAATGACGGGAAACATAACACAACAACACACTGAAAAATGAAAGGAAAAAATATCATGGAAATGAACAAGGAATATGCCAGCAAGGGCGTGGCGGGCGCGGGCCTTGGCACCGGTATTGCCGGTCTCGCCCTGGGCGTGCTCAACTCTCTGGGCGGTCTGGGCGCCGCCGCTATTGACAACAACAAGAACTGCGGCAACGTGGATGCGCTCACCACCTTGATGGCGGCGTCTATGATGGGCCGCTCCTGCGCCCCCGCGTGCAGCGAGAACACCCCCGTCAGCCGCTACGAGCTGGAGCAGTCCAAGACCATCGCCGCCAAGGACGCGGAGATCGGCCTGCTGAAGGCGGACAAGTACACCGATCAGAAGATCGTGGACGCCACCGCCTACCTGATGGGCCAGATCAAGGAGCTGGAGGGCGAGGTCCGGAAGAACAAGGACGAGCAGAACGCCGTGAACATGCAGCAGGTGGCCTATAACGCCACCAACACCGCCACCATCGGCTGCCTCCAGGGCCAGGTGGCTGCACTCCAGGGCATGACCAAGCTGGTGATCCCCAACACCAGCGTCTGCCCCGGATGGGGTGACGTGAAGGTCAGCGTCGTGCCTGCCACCACCACTCCCGCGGCCTGATAAACCCGCCGGGGAGGGGAAAACCCCTCCCCGGCGCATTATAAGAAGGAGGATATTTTATGGCTACTGTCGCGCAGATCGAGGCGGGGGCGGCCCGGTATATCGACGAGGAGCTGGCCCCCAAAATTCCCACCAACATCCCCAACGGGAAGATCAAGAAGCTGGCCGCCGTGGCCGGGGCAGTCTATGCCGTGAAAAACGGCATGAGACGCGCCCTTGCAAGCCCCACCATCGCCTCCATCGGCGCGGTGGATGAGGAGGGCAACGTGGACGTGGACGGGATCGCAGAGGCGTTCCTGGAGCAGGTGCCCAAGGAGGGCTTCCCTGTAGACGTGCCCATTCTGGGACCGCTGACTTTCTTCAAAGAGGATGTGACCCGGCTGGTGGAATATATCAAGGGGGTTTGAACCATGATCGACAAGAAATGTGTCTGCGGAGAGATCGAGAAGTCCCGGGACTGGAAAATGAATCATGAGAATGTGCTGACGCTGGCGGCCCTGCTCTACATCAAGGAGCACATGCCTGAGCACGAGCACAGCTCCATGGGTGATACCGAGGCTGAGTCCTGTGAGCTGACCCGGGAGAAGGCCGACCGCTGGGTGAAGAGCATGGAGAACGCCGATGGCTCCCGCGGGGCCTACTGGACGATGGAGAAAACGGAAGAGGTTCGGCGTCAATACGGGATCACTGAGAAACCCCTGGATTTTTGGGTCACGATGAACATGATGTATTCCGATTACTGCAAAGTGACGGAAAAATTCGGCGTCAACACCCTGGAATTCTATGCCTGCATGGCAAAGGCTTTCTTGGAAGATCCCGATGCAAAGCCGGGGAAGCTGGCTAGATACCGGGAGTTTGTTGCCGGCTGAATTGTGTTAGTATTAAAACAGCTGAAGTCTGGAAGATTTCAGCTGTTTTAATATTGATCGAATTTAATAATAAAATTATTATTACTTATGACATAATGGTTTATATACTTACGGTTCTCCTATGGCTGTGGCCCCGCTGCCCAACGTCCGGGCGGTGCTGGACTACGCCGTCACCGCCATCCCCTCGGAGAAGATCCTCCTGGGGGTGCCCAACTACGGCTACGACTGGCCGCTGCCCTTTGTGCAGGGGACCACCAGGGCCCAGTCCATCTCCAACCAGCGGGCCATAGAATTGGCCCTGTACCACGGGATTGCCATTCAGTACGACGAGACGGCCCAGTCGCCCTTCTTCCACTACACGGACGAAGCCGGCGTCGTCCACGAGGTCTGGTTTGAGGACGCCCGCAGCATGGAGGCCAAGTTCCGCCTGATCGCCGAGTACGGCTTTTTGGGGGCGGGGATCTGGAACCTGATGCGGCCCTTCTCCCAGATCTGGCTGGTGCTGGACAGTCTCTACGATGTGCGGTGAGGAAAGCGAAAGCGCGCCCGGCTCTTGCCGGGCGCGCTTTTGTATGGGTTATTCCGCAAACTGCGCGGGGTTCCGCAGGGACTCCATGGTCTCCGCCGGGACGGAGAGGGTGAAGGTCAGGAAATCCTTCAGAGGAATCCCCGCCAGATCCCTGTCCTCCAGACCCTTCAGGCACTGCATGGTGATGAGATCCCGGTCCTGGTAGACCGTGAAGCGGATGACCTCCTCATACTCCCGCTCCTGGTCGGGGTCCTGGCCGGCCAGAAGGGTCTTCTCCTGCTGGTAGACGTAGATGCAGGCGATCTCCCCGCCGTCCTCCGGCGCCGGGGTTTCCTCCTGACCCTCTCCCACATTGCCCAGGAGATCGTCCAGGGCGGAGACCTGGGTTTCGTCGGTGACGGCATAGAGCTCCTCCCCGTCGCTGTTCAGGATCTGGTAGAAGTGCCGCTTGGAGGCGTCCTGTTCCCCCAGGTCCTCCTCCAGATCGGACCAGACCTCGTCCCAGGCGTCCCGGAACTCCTCGTCGTCAGGGGCGGTGACGCGGGCTCCGCAGGCGGTGAGGAGGAGTGTCAGGGAGAGGAGGCAGAGGGATGCGGGCAAGAGCTGCTTCAAGTGCTTCATGAAATCGTCTCCTTTTTGATGAAAGCGTGCTGTGGGGGGCTTTGCGGGGAATGGGTGTTCTTTCGGGGGACGCTGTTTGCGCCCTGCGAGCGGCAAAGGCGCTCTCCGGTGGGGGATTCCAATTGCTGTCAAAGACGAGAGGGTTCCGCGCCCTGCGGGGCGCGGCCAGGGGCGCCGCCCCTGGACCCCGCCGCCTTTTGAAAAAGGCGGGCGAAAACTTTTTACAGCAGATGTACGACGCCCAGGGTGACCGCGGTGGTGATGCCTCCGGCGATCACCAGGCCCAGAAAGATGGCCGGCAGGGCGTGGCGCATCCGGATGTTCAGCATCGCCGCCACCAGCGCGCCGGTCCAGGCCCCCGTGCCCGGGAGGGGAATGCCCACCAGGATCGTCAGCCCCAGCAGGCGGTATTTCCGCACCAATCGCCCCTTCAGATGGGCCCGCCGCTCCAGCCACGCGATCTTCGGGCCGAAAAAGCGGGTCTCCCGCAGCCAGTCAAAGACCCGCCGGGCCAGCAGAATGATGATGGGCGCCGGCACCAGATTCCCCAGAATGGCGGTGGCGCACGCCAGGGCAGGGTCCAGCCCGGCGGCGATCCCCATGGGAATCGCCCCCCGCAGCTCCACCACCGGCACCATGGCGGTGCCGAAGGTCAGCAGCATCTGTCCCAGCGTGGTGTCAAGAAAGGCCATAGCTTCCCCCGTGGGCGGCGGGACGCCCCGCCGCCGGTGTGTCTTTAGAACCTGTATTCACAACCGTTGAACGCCGTCTGGGCGGCCCTTTTCCCGTCATACCGCGTCGTTTTCCCTTGCAATCCGTCAGGATTGCTGCGGAAAATCTCCTTGTCTGGCGGGAAAAATCCCTGCCCATCCGGTATTCCCCGGTTATGAATACTGGTTCTTACTCCAGATTCAGCTTGTGCTTCAGGAAATAGGTGGTCAGCGCGTAGTAGATGACGCCGTAGACCACGACGACGGCGATCAGCAGGATCATTCCGGCGTGGATGGCCGCATAGCCCTCCAGATGCAGGGAGGAGAAGTATTTCCACGGCGCCAGCTCGCCCAGAACGATCATCCCAATGCCGCTGGCCATCTGGATCACAAACTGGATCACCAGATACGCCGCCACGGACAGCGCCAGCTTATGGCTGGACCCGCTGTGCCCGATGGAGAGCGCCGCGTAGAACTGGAGGCACGTGGTGCAGGCGCTCAAAAAGGCCAGCACCAGCAGCTCGACAAGAATAGCCGAGAGGTTGGCGAAGTCCGACGCCCGCAGGTGGAACGCCTCCCGGAACAGATCCCGCAGCCCCCAGAAGAGATCTCTCAGGAAGGAGATGTCAAACGCCGCAATGCAGCCTGCCAGGATCACCGCCGCCAGGGTCACCGCAAACCACACGGCGGACACGATCAGCTTCGACCAGATCTGCTGGTGGATGGACACCGGCAGCGTCAGCATGACATAGCCCTCGTCCTGCAGAAGGTTCTTGTAGAACCGCTGGACCATCAGCACGAACGCCCCCAGGAAGACCGCGATGATGGCGGCGACAAAAGCCACCATGAGAAGACCGCCCAGCAGATTCACAATGCTGTACCTGGAGTTCAGCAGTCCTCTGGCGGAGACATTGGCCCCGATGGAGGTCAGCAGCAAAACGAGGTAAATGGGGCCCATGATCCGGCCCGTGGCACGGAACTCGTGCTTCAACAGTTTCATCAGCATTTGAACACCTCCCGGAACAGTGCGTCCACACTCATGCCCTTCTCCTCCCGGATTTCGTCTACGGTGGATTGGAGCACAAGGTGGCCCTGGTTGATAAAGAGCACCTCGTCCAGCACCTTCTCCACGTCGGAGATCAGGTGGGTGGAGATCACCACCGCCGCCTCGGGGTTATAGTTGCCGATGATGGTGGAGAGAATATAGTCCCGGGTGGCGGGGTCCACGCCGCCGATGGGCTCATCCAAGAGGTACAGCCCCGCCGCCCGGCTCATGACCATGATGAGCTGCACCTTCTCCCGCGTGCCCTTGGACATCTGCTTGATGTGCTGCCGGGGCGGGATGTTCAGATGGGCCAGCATCTCCTCCGCCGCGTCCCGGCGGAAGTCCCGGTAGAAATCCTGGTAGAAGTCCAGCAGCTGCATGGCGGTCATCCACAGCGGAATGGAGGTCCGCTCGGGGAGATAGCTCACCAGGGCGTGGCTGGCCGCTCCCGGCGCCATGCCGCACACCAGGATTTCCCCGGAGGTGGGCGTCAGCAGGCCGTTGGCCAGCTTGATGAGGGTGGTCTTGCCGCTGCCGTTGGGGCCCAGCAGTCCCACGATCCGCCCCGGCTCAATGGAAAAGCTCATGTCCTCCAGAGCCGCCACATGGCTGTACCGCTTGGTCAGCCCCTTACACTCCAAAACTGCCATCGCTGATTCCTCCCTCGCTCGTCTCCTGCTCCAGCAGGGCGATCATCTCCTCCCGCCGGAACCCCAGCCGGAGCATGGACGCCAGAAACGTCTTGATGTGCCGCTCCGCCAGACTCCGCTTCGCCTGCTCGATCATGTCCTCGTCCTCCGTTACAAATCTTCCCGCGGTCCGCTGGCTGTATACCAGACCGTCCCGCTCCAGCTCCGTCATCGCCCGCTGCATGGTGTTGGGGTTGACGCCGGCCTCCGTGGCCAGGTCCCGCACCGACGGCAATCGCTCCCCCCTGGGAAATGCGCCGGTGACAATCCCAACTTTAATCTGCTCAATCAGCTGCGTGTAAATAGGAGCGTCGTTGGAAAAGAGCCATCGCATGGCCAGACCTCCTTGTTTTTGTATTATCTAACTAGTACAATAACACATTTTTCGAATTTGTCAAGGGGTAAGTACAAATTTTTTCTTCCAAATCATGGGGTTCCACCTGCCGGCGGCAGAGCGCCGTCCCCCGGAGGCGGCGCTTCCGGGCGGGCGTCTGATGGATTTCCAGGAAAACCGGGCTGTTTCATTGGAAATAGAGACGCAGGGATACGTTCCCGTTTTGTGCCCCTGTGGTGAAAATCCGTTCCATAGGAACCCGATGCGCCCAGGGGGTGGTAAGGGCCTGCACCCTTTGACAGGCTCGGGCATCGGGAAAGGACGGCGCCCCGGCAGGTCCTGCCGGGGCGCAAAAACGGTACGAGGAAACGCTCAGTACCGCCCATCCAGAATTTCAATGATCTCCGCCACGGCGTCGTGGCCGCAGTCGGTTACGATGGTGGCCCCGCTCTCCCGGACCTTTTGGGAGCAGTTGGCCGGGGCGAAGCCCTCCGCGGCAAAGGCCAGCATACTCAAATCGTTGGCCTCGTCGCCGGCACAGTACACGTGGTCGGGGGAGATCCCCAGACGCTGGGCCAGGCGGCGGACCATGCCGCCCTTGTTGGCCCCCCTCTTCGTCAGCTCCAGCAGCGTGGGGGCGGAGAAGAAGACCTCGCACCCGCCGATCCAGGGCTGGGCCAGCAGGCGGGCCTCCAAGTCCAGCAGCACCTCGTGGTCGTCCTCGAAGAGGAGCTTGGTCAGCGGAGCAGGCACCTCCAGCAGCGACCCGTCCACCTGGGCCGAGGTCAGCGTCAGGTTCTCGTGCTGCTTGGTGTAGCGGTTGGGCCGCACGGCGTGGATCACGTTTTCCAGGGGGTAGGCCTCCACCGCCGTGGTGGGGAAGTCCTCCAGCAGCGCCTGGCACTGTCCGCCCACCTCCTCGTCCAGGAAGATGCAATCTAGGTAGGTCCTGGTTTCAAAGTCATACAGCGCCGCGCCGTTGCAGATGACGGCGGGGCAGTTCATGGGGATCTCCCCCGCGAACTTCTCAATGGACGCCAGCGCCCTTCCCGTGGCCAGGGCAAAGTGCCCGCCCCGGGCCATGAAGTACCGCAGGGCCTCCCTGGTCCGCTCCGACAGGTGCGCCGTGGGCGCACCGGGGGCCCGGGCCGCCTCCGTGTTCAACAGGGTGTTGTCGTAGTCGCTGGCCAGCAGTACGCCGGCAAATTTGCCCTTCATCCGTTCCGTCCTCTCTGTCTGGACTCCCGGCCCGGCGGCGCCGGGGGATTACTCGCTCCGGGGTGTGCCGCCCTCGCCGCTCTTGTTCCGGCGGCGCCCGCCCCGGTGGCGGGGCCTGCGGCGTTTGACGGCCTCGCCGCCGTCCTGGCTCTCCGTCCGGCGCTCCTGCTGCTTTGCCGGGCGCTCCTGGCGGGACTGCTTCGGAGCCTCCTGCTTCGGCGGCCTGGCCGGTGTCTGCTCCGGGGAGGACTGGGAGGGCCGGCTGCTCCGGCGGCGTCCGCCCCGGTGGCGGCGCTTTCCGCTCTCGCTGTTCTCCGGCGGGCCGATCTTCTCCCGGACCGGGGCCTCCTCCAGGGCGGTATCCATGTAGAAGGGGGTGGAGAGGATCGGCATTTTGAAGCGGTCCTCCTCCTCGTGCTCCTCCACGAAGCGGTCCGGCCGGTCCGCCGGGATTTCAATGCCCTCCCGGCTGCCCTTGCCGTTGCGCAGCACCCGCACCTCGCAGTTGTGATAGCGCTTCAGGGGCTCCGGCGCGGTGTCCAGGCTCACCTTCATGGTCTCCTGGAGCAGATCCACGCTCTTGACGTTGCCGGTGCCGTCCGGCGTCTGGACGAAGCTCTCCAGCTTGGGCATCCGCTTGGCGGCGTCCTCATAGGCGTTCTGCTCGTATTTCAAACAGCACATCAGCCGCCCGCAGGTGCCGGAGATCTTGGTGGGGTTCAGGCTGAGATTCTGGGTCTTGGCCATCTTGATGGAGACGGGCAGAAAGCCGTCGAGAAACTGGGAGCAGCAAAAGGGCCGTCCGCAGATGCCAAGGCCTCCAATCATCTTGGCCTCGTCCCGCACGCCGATCTGCCGCAGCTCGATCCGGGCCCGGAACACCGACGCCAGGTCCCGCACCAGCTCCCGGAAATCCACCCGGCCGTCGGCGGTGAAGTAGAAGATGATCTTGCTGCCGTCAAAGCTGGCGGAGACGTTCACCAGCTTCATCTCCAGGCCGTGGCCGGCGATTTTCTTCTCGCAGATGTCAAAGGCCTCCCGCTCCCGCTTGCGGTTGTACTCCACCGTGCGGCGGTCGTTGTCGGTGGCCTTGCGCAGCATGGCGCTCAGGGGCTTGACAATGGCCTCGTCGGCCACGTCGTGGTTGCCCTGGGTGCAGGTGGCAAACTCCGGGCCCTGGGCGGTCTCCACGATCACCTGCTCGCCCATCTTCACCTGGACCCCTTTTGGGTCAAAAAAATAGTTTTTGCATCCGCCCCGAAAGCGGACGCTGATTACCTCTGTCAAAGAATACCCTCCAATTCCGCGGCCAGAGCACCCAGCACGTGGCTGGGGCCGACGTTGTAGGCGCATTGGCCGTGATACAATTCCAACAACTCTATTGTGGACATCATCTGCCCCTTTGTCAAGGTTTTTGCGAGAAATGACGCAATTTCCCTCTCTGCCGGACGGCCATAGCAGGCCAGCAGAGCCTCCGCCAGAGCCTCCCGGGCCCAGGCCAGGGTCTCTGCCAGGGTCTCCCGGGTGACGCGTTTGCGCTCCATCCGCACCGCCAGCTCCGCCGCGGCGCCCCGCCGCCGGCTGCCAATGGCCCGGCAGAGGGCCTCGCCCCACTCCGAGTCGCCGGCACTGCGCTGGACCGGCGGCGGCAGCTTCAGCTCGATGCAGCGGGAGCGCAGGGTCTGCCGCACCGCGGCGGCGTTCTCCGCGCAGAAGAGAAAGGCGGCGTAGGACGGCCCCTCCTCCACCACTTTTAAAAGGACATCCTGGTCCTGCTCCGTCAGCAGGGCGCAGTCTGGGAAGAGGTAGACCTTTCGCTCCCCCTCGTTGGGGCGGATGTGGGCGTCCGCCCGGACGGAGCGGATCACGTCCACGGAGAGGTTTTTGTGGGCCTCGTCCCGGACGGTGATGACGTCGGGGTGGATGTCCTCCAGCACCTTCCGGCAGGCGGGGCACACGCCGCAGGGCCGGCCGGTTCCCCGGCACTCCAGGGCCGCGGCGGCAAAGCGGGCGGCGGCCAGCCGGTCCCCGGGGCCGGTGAAGAGCATGGCATGTGGCAGCGTCCCCCGGGCGGCGGCCTCCCGAATCCAGTCGGCCGCGGGACCGGCGGCTTCCAGTGCAGTCATGGCGCACCTCCTCCTTTTTTAATAGGATATCACATTTCCCGCCAAAAGGGAAGGGGAGATCCGGACAGGGAGGGTCACGCCACGCATTTTTATAGGATGCTGCCGCAGGGGCGATGGAGACATCGCCTCTGCAATTTTATTTGAGTCTGTTCGCATAAAACAAATCTGCGGATTTTTGAGCAAATTTTTGCCGGAAAGACGTGTGTTTGGGCTTATGGGGACAGACCCTAGCCAAATGCAGCCTCAACACATCGGTTGCCTGCCTTAGCCATTCATTTGGCGGATCCGTATACCCGCCCAAAAGGAATCCCCCGGAGCCGTCAAACAGGCTGCCGAGGGTGGGTGTCTGATTCCGTTCCATCGCAGACCTCCGAATATTGATAGGTCAGCCCGTCCCGCTGGACAAAATCGGCTCGTGCTGCCACTGTTAGGGAGAACGCCCCGGTACCAGGGACGGTTTCTTCCAGATACGCGTCCCGGAGAGCCGGAACCCGGCCGCAAAGGCGGGTCCGTGATGACCAGATTGGCCCTGCGGCGGCCCATGAACAGAGTGAAGGTGCCCTCGCGGGAGGAGGTAGGCGGCAGGGAGCAGTCCTTCCGGTTGGGGTGCGCCGCCAAATATGTGTCCGGGTCCAGCCACTCGTCGTCCACCCAGCAAAAGATGTACTCGCCGTTGGAGGGGATAGCGGGCCAATACATAAGCTGATGGGGCCGATCACTGCGTTCATCAAACTGGTTGATACCCCCACTGGTCTGCAAAATACCGGGCAATGGCAGTGGATTCCTCCGGGGTCACATCGTGTGTCGGAGAAACCACAATGCGCACTCCGGGAGCCTCCGGTATGTGGCCGTGGATGGTGGAGAGGCGGGCGGCATAGCGGCATCCATCGGCGAACCGCAGCTGGTGGCGGAGAGGCGGTCGCAGGGGACATCAAAGCGGATGGCCTTGTTCGACCATGTTTTGTATGGACACAAGGCCGCAATTTTCGCTGCGGTAATGCTTCCTGTACAAAAGCATGGAAAGGCCGCAATGAGACTTCATGTATCACGGCGTCTGCCTGTTTTTGCAGTGCGCTGGGGGCATGGAGGCTCCTGCCCGCGGAATCCCCGGGCCGGTTTTGGAAACGCGGCGCCTGCATTTGCGGTCTTACAGACTGTTGTGCTCATCCTCCTCCTTCTTTTTGCGGTACTGTCCGATCCACCCGTCGTATTTTCTGCCTGCAATCTGAAAGTAGATGTCAAAGCCGACGGTCATACCCAGGAATATGAGAAAGAACACCCCGATGAACATGGCCCATGCCCCCGCCTGATCCATGGGGAACCAGCGGTTTTTCCAGGCAGCCAGGGTCAGCACCGGCAGAAAGAGCAGCACGAACAGCAGGCTGCGCCAGGTGTAGCGCAGTTTCTTGATGATCCAATCGGAAAAGCAGACCGCCTGGATGAGGGAAGCGGCGGCGCTCACCCAAAACAGCCCCCACAGCATGGCGGTGGACACCTCCCGCTGCCCATAGATCAGGCAGAAAACCAGGTAGATGAATGTGGAGGCCGTGAACAACGCGCACACCGAGAGCTTCCACTCCATGAGACCCTTGAAAAAATGCTTCATTTGAAGAGACTCCTTTCCGCTTGCTGCAGTTTTTCCCGCAGTTCTCCGGCATACTGGCGGGAGACCCAGATCTGTTCGCCGTTGTCCATGGTCACCAGCCACCGCCGCCCCAGCTCCGGGCGGACAGAGCGCACCCGGCGGAAGTTGAGGATCACAGACCGCCCCGCCCGGAAGAAGTCCAGCTCTTTCAGCGCGTCCTCCAGCTCATAGAGCCGCAGAGCGCTTTGGAAGGCCTGCTTCTCCGTGTAGAGGAAGGTCTTCTTGTCTGCGGTGTCGATGTAAAGGACGTCCTTCACATCCAGCAGATACCGCGCTCCATCCAGAATTCCCACCAGCTTTTTCTGATATATGCGAAGCATGGCCACCAGCCGCAGGATCTCCTCATCCGCCTGGGAACAGTTGATGATGACCTCTGTCTCCGGGAAGGATGGGTCCTGATTCAGCGTAATCTTCATGCCCGCCCTCCTTTCAGGACGATTTTATCGGCACCGCGGGGACCGCCGTGCGGTCCTGGGGCGGACTTCCCAGGCAGCGCCGGGCGCATTCCGGCGCTCCGCGGGCCTTGCCCGCCTGGAAAACCGTTTGCCGGTTTTCCGCTGAGTTGATTATATCAGACACCCGGCGCAGTGCAAGCGGATTTGCCTCTGTGGACCGCACTCCGCCCTGAATGGGACATTTCCCCAGACGTGCGGTCATTGGAAGGAGAACCCCGTGCGAGATGGCATAGGGCCGGATCGTGCGCTGGATGACTGCACGTAACAGCAAAGACCCAGATGATCCTCAGATCTTTGACCGGCCGGGCGTATCAACTCTGCCGTCTTGCACCAAATGGGAACCGCACAGAGCTTCTTTGCACACCATATCCCGGCCCCATATAAAAACTGTGAGAGTGATGGCCGCCCATCACTCTCACAGTTTATCGGTTTATTTCATCCTGGAGACAGCCGCAAACTTACTTTCATGATATGCCGATTGCGTTGATATGTAAGCTCGATTTTTCTCCGGATACCTTCCCGCAAGGACGGAGCTGTCTGGATGCGGGGTGACAGGATGGCCGGCCGAAAACCGTGCCGCCGTCAGGTCCGCGTGCTGCTGAAGTCTGCCGGCGGCGTTCCAGGTGTGCCGCCGCGGGGCGTTCCGAAGGACGGTCCCCTCAAAAAATCTCAAAAACCCTCTTGACTCTCACACAGTGGTAGGTGCTATCATGCTCCTGAGCTCAAAAAAACGAAGGATATGAGGTGCCTCATGCTCAGAATCGGAGAATTTTCAAAACTGTCCAGAATCAGCATCCGTATGCTGCGCCGTTACGACGAGGTGGGCCTGCTGACGCCGGAGACCACCGACGCCTCCACCGGCTACCGCTACTACAGCGAGTATCAGCTCCCCGCCGCCAACCGGATCACGGCCCTGAAAAATATGGGGTTTGGCCTGGCGGCCATCGCGGAGGTGCTGACGTGCTGGGACACCCCGGGGGATCTGGAGCGCTGCCTGCGGGTAAAGCGGGCGGAGGTGCAGGCGGATCTGAAGGAGGAGACGCAGCGGCTGCGGCTTCTGGACACAGCCCTGGAGCGGCTGAGAAAGGGTGAAGCCAACATGAAATACGATGTGACTGTCAAGACGATTCCGGAGCGGTACGTGGCCAGCGTCCGGCAGGTGATCTCCAGCTATGACCGGGAGGGGGACCTGTGGAGCATTTTCCTTTCAGAGACCGCCGGAATGAACCTGCAGGATGGGGACCCGGTGCTCTGCACCGCCGTCTACCACGACGCTGAATTCAAAGAGAGCGACGTGGACGTGGAGATCCAGAAAACTTTAAAGGGAAGCTACTCCAACACGGAGCATGTGAAGTTCAAGACCCTGCCGGCGGTGCAGGTGGCCTCCGCCACCTGCCGGGGAAGCTATGACCAGATTCCCGAGGTCAACGAGGCCGTGGCCGCCTGGGTGCGGGACAACGGCTGGACCTTCGACGGCGCCGCCTTTTTCATCTACCACATCAGCCCCCACGAGACCCGGAACCCCGAGGAATTCCTGACGGAGGTCTGCTGCCCCGTGAAGCGGGAGTGAGAAGTTTCCCTTGACCGCGCCCGGAATCCATTCTATGATGGAGCCAACAACCAACCAGGAGGACCGCCGCCATGGCCTTTGATTTCAAAAAAGAGTACCGGGAGTTCTACCTCCCCGCCGCCAGCCCCCGGATCGTGACCATCCCGCCCATGAACTACCTTGCCGTCCGGGGCCGGGGAGACCCCAACGAGGAGGGCGGGGCCTACCAGCAGGCCATCGGGCTCCTCTACGCCCTGGCCTACACCCTGAAAATGAGCAGGCGGAACGGCCGCGAGATCGAGGGCTTCTTCGACTACGTGGTGCCGCCCCTGGAGGGCTTCTGGGAACAGGAGGGCCGGGAGGATCTGGGCTTTGACTATCGGAATAAGTCCGCCCTCCTCTGGACCTCCGTCATCCGCCTGCCGGACTTTGTGGGGGAGGAGGACTTCTGGTGGGCTGTGGAGACCGCCGCCCGGAAGAAGGGGCTGGACTGCTCCGCCGCCCGGTTCCTCACCGTGGAGGAGGGGCTGTGCGTCCAGATCCTCCACAAGGGCCCCTATGACACAGAGCCGGAGTCTGTGGAGAGGATGGACGCCCTGCTCCGGGCGGAGGGGTACGAGAACGACCTGGGCGGCGGGCGGCTCCACCATGAGATCTACCTCAGCGATCCCAGACGGTGCGCGCCGGAGAAGCGGAAAACGGTGATCCGTCACCCCATCAGACGGGTGTGACAGGAGCGGGCCGCAGGGTGCGGAAGGGCCGGAGGGATGCGTCCCTCCGGCCCGCTTGCACGTCCGCCTCTTGAGACCATGCGCCCTGGGACGGTCCCGATGCGGCCAGCGGCATGGACTACCCAAAATAGAACAGCTCCTCAAACTTCTTGTCCAGCGCGATGCACAGCACCAGCGCCAGCTTGGCCGTGGGGTTGAACTGCCCCGTCTCGATGGAGCTGATGGTGTTCCGGGAGACGCCCACCAGGGCCGCCAGCTGGGCCTGGGACAGCCCCTTCTCCGCCCGGGCGACCCTGACGCGGTTTTTCAAAATCAGCTGGTCATCCATTCCATACCTCCCAACATCCAAATCACGCAGATCAGATCCGCTCCCGGCCGGACAGCCGCCGGAACGGTGAGGGCGGGGAACCGGCGCGGACGCGCGTTTCCCATGGCCCTATCCCTCCGTGAAGAATTGTACCAGATACCAGGCCAAAAAGGCAAGAGAGATCAGCAGGGTCACAAGATCGGACCGGCTCCTCCGCTTGGTCAGCCGGTACAGCCGGTTTGCCGCGCAGGAGATCCAGAACATGGACAGTACGTCCGCACAGGACTGGCCCCGGGCCCGCTTCCAGATGGTCAGCAGCAGCCCCAGCGCCAGTAGAAACACCAGGCTGAAGGACTCCCCCTCCACCCGCACGCTCCGCTCCCGCTCATCCTGTCCTCGGTTCTCCGCCCGGCTCCTCCGCAGAATCTCCTCCCGCTCCAACGCCCCGCCGTCCTCCGGCAAACGCTCTTCCTGATCCATAGGGAATCTCCTTTCTGTCTGTGATATGCACAGATTACTTTTTATTTTGACAAGTTAACTTTGCGAACTGAGGATAGCACATACCAAGTATACTTGTCAAGAGGGGGATAAAAAATTCCGGAGAGAGCTCTCCAGAATTTTTGGTGTAATAGGGGAACCCGTGGGCTTCCAGGCTCCGGCAGACGGTGTAGGGGCGCACATTGTGCGCCCGTGTTCTTCGACCTCCGGACCACCGGTGGTGCCTTGTAGGGGGCGGGCTCTGTCCCGCCCCGTTCCCTCCGCGACCTCACACTCTCCGGTAACCGCCGTAGGGGCCGCCGCCCTCGGCGGCCTGTCTCCCATCCTTCGTCCCACGTCCTTCTGCCGGGGGACGCTGTTTGCCTTCGGCAAAGACGCTCTCAGTTGCGGGGGTTTTGTGCGCTTGCGCGGTTAGGACGAGGATATTTCGCGGCTTGCGAGCCGCGACCAGGGGCGCCGCCCCTGGACCCCGCGGCCTTTGAAAAGGCCGGCGAAACTTTTTATTTGGCTTCGCCCCGGGTTACCGCTGCCGGTCCCGCTGGATCACCAGCTTCAGCGCCTCCACCGCCACCCGCACGGCGGCGGAGGTGTCCTCGCTCATCTTCTGGTCCAACCCCGCGGCCTCCCGCTCCTGGTTCCAGATCACGTGGAAGCAGGAGCCGCACCGGCAGCCCAGGGCCGCCGCCACCACGAACAGCGCCGCGGACTCCATCTCGCTGGCCTTCACCCCCAGCCGCTTCCAGCTCTCCCACTTGGCCTTCAGCTCGTAGGAGACCGGGGAGGCCTCCGGGCTGTGCTGGCCGTAGAAGCTGTCCTTGCACTGGACCACGCCGGCATGGCAGGGCAAACCCAAGGCCTGCGCCGCCTGGACCATGGCGTTGGCGATCCCCAGGTCCGGCACCGCCGGGAACTCAATGGGGGCGTACTCCAGGCTGGTGTGCTCGTAGCGGATGGCCCCCGTGGCCACCACGATGTCCCCGGACTGCACCGCGAGATCAATGCCGCCGCAGGTGCCGGTGCGCAGGAAGGTGTCCGCCCCGCACTTGTGGAGCTCCTCCATGGCGATGGCGGCGGAGGGGCCGCCGATGCCGGTGGAGCAGGCGGTGACCTTCTCCCCCAGAAGGGTGCCGGTCCAGACGTTGTACTCCCGGTTCTGGGCCACGGGATGGGCGTCATCGAAGAGGGCGGCGATGGCGGGCACCCGGCCCGGGTCGCCGGGCAGGATGCAGTAGCGGCCCACGTCGCCGGGAACGCAGTGAATGTGGAATTGCTTCTCCAGTTGTTGCATGACAGCGGCCTCCCTGTTTCGTTTTGTCCATCATACCAGACGGGCAGGGGGTTTTCAACCGTCTCCGGGGCAGTTCCGGTCTAAAATTCCCTGAATTTCCGCCGCCTGCTCCTCCGTGATGGGGCACTGGCGGTCCCCATAGCGGACATAGTGCTCCGAGAGATTGACGCCGTAGCCGTCGCCGAACTCCGTGTTCACGGTGAACTCCGGCAGGCACCGGCAGATATCGTCGGCATAGTTCAGGTTGATGACCAGATCTGTCAACCGGACGGAGTCATCGCCCCAGAAGGAATAGGTCTCCCCGTCCAGGATCACCTCCGTAACGGTGTTGCCGCAGTAGCCGCTGATGGGGTCCTCCACGGTCTGGGGCTCCGCCGCCGGCGTGTGGGAGTCCCGGCCGAAGTCCCAGCCCAGCTCCTCCAGCTCCGCCAGGGTCTCCTCCGGGAGGTCCTCCGGAGAGCCCTTCTCCAGAAGCTCCCAGCCATAGGCGCCGGTCTGCTGGGGATAGGAGTCGTCAATCCCGTCGTGGGTGACGGAGATCCTGTCGCCGGTGGCAAGGCCGGAGAAGGGGTCGGCCCCCTCGACCTGGATGGAGAGAGCAATGGGGGTTCCGTCCTCCGTCACCAGCAGGGCCGTGCCGTTGACGTCAAAGAGGAGCCGGCCCTCCGTCTCCGTGAGGCCGTCGTCCCTCCGGGCGCCGCAGGCGGTGAGCAGGAGGGCCAGAGCGAAAAGGATGAGGAGCGGTTTTGCGTGTTTCATAAGAGCCTCCTTTTGAAATAGCAGGTGTGTAGAGGCGCACATGGTGCGCCTGCGGTTTTCCGAATACGTCCCGGAATCACGGGGCGGCCCTGATGGATTGCCAGGCGTCCGTGTACCGTGGGTCACGAGATCATCTCACTCCCCACCTGGTAGCCGCTCCAGGTCCCCAGCACAGGCCAGACCGCGGAGCAGTCATAGAGGACATAGGCTGCCAGGGGGGACTTCCACTTCTCCACATCAAAAAACAGGGTGGGCAGGGAGTACATCTCCTCCTCGTGGCCGGTGTTGGCCGCAATGGAGAACAGGCATCCGTCGGGCCACTGGTACCAGAGGCGGCTGAAATCCTCTCCCTCCTCCGGGGCGGGGGTGCTGACAGCACTGGATTCGAAATACCCCTGCTCCTCCAGCTCCTCAAAGGTGCCTGTCACCACCTCCACGCCGTGCGTTTCCCCAAACCGCCAGGCCAGGGCGGACCGCTCGCTCTCCAGCAGGCCGCCGGGGGCCTGGCTCAGATCCAGCCCCGCCAGGGAGATGTTCTCATTCAGGGCCGGGTCCCTGTTCCAGAGATCGTCCAGGGCCTGAAGATAGAGGCCGCAGAGGTCGTAGAGGCTTCCGCCGGGGTTCTGCCGCGTTCCCAGAGAGAACCCGGAGACGGTGTACACCTGGCCCAGCTGGGCCGGGAAGGTCTCCAGCACTGTGCCGTTGAAGGAGATCTCCACCGGCATCCCGTCCCGGAGGTCCCCGGCGGCGGCCGGTTCGCCGTCCAGATAGACCGGCGTCTCCCCGGTCAGGGCCAGGCGGTAGACGCTCCGCCCGTCCGCCAGCCCCGCATGGCCCTCCGGCAGGGAGCTGTCCAGGGCCGCCAGCAGCAGCTCCCCGTCCTCCGCCCCGTCCACAATCCGGCAGGTGAGGTAAGCGGGCGTCTCCTCCTCCGCCAGGGTGGCCGCAGGGCCGGGCGGGGTGTCCTCCTCCGCCTGGGGCGCAGGGGGATTGCCGGGGGCCGCCGCTTCGCCGCAGGCCGGCAGCAGCGTAAGGCACAGGGCCAACAGGATCGCAGGATACCATTTGTTCAAAGAAATCGCCTCCTTTTCCCATTTTGTCGGATGGAGCGGCGGTTTTGTTCCCAATGTTCGGAAAAATGATTCCATCCGGGCGGCAAAGCGGAGCCTGTTCCGAGAAAAATTATAAAACCGCTTGACCGGGGTTCCCTCCATGGGGTAAACTGAACACAGCCGCCGGGAAACACGGGTCCGGCGGCCGTATCCAGATGAAAATGAGGTGGGACTGTGCCGGAGGCGAAGAATGATTTTGTATGGGTGGTGATCGGCTCTCCCTGGGGCCTGCTGGCCTGCTGGCTGCTGCTGATCAACCTGGTGACCTTTTTTGTGTTCGGCTTTGACAAGCTCAAGGCCAGGTATAAGGAGACCCATGAGAACGCCCGGCGGGTGCCGGAGAAGACGCTGTTCCTGCTGGCCCTTCTGGGCGGCAGCGTGGGGGCCCTGCTGGGGATGAAGGCCTGGCACCACAAGACGCTGCACAAGACCTTCACCATCGGGATTCCGCTGATTCTGATCTTGCAGATCCTGATTCCGGCGGGGCTGTGGCTGTACTGGAACGTGATCCGGTAGGGAACGGCGGAGATTTTGCCGTTTAAAGAGATAAAACCACCCGGGAGGGGCCGGCAAACCGTCGAAATGACAGTTGACATTTCCTGGGACCCGTGATAAGGTAGGTACAATTTTATAACGGCAAACGAAGTTTCTAGGGGAACGGCGAGAGCCTGCCGAAGGAGTAAAACTCTCAGGCGCCCGGAATATGGGCGGGGACTAGGAATGGATGTGGCTCTGGAGACGCCCGGCAACGGGGACCGAAGGTGCAAGGCGGCTGGCCGCTGAATCTCTCAGGTAAAAGGACAGAGTGGGTGATGCTTCCTGCGGCGGGGCGCCGCGGGAGCAGACCGCTTTGGGCGGGGGCCGCAGAAGCACGGTCCCCGTTTTTCGTTGTTCTCATGGGAGAGACGAAGCTTCGCAAGCCGCGAGAGAAACTGGAGGGAGACTATGGAAATCATCAGCAGGATTCTGGCCTTTCTGGAAGGGCCGCTGAACGACTTTGCGTGGATGTACACCTTTTTGCCCTGTGCGATCCTGGGCGGGCTGTTTTTGACCATCCGCAACGGCGGCATTCAGTTTTTGCACTTCGGCCACGCCATGAAGAACACCGTGGGCCGGATGTTCCAAAAGCAGGAAGCCGGCCACGGCGCGGTGACGCCCATGCAGGCGGTGACCACGGCGCTGTCCGCCACGGTGGGCACCGGCAACATCGTGGGCACCTCCCAGGCCATCGCCCTGGGCGGCTACGGCGCGGTGTTCTGGCTGTGGCTGGCGGCGCTGGTGGGCATGGTGACCAAGTATTCCGAGATCGTCCTGGCCATCAAGTACCGGGAGCGGGACGCCAAGGGCGACTGGGTAGGCGGTCCCATGTACTATATCTCTAAGGGACTGGGGAAGAGCTGGAAGTGGCTGGCGGTGCTCTTTGCCGCCTTTGCGGCCCTGGCCTCCTTCGGCATCGGCAATATGTCCCAGGTGAACAGCATCACCGGCTCCGTGATCGGCGCGGTCTCCGCCTTTACCAGCGTCTCTGCCGGGACGGAGTTCACCCTGAAGTGGGTCATCGGCGTTCTGCTGGCGATTCTGGTGGCGGTTATTCTCCTGGGCGGCATCAAGCGGATCGGCGCCGTCACGGAGAAGCTGATCCCCTTCATGAGCGTCTTCTATATTCTCTTCACCCTGATCGTCATTGCCGCCCATGTGGGCAATATCCCAGATGCCTTCGTGAAGATCTTCTCCACCGCCTTTACGCCCCAGGCCATGTTTGGCGCCTCCACCGGCATTGTGCTGAAGCAGACCATCATCTGGGGCCTGCGGCGTAGCGCCTTTTCCAATGAGGCGGGTCTGGGCTCTGCGGCCATCGCCCACGCGGCGGCGGACACCGAGGGCCCCGTACACCAGGGCCTCTACGGCATCTTTGAGGTGTTTATGGATACCCTCGTGATCTGCACCCTCACGGCGCTGACCATCATCTGCAGTGGTGTGGAAATCACGTTTGGTGTGAAGCCCGGCAGCGAGCTGATTACCGCCGCCCTGGCCACGGTGTTTGGCAACAAGTTTGCCGCGCTGTTTGTGGCCATTGCCCTGATGCTCTTCGCCTTTTCCACCGTGCTGGGCTGGTCCCTGTACGGCACCCGCTGTGTGCAGTATCTCTTCGGCCACGGGGCCGTGCGGGTGTTCCAGGTGATCTTCATCGCCGTGGTCGTTGTGGGCTGCGTGTCTCCCCTCAGCTTTGTGTGGGATGTGGCGGATACGTTCAACGGCCTCATGGCGATTCCGAACTTCATCGGTCTGTTCGCCCTGTCCGGCGTGGTAGCCGCGGAGACAAAGAAATATTTCAGTGATCCCAGCAATCTGCAGCGGTAAAGAATATTGGAACACCAAAAGGGGAGACACAGATCTGTGTCTCCCCTTTTGCAGTACATGTTCGCTCTTACGACACCCCGCCCCCGTCTTTCTCCACCGCGAGTCCGGCGAAGCGAGCCGCGGCGGAAATTTCTCCGAAAGCACCCGTCTCCCGTCTCTCGTCCCCCGTCCTCCGTCCCTCGTCTTCCGTCCCCCGTCTCCCGCCGTCTCCCCGGCCCCGAGTCCAGCGGGACAAAGGGGTGCAATAGGGGGGAGGCGGTCGCAATCCCGCAAGTCGGAGCGTGTTGACAGAAAAGATGCACCCGGTCAATCAGAGGCCAGAGTAAACCTGTCTACCAGCTGTTTCAAGCTGTTCGCCTCGGCGGACAGCTCCTCACTGGCAGCGGCGCTCTCCTCGGCGGTGGCGCTGTTGGTCTGCACTACGGAGGAAATCTGGTCAATGCCTTCCGTGACCTGGGCCAGGGCGGCGGTCTGGTTCTCCACGGCTTCCACCACCATATTCATCTGAACAGATACGTTGCCCGCCAGCTCACTGGTCCGCTCCAGAGACTCGGTAACCAGGTTTACCGCCTGGCCGCCTTCCGAGACAGACGCGATGGAGCTCTCAATCAGCTCCTTGGTGGCCTTGGCGGCCTCGTCGGACTTGGAGGCCAGGTTGCGGACCTCGTCGGCCACCACCGCAAAGCCCTTCCCGGCGGAACCCGCCCGGGCGGCCTCCACCGCCGCGTTCAGCGCCAGGATATTGGTCTGGAATGCGATGTTCTCAATGGCTGCGATGATTTTGGAGATTTCTTCCGAGGAACTGGAGATGTGCTCCATGGCGGTGTTCAGCGCCTTGACGTGTTCCACGCTGGTGCCCAGCTGAGCGCCGGCCAGACCCACGAACCGGCCTGCCTCCTCCGCGGCCACAGAGGTCTTTTTCGCGCTGGCGGAGATGTCGTTGATGGTGGCCGCCAGCTCCTCAATGGAACTGGCCTGCTCCATGGAGCCCTGACTCAGCGTCTGGGCTCCGGTGGACACCTGGCCGCTGGCCGAGGAGACCTGTCCGGCAGCGGAGTCGATCTGCCTCATGGTGCCGCTCAGCTCCAGCTTCAGGGTGCGCATGGACAGAAGAATGCTCTGGAATCCGCCCACATAAGCGTCCCGGTGAGAGGATTGGATGTTAAAATTCTTGTTGGCCATCTCACTGAGCAGATAGCCGATATCGTCGATGATGGTGTTCAGCCCCGTCACCATAGCCGCGGTGGAACGGGTCAACTCCGCCGTTTCGTCCTGGCTGGTGGTCTGGGGAACGGGGGACTTCAAGTCACCCTCCACCAGCAGCTTCATCCGCTGGGCGCAGGCCCGCATGGGTACGCTGATGTTGCTGGAGAGCTTCACGGCCACGATGATAGACGCTATAATAGAGACTACGATCACCAGCATACTGATGAGGATGCCGAAGTATGTATCCGCCAGATAATTGGCCTTGGGCGCGGCCACGGCCAGGCTCCAGCCGTCGGTGCCGCCCACGGGGGCATAGGCCAGGAAACGGGGGCCGTCCTCCGCTTTGATAGAGCCAAAGCCGTTCTCTCCCCGGCGCATGGCCGCATGGAGCGCGGCCCGGCTTTCCAGAGAGGGGTCGCTCTGGGCCTCCTGCTCAATATTCTGCGTGGTAATGGTCTCCAGTGTGATATCGGCAATGGTGTCGCCGGATTTGTTAATCATGTAAGCCCGGCAGTTGTCTCCGATCTGGATGGAGGAGACGATATCATTCAGGAAGGTCTCCGGAGGTACGAAATAGACCACGCCCACGATACCGGCCTCACGGCTCCCGCCGGCATAGAGAGGGGCGGCCACCATGATGGACAGTTCTCCCGTGATCTTGCTGATCAGCGGCTCGGAGACGTAAACATTGCCCTGCATGGCCTGCTTGACGTATTCCCGGTCCGAGTAGTCCTTGCCGTCAAAAATGCTGATGCCGTTGGCGCCGATGATGTTGCCGCGCTTGAAGTTATGAAGGGCCACGCGCTCGTCGATGATGGCGCGCTTTTCCGTCTGCGGCACATCATTGTCAGACAGCTGCGGAATGCAGCCGGTGTCCATGGCCACGTTCTTGTAGGCGGTCAGTTCCTGCTCAATGCGCTGAGCCGCCAGCACCGCCGTCTCACTCATCATCTGGTCTACAGTGGCGACTGTGCTCCGGTAGCTCAGGGCGCTGCTGGCCCCTCCGACCGCGATCAATGCGATCAGAACGGTTGCCATCAAGCACACGGTGATTTTTTTGCGAATGCTTTTCATCTCTTTCACCTCAATTGTATTGTAGCGAAGCCGTAGTTCTCTTCTTCAGCGCTTGTATCCATTATAAAGTCTGAGAAGCAAGGCTGTCAACAGGCTTTCCCAGTTTACTTTTGTACTTCCGGCCCGGCCGGAGGAGAAAATGCGGTTCATGTTGCAGATATTCGCCCGATCCATCCCAATCAGGAGTCCGTCAGGCAAGACTCTCCCGCAATCCCCGCCCCTCTCCGCCGCGAGTCCAGCGAAGCGAGCCGCGGTGGAAGGCGAAGTCCCTGCAAGGGGGATGCTGCATCCGTAAGGCGGCAAAGCCGCCAACGGCTGCGCAAAAATTCCTACCATAGTGCAGTTTTCGCCGCAAGGCGGAAACGGAACGGTGTTGTCGTTCCCCCGTCCCCCGTTTCTCCGCCGCGAGTCCAGCGAAGCGAG
>JAHZBA010000070.1 GCA_019423635.1 Clostridiales bacterium
GTTTCTCCGCCGCGAGTCCAGCGAAGCGAGTCGCGGTGGAAAGCGAAGAAATTCCTACCATAGTGCAGTTTTCGCCGCAAGGCGGAAACGGAACGGTGGTAGGAATTTCTGAGCTGGTACGCCCGAGGGGACTTGAACCCCTACCCGTTTCCGGAATGGAACCTAAATCCATCGTGTCTGCCAATTTCACCACGGGCGCGTGTCAGACGGCGGCGCGGACCGCCTGCGCTCAGTATACCATATCTCTGCCCCTTGAACAACCGGAAAATTTGCAGTACAATAAAACCGATTCTATGACGAGACGAGGTGCCCCATGATGACTCCCCGCGTTGCCGCCATCCATGATCTCTCCGGCTTCGGCCGCTGCTCGCTGACCGTGGCCCTCCCCATTCTCTCCGTGATGGGCGTCCAGTGCTGCCCGCTGTCCACCGCCTTCCTCTCCACCCATACCGGCGGATTCCGGAACTTCACCTTTCTGGATATGACCGATGAGATGCCGAAAGTCGCCGCCCACTGGAGGGAGCTGGGCCTGGAGTTCCAGGCCATCTACAGCGGCTTTCTGGGCAGCGCCCGGCAGATTGACGTGGTGGGCGATTTTATCCGGGATTTCCGGAAGCGGGACACCGCCGTGATTGTAGATCCGGTGATGGGGGACCACGGCCAGGTCTATCAGACTTACACCCCCGCCATGTGTGAGGGGATGGTCCGTCTGGCGGAGCAGGCGGACATCATCACGCCAAATCTGACGGAGGCCGCCCTGCTGCTGGGGGTGCCTTACGAGGCCTTGCCCTCCGGGGAGGTGGGCTGCCGGGAGATTGCAGAGCGGCTGAGCCTGGGAGGCCGCCGCTCCGTGGTGCTGACCGGGGTCTCCGCCGCGCCGGACCTCACCGGCGCCGTGTGCTTTGATGCCGGTACGGGCCGCCTGGAGACCCTCCAGACCCGCCGGGTGCCCCGGGAGTTCCACGGCACCGGCGATGTCTTCGCCAGCGTCCTCACCGGCGGACTTGTAAAGGGGAAGTGCCTGCCGGACGCGGCCCGGCAGGCGGTGGAGTTCGTCCGCCTCTGCGGGGAGCGGACCGCCGCCCAGGACCTGCCGGTGCGGGAGGGCGTGGATTTTGAGCCGCTGCTGGGCCGGCTGGCCGAGGTGGCGGAGAGGGACTGACCGGGGGCCGGCGGACGCCGTTTTCCCGTTTTTCGACTCTGCGAAAAAATTCACATTTTTTGCTTGACCTTCCCCCTTGTGGAAGGTGTATGCTGAGTCTGCCAATACGGAAATGCCCCGGCGGCGCCGGGGCGGGAAAGGAACGGAACATGAGACAGCGAACATTCGGCGCCCTGCTGCTGGCCCTGGCCCTGTGCCTGAGCCTCTCGGTCCCCGCCCTGGCGGCGGAGCCGTCCAAAAATTTTCATGACGCGGCCAAGGATGCCGCATCCGCGGCGAAGACCTATGGAAACGCCCTGCATGTCAGCTGGGCGGTGTGGCAGGACGGGAAGATCCTCACCAACGGCACCCTGGCCACCCCCCAGAACCCGGACGCCGGCAATCTGGAGCAGCTGGGGGCCATGGGCGGCCGGCTCTACTGCGCGGGCTCTGTCAGCAAGATCTATACCACCGTGGCGGTGATGCAGCTGGCGGAGAAGGGGAAGCTCTCCCTGGACGCTCCGGTGACGCGCTACCTGCCGGAGTTCAAAATGGCAGATGAGCGGTATCAGCAGATCACCGTGCGGATGCTGCTGAATCACTCCTCCGGCCTCATGGGCTCCTCCATGGGCAGCGGGCTGCTGTTTGACGACCCCAGCGAGATCGCAACGGACACCCTGCTCCAGCGCCTCAGCACCCAGCGGCTCAAGGCCGATCCCGGCGCCTACAGCGTCTACTGCAACGACGGCTTCACCCTGGCGGAGCTGGTGGTGGAGGCCGTCAGCGGGCAGGACTTCATGGAGTACGTCCGGGCCAATATCCTGACCCCCGCCGGGCTGAAGGAGACCTACGCCCCCGGGGACGGGTTCGGCGGCCTGGTCAACATCTACAACGGTCAGGATGTCCGCCCCCTGCCCATGGACTGCCTGGGCGTGGTGGGCACCGGCGGCCTCTACGCCACGGCGGAGGATCTGGCCGCCTTCGGCGGCGCCCTCACCGGTACGAAGCTCTTGAAGCAGTCCTCCCTGGACGCCATGGCCCAGCCGGAATACGCCAGGGGCCTCTGGCCCAAAGAGGAGGCCCCGGACGCCCTGAGCTTCGGCCTGGGCTGGGACAGCGTGGCCTGGTTCCCCTTCCAGGAAAACGGCATCACCGCCCTGGTGAAGGGCGGCGACACCCAGTATTACCACGCGGGGCTGGTGGTGCTTCCGGAGTACCACATGGCCGCGGCGGTGCTGAGCTCCGGCGGCATGTCCACCTATAACGAACTGGCCGCCACCCAGATGCTGATCGCCGCCCTGCGGGAGCAGGGGGTCACCGTGGACGAGACCGCCCCCGCCCTTCCCGCGGCCAAGCCCGCCGCCATGCCAAAAGACCTCCTGGCCAACGCCGGGTACTACGGCTCCCTGCTGCCCTATCAGGTGGAGCTCACGGCGGAGGGCCAGCTGACCATGCGCTATCTCGGCATGGAGGTTCCGCCCCAGACCTTTACCTATCACGACGACGGCACCTTCCGGGACCAGACCGGCACGGCATATCTCAAATTCGTGAAGGAGACCAACGGCCAGGTCTACCTCTACCAGCGGGCCTTTACCGCCATCCCCGGCCTGGGGGGTCTGGGGACCTCCAACTACGCCGCCGTCAAGCTGCCGGAGAACAGGATCTCCCCGGAGCTCCAGAAGACCTGGGACGAGTTTCTCAGCGGCACCAGCATCCTGCCCATGAACGAGCGCTACAGCTCCCAGGTCTACCTGGCCCTGGCCGCTGCCGCCCAGGAGGAGAGCTCCTCCGCCGGCATCCCCGGCTACGCCGGGACACTGCGGATTGTGGATGAGACCCACGCCCAATATGTTGTCCAAATCCCCGGCAACGTGGGCCGGGACGGCTATGATCTGGAGCTCCGGAGGGACGACAAGGGCACCCTCTGGATGATGCAGTCCAACGGGGCCGTGTACATGGAGGAGTCCGCCGCGCCCACTCTCTCCACGGGGAGCGGCTCTGCCCGCTGCACCATCCAGCCCGACGGCTGCGCCCGCTGGTACAAGGTGGGGCCGGCGGCCGCCGGAAAGACCATGACGGTTCAGCTGCCGGAGAACGCCGGCTTCTGGGTCTACGACAAGGACTTTCAGGTCACCGCCTCCTCCGTCCTCTGGGACGATGCTTCCGGGAAGCTGCCGGAGGGCGGCATGGTGGTCTTCGCCGGCGACCCCGGCGCCCGGTTCCAGCTGACCTTCCGGTAATCGAACACCGCCGCTGTGGGTTCCCACAGCGGCGGTGTTTTTCGGCGCCTCAGCTCATCAGCCGGTCCACGCAGGCCCGCATCTCCTGCTTGGACTGGGCGGAGCGGGCGGCGTCAATGACGGCCTGGCGCTCCGCCTCCGGCAGGGCGGCGAAGCGCTCCATGGCCTCCGGGCGCTGGGACAGGGCGAAGCCCAAACCCAGGGGAAGATCCTGATCCATCGTACTCACCTCGCCCCCAGTCTGCCCCGGCAGGGCGGGGATTATACGCCCCGGAAATACAGGTTCAGAAGGTACGCCAGATCGTCGGCGGGCAGGTAGGTCACGCCCTGGTCGATGACGCAGCCGCCCAGCAGGCCGTGCTCGTCCTCCGCCGTCTTTGCCACGTCGCTGCCGGGCAGGACGGAGAAGAGCTCCGTGCCGTTGTTCTCGTACACCACGGCGCCCTTGCCGCTGACCCACTTCACCTCATAGCCGGCGGCCTCCGCCGTGGCCCGCAGGGGCAGGTACAGCCGCTCCAGATCCTCATTCCTGAGCATCCGGCCCTGGACCTTCAGCGCCTCGCCGTTGAGACGGACCGTGCCGCTCACCTCGGCCTCCAGATAGCCCCGGTAGGCATAGGGCAGCAGCAGGACCTTCTCCACCTTGCCGTCCTTGTCCTTCCACACCAGGGCCTGGGAGCCGGGGACCAGATCGTCCACTGTGACGATGTTTTTCGTCAGCCAGGGGCTGATCTTGGCGGCCACGGGCACCGTCAGCTCCTGACCGCCGGCGGCTTTCAGCTTCACCTCGGTCCGCTCCGGGGCGGGGTAGATGGCAATGGTGGCCGTGGGGACGATCTCCGTGATCTCATAGTACTCCGGCACCCGGTAGTCCGCCGGAATGTTGCCCACCACCACGACGGCGGAGGCCTGGGGAGGCAGGCTCATGGTCATGGCGGGGCCCACCCAGGCGTAGAGGGTGTCTCCGTCTTTGACCTTGCTCATATCCATGGGCAGGCCGGACACGGCGTCCACGCAGGGGGTGCCCTCCGGCAGGTGGACGACCACCTCGGAGTTGGCGGCGTCCTTGTCGCTGTTGGCAATCAGCAGCGAGCCGCTCTCCAGCTTCGTCACCTTGCCCCAGACCCGGACCGGGGCCAGGGGCTCCACGGGGGCGGCATCCGGCGCGGGGGAGATCAGGGGGGTGTTGGCCGCCAGGGCGGGCAGGGAGAGGAGCACTGCGGCGCACAGGGCCAGGGACATAATTTTGACAGCATGTTTCATGGGAATTCATCCTTTCTTCTTTCTGTTCCACCTGTTGGACGGCAGGCGGCGGCAAAAAGTTCCCGCCCGCAGAAAAATTTTATCACAGCTCCGGAAGTGTGTCCAGCCCGCCCAGCTCCAGCCCCATCTGGAGGCCCAGGAAAAACTGATACTCGCCCCGGAGCTCGCCCAGCAGGCTCTCCGCATCCAAAAGGTCACCGACGGCCCGGGTCAGGGCCCGGTTATGGCGGTGGGTCCGGAGAAAGGTGTCCCACTGGGTCTGGCGGCTCTGCGTGCGGAGGATCAGCTCCGGGTCCCTGGCGGTGTGCTGGGTCAGGAGGCGCCAGGCCAGGGCTGACAGGGCTTTTTGAGTTGGATTCAGCATGGGGATGCTCCTTTCTGGTTTGCTGACGCAAGGGGGGGTCAGCTATGATGATAGCTTGCATTGCACCCCCCATTTTCTCTTTTTCTTCGCGAAGAAAAAGAGAAAACGGGCCGTGC
>JAHZBA010000071.1 GCA_019423635.1 Clostridiales bacterium
TCCGCGCCCCTGGCGCTTTTCCGCAAAAAATGGTACAATCCATGCAATCATCCGCCCTTCTCAGGTGTGTATAGGGCAGAAAGGAGCGAGAGCCATGGCCGACCAGCTCCGGGGGAACGCCCTCTTTTCCTACGCAGTGGAACACTATCTGGACACCGTATACCGCGCGGCCTTCCACGCCGCCCCCTCGCCCCAGGACGCCGAGGACGTGGCCCAGGAGGTCTTTGAGGCCCTGCTCCGCAGCGGCAAGCGCTTCCGGGAGCCCGAACACCTGCGGGCCTGGCTGCTGCGGGTCACCGTCAACAAGTGCAAAAACCTCTACCGGGCCAAGCGCCGGACGGAGGTGCCCCTGACGGAGGCCATTCCCGCCCCGGAGGCGGCGGAGCCCTCCGTCCTGGACGAGGTGCGCGCCCTGCCCGCGCCCTACCGCAGTACCCTCTACCTCCACTACTTTGAGGGCTATACCGCCGCGGAGATCGGGAGGATACTGGGCGCCAAGCGGAACACGGTGCTCTCCTGGCTGGCCCGGGGGCGGCAGGCCCTGCGGGAGCGGATGATCGGAGGCTTTGACGATGCATAAATCAGACTATCTGGCCCAGGTGGAGGCCCTCCGCGCCTCCCCGGAGCTGCGGGCCCGGGTGGCCGGGCTGGCCGGGACGCCCGCCCGCCGCCGGAGACTCCGCCCCTGGATGGGGGTGTGCGCCTGCCTGGCCGTCCTGCTGCTGGGGGGAACCCTGCTGCTGCCCCGGCTGGGGGGCAGCTCCGCCGGCGGAGGCGGCCACGCCGGGGGGAGCATCTTCCAGTCCTACGCCGGACCGGTCTTTCCCCTGACCACCCTGGAGGACGCCGGGCTCACCGCCCGCCGCACCATCACACTGGACTTCGCCCCCTGGGGCGACGGGCACACCACCGACATCGACGTCACCGACTCCTATGTGCTCACCAACCCCACCGACACCGACCAGAGCGTCACCCTGGTCTATCCCTTTTCCGGCAGTTTCTACGCCCTCTATCCCCCCACCCTGACGGCGGACGGCGCGGCGCTGGACGCCGTCATCCGCCCCGGCGTGGGCGGGAGCCAGAGTCTGGAGTCCTGGGAGGAGTACGCCGCCCTGGTGGAGGGGAACGATCTGGCGGCGGCCCACGCCGAGATCCCCGCCCTGGACACGCCGGTGACGGTCTACGCCTTCACCGACCTCACCCGGCCGGAGAGCGACGCCGCGGCCCCCACCCTGGCGGTGACCTACCCCTGGTCGGAGGACGCCCCCGCCGTGCTGACTTACGGCTTTCACGGCAGCTCCATTGACCGGGAGGCGGGGTGGGCCCGGCACAGCTTCTCCCTGCCCGAGCCGGACTCCCCCCACGCCCAGGACCCCCGCCTGCTCATCGCGGTGGGCGGCGCTCTGGAGGACTACACCCTACAGGGCTTCCAGGACGGGGGCTGCGACCCCGGCGGGGAGCTGGACGGAGTGAGCGCCGCCGTCACCCGGTACGAGTCCACTCTGAGGGAAGTGCTGAACGCCCTCTGTCCCTCCCCGGATACCCTGGCCCACAAGTACGGCGGCGAGACGGACGCCGCGTCCCTCTCCAGGGAGGTATTTTTTGACACCCTTTGCCGGGGCTTGGGCACGGCGGTGCCGGCAGACATGACCATGCTGGAGGATGTGTTCTCCTGGGTCAACATACAGGAGCGCATCTTCTATACGGAGGCCGCCCTCACGATTCCCGCCGGGGAAAGCGTCCAGGTGGAGGCCGCCCTGCCCAAGGAGGCCAGCTTTGACTTCGCCTGCGCCCACACGGAGAACCGGGGCATTTACGGCTATGATCTGGTTACGCGGCTGGGTTCCGCCCTCTCCTTCACGCGCCAGACCGCCGCGCTGGCCCACACGGAGCAGATTGCCATCGTCCGTCAGAACTTCGGCTTTGATCTGGCGGCGGGACTTACTTCCGTGCCGCTGGCCCCGGACCAGGAGCACTACTATCTGGAGGTGCGCCGGATCAAATAAAGAGGAATCCCCCGGCGCAGCCGGGGGATTCCTCTTTATGTTCTTTACGCCAGCTTCCGGTTGGGTCGCATGAAGAGCCACTCGGACACGCCCTTGCGAATCACATCGTGCAGCAGGCACTTGGGCTGGAAGCCCAGGGACTGATAGAGCCGCTTGGCCCCCGTATTGAACTGGCTGGTCATGATGAACATATTGGGATAGTTCTTTTCCTCCATAACCCCGATGAAAATTTTGACCAGATCCGTGCCGATGCCCTGGCCCCGGTACTTCTTTTTCACGCCCAGCAGATTCAGATAGGGCAGGCCGGCCAGGCCGTTCCGGGTCATATACATGACGCCCACGGCCTCGTCCCCAGGGCTCATGGCTACATAGAGATCGCCGTCCGCCATCGCACGGAGCAGGTTCTCATTCAGGCTGTCCCCCTCGGCGAAGTAGGCGTCGTACAGCTTGGAGCCATAAAAGACCTCCCGATACTCCTCGAGCCGCTCAGGCACGCCCTTTACCAGCGTAAACTTCATCTCCGCACACACTTCTTTCGGATGGATTTGAGGTCACCGCTCCGCAAGCGGCGCATAATCCGCGTGGGTCCCCACATACTTGTAGGCCGGGCGGATGATTTTGCCCATGTTGATGAGCTCCTCGATACGGTGGGCGCTCCATCCGGCCACCCGGGCCATGGCAAAGAGGGGGGTATAGAGCTCCAGGGGCAGATCCAGCATGTGGTAGACAAAACCGGAATAAAAGTCCACATTGGCGGATACGCCCTTATACATCTTCCGCTCCCCGGCGATGATCTCGGGGCCCAGCCGCTCCACCAGGGAGTACAACTCATACTCCTCCGTACGGCCCTTCTCCCGGGACAGCTTCTCCACAAAGGAGTGGAGCAGGTTGGCACGGGGGTCGGAGAGAGAGTAGACCGCGTGACCCATACCGTAAATGAGGCCAGCTCTGTCAAATGCCTGCTTGTCCAGCAGGGCCTGGAGGTAATGGCGCACCTCGTCCTCGTCCTTCCAGTCCTTCACCTGCTCTTTCATGTCCTCAAACATTCGAATGACCTTGATGTTGGCGCCGCCGTGCTTGGGCCCCTTCAGTGAGGCCAGGGCGGCCGCCATACAGGAGTAGGTGTCCGTCCCGGAGGAGGTGACCACATGGGTGGTAAAGGTAGAGTTATTGCCGCCGCCGTGTTCGGCATGAAGGGTAAGGCAGATGTCCAGCACGTGGGCCTCCCAGAAGGAGTAGGAGGAGTCAGGCCGCAGCAGGGAGAGGATGTTCTCCGCCGTGGACAGCTCCGGCTGGGGGGCGTGTATGTAAAGGCTGTTCCCGCTCTTGTAGGTGTAGGCCTGGTAGCCGTAGACGCTGAGTACCGGGAACAGGGCGATGAGCTGGAGACACTGGCGCATGACGTTGGGCAGGGAGATATCGTCGCACCGCTCGTCATAGGAGGCCAGGTTCAGCACGCTGCGGGCCAGGGAATTCATAATATCCTGGCTGGGCGCCTTCAGAATGACATCCCGCACGAAGTTGCCGGGCAGGGTACGGTAGTAGGCCAGCTGGTTTTTAAAGCTCTCCAGCTCCGCCGCGTTGGGCAGGCGGCCCAGCAGGAGCAGATAGGCGGTCTCCTCAAAGCCGAACCGCCCCTCCTTCAGCGCCCCCGCCACCAGCTTCTCTACATCGATGCCGCGGTAGTAGAGCTTGCCGTCGCAGGGGATCTCCTGCCCGTCCACCATTTTTTTGGCGATGATGTCGGAGATCTCGGTCAGGCCCGCCAGAACGCCCTTGCCGTTGAGGTCGCGGAGGCCGCGCTTGACGTCGTATCTCACATAGTCCCCCGCGTCAATGCTGCTGTTTTGCAGGGACTGGGCCGCCAGCGCTTCAATCTCAGGGGTGATATCGCAGTAGTTTGGATTGCTCGCCATAGAAAACCTCCATTCTTCCGCTCTGCCTTGCGTACCGCAGAACGCCTTTGTGAAATGTGCATCTCTCCAATATAATCCAGTATAACATGTAATTGTTACCAGAATATGAATCCACACATAAAGTTTGATTCAAAAAACGGTGGACATGGTCCACCGTTTCTTCAGAAGAGATCCCGTTTTTTCAGGATAATAGCCACCACCAGGATCACCACGCCGGACAGGGCCAGCGGGAACCACCAGAACTGGTCCAGGGGCAGATTGGCTACGTTCATCCCGTAGAAACTGAAGAAGATATTTGGGATGGTCAGCAGGATGGTGATGGAGGTCAGCACCTTCATGATCACGTTCAGATTGTTGGAGATGACGGAGGCGAAAGCGTCCATCATGCCAGAGATGATGGAGGAGTAGATGTTAGCCATCTCGATGGCCTGGCGCACCTCAATGAGCACGTCCTCCAGCAGGTCGTGGTCCTCTTCATATAGGGTGATGATGCGGCCCCGGAGAATCTTCTCCAGGGTCACCTCATTGGCCTTGA
>JAHZBA010000072.1 GCA_019423635.1 Clostridiales bacterium
GTGGAGCAGGGAGACAAGGTGCTCTTCATCGACAAGCACGCCGCCCACGAGCGGCTGAACTTCGACCGGATGAAGGCCGAGGGCTACCAGCCCATGGTGCAGGCCCTGCTGGAGCCGGTGGTGTTCACCCCTCCGGCGGAGGAGGGGGCCGCCCTGCTGGCCCAGCTCCCGCTGCTGGGGCGCTTCGGCTTTGAGGCGGAGGACTTCGGCGGCGGGGCGCTGATCGTCCGGGCCGCCCCCAGCGACGTGGCCGCCGGGGAGATCCCCGACGTGCTCTCCGAGCTGGCCGGCCGCCTGCTCACCGGCGGCTCCGCCGACCCCGGCGCGGCCCGGGACGCCCTGCTCCACACCATGGCCTGCAAGGCGGCCATCAAGGGCGGCCAGAGGAACAGCCCCGCCGAGCTGCTCAAGGTGGCCCAGGCGGTCATGTCCGGCGCGGTCAAATACTGTCCTCACGGGCGGCCGGTGGCCATTGAGCTGACCCGCCGGCAGCTAGAAAAGCGCTTCGGAAGAGCCTGATTTGACCGCGCTTCGCGCCTTTGGCGCGTCCAAGTGTTTTCGCCTCCGGCGAAAACCTTGCCGCAGGGGCAATTCACTTGCCCCGAGGATGTAGAATCCTCTCGGGGCCCCCGGCGGACAGGTCCGCCGGGGAGCAAATATTGCCCCCACGGGCGGCCGGTGGCCATTGAGCTGACCCGCCAGCAGCTAGAAAAGCGCTTCGGCAGAGCCTGATTTGACCGCGCACCGCCCGCAGCCCTATCGCTCGGCCGGGCGGCCACAAGGGCCGCCCCTACGCGGAAGCCACAGTCAAACCTAGGGCAATTCCGGCCCACCGCAGTCCGTGGCGGCCTTGCCCAGGCGGGTACAGCGCACTCGCTTCCAAGTTTGGCGGGGGCCGTGGGGGAAAACGCCGAAGAGACACAGCCCCGCGCCGTTTCGACGAAATCCGCCCGATAATTGGTATATATTGGATGCATCTTATAGATAGAAGGAGTGCATCCACATGCAAAAGACCAACAGCCTGCAAGACCTGTTTCTGCTCCGCGCCCGCAAGTCCCACGCCAGCCTGACCGTATTTCTGATGAACGGCTATCAGCTCCGGGGACAGATCACGGGCTACGACGCCTTTGTGGTGGTACTTATGACGGGGGACAAGCAGCAGGTCATTTACAAGCACGCCATCTCCACCATTGTGCCGGAGCGGGCCATCTCTTTGGAGGCGGAGGCGGCGGCAGACTAAGGAGCTGCCATGAAGCAAGGAACCCTGATCAACCGAATTGTCATGCTGCTGCTGCTGGCGGCCGTCCTGGTGTATCTGGGCGTGTCCGCCTGGCGGAGCTTCCGCGATCCCTATACCCTGGTGCTGTCCTACGCCTACACCGTGGACGACAGTCTGGAGGCTACCGGCTTTCTGGTGCGGGAGGAGCGCGTGCTCGCCAGTCCCGGCGGGATTGTGGATCTGCTGCCCGAGGAGGGGGAGAAGGTCTCCCGCGGGGAGACGGTGGCCCTGCTCTACCAGAATGACTCCGGCCTGGCGCGGAAGGAGGAGCTACAGAGCCTGACCATGGAAAAGGAGCAGCTCCAATACGCCCTGGAGCGGACCCAGAGCGGCGGCGACTCCTCCCAGCTCAGCCAGCAGGTGATCGACGCCATCGTGGCCCTGCGCTCCTCGGTGTCCACCGGGGATCTCACCCGGCTGGAGGACGAGACCCTGCTGCTCAAGAGCCTGGTCTACAAGCGGGACTTTACCTTCAACGGCGGGGAAGATGACGGCGATGCCGCCGCCGCCATCCAGTCCTCCATTGACGCGGTGGACGCCCAGATTGCGGCGCTGAGCGCCCAGGCCGCCCAGGACACCAGCCGCCTCACCGCCGGTCAGGCGGGGGTCTTTTCCGGGCAGACCGACGGCTATGAGAGCCTGCTCACCCCCGGTCTGCTGGAGACCATCACCCCCGGCCAGCTCAGCCAGCTCGACCGCCAGCGGCCCCAGCCAGACGCCGGCGCGGTGGGCAAGCTGGTCACCGATGCCACTTGGTACTTTGTCTGCGCCATGGGCGAGGAGGAGGCCGGGCGGCTCATCGAGGGCCGCACCGTCACCGTCCGCTTCTCCCGGGACTGGTCGGGCGAGGTGGACATGAAGGTGGAGCGGGTGGGGGAGACCCCGGAGAACGGCCGGGTGGCCGTGGTGCTGTCCTCTGACCGCTATCTGTCTGAGACCACCCTGCTCCGAAAGCAGACGGTGGAGCTGGTCTTTGACAGTCAGACCGGCATCCGCGTGCCCACGCAGTCCGTGCGCGTGGAGGAGCGGACCGTCACCGACCCGGAGACGGAGGAGGAAAAGCAGGAGCTGGTCACCGGCGTGTACGTCCTGGTGGGCCAGCAGGCAGAGTTCAAGCCCGTCACCATCCTGGCCCAACTGGAGGATTTCGCCCTGGTGAAGTCCGCAGACGGCTCGGACGGCAAAAAGGCCCTGCGGGCCGGCGACGAGGTAATCCTCTCCTCGGTGGAGCTCTTTGACGGAAAAGTGATCACGCAGTCATAGACAGGGAGGTAATGACACATGTCCCTTGCAGAGCGCATTGCGCTGGTAAATGAGAAAATCGCCGCCGCCGCCCGGCAGGCGGGTCGGGAGCCGTCGGAGGTCACCCTGGTGGCGGCCACCAAGGTGCAGACCTCCGACACCATCCGGCAGGCCATTGCCGCCGGCGTCACCATCTGCGGTGAAAACCGGGTGCAGGAGATGACCGCCCACCTGGACGACGACGCCTACGCCGGCGCGGCCCTCCACTTCATCGGCCACCTTCAGACCAACAAGGTGCGGCAGGTAGTGGGCCGGGTGGAGCTCATTGAGTCGGTGGGCTCCGAGCACCTGCTGGAGGCCATCGAGGCCCAGGCCGCCAAGCTGGAGCTGGTACAGGACATCCTGCTGGAGGTCAACATCGGCGGGGAAGCGTCCAAGAGCGGCATTTCCCCGGAGGAGCTGTCCGCCCTGGCCGCCCAGGCGGTTGGCAGCCCCCATGTGCGCCTGCGGGGGCTCATGGCAATCCCTCCCGTGGCCGCCGGGCCGGACGGAAACCGCCCGTTTTTTGCAAAAATGCGTCAGCTTTATGTTGACATAAGAAGTCAGATGGATGATAATAAGACTAGCTTTGACTGTCTTTCCATGGGTATGAGCGGCGACTTTGAGGACGCCGTGCGGGAAGGGGCCACCCTGGTCCGGGTGGGTACCGCCCTGTTTGGGCCCCGTCCTCCCATGCACAAAGGATAGAACAAATTCGGGAGGTTACCGAAATGGGATTTTTAGATGAACTCAAGCGCCTGGCCCGCCCCTATGAGGACGAAGAGGAAGAGGAGGAGTTTGACGACTTCGAGCCCGTCTCCCGCAGCGAGCGCATGGACCGCACCGGCGGCGACCGCCTGGAGCGGAAGGCCCCCAAGGCCCAGGACAGCACCGGCCCCATCTTCCCCGTGGAGAACGAGCGCCGGAGCAACAAGGTGGTCAATATCCACACCACCACCCAGCTTCAGGTGGTGCTGGTCAAGCCCGAGCGCTTCGAGAACGCCAGCGAGATCGCCGACCACCTGCGGGAGAAGCGCACGGTGGTGCTCAACCTGGAGTCCACCAACAAGGATATCGCCCGCCGCCTGCTGGATTTCCTCTCCGGCGTGGCCTATGCCAATGAGGGCAAAATCAAAAAGGTGGCCATCTCTACTTATATTATTACGCCCTACAACGTGGATATTTTAGGCGATCTGATTGACGAACTGGAGAACAACGGGCTGTATTTCTGAACTGCTCTTCAGGACAGGAAAATGTCCGGGTTGTCCCGCCGGGAGTCCGGCGTTTTAAGCGTTCTGGCACCGCCAAAACACGGATGCCGGGCGAATCCACATTGCCCGGCAGATGCCAAAGAGGGGGTTCCCGCCCAATGCGGAGCATCGGGTGGGGAAGACATGAACAAATCGGGGGAATGACGTTATGCTGACACCACAGGAAGTTTCCGAGCACGCCTTTGCCAAGGCGTCCTTCGGCGGCTATAACATGGCGATGGTGGATGAATTTCTGGACGTACTGACGGCGGACTACACCACGCTCTATAAGGAAAACGCCACCCTCAAGGCCAAGATGAAGGTACTGGTGGACAAGGTGGAGGAGTACC
>JAHZBA010000073.1 GCA_019423635.1 Clostridiales bacterium
TTGTGGCAGCGGTAGCAGGTGCCCACGTTGTGGTTGTAGGGCTCGGTCTTCACCAGATAGCCCTGCTCCTCCAGATCCTTCACGATCTGCTTGCGGCACTCGTAGCGGTCCATACCGTTGTAGGGGCCGCCGTTCTCGTTGATCTTGCCGTCGTCGCCGATGCAGCGGATGACCGCCAGATTGTGGCGCAGGCCCACCTCGAAGTCGTTGGGGTCGTGGGCGGGGGTCATCTTCACGGCGCCGGTGCCGAAGCCCAGCTCCACGTAATCATCCGCCACAATGGGGATCTCCCGGTTCATGATGGGCAGGATGCAGGTCTTGCCCACCAGATCCTTGAACCGCTCGTCCTCCGGGTTCACGGCCACGCCGGTATCGCCCATCATGGTCTCGGGACGGGTGGTGGCCACCACCAGATCGCCGGAGCCGTCGCTCAGGGGATAGCGGATATACCACAGGTGGCCGGGCTTGTCCACATACTCCACCTCGGCGTCGGACAGGGCGGTGATGCAGTGGGGGCACCAGTTGATAATGCGGCTGCCCTTGTAGATCAGGCCCTTGTCATACAGCTCGCAGAAGGTCTCCCGGACGGCCTTGGAACAGCCCTCGTCCATGGTGAACCGGGCGCGGCTCCAGTCGCAGGAGACGCCCAGCTTCTTCTGCTGTTCCACGATGCGGCCGCCGTACTTCTCCTTCCACTGCCAGACCCGCTGGAGGAATTTCTCACGGCCCAGATCGTAGCGGGTCTTGCCCTCCTTGACCCGGAGTTCCTCCTCCACCTTGATCTGGGTGGCGATGCCGGCGTGGTCGGTGCCGGGCAGCCACAGGGTGGAATAGCCCTCCATCCGCTTGAAGCGGGTCAGGATGTCCTGAAGGGTGGAGTCCAGGGCGTGGCCCATGTGGAGCTGGCCCGTGACGTTGGGGGGCGGCATGACGATGGAGAAGGGCTTCTTCTCGGAATCGGGGTCGCCGTTGAAGCAGTCGCCGTCCATCCACATCTGATAGATGCGGGACTCCACCTGCTGCGGCTCATACACCTTTGGCAGTTCTTTTTTCATGTGTTTCGTCTCTCCTATAACAAATTCTTGCAGTATTTCTTATATATTTCCGTGGGGCTTCCCCACCCATTCGCACTTTTTGCCGCATTTACTCTCCATCCAGGCCCGCAGCTCGTCCACGCTGCCGCCTTTCAGGTTAGCCTTGTCCAGGATCAGACCCTGTCCATTCTGTAAAATATAGTAGAGATTCCTCTCCGTCTCCAGCAGACGGTGGCAGGCGTCATAGGGATACTGGCCGCTGGTCTTGTTGTTTTTCGCCAGCATATAGGACTTCTCCAGAATAAAGTCGCTGCCGGTGACGCTCTTGTCCATGGTCATCTGAACGCCCAGCGCCACAAACTTGTAGAAGAAGATCCCCCGGGCCAGGAAAAACAGGCCCAGAACTCCGAAGATCGCCACAAACACCCAGTGCCCCGTCTGAAGGGCAAACAGGAATGCCGTCATGCCCAGGCACACCGCCGCCCACAGAAAGTTGAACATCCGTCTGCGCCTGGTAATCTCACGGGTCACGGTACTCCCCACCACCCGCTGCAGCTCCTCCACATTGCTGAAATCATATTCCGTATGGGTCATCATTCTCAATGCCATTCTCTTTTCTCCTTGTCCGGCCGGAGCAAAACAAACCGCCCCCGGTTCATTGGATGTATTCCGGGGCTTTTCCGGTCTTTTGTGCGAGGAATGTGCAGAATTCCCCGGGGCTGCCCGCCGTGAAAGCATCTTTTTGCAGGATGTATCGCATCTGCCCCTGCAGGAACAGATAATAGCGCCCCTCGTCCTCCCAGGCGCCGGTGACGGCGTGATAGCGGTAGCTGCCGGAGGTGCCGGGTTCCCACACGGAGAAGCCGTCGTCCTCAAAGGTGAACCGCATGGGCTTGTCCTGGATATTCGACCGGAAGTGCTGTTCCATCCGCCTGTCGGCCAGGCCTTCCCTGGCGTCTTTCCTGCGGAAGGTCCGCACACCCGCCAACAGGGCCGCCGCCCCGATCAGCGTGATCAGGTTGACAAGGCCGCCCAGCAGACCCAGCAGGATCAGAAGCCCGCCGAAGGCCATCATGAACACGCCCCAGGCTCTCTGAAAACCAAACGTGGCCCGGACCGCTCCGCCCAGGACCCTCCCGTGAAGGGTATAGGTCTTTCTCCAGGCGTCCCAGTCCTCCCAGGTGCATGTCTCCTCGACTCTGAATATCATACTGCCCTCCAACAAAAAGCGCCCCGGGCCTTTCGGCTCAGGGCGAACAAATGTCCGTGGTACCACCTGGATTCGGGATGCTCCCGCACTCACTGACGCATAACGTCTCTCCCCGGTAACGGTGGGATGCCGTTGCGGCTTACTGTTCTTTCAGCCCAATGCTCCGGGACGACTTCCCCGGCCGCTTCGCAGGAACTTCCACCAACCGTTCCCTCTCTTGGCGTCCGCCTGCCGGGTACTGCTTCCCATCCTCGCAGTTTCCAATATACTGCATTAGTATAGTATACCCGGTTTCGATTGTCAAGAGCCGGAAGGGACCGGAGCTTCCGGAAAATTCCGGGGCCGCCGCGTCGGACGGCCTTGCAAAACGGCGCGGTTCGTCCTATGATAATGTATACTGAATAAACCGCAAAGCGGTTTTATAGAATTCAGACATTGTCACAATGTGTATTTCCATCGGTGCGGCGCGCCGCACCGATGGAATGTGCGCATTATGATAGAGAAACAGGCCGGACCGCCGGCCAAACCTGTTTTGGAGGAGGACTTGTCATGGATGCCGTATCACTTTCCATCGGACACATCCCTGCCATGCTGTGGGGCCCGCCGTCAGAGCAGGTCTATCTCTTTGTCCACGGCAAATGCGGCTGCAAGGAGGAGGGGGCAGCCTTTGCGGACATCGTCTGTCCCAGGGGGCGGCAGGTCCTGAGCATCGACCTTCCCGGCCACGGGTACCGGAAGGATGAGATGGACCGCTTCGACCCCTGGCACGTGGTGCCGGAGCTGGGCGCGGTGCTGGACTATGCCCACAGCCGCTGGCCCCATGTGTCCCTCCGAGCCAACAGCATCGGCGCCTGGTTCAGTATGCTCAGCGACGCGGGGAAGCTGGAGAACTGCCTGCTGGTCTCGCCGGTGCTGGACATGGAGCGTCTCATCCGCCGGATGATGGGCTGGGCCGGTGTGTCGGAGGAACAGCTGGAGCGGCAGCAGACCATCCCCACGGCCTTCGGGGAGACGCTGTCCTGGCCCTATTACTGCTACGCCCGGGAGCATCCCATCACCCGCTGGGACGCACCCACCGCCATTCTGTATGCCGGGAAAGACGATCTGACGGAGCGCGGCACCGTGGACGATTTCGCCGCCCGCTTCCATTGCCGCCTGACCATCATGGAGGACGGCGAGCACTGGTTCCACACGCCGGAGCAGCTGGCTGTCCTGGACCGCTGGACGGCGGAGAACTGCTGAGAAAGCACGATATTGAGAAGCTGAGGGCCGCCCTTTCCGGGCGGCCCTCAGGCTGTCAAAAAAGTCCATAGACTTTTCCGACAGCCTGACTAATGTCTCGATTTTCGGACCGCTATGCGGTCCGAAAATCTGCCGCTGTGCGGCGCAAACGCCTGCTAACGCAGGCTTTTTGCAGACATTCGATTCCATACGAAGGGGCTCCCGCCCCCTCGTACTCCCCCTGCAAAAAAGAACTTCTTTCCTTCAAACAGAGGATTTTCGACAAGCTGAGGGCCGCCCTTTCCGGGCGGCCCTCTCTGATACTCGGATGACCGCGTCTAT
>JAHZBA010000074.1 GCA_019423635.1 Clostridiales bacterium
AGAAGGAGACCATCACCGGCGCGGAGATGGTGGCCATCATCGAGGGCCGGGACCCAGCCCTGGCGGAGGACGCCTACGCCTCCACCCAGGCCGCTCTGGACGGCGGCTTCCGTCCCTCCTCCCCGGAGGTGATTGAGCCGGCGGCCAGGAAGGTCCATATGATCTCGGAGAAGATCGAGGCCCCGGCCCCCGCGGAGGAGGACGCCGGCACAGCGGGGACCCCGGCAGAGGAGACCCCCGCGCCGGAGTCTCCGGAGGCGCCGGAGGCCGGCGAGGCCCCTGCGGAAAAACCGGAGGACGGGGAATAAATCAGCGGCAGGTGCGCCGGATCGGGCGCACCTGCCGCTTCAGGCTTCGGAGCTCTTGATAAGCGGTATGAAACAGCAGTGCTGATGTAATTTAGGCGCAGGCCTTTCTCCAGGGCGGCATTTTATCCGTCAATATTGAAACAGGAGAATTCCTCAAAATCATCGCCATACTCCAATTCGATAATGTGGGTATCATCCAGCGTCTGCTCCAGATACATGATCTGGAAAGTGCTCAGATTGATGGTGGGCTTGCCCAATAACCGGGGCAGTTCGGCCTTATCAACTTCTCCATAGACCTGCTGCAAATCGGGCAGCATAAACTCCACCATCTCCGGCAGCTTTTCAAAATAGAGCCCGGCGAGTTTCCGCGCCTCGTCCTCATCGCAATCCTCCGGTTCGTCACAGACAAACTCTACTCCCTGAAGTTCTGCCACATATTCTTCCCGCTCTTCATCAAATTGGAACATGGTAAATTCCCCTTTCTAATTTCATATCGGGCCATGGCAAGACGCCCGGCGGTCTCCATGATATCAGCCTTGCCATATCTTTTCAACCCTGTTTCCCCCCGTCAAACCGCCCCTCCGCCTTTTCCGGCAAACTGAGGGAGTGTCCAGGCTGTGCCTGGACACTCCCTTTTTCCTTTGGAAACCCGGGAACTCAGAACTCCGGCAGCTTCGCCACCACGGCGGCGCACCGGGCGCACAGGGTGGGGTGGTCCTGGTCAGCGCCCACGTCGGCCGTCTGCTTCCAGCACCGGGCGCACTTGGCGCCCTCGGCGGCCTCCACGGCCACGGCCAGGGCATTCCCGGCCGCCGCCTCCGCCTGGGAGACGATCAGCAGGTCCGCCAGGGCCCCATCGTCCATCTCCGCCAGGAAGGCGTCCTCCGCCGGGACGGTGAGCTTCACCCTGGCCTCCAGGCTCTTGCCGATCTTCTTCTCGGCCCGGGCGGCCTCCAGGGCGCTGTTGACAGCGTCCCGGACGGCAATGATTCTGTCCCAGCGGGCCATGCCGGCCTCGTCCAGGGCGTACTCCGCAAAGGGCCGGTTCATGTCGTTCAGAAGGACGTTCCGCCCGTCGTCGCCGGCGCGGTGGGGCATGGCCTGCCAGATCTCGTCGCAGGTGAAGCACAAAATGGGGGCCATGAGCTTGGTCATGGTGTCCAGGATCAAAAACAGCGCGGTCTGGGCACTGCGGCGGCTGGCCCCGTCCTTCTCGTCGCAGTAGAGCCGGTCCTTGATGACATCCAGATAGAAGTTGCTCATCTCCACCACGCAGAAGTCGTTGACGGCGTGGGTGACGGTGAGGAACTCGTATTCGTCATAGCCCTTGAAGCACCGCTCCATCAGGGCGTTCAGCCGGGTCACGGCCCAGCGGTCCAGCTCCTCCATCTCCCCGGCGGGGGTCAGGCGGTCGGGGTCAAAGCCGCCCAGGTTCCCCAGGCAGTACCGGGCGGTGTTGCGGAACTTCAGGTAGTTCTGACTCAGCTGCTTGAAGATCTCCTGGGAGCAGCGGACGTCGGCGTGGTAGTCACTGTTGGCGGCCCAGAGGCGCAGGATGTCCGCGCCGTACTGGTTCATGACGTCGGCGGGGTCCACGCCGTTGCCCAGGGACTTGTGCATGGCCTTGCCCTCGCCGTCCACGGTCCAGCCGTGGGTGACGCACTCCCTGAAGGGCGCGCCCTGGCCCAGAGCGCCCACCGCCGTCAGCAGGGAGCTCTGGAACCACCCGCGGTACTGGTCCAGACCCTCCAGGTACATGTCGGCGGGCCACCAGCCCTGGTCCCTCTTCATGGCGGCGTAATGGGTGGAGCCGGAGTCGAACCAGCCGTCCAGGGTGTCCGTCTCCTGCTCGAAGCCGGTCTTTCCGCCGCAGTGGGGGCAGGTGAAGCCGGCGGGCAGGATGTCCGCCGCGTCCTTTTCAAACCAGGCGTTGGACCCCTCGGCGGCAAAGAGCCTGGAGATGATCTCAATGGTCTCGTCCGTCACCACGGGCTTGCCGCAGTCCCTGCAGTAGAACACGGGGATGGGCAGACCCCAGCGGCGCTGGCGGGAGATGCACCAGTCCGCCCGCTCCCGGATCATGGACTTCATCCGGTCAATGCCCCACTTGGGCACCCAGCGGACCTCGTCCGCGGCGGCGCAGGCCTCGTCCTTGAAGGCGTCCACGGAGCAGAACCACTGGGGCGTGGCCCGGAAGATGATGGGGTGCTTGCAGCGCCAGCAGTGGGGGTAGGAGTGGATGATGTCCTCAGAGGCGAAGAGCATCCCGCTCTCCTTCATGTCCGCGAGAATCACGGGGTTGGACTCGTCGGTGCTCATGCCGGCGTACTTTCCGGCGTAGTCCGTGTGCCGGCCCTGGTCGTCCACGGGGACCACCATCTCCATGCCGTAGCGCCTGCAGGTCTCATAGTCGTCGGCGCCAAAGCCCGGGGCGGTGTGGACGCAGCCGGTGCCGGAGTCCATAGTGACGTAGTCCGCCAGCAGGAGGCGGGAGGTCTTGGGCAGGAAGGGGTGGTCCGCCAGCATATTCTCAAAGAAGCTGCCGGGGTGGGTCTCCAGGATCTCCCAGGTGTCAAAGCCCCCCTGCCTCATGACCTTGTCCACCAACGCCTCGGCCATGATATACATCTCGCCGCCCGGGGCCTTGACGATGGCGTAGCTCTCACTGGGATGCAGGGCGATGGCCAGGTTCCCCGGCAGGGTCCAGATGGTGGTGGTCCAGATGACAAAGAAGAGTCTGCTCTTGTCATAAGAGGCCAGCTTCCCCTGATCGTCGCGCATGGGGAACTTGACGTACACGGTGGTGACGGGGTCGTCCTGGTACTCGATCTCCGCCTCCGCCAGGGCCGTCTCGTCGTGGGGG
>JAHZBA010000075.1 GCA_019423635.1 Clostridiales bacterium
ACAGCACCTGGGCGAAGCCCTGCTCCTCGGCCATCTCGCCGGCCTTGATGGAGGCGGCGTAGTTGCCGCCGCACTTGGTAAAGCCGGTGAGGCCGGGGGCGGCGCGGATGTACTCATCCTCCACATAGATGCGGACCGGGTCGATGCCCTCGGCGTAGTAGGCGCCGGAGGGAGCGCAGATGATGCAGAAGATATAGTGCTTGCTGGCGTGGACGCCCAGACCCACGTCCGTGGCGATGACGAAGGGGCGGATATACAAGGAGGCGCCGTCCGTATGGGGCACCCAGTCCTTCTCCACCTCCACCAGCGCCTTGACGGCCTGCACAAAGTCCTCCACGGGGATCTGCGGGATGCACATCCGGTCGGCGGAGTCCTGCATCCGCTCGCCGTTGCACTCGGGGCGGAAGAGCTGGATCTTATCCTCCGCGGTGCGGTAGGCCTTCATGCCCTCAAAGAGCTCCTGGGCGTAGTGGAAGACCACGGTGGCGGGGTCCATCTGGAAGGGGGCGTAGGGGACGATGCGGGGATCGTGCCAGCCCTTTTCCGGATTGTAGTCCATGAGGAACATGTGGTCGGAGAAAATCTTGCCAAAGCCCAGCTTGGACTCGTCGGCGGGCTTCGCCTTGGGGGCGGTGGTTCTGGTGATCTGGATGTCCAACATAGCAGTGCGCTCCTTATCGTTTGATTTGCGGGGTTCTCTTCAAACAAACGGAAAGGAATTCCTCTGCATTCTTTTCCGCTCCGCGGCAATCCCTCGCCGCAGACGGCCGCAGACGCGGCCGCAGTTTGGACTTCACTGAAAAGAAAGGATATGTTCTCTGCCGGGCCATGGCGCGGCAGGAGTGGGAGACCTTGGCGGTCTCCTCTATTTTTATACGCTGAGCAGTGGATAAAGTCAAGGGTAAAAATCACTGAAATATGCGGTTTTGCACCGCAACGTGCAAAAGTGTTCGGGGGCTCTTTCCAAAGGCCCGCCGGGCGCGGAGACGGCGCCTGGCAAACCCGCCGCCGTGGGAGGAACACCGCAAAGCGGCAGGCGGCTCTTTGCGGGTCTTTTGGCGCGGCCGTCTGCCGCAGGAGAACGCATGGGGGATGTTCCGCGGCGGCTTTAAGGGGACCGCTTCTCTCCGCGGGTCCGCCTCCGCGGCCGGGATGCCTGCTCCTGGGCCTGTCTTCCCATATTCTCCCATCAGGCCCTGTTTGAAAGGAGAGCTATAGCAAGCTTCAGAAATCATGGCAGCAAAGGAGGTGGGCACAGGTGTGCAGTGCAGATATGACGACGCAGGCGGGCTGACGCCCGTCACGGAGGAAGACGCAGCCATGTCCCCGCCTGTGTCCGCCGAACTGCTGTCAGTATTTTTGAAGATTGCTAGAGTCTGTTTTAAAACCGGCGGAATGCCGGATTGAGGCGAATTTTTCTGTCGGGCAAGGCGATTTGACGCAGGAATCCTGACGGATTTCAAGTCAAATCAACGCGGCCCGGTGGGAAAAGACGCCACAAGACGGCGTTTTGACGGTTTTAAAACAGACTCTAAAAAGAGGGCGGACCGGAAAGAATTTCCGGTCCGCCTAAAGAAGGGAAAGAGTGGATCAAAATGAAAGCGGGGTGTCTCCTGCGGGCTCCGCCCGCGGAAGGGCAGGGGCTTTGCCCCTGCACCCCACAGGCTTTTTGAAAAAAGCCTGGCAAAAACTTTTTTCTTACTTTTTCACGCAGGCCATGCCGCGGCGGAAGGCCTCGATGTTCAGCGGCACCAGCTTCGCCTTGCTCCCGGTGAACATCTCCCGGATCATCTCCTCGATGGTCTCGGGCTTCAGGATCTCCGTCTCCGCCACATAGGCGCCCAGCATCACCATGTTGCTCACCTTGCCGTTGCCGATCTCATCGGCAATCTCGCTGCAGGGGATGTAGTAGGCCGTGAGATCCTGCCGGGACACCTTGTCCGTCACCACGTCGCTGTTGACGAACACCGTGCCGCCGGGGAGCACTCCCTCCTCAAACTTCTCCAGGGAGGGCTCGTTCAGGGCAATCAGCTCCGTGGGGTGGATGAACACCGGGGAACCCACGGGCTTGTCGGAGAGCACCACGGAGCAGTTGGCGGTGCCGCCCCGCATCTCGGGGCCGTAGGAGGGGGACCAGGTGACGTTCAGGCCCTCGGCCATGCCGGCCTCCGCCAGGTTCTTGCCGATGGCAAGGCCGCCCTGTCCGCCGAAGCCGGAAATGATGATCTCTTTTTTCATCTCACTTCACCTCCGCAGTGCTGTCTTTTACCACACCCAGGGGATAGTAGGGGATCATGTTCTCCTTCAGCCAATCGTTGGCTTTCAGCGGTGTCATCCCCCAGTTGGTGGGGCAGGTGGAGAGGACCTCGATGAAGGTGAAGCCCTTGCGCTCCATCTGGAGCTGGAAGGCCTTCTTGATGGCCTTTTTGGCCTTGTTGATGTTGGGGATGTCCGTGACGCACACCCGCTCGGCGTAGACGCAGCCGTCCAGGGTGGAGAGCATCTCCGCCATGCGGATGGGCATCCCCGCCTGCTCCACCGTCCGGCCGGACTGGCAGGTGGTGGCCTTCTGGCCGATCAGGGTGGTGGGGGCCATCTGGCCGCCGGTCATGCCGTAAATGGCGTTGTTGACGAAGATGGTGGTGATCTTCTCCCCCCGCATGGCGGCGTGGACGATCTCCCCCGCGCCGATGGAGCACAGGTCGCCGTCGCCCTGGTATGTAAAGACCGCCTGGGTGGGGTGGGTGCGCTTGATGCCCGTGGCCACAGCGGGCGCCCGGCCGTGGGCCGCCTCCTGCATGTCACAGCTGAAGTACTTGAAGGCAAACACCGCGCAGCCCACGGGGCACACGCCGATGGCCTCGTCGTTCAGTCCCAGCTCCACCAGGGACTCCGCCACCAGCTTGTGGATGATGCCGTGGTGGCAGCCGGGGCAGTAGTGCA
>JAHZBA010000076.1 GCA_019423635.1 Clostridiales bacterium
TCCGTCACCGCCTGCGGCGGCGCCACCTCTCCCAAAGGGAGAGGCAAGGGGGCGGTTTCCCGGAGGCCTGGAGGTTCTGGGGGGAGCGGCGCGCCGAGTCGTCGCGCCCTACGGAGGAGAACAAGGACCCCACAGAGATCTGGGGCAGCGCTTAGCGAAGCGGAAAGCGCGGAATTAGAAGCAGAGACCGTCCGTCAACTTCCCAACAGTTACCACCCAAGACACCAAACGCGGGTCAGGGCTCCTTCTGCTGGGGGGTCCGGCGCGCGCCGGCAGGGGCTTCCAAGTTTCTGCCCAAGCCGGGCGGCAACAACTCCCGCATATTGGCGAAATTTGACCGGAGGTCAAATTCTCGCCACCAGCGTTTTTTTCTTTTGGACCGTGCACGGCCCGTTTTCTTTTTGGCAAGACCAAAAAGAAAATGGGGGGTGCATTGCCAGGCTATCATCATAGCTACAATCCCGCCCCCGGCCGCCAGGCCGGAAAAACTTTCCCCCCCTGTGGGAAATCCCCCGCCCCTCATTCGTGTTAGAAGTGAAGGGAGTGAGAACGCTGATGACCGAGGAACACATCTGCCAGCTTGTGACGGAGTACAGCCCCCTGCTGCTCCGCCTGGCCTGCACCCGCCTGGACTCCCCCGCCGACGCGGAGGACGCCGTCCAGGAGGTGTTCCTCCGCCTGCTCTCCGCCCGCCCCCGCTTTCGGGACGCCGAACACGAAAAGGCGTGGCTGATTCGCACAACCCTTCACCGGGCCGCCGATTTCCGGAAGTCCGCGGCCCGGCGGAATGTCCCTCTGGAGGAGGCGGCCCAGGCCGCCGCTGCGGAGGACAGCGGTGAGGTGCTGGCGGCGGTCCGCAGCCTGCCGGAGAAGTACAGCGCCGTGATCCATCTCCACTATTACGAGGGATATTCCATCAAGGAGATCGCAACACTGCTGGGCCTGCCCGCCTCCACCGTGGGCACCCGCCTGGCCCGTGGCCGGGAGCGGCTGCGGCAGATGCTGAAGGAGGATGCGTTGAATGAATCGTGAACAGTACCGCAAGGCCTTTGACGAGATCCCCTTTTCCGCGGATTTTTCCCAGCGGACGGCGGAGCTGCTGCGTCGGCGCGCCCGTGAAATGGAAAAGGAGAATAAGACCGTGCATTTTGGCAGAGTGAAAAAAACGGCGGTGCTGACCGCCGCCGCTGTGGCCCTTTTGGCTGTGTCCGTATCCGCGGCCGTCATGTGGCTGAGTCCCGCCCAGGTGGCGGATCACCATGACCAGCCCCTGCTGGCGGAGGCCTTCGACGGCCCGGACGCCATCGAGATTAACGAGACCGTGGAGAGCGGGGACTTTGAGATCTCCCTGCTGGGCCTGGTGTCCGGGGAGAATCTGGATGTCCGGAATCAGGATCTGGACGCGGCCCACACCTACGCCGTCCTGGCCCTCCGGCGGCTGGACGGCACCCCCCTGGAAAACGAGACCTTTGACTTCATCCGCTATACCATGACGCCCCTGGTGGCGGGCTATGCCCCCACGGCGGTGAATAACTGGACCCTGGACGCCGGAGCCTCCGGCTTTGCCCAGGACGGCGTCTATTACTACCTCCTGGACACCGCCAGCCTGGAGATGTTCGCGGATCACACGGTGTATATGGCCTTCTACGAGGGCGGCGCTCCCAGCAACGCCATCTTCACCGTGGCGGAGGACGGAAGCATTGCCTTCTGCGACGATTTCACCGGCGTGCAGGCCCTGTTCACCCTGCCTCTGGACCCCGCCAGGGCGGACCCGGCCGCGGCGGACGCCTTTGCGGCCTCCACGGGCCTCACAGGCTGGTCCAACGAGCGCACCGGCGGAGAGGACTATGTCATCGACGAGCAGGACACGGAGGACGGCAAGGTCCTCACCATCCGCCCCGCCGGTGAGCCGGAGGGAAACCCGGCGCCCGCTACCGCGGAGGAGTTTGAGGCCTATATGGCATCAGAGACCGCCCGGCTCCAGGCCCTGGTGGAGGCGGGGGAGTTCTCCCGGGAGAACCTGGAAAAGGAGATGCAGGAGATGGAGGAGACCCTCCAGGGCCTGCGGGACGGCACGCTGACCGTTTACCTCCTGGAGGACGGCGGTGTGTTCACCAGCACCGCACCCACAGAGGGGACCCATTATGAGATCACGGAGGACGGCGTGAACACCGTCATCGGCGGCTGAGAGCAGAACAAAAAGGGCCTGCGGAGAATTTCTCCGCAGGCCTGTTTTGATGCAGGGGGTCGTTTGCAGCCGAGCATCCGGGGAGACTATGCGACGCGCCGGGTCGTGGCCCAGGCCAGCCTCTCTTGGCCCATTGGGCCAATTTCCTTCCTCGCCCCTACGAACGGGATCGTTTGGACGGAGGTTTTGAAGCCTGTGGGAAGGCTGCCGCCGCGGAGAGGCAGATGATTCGCAGGGTTGATCGGGGCCCGGCAGTTGAGGTGGGGGCCCTCTCCGTCGCCGCCTGCGGCGGCGCCACCTCTCCCAGAGGGAGAGGCAAGG
>JAHZBA010000077.1 GCA_019423635.1 Clostridiales bacterium
CTTGCCTCTCCCTCTGGGAGAGGTGGCACCGCCGCAGGCGGTGACGGAGAGGGTTCCCCCGTCTCACCCTCCGGCCCCCGATCAACCCCGCGGACCATCTGCCCCTCCGTAGGGCGCGCAGTTCTCACCACAGGCAGAAACGGAGCTCAGGGGACTTTGTGGCGACGTGGAAATGGAGCGGCGGAGTTTTTTCCGACGAGGGGGTACATAGCACCCCCCATCTTTATGACTGACATTCCCCCTCCGTGCGGGGCAGGTACAGGGAAAACCGCGCGCCCTTTCCGGGCCGGGAGAACACCTTCACATATCCCCCCTGCCCTGCGGCAATCTGCCGCACCAGATACAGCCCCAGCCCTACGCCCTCTTCCCCCGCGGCAGCGGCGCCGCGGTAGAAGCGCTGGAAGATCCGGGTATGCTCGGCCTCCGGGATGCCGGGGCCGGTGTCCGTCACGTCAATCCGGGCAAACAGGGTGTAGGCCGTGGTCTCCACCGTGACGCTGCCGCCGGGCGGCGTGTACTTCACGGCGTTATCCAGCAGATTGAACAGCGCCTCCTCCGTCCACTTGGGGTCCAGGTCCGCCGTGACGCCGGAGGGCTCCGCCGTCAGCATCACCCCCTTGGCCTCCGCCCTGGGGGCCGCCATGGCCATGGCGCCGTCCAGCACCGGCTGGAGGGGACCCGGCGCGGGGTGCAGCGTCAGAATCCCCGTCTCCAGCCGGGAGGACTTCACCAGGGACTCCAGCAAGAACCGCAGCCGCTCCGCCTGGCGCTCCAGGGCCTCGGCGCAGCTCCGGGCCTCCGGGGACAGCTCCTGCTCCTCCAGCAGCTGGGCGTACAGCAGCAGGTTCGCCACCGGCGTTCTGGTCTGGTGGGAGATGTCGGCAATGAGGCCGCTGATCTGATTCCGCTCCGCCCGCAAATTCCGGGCCGAGAGGGCGGAGGCGGAGAGGTAGTGGGCCAGCCGGGTCTCCACGGCGGAGAGCAGGGACTCGCTGAACTCCGTCTCCGTGAAGTCCTCCTCCGCTATGGCCCGGTCCAGCATCCGGCTCAGGCGGAGCTGAATCCGCCGGGTCCGCCAGTGCTCCAGCAGGGCCAGCGCCAGGGCCAGCACCCCGGCCGCCGCCAGATACTTCTCCATACATCCTCTCCTTTTTGTGCCCTACAGGGCCCAGGTATAGCCAATGCCGTAGACCGTCTTCAAAAACCGCGGCCGGGAGGGCTGGTCCTCCAGCTTGTCCCGCAGGCGCTTGACGGTCACCGACAGGGCGTTTTCCTCCACATACGCCGCCCCCTGGCCCCAGATCCGGTCCAGCAGCACCTCGCGGCTGAGGGTGCGGCCCCGGTTCTCCACCAGCAGCCGCAGGAGCTTCTGCTCCGTCTTGCTGAGCTCCACCGCGGCGCCCCGCCGCCGGAACTCCATTCGCTCGAAGTCGAAGGAGAACTCCCCCAGCTCCACCGCCTGGGGCCGCGGCGGGGCGAAGCGGCGGAGCTGAACGTCCACCCGCGCCCGGAGCACCGCCAGGGAGAAGGGCTTGGTGATATAGTCGTCCGCCCCGGAGTCCAGTCCCGCCACGATGTCCGTCTCCAAATCGTTGGCGGTCAGAAGGATCACCGGCACGGCGCTGGTCTGCCGGAGCTCTCTGAGAAAGTCCAGCCCGCTTCCGTCAGGGAGGTTCACATCCAGGATCAGCAGGTCAAAGGCCTCCCGGGCCCAGGCGGCGCGGGCCTCCGCCAGGGTCCGGGCCAGGGTGGACTCCGGCCCCGGCAGCGCCAGCCGGATGCCCCGGCCCAGGGCGCCGTCGTCTTCTACGATGAGCAGTTTCATGGTGCCTCCCCACGGTGAGATGGTATCGTCGGCACGCTTGAGAACCGGTAAAAAGGAGGCGGGGAACCATGCGGCGCGGCAGGGCGGAGGGCCCGGACGGGCTGATGCCCGCCAAGGAAGGCAGCCCAGTCCACGCCGCAGTTTGACCGCCGAACTCTACCGGTTTTCGGGTGTGCCGACTCTGTGATTGTACCACAGGGGCGGGGGCTTTCATGAACATTTATTAAAACTTTTGCAGCCACCTCCTTCGTTTTATTTTGTGGAGACAGATATGATCCGCCCGTCCCACGGGAGAACCGGCGCGTAGGGGCGGATATCATCCGCCCGTCCCACGGGAGAACCGG
>JAHZBA010000078.1 GCA_019423635.1 Clostridiales bacterium
GAGAGGACGCCCTCGGGCGTCCTCTTTCTTCCTGTCCGTTTCCGGTTCTGCCAAGCCCTCGTCCGTCATATGGATAGGACGAGGTGAAGCATTATGAAGGACCATTTTAACCGGTTCGCCGTCCGTTTTCTGACCACGCTGCTGCTGGGCCTCCTGGCCTTATTGCTCCATCCCTGGGCCGGAAACCCGGTCCTGGGCATCTTTCTGCCTCGGTACAGCGCCCCCTGGGAGCTGAGCAAGCTGGCCTACTGGCCCATGCTGGCGGCGCTGGTGCTGACGGGCCATCTCTCCGGCGGCGCGAAGCGGACGCTGGCGGAGGCGCTGCCCGCCGTGACCCTGACGGCCCCGGCGCTGTTTCTGATCTACTGGGCAGTGTCGGCCCTGGAGCCCGCCTGGGGCGTCTACCTGATGCTGTGGGTGGCGGCGGCCGCCGCGGGGACAGCGCTGTCCGGAAAACGGGGCAAAAGCAGCATCTGGCTGATCCTGGCGGCGGCCCTGGGGGTACTCTATATCGTCTTCACCCTCTGCCCGCCCGGCTTCGGTCCCTTCCTGGACCCGCATGATGCAGCGGCCATGGCCACCATTCCCTGCTGAAATTGTCTGATTTTCCGATTTACATTGGAGGAATGGTGTGGTAAAATACGGTTTATTGTGATTTTCCGCCGTTTTTCAGTCTCACAGGCGGAACTGCCAAGGAGGAAACGACGATGAACGCGATCGTTACAGTGATCGGCGACGACAAGGTGGGCATCATTGCCTCTGTCTGCACGCTGCTGGCCCAGAACAATGTGAACATTCTGGACATCACCCAGACCATTCTCCAGGGGAAATTCACCATGGTCATGGCCGTGGACATCTCCAAAGCCGGCATCCCCCTGACGGAGCTGGCAGAGCGCCTGTCCGAGCTGGGCAAGACCCTGGGCATCTCCATCCGCATCCAGCGGGAGGAAATCTTCAACGCGATGCACCGCATTTAATGTAGGAGGGGAGCAGGCTCCCCTCCTAACCACCCCACCACCAGTCTGCGGACTGGTGTCGCCGCCCCCGGCGGCTGGGGTCTCGGTATTTTTCCGACGTACACGCCGCCGGAAAAATGATTCCGGCGGATTCTTTTGCCCTTCGGGCAAAAGAACCGGGAACCTGCGGTTCCCTGGCCCCTCCCTTCTTCTTTTGCCCCCTGGCAAAAGAACCGGGGGAAACCGGAGGTTTCCCCCGGGACCCCCTTCCCGGTCCGGCAGTTTTGTCCGGCAGAGCCGGACAGGCGAATTCCTAATTCCTAACTCCTAATTCCTAATTCGCATCTCCTATCTCCTATCTTCTATCTCCTATCTCTTTCGGAGGTTTCTATGCTTACACAAAAGGACATTCTCTCCACCATTGAGATGATCGACCAGCAGCATCTGGACATCCGTACCATCACCATGGGCATCTCCCTGCTGAGCTGCTGCGACGAGGACCCCAAACGAGCCTGCGACAAAATTTACAACAAGATCACCCGCTATGCCGAGAAGCTGGTAAAGACCGGCCAGGACATCGAGCGGGAGTTCGGCATCCCCATCGTCAACAAGCGCATCTCCGTCACCCCCATGTCCCTGGTGGCCGCCGCCAGCAACACCGAGGACTACGCCCCCTTCGCCGTCACCATGGACCGGGCCGCCAAGACCTGCGGCGTCAACTTCATCGGCGGCTACTCCGCCCTGGTGCAGAAGGGCATGACCAAGGCCGACGAGCGGCTCATCCGCTCCATCCCCGAGGCCCTGGCCAGCACGGACTTCGTCTGCTCCTCCATCAACGTGGGCTCCACCCGGGCGGGCATTAACATGGACGCCGTGGCCCTCATGGGCCGCATCGTCAAGGAGACTGCCGCCGCCACCGCCGACCGGGACGGCCTGGGCTGCGCCAAGCTGGTGGTGTTCTGCAACGCCGTGGAGGACAACCCCTTCATGGCCGGCGCCTTCCACGGCGTGGGCGAGGCGGAGAAGGTCATCAACGTGGGCGTCTCCGGCCCCGGCGTGGT
>JAHZBA010000008.1 GCA_019423635.1 Clostridiales bacterium
CAAGGGCAACGCCATCAAGCTCACTGCCTGCAACGCCGCCTACTGGCGGGGGGACAGCAGCCGGGAGACCCTCCAGCGCATCTACGGCATCGCCTTCCCCAAAAAGGAGGAGCTGGACGCCTATCTCCAGCGGATTGAGGAGGCCAAGAAGCGGGATCACCGGAAGCTGGGCAAGGATCTGGGGCTGTTTATGATGTCCGACGAGGGCCCCGGCTTCCCCTTCTTCCTCCCCAAGGGCATGGTGCTGAAAAACACGCTGCTGGACTACTGGCGGCAGGTCCACAAGCGCTACGGCTATGTGGAGATCTCCACCCCCATCATGCTCAACCGGCAGCTGTGGGAGCGCTCCGGCCACTGGGACCACTACAAGGACAACATGTACACCACCGTCATCGACGACGTGGATTTCGCCATCAAGCCCATGAACTGCCCCGGTGGGATGCTGGTCTATGCCAGCGAGCCCCATTCCTATAAGGAGCTGCCCCTGCGCGTCGGCGAGATCGGCCTGGTCCACCGCCACGAGCTCTCCGGCGCCCTCCACGGCCTGTTCCGGGTGCGCTGCTTCAACCAGGACGACGCCCATGTGTTCATGACCCGGGAGCAGATGCAGGACGTGATTCAGGAGACGGTCCGCCTCTTCGACGAGGTCTACTCCGTCTTCGGCCTGAGCTACACCATTGAGCTCTCCACCATGCCTGAGGACCACATCGGCACCGTGGAGGAGTGGGAGCGGAACCAGGACATCCTGAAGGCCGCCATCACCGCCATGGGCAAGGACTTCGTCATCAACGAGGGCGACGGCGCCTTCTACGGCCCCAAGCTGGACTTCCACCTGGCCGACTCCCTGGGGCGGACCTGGCAGTGCGGCACCATCCAGCTGGACAGCCAGCTCCCCGAGCGGTTCGAGCTGGAGTACACCGGCGAGGACGGCCAGAAGCACCGCCCCGTCATGATCCACCGGGTGGTGCTGGGGTCCATCGAGCGCTTTCTCGGCGTCATCACCGAGCACTTCGCCGGGGCTTTCCCCGCCTGGCTGGCTCCCGTGCAGGTGAAGGTCCTCACCGTCACCGAGCGGGCGGACGGCTACGCCGCGGAGCTCAGCAAGGCGCTGGATCGGGCCGGCTTCCGGGTGGAGACGGACGTGCGCAACGAGAAGATCGGCAAGAAGATCCGGGAGGCCACCCTGGAGAAGATCCCCTATATGCTGGTGGTGGGCGACCGGGACATCGAGAACAGAACCGTCTCCGTCCGCCACCGCAGCGGCGAGGATCTGGGGGCCATGTCTCTGGAGGACTTCGCCCGGCTGCTGGCAGAGGAGGTCTCCGCCAAGACCATCAAATGAGAAGCCCGGAGCCGCCGCCCGTATGGGCGGCGGCTCTTTGCCGGAAGACACCCGGCGCGGTCCGGGGCTGCCTGTCTGGACCGCCGCACGGCGGCGTGAGGCCTGTCCGGGCTTCCCGGACGGAGGGCACAGGCGCCGGTTTGGAAGGAACTGGAGGAGTTTTTCTGTTCATTATTCACAAGAGCGGGCCTGAAATGAAAGTTGAGAGGAAAAACTTGCGAAAATTTCGCCAAGAACCGAAAAAAGGGCTTGAAAGATGAAGGAAAATACGGTATGATATGCAAGTAATGCGATTTGCATGAGTAAATAGGAAAAGAGGAATATTGAGATGAAAAAGATGGTATCTCTGCTGCTGGCCGTCATGATGATGGCTACGGTCCTGGCCGGCTGCGGCGGCGGTGGCGGCGGCGACAAGGGCGGCACCCTGACCTTCACCACCGGCGGCGAGTCCGGCACTTACTACGCCTTCGGCAGTGTGCTGGCGGGCCAGATCAGCGACACGACCGGTACGACGATTAACGCCATTGTGGGCGCCGGCTCCAAGGGCAACATTGAGAACATGGACGCGGGCGACGCCCAGCTGGGCTTTGTCCAGTCCGACGTCATGGCCTACGCCTATGAGGGCACGAACCTCTTCGCCGAGGGCGGGAAGATCGACAGCTTCTCTACCGTGGCCGCTCTGTACATGGAGCAGGTCCAGATCATCACCCTGGACCCCAACATCAAGACCGTGGCGGACCTGGCCGGCAAGAATGTCTCCGTGGGCGAGAACGGCTCCGGTGTGTACTTCAACGCCATTGACGTGCTGACCGCCTATGACCTGACTCTGGAGGACATCAACCCCACCTACCAGTCCTTCCAGGACAGTGCCGACGCCCTCCAGGACGGCAAGATCGACGCCGCCTTCATCGTGGCCGGCGCCCCCACCACCGCCGTCACCTCCCTGGCTGCCAGCCGTGACGTGTACGTGGTGGAGCTGGACGACGCCCACATTGAAAAGCTCATCGCCGCCTCTCCTTACTACAGCAAGAACGTCATCTCCAAGGACGCCTATGGTCTGGACGCCGATGCCACCACCGTGGCTGTGGGCGCGGTGATCATCGCCCGGGACGACTGCTCCGAGGAGGACATCTACAACGTGGTCTCCGGCATCTTTGAGAGCATTGATACCCTGAGCCACGACAAGAAGAATGAGCTGAGCCTGGAGTTTGCCGCCAGCGTCACCGCGGTGCCCTATCACCCCGGCGCTGCCAAGTACTTCGCTGAAAAGGGCTTCACCGTTCCCACCAAATAAAGGATTCAGCAGCCATCGGACTGCGGTGGGAGGCTCCACCGCAGTCCCTTGCCTTTTCAGCGGGCGTTCAGATCCCGTTCAGATTTCAAGAGTAAGAGAAGGAGCGTGCCGTATGAGTTTTTGGAAGAAAGAGCGGCCGCCTGCCACTGACACGGCTCCGGTGGAGACCCAGGACACCGGCTCTGCCGCCGACGTGGAAGCGGTCATGAAAAAGTATGACCGGGAGTCCAATGTCCGGGTATGGGAGGGCATTCCGTATTGGATTGTCAAGCTCATCATGGTGGCGTTTTCCTGCTTTTGTATCTACCTGACATTGTGGGATACCCGGCTGCCGGAGTTTCGGCTGGCCATGTTTGCGGGGTTGATCGTGGTGATCGGCTACCTGAACTTCCCCATGCGCAAGGGGGATGTCCGGGTGAACCACATGCCCTGGTATGACATTGCCATCATGGTCCTGGGGGCGGCGCCCTTTTTCTGGTTTGCCGCCAATGCCGCGCTGGTGAAGACCACCAGTGCCGTGGCGGCCTCCAAGGACCCGTTCATGCTGATTCTGGCGATTCTGGGAGTCCTGGCCATGATTGAGCTGTGCCGCCGCAGCGTGGGCATTCCCATCCTGTGCGTGGTGGGGGTCCTGCTGGTCTACGCCTTCACCCGCGTCCGGTTCGGCAAGGTGATCTATGACCTCTTCTATACCACCGCCGGCATCATCGGCACGCCGATCTCCACCTGTCAGAAGTACATTGTGGTGTTCATCATCTTCGGCGCGTTCCTGGAGCGGACGGGGATCTCCAACTTCTTCATCAATCTTGCCAACTGCGTGGCCGGCTCCTCCTCCGGCGGACCCGCCAAGGTGGCCGTCATCTCCTCCGCCCTGTGCGGCATGGTGTCCGGCTCCTCCGTGGGCAACACGGTGACCACCGGCTCCGTCACCATCCCCATGATGAAGAAGACCGGCTACAAGGGCGAGTTCGCCGGAGCCGTGGAGGCCGCGGCCTCTACCGGCGGACAGATCATGCCCCCCATCATGGGCGCGGCGGCCTTTTTGATGGCGGAGTACACCGGTATTGACTACGCCAAGATCGCTCTGCTGGCGGTTCTGCCGGCCCTTCTGTACTTCACCGGCATCTTCATCGCCGTCCATCTGGAGGCCAAGAAGCTGGGACTGAAGGGCATTCCCAGGGAGGAGCTGCCGAAGTTTTCCAAGCTGCTGCCCAAGATCTATCTGCTGCTGCCCCTGGTGATTCTGGTGGTGCTGGTGTCCAACGGCACGAGGACCATGCAGTCCTCCGCCGCCATTGCGATTCTGGTCACCATTGCCGTGGGCCTTATCAACAATGTGGTCAACGCCGCGATGAAGAGCGAGGACAAGTCCGACAACATCACCTTCATGAAGGCCCTGGACGCCCTGGAGGCCGGGGCCAAGGGCACCATCACCGTGGCTGCCGCCTGCGCCATGGCGGGGCTGGTGGCCGGGTGCATCACCACCACGGGTCTTGCCAATATGCTGCTGCGGGCCATCGTGTCCGTCTCCGGCGGCGTGACCATCATCGCCCTGTTCCTCACCATGCTCTGCTGCATCGTCCTGGGCATGGGCGTGCCCACCACCGCCAACTACTGCATCATGGCCTCCACCTGCGCTCCCATCCTCACCAGCGAGCAGATCGGCGTGCCCATGATCGCGGCCCACTTCTTCGTGTTCTATTTCGGCATCGTGGCGGATATCACGCCGCCGGTGGCCCTGGCGGCCTACGCCGGCTCCGCCATCGCCAAGTCCCCGCCCATGAAGACGGCCTTCAACGCCACCAAGCTGGCCATTGCCGCTTTCGTGGTGCCCTATATCTTCGCCCTGAACCCCGCTATGCTCTTCCAGTTCGACCCCGGCACGCCGGTGAGCACCATGGTACTGGAGTCCGTTCTCATTGTGGTCAGCTCCCTGGTGGGCCTTTTCGGTATCGCCGCGGCGCTGAACGGATTCTTGTACCACAGGATCAATCCCCTGTTCCGCATCCTCATGGCGGCAGGCGGGCTGTGCATGATGATTCCCGGGGCCTTCACCGATGTGGTGGGCTTGGCGATTGTGGCGGTGATCGTTGTGCTCCAGCGGCTGTCCTGGAAAAAGGCGGCTGCCTGAGGGGGAAAAGTCCCGTGTGTCCCTCATGGCGCGTTTAGAGGTCTGTGGAATGCGGAGGCTGTGCCTCTGAGAACAGGAGCGGCTCCTGCCGTCTGCGGCGGCCGGCGTGCCTTTTGCGAAAGCAGACTTTCCGTTTCCCCCGCAGACACTCTGCTTCCGTGCCCCGGAAAACCGTCTTTTCCCCGCTGTACCTGTCCCGGACAGGCCGCTCTTTGAGCGGCCTGTCTTCTGACATTTTGCCATGACGGCAAAATGATGCAAATTTTTGGTTTCCTATCCCCATCAAAAATATCATGCGGGAGCGTGGATATCATGGAAATTCGCGCCTTTCTCCCCGGGGATGACCGCCTGTCCGTCAGCCGGGTTTACGAGAAGAGCTGGAAGTACGCCTACCGGGGAATTCTCCCCCAGGCGTATCTGGACAGCCTTCCGGCAGGCCGCTGGAGCGAGACAGTGAACCGCCGGCCGACGCTGCTGCTGTTGGACGGGGAGGAGATCGCGGGGGTCTCCAGCTGCTGTGCCTCCCGGTTCCCGGCCTGGCCGGACTGGGGGGAGGTGGTCTCTTTATACCTGCTCCCGTCCCGCATAGGCCGGGGCTTTGGGGCGGCGCTGCTGCGGGCCGCGGAGGAGCACCTGGAATCCATGGGCTTCCGGCAGAGGTTCCTCTGGGTGCTGGAGGAAAACGTCCGGGCCCGGCGGTTCTATGAGCGGAACGGCTGGACCTGCGGCGGCGAGACCATGGAGAATGTCATCGGCGGCAGGGCGGTCCGGGAGGTGCGGTATGTCCGGCAGAGAAATTTGCCGGACGCTCCTCCGCCCTCCGGGAACAAACCCGGCGTGCGGAGCGTCTGATGGAATGACCATTCCGGGTCAGGCTAAAACTGTAACCGTTTTGTTGTTGTATTGGCGCGGGAACTGTACTAGTATCAATCATACACTTGGCGGGACAGATCCCCGCCGGAAACGTGGAAATTTCCGTGAAAACCGGCTGGTGAAGGAGAACGAACATGTCTGAAATCATGGAACATGAGGAGCTGTTGGACGCCTCCGCTCCGGCGGCGGTTGCTGAGACGGCCGCCGCCCCGGAGGCGGAGGCCGCGCCGAGGCGCACTCTGCGGCAGAAGTGGAGGGATCTGCCCCGGAAGAAACGGCGGCGGATCATCCGCTGGGTGATTCTGCTGCTGATTCTGGCGGTGATCGGATCGGTGCTGTATCACTTCTTCGGCAAGAGCGGCGGCGAAGGGGAGACCCAGGTGCTCACGGACATCGTCCAGTACAATTCCATCACCTCCATTGTAGAGGGCAGCGGGGTTACCCGGGCCAAGAGCAGCGAGACCATTACTCTCACCACGGCCGGTACCGTGCTGGACGTGCTGGTCTCGGAGGGCGAGATGGTGACGGTGGGAACGCCCCTCTTTACCATCGACAGCCCCGCGGCGGAGTCTGCGGTGCAGAAGGCCCGCAGCAATGTGGAGGGCATTGAAAAGCAGCTGGCCACGGCGGAAAAGGACATCGCCGGATTGAACCTGGCGGCCATGTTCCCCGGCAAGCTGACGGAGACGGTGGACCTGAACCCCGGCGACACCATCTCCAAGGATCAGGTGGTGGCGAAAATCTCCGACGATACCCGCCTGCGCCTGACCCAGTACTACAGCTACGCCTACGCCGGACAGCTTACTGCGGGGCAGACGGTGGATGTCTCCATCCCGGTGCTGATGACCTCCATTCCCGGCAGGGTGGAGGCGGTCCATATGGTCAGCCGCATCACCCCGGAGGGCACCAAGCTCTTCTCCGCGGACATTCTGGTGGACAATGAGGGAGCGCTGACCGCGGAGATGGTGGCCTCCGCCACCGTGACGGCCGGCGGCGAGACGGTCTACCCCTATGAGCCCGGAAAACTGGAGTACTACCGCACCGGTGAGCTGAAATCCACCGTCTCCGGCACCGTGATCTCCAGCAGTCTGGTGGACTACCTCCAGGTCAGCGCCGGGCAGGTGCTGGTGCGCATTGACGGCGAAGACAGCGAGAGCGAGATCTTCACCATCCAGCAGAATCTGGAGGCGGCCCGGGAGGAGCTGGAGACCGCCGAGAAGAATCTGGCCAACTGCAGCGCCACGGCCCCCATTGACGGCATGGTCATCGGCCTGACCCTCAAGCCCGGCGACGAGGTGAACGCCGGCACGGCCATTGTGACCATCTCCGATACCTCCACCATTCTGGTGACCGCCAATGTGGACGAGCGGAACATCAGCTATATCCAGCCCGGAATGCCGGTGGAGCTGGAGCAGTGGGAGACCACGGGCCTCTTCGGCACGGTGGAGACGGTGAGCATGTCCTCCACCATCAACAACGGCGTGGCCACCTACCCTGTCACCATCTCCGTGGACAACACCGAGGGCAATGTCCAGGTGAACAGCTACATCAGCTTCAAGCTCACTGCCAGCCAGAACGACAACTGCCTGGTGCTGCCGCTCCAGTGCGTGCGGACGGTGTCCACAGAGGACGGCGAGACGCTGACGGTGGTCTACGTGGCCGGGGACCGGCCGGACAATGCCGTGGACAACGTCATGGCCGACGAGATGATCCCCGAGGGCTACTGGGCCGTGCCGGTGGAGATCGGTATCTCCGACAACTACAACGTGGAGATCCGCTCCGGCGTGGAAGAGGGGACGGAGGTCTTTACCCAGATTCAGTCCATGGGCGGTATGGGCGGCATGGGCGGCATCATGGTCGGTTGAGGTCGCTGACATGGCACATTTAGTTGAATTGCGGGACGTCTACAAGATCTACGGCGAGGGCCTGGAGAGCGAGGTCCGCGCCCTGGACGGGGTGTCCCTGACAGTGGACCCGGGGGAGTTTGTGGCCGTGGTGGGCCAGTCCGGCTCCGGAAAATCCACCATGATGAACGTGCTGGGCTGCCTGGATATCCCCACACGGGGGGATTACTTCCTGGACGGCACCGACGTCCGGGAGCTGACGGACAAGGAGCTCAGCCGAATCCGCAACAAGCAGATCGGCTTCATCTTCCAGCAGTATAACCTGATCCAGAGCCTGACGGTGCTGGAAAACGTGGAGCTGCCCCTGATCTATCAGGGCATCCGGCCCGACGAGCGCTATGACATGGCCATGGAGGCCCTGGAGCGGGTGGGCCTTGCGGGGCGGGTGAAGCACCATCCCACGGAGATGTCCGGCGGCCAGCAGCAGCGGGTGGCCATTGCAAGGGCCATTGCCACCCACCCGCCCATCATCATGGCCGACGAGCCCACCGGCGCCCTGGACTCCCACACGGGCCAGGAGGTGCTGAAGTTCCTCCAGAAGCTGAATAAAGAGGGCAGCACGGTGATTCTTATCACCCACGACAACGGCATCGCCGCCACGGCCCGCCGCTGCGTGCGATTGACGGACGGGAAGATCGTGGAGGACCGGGAACAGGAGGTGGACTGGCTGTGAATGTGATTCAGGCATTCAAGATGGCGTGGAAGTCCATCTGGGGCAAGAAGGGCCGGTCGATCCTGACCATGCTGGGCGTCATCATCGGCATCGCCGCCGTGATGACCATCGTCTCCACCATGCAGGGCTACGCCAGCAAGACCATGGAGCAGTACGCCGCCATGGGCAGCAACAAGATCACGGTGAACATCTACAGCTACATGTACGTGGAAGACGAGAACGGCAACTGGGTCAACGCCGGGAAGGACTACTTTCCGGACCTCTACGACTACTGCAAAAGCCTGACGGACTATGTGGTGGGCGTGACACCGGAGGCCTACGCCAACGCCACGGTGGTCTACGGCACCAAAAACTCCGACAACTTTGAGTGGGGCTGGGACGAGACCACGGGCCAGATGACCGGCCAGCGGCCTCCCCGCCTGTGGTACGCCAGCGATCAATACAGCATCTGCAACAATCTGGTCATTGCAAAAGGCCGGGACATCAGCGAGCTGGACATCAAGCGCTACAACCAGGTCTGCGTCATGGGTTCCCAGGCGGCGGAGGCGTTCTTCGGCGCGGCGAATCCGGTGGGGAAGACCATCCAGCTCAACGGCCAGAACTTCGATGTGGTGGGGGTTTACGCCCCCCGCCTCACCGGGGCCGACGCCCAGGGCAGCACCATTGACAACATCATCATCCTCCCCTATACCGCCCGCCGGGTGCTGGGGGGCGATATCATGGAGAATTTCATCGTCAAAGCCAAGGACGGTCCCTCCGTGGAGGAGGCCACCATCCGGATTCAGGGCTTTTTGAAGGGTCTGGTGGATCAGAGCTCCGGCGGCTTCTGGGTGGATTCAGACAATCAGTGGCAGCAGTCCATGAACGAGCAGACGGGCATGATCTCCCTGGTGCTGGGCGGCATCGCGGCAATCTCTTTGCTGGTGGGCGGCATCGGCATCATGAACATCATGCTGGTGACCGTTACGGAGCGGACGCGGGAGATCGGCATCCGCCGGGCCATCGGAGCCCAGCGCAGCTCCATCGTCACCCAGTTCCTCATTGAGGCGGCCATGCTCTGCGGCATCGGCGGCATCATTGGGATTCTGCTGGGAACGCTGGGCAGCAGAGTCGCCGGGCAGCTGCTGTTCCAGATGACCATCTATCCGGCAGCGTGGATCACCGCCGGTGCCTTCAGCCTGTCGGTGGCCCTGGGCGTGATCTTCGGCATCTATCCGGCGGCCAAGGCGTCCAAGCTGCAGCCGGTAGAGGCCCTGCGGGCGGAGTGAGAAGGGAGTCCCGCTCCCATACAGATTCGTCTGGGCTGCCGTCGCAGAGGCCAGGTCCATCACCCCGGCACGCAGCGAGTCAAAAGTTTTCGCCGGCCTTTTTCAAAAGGCCGCGGGGAGTCGGAGGGGCGGCGCCCCTCCGGAAAAGCCGGGGGAGAAGCCCCCTGGGAATTGAGGAGGTATCAGAGAACCATGAAGAAGAGACTTGCATCTTTGCTGCTGGCGGTGCTCATGACCGCCACAGCTCTGGCAATCCCGGCGGGGGCCTCCACCATCGAGGGCTTTTCCGACGTCACGGACCAGCGGGTGGCCCTGGCGGCGGAGTCCCTGCGGATCATGGGGGTGCTGGACGGCTACGGCGACGGCACCTTTCACCCCAACGCCAATCTGACCCGGGGCCAGTTCTGCAAGATGGCCGTCTATGCCATCGGCGCGGAGAACACCCTGGGCCTGTACAATACCACCACGGTCTTTCCGGATGTGAAGCCCTCCTACTGGGCGGCGGGCTATATCAACCTGGCGGCCAAGGGGCGGAAGATCATCGCCGGGTATCCCGACGGGAAGTTCCATCCAAACGACCTGGTGACCGCCGGGCAGGCGGTGACCATCCTGCTGCGTCTGCTGGGCTGCAAGGATGAGACCATCGGCGGTGTGTGGCCCGACAGTTACATGGCGACGGCGTCTCTCATCGGCCTTACGGAGAACCTGAACCTCAACCCCCGGAGCCCGCTGACAAGAGGCCAGGCGGCGCAGCTGTTTGCCAACCTCCTGCGGACGGAGAGCCAGGGGGAGGGCGGCGTCAGCTATACCCTCAGCGAGGAGACGGAGCTCTTGTCCGTGGACGGCAGCACCGGGGAGATGCGCACCACCGGCAAGACCTATCCCATGGCCCACCCGGTGAGCTCCACGGGCCTGATCGGCGCCCGGGGCCACGTGGTGGAGCTGAACGGCAAGGCCATGACCTTCCTGGCTCTCACCGGCGGCAATGCCGGCACGGCCTCCTCCGCCATTGTGCTGTACTCGGATAAGTCCGCGGACGGCTTTGGGGATCTGGCGGGCAACAACAATTACACAATCTATAAAAACGGCAGTCCCGCCACCATCAACGACCTGCGGAAAAACGACGTGGCCTCCTACAACCCCGCCACCAACTCCATCCGGGTCTGCGATACCCGGGTGACGGTGTACTACGAGTCCTGTGATCCCAGCCCCAGCGAGCCGAAGAATATCACGGTGCTGGGCGGCACCCGGTTCAGCGTGCTGCCCTCCGCGGTGGACACCCTCTCGGCCTTCAAGCCCGGTGATCAGATCACCCTGCTGCTGACGGCAGACGGGCAGGTAGCCGGCGCGGTGAAGGCCGGCGGCAGCGCCGAGACCAGAGGCAACGCCTTGGGTGTGGTGTCCGAGAGCGGGGAGATTCAGATGCTCTGCGCTGGCAGCGTGATTCCGCTGGAGGCCGCGGCAGACAAGCAGTACCAGGAGCAGGTGGTTCGGATCGCCGCTTCCGAGATGAACAAGCTCTCCTTGAGTGTGGCCACCGGCGGACAGTCCGGCGATCTGAATGTGAGCGCCCGAAAGCTGGGCAGCCGGGATCTGGCGGAGAATGTGATGATCTACCAGGAGGGCGCCCTGACCAGCCTCAACAGCCTCACCAACGGCGTCGTCCGCAGCGGCCAGATCGCCTATGCCCGGGCCAACTGGGCCGGGGAGATCGACCTGGTGGTCCTCAAGAGCAGCATCAGCAGCACGGTGGTCTACGGCCGGGTGTTCTGGACCTCCGATCGCAGCAATGTGCAGGTGGAGGACGACAACGGCAACAAGCCGGGCGACAAGGACTATGAGGAGACCTGGGAGACCGTCTACGACGAGCGCTGCGGCGTGGAGTACGGCAACGGTCAGCGGACGCCTACCACAAAGATCAACTACGGGGTCAAGGCCGGCGATTACGTGGTGGCGAATTTGAAGAAGGATCGCAGCGGAGAGATGACGATCTCCGGGATCAAGAAGCTGACGCCGCTGCTGAACGTGTCCAACAGCGCCTGGACCGGCACCACTTCCGTGCTGGTGGCCGGACGGAGCTACACGGTTCCCTCCAGCGTCCTGTGCTACAACAAGGACAACAGCTCCTGGATCACCCTGGAGCAGGCCCAGAAGTACTCGGAGATTGCAGACCTCTACGCCACCAGTGACGACGGCGTGATCCGCGTCATTGAGGTGCGGCACAGAGGGTGAGCCCCGGCAGAAGACGGATCAAAAGGCGTGCCGCGGAAGAGATTCCGCGGCACGCCTTTTGCCGTATATATGCCCTGAGACGGCGTTTTGCCGATTTTAAAACAGATGGCTAGATGGGAATGATGATTTTTGTGATGTGGTCCTCCTCGTTGTTGATGTCCACAGGGGAGACGATGTACTCCTCGGAGATGGGGCCGGAGACGCTGTAGCCCTGCTGATTCAGCCACTGGATGGCCTTGACGTGGGTCTGAATGATCTCCTCATTGCGGCCGATGTGCAGGGCCGTCACCGCCCGGAAGCCGCCGAACTGCTTGAACTCCGTCTGGTTCCGGGCCTCGTTGACCCGGACGCTGATCTCCAGGTCACAGTCGGTTTTGAAGAACTGCTCCAGGGGGTTGTTGTGATAGGTCAGAATCACGGGCCCCATCACCCGGAGCTTTTGCCGGGAGACCATCTGAAAGAGCTCAAACCAGCGGTCCACGGAGATGTCGTTGTTCCGGTAGTTCTTTTTCAGGCGCCGGGTAAAGAGGACCGTGGAGACGGGGATCTCCTCCACCTTGATCTCCTCGGTGGACCAGTGGTCATGGCCGCCCTCGAGGATGTTGTGGCCCATGTTCAGCCGCTCCAGCAGCATCTGGCCTTCGCTGTACTGGTCGTTCAGCTCCGCGATGGCCTGATGAATCCCCTGCAGCCGCTCCTGAATGCACTTGCCCATGGCGGCGGAGTCCCGGCTGACCACAATCTCCCGGATCTCCTTCAAAGGGATGCCCAGCAGCCGCAGCTTCCGGATGATGAAGAGGGTCAGGATCTGGTTTTGACTGTAGTAGCGGTACTTGCTCTCATCCTTGCGGTACTCCGGCACCAGGAGCCCGATCTTGTCATAATAGCGCAGGGTCTTGATGGGAACGCAGCAAAGAGCGGAGACCTTGCCGATGGAGTAATAATTCTTGCCGTCTGCCATATGGATGCTGCCTCCTCTCCGATTGCCTGCCATATCGTTTGACGAGATTTTATCAATCTCAGTATAGCACAGCGGGCGGGGCGACTTCAACTGGCAAAACGGCGTTTTTTTCGATAAAATTCTTGAAGAAACGGGCTCAAAAAGGGAAACCGCGGCGAGGAAGGCGGGACAGAAAACGGGAATTTGTTCGGCCTGTGAGGACACATCTGTGGAAAACCGCAAAAAAGACTTGCAATATTTGGATATTTCTGTTATACTGAACAAAAGAAGAAAATCACATAGCGGAGGCGGATTCCAGGTTTTTTGAAGGGCAACCGGCACAGATTCGTGCATCTCATCCGAGTTGAAACAAATCAACATCGTTTGTGTAAGCGTGGAAGCCGGCCGTGGCGGTCGGGTTCTGCGCATTTTCGTTTTTGGGCCTGCACCATGTCCTGGATACGCCTGCGGAGGCTCCCATCTTGCGGCAGCATCTGCCGCAGGGGGAGACCGGTTGGAAACATGCGTGCAGGCTCTCATTTTTATGGAAAGGTGGTGCGGCTATTGAGCTGGCAGGAGGAATTGAAGAACGGAATCAGGACAGCGGAACAGCTGGCGCCGCTCCTGGGCTGGACGCCGGAGGAGACGGCAAAGCACGCGGCGGTGATTGAGCGCTTTCCCATGCTGATTACGCCCTACTATCTGTCCCTGGTGGACACGGCGGACCCGGAAGACCCCATCGGGAAGATGTGCATCCCGGCCCTGGCGGAGTTTGACGAGGGCGGTTCCTTTGACACCAGCGGGGAGGCGGAGAACACCAAGATCGAGGGGCTGCAGCACAAGTACTCCCAGACGGTGCTGCTGCTCTCCACCAACCAGTGCGCCATGTACTGCCGCCACTGCTTCCGCAAGCGGCTGGTGGGCCTCAGTGACGAGGAGCTGAACAAACGGGTGGACGAGGTGGTGGCCTATGTGAAGGACCACCGGGAGATCACCAATGTGCTGATCTCCGGCGGCGACGCCTTTTTGAATCCCAACCACATTCTGGAGCGCTACCTGCGGGAGCTGACCGCCATCGGGCATCTGGACTTCATCCGTTTTGGCTCCCGCACACCGGTGACGCTGCCGGAGCGGATCTACGGCGATCCGGAGTTTTTGGACCTGTTTGCGAAGTACGCCCAGAGGAAGGCACTGTGGGTTGTGACGCAGTTCAACCATCCCCGGGAGCTCACCGACCAGGCGAAAAGAGCGGTGCGGGCCCTGATTGAGCGGGGCGTGCAGGTGCGGAACCAGACCGTGCTGCTGCGGGGCGTCAACAGCGACGGCGAGACCCTGGGGGCGTTGCTCTCCGGCCTGACCCGAATTGGGATTGTGCCGTATTACGTCTTCCAGTGCCGCCCGGTCACCGGGGTGCGGGGGGGCTTCCAGGTGCCTTTGAGCGAGGGTATCCGGATTGTGGACGATGCCAAGTCCCGGCAGAACGGCTTTGGCAAGGCCGTCCGCTATGCCATGAGCCACCCTCTGGGAAAGATTGAGATCCTGGGGGTGCTGCCCAGCGGGGAGACCGCCTTTAAGTTCCACCAGAGCAAGTACGCGGAGAACAGCGCCCGGATTTTTACCCGGAAGCTCTCTCCCACAGACGCCTGGCTGGACGACGAGCTGCAGGGCATGTAAACGCCAAGCGTATCCGCCCCCTGCGGGACCGCGGAGGAACTGTGTTCTTCCGCGGAGTCCCGCAGGGGGCTTCCTTTATGGATTCGGTACCCCGGTGTGCGGCGGGGCTCCCTGGTGGAAAGGCCGGTGTTGAAAACCCCGCCGGAAGCTGGTATACTGAATGCACAGACCCTGCGGAGGGAGGCGCTGCCCATGCGCCAAAACGCCTATGACAAGCTTCCGGCGGGGGTCGGCCCCCGAATGGGATCGTTCTCCGGCGTCCAGTTCCGGCCGGAGACGCTGCGCCAGCCTGCCCGGGACGGGGCGGGCCATGTGGTTTTACGGAGCCTGTATATCCGTCGAATAGGGCGGAGTGAGAGAATACTGCAAAGGAGAGGGAGTCCATGACATTGACGGTCCCCTGCCTGTTCGGGCTGGAGAGCCTGGTGGCGGACGAGATGCGGCGTCTGCAATGCGCGGATATCCGGGCGGAGAACGGCCGCGTCCACTGCACCGGCGGCTTTGCCGACATCGCCCGGCTGAATTTGAATCTTCGCTGCGGGGCCCGGGTGCTCATGGAGCTGGGGTCTTTCCCCGCCCCGGACTTCGAGTCCTTGTTCCAGGGGGTGCTGGCGCTGCCCTGGGAGGACTATATTCCCAAAGACGGAGAGTTCCCGGTGAAGGGCTACTCGCTGAACTCCACCCTCCACTCTGTGCCCGCCTGCCAGGCCATTGTGAAGAAGGCGGCGGCCCGGCGGCTGGGGAATGTCTACGGCTGTGAGACGCTGCCGGAGACCGGCAGCCGGTATCAGATCCAGTTTGCCATTGTCAAGGACACGGCCTCCTTGTACCTGGATACCTCCGGAGAGGGCCTCTACAAACGGGGCTACCGGGCCCAGAACATGGGTGCGCCTCTGCGGGAGACCCTGGCGGCGGCGCTGGTGACGCTCTCCCGCTACCGGGGGAGGGACCCCTTCTGCGACCCCTTCTGCGGCAGCGGCACGATCCCCATTGAGGCGGCGCTGATCGCAAAAAACCGGGCGCCGGGTCTGGACCGGCGGTTTGCCGCCCAGCGGTGGAAGAACATGGAGAGCCGCTTCTGGCTGGATGCGGTGGAGGAGGCTCAGGACCGGGAATTCCACGGCCAATATGACATTTGGGGTGGGGACATCGACCCGGCGGCGGTGGAGCTGGCCCGTCATAACGCGGCCCTGGCCGGGGTGGAGGAGTGCGTCCGCTTTGAGACGGCGGATGCCGGGAAATTCCACCGCAGCAGCGAGTACGGCCAGCTGGTGACCAACCCGCCCTATGGCGAGCGCCTCCTGGAGAAGCAGGAGGCCGAGGCACTGTATCGCAGCTTCGGGCGGGCGCTGCGCAGTCTGCCGCCGAAATGGCGGGTGGTGGTGCTCTCCTCCCACACGGAGTTTGAGCGGTGCTTCGGCCGGCCGGCGGACAAGAAACGGAAGCTGTACAACGGAATGCTGAAATGTGACGCCTTTCTGTATGGGGAGAGGCTGTGAGGGACCGGGATGCTCCGGGAGACTGCCTGCTTCAACAGACATCAGAGAAAGGAGCCCCTTCATGCGCCATAGATTCATCATCAATCCCCGCGCCGGGAGGCACGACCACACCGCCCGCATCTATGAGATGGCGGACCGCCTGCGGGACCGCCACGGCCTGGACTGCGCCTGTATGCTGACGGACCGCCCCGGCGGCGCCGTTCAGATGGCCCGGCGTCTTGCGGAGAGCGGCGAGGCGCTGCGGGTCTACGCCTGCGGCGGGGACGGCACCGTGTCGGAGGTGGCCAACGGCCTGGCGGGGTTTTCCAACGCCGCCATGACCTGCATTCCCACGGGGACCGGCAACGACTTTTTGAAGAACTTCGGCCCGGATATGGTGCGGTTTCAGGACGCGGAGAATCTGTGGGACGGCCCGGTTTTTCCCCTGGACCTCATCGACTGCAACGGGCGCTACTGCCTCACCATCGCCTGCAGCGGCATCGACGCCCAGGTGGCCGAGAGCGTTCACCGCTTCGACGCCTCTCCCATGCTGGGAGGGCGGGGGAAGTATCTGGCCTCCGTGGCGGTGAACTTCCTCCTCCAGGACCTGGGCCACCACTGGACCGTCGCCCTGGACGGCGAGGTGCTGACGGGGGAGTTTGCCCTGGTATCCGTGTGCAACGGCCGCCACTACGGCGGCGGCTCCACGCCGGTGCCGGAGGCCCGGATGGACGACGGCGTGCTCCACACCATTTTGGTCAAATCCATCAGCAAGGCGGCGTTTGCCCGGATGTTCGGCGACTACTCCGCCGGGCGTTACCGGAAATATCCACAGATCGCCCGGGTTGTGACGGCCCGGGAGGTCCGGATCTCCTCGGCGGAGGAGATTGTCACGTGCCTGGACGGCGAGTGCTTCCACAGCCGGGAGGTGGTTTTGAAGCTGGCGGAGAAGCGGGTGAACTTCTTCGCCCCGGCCGGGTGCGACCCCAACGCCACAGCGCGGCCATGGCCATAGGAAAGATGTGTGCAGGGCAGACGGGATTGGGAATTACTGGTAATCAGAGGAAACCTTTACAAATTCTTCATAACTTTTGTGAAAATTCCCCTTTACAAACCACCTGGTCTGCGCTATGATAACAGCGTTAGCACTCGAAGGACATGAGTGCTAACGCTGACTTTGTTTTTCATATAGAAAAATTGAAATAAAATGAAGGAGGAACCTGTTATGAAACTCACACCCCTTGCAGACCGCGTCATTTTGAAGATGGTGGAGACCGAGGAGACCACCAAGGGCGGCATCATCCTCACCGGCAGCGCCAAGGAGAAGCCCACGGTGGCGGAGGTCATCTCTGTGGGCCCCGGCGGCAATGTGGAGGGCAAGGACATCGTCATGACCGTGAAGGTGGGCGATAAGGTCATCACCAGCCAGTACGCCGGCACCAAGGTGACGCTGGAGGACGTGGAGTACGTTGTGGTGCGGCAGAACGATATTCTGGCCATCGTTGAGTAATTCGAAGGGGAGCAGGCTCCCCCTCGACCTCCCCCACCACCAGTGACGTCGGTCACTGGTGTGTGCGCCCCTGGGGCGCACGAGTCGGGGTATTTTCGCCACGCCGCAGCGTTTAGAAAATATGCCTGCGGCATATTTTTAGCGTAGGCCACAGCGGCTATGCCGCGAGGAGAGGCACCATCGTGCCGCGGCGAAAATGATTTCAATTTATTTCTCCGCTTGAGGCGGAGAAACCAGGGGCTGCGGCCCCTGGACCCCTGAAGAGTTTTCTTAATTCTATCTTCTAATTGGAGGTCTTTACTATGTCTAAGCTCATTAAGCGCGGCGACGAGGCCCGGAAGGCTCTGGAAGCCGGCGTCAATTCCCTGGCCGATACCGTCAAGATCACCCTGGGCCCCAAGGGCCGCAATGTGGTGCTGGATAAGAAGTACGGCGCGCCCCTCATCACCAACGACGGCGTGACCATCGCCAAGGAGATCGAGCTGGATGATCCCTTTGAGAACATGGGCGCCCAGCTGGTGAAGGAGGTCTCCACCAAGACCAACGACGTGGCCGGCGACGGCACCACCACTGCCACCCTGCTGGCCCAGGCCATGGTCCACGAGGGCCTGAAGAATCTGGCCGCCGGCGCCAACCCCATCATTGTGAAAAAGGGCATGGCCAAGGCCGTGGAGGCCGCCGTGGCGGAGATCAAGAAGCAGTCCAAGACGGTGGACGGCTCCAAGGACATCGCCCGGGTGGGCGCCGTGTCCTCCGGCGACGAGGAGATCGGCAAGCTGATCGCCGACGCCATGGAGAAGGTCTCCGCCGACGGCGTCATCACCATCGAGGAGTCCAAGACCGCCGAGACCTACAGCGAGGTCGTGGAGGGCATGCAGTTTGACCGGGGCTATATCACCCCCTACATGGCCACCGACATGGAGAAAATGGAGGCCGTGGTGGACGACGCCTATCTCCTCATCACCGACAAGAAGATCTCCGTCATCGCCGACATCCTGCCCATTCTGGAGCAGATGGTTCAGACCGGCAAGAAGCTGGTGATCGTGGCCGACGATGTGGAGGGCGAGGCCCTGAACACCCTGATCGTCAACCGTCTGCGGGGCACACTGAACGTGGTGTGCGTGAAGGCGCCGGGCTTTGGCGACCGCCGCAAGGAGATGCTGCAGGATATCGCCATCCTCACCGGCGGCACCGTCATCAGCGAGGAGGTGGGTCTGGAGCTGAAGACCGCCGACATCTCCCTGCTGGGCCAGGCCCGTCAGGTGAAGGTCACCAAGGAGACCACCACTATTGTGGACGGCGCCGGCGAGAAGCAGGCCATCGCGGACCGCGTGTCCCAGATCCGCTCTCAGATCGCCGTCACCACCAGTGATTACGACAAGGAGAAGCTCCAGGAGCGTCTGGCCAAGCTGGCCGGCGGCGTGGCCGTTATCAAGGTGGGCGCTGCCACGGAGACCGAGATGAAGGAGAAGAAGCTCCGCATCGAGGACGCCCTGAACGCCACCCGCGCCGCTGTGGAAGAGGGCGTGGTGGCCGGCGGCGGCACGATCTTCGTCAACATTGTCCCCGCCGTGGAGGCCCTGCTTGGCTCTGTGGAGGGCGACGAGAAGACCGGCGTGCAGATCGTGGCCAAGGCCCTGGAGGCCCCCATCCGTCAGATTGCCGCCAATGCCGGCCTGGACGGCTCCGTGATTCTGGAGAAGGTCCGCTCTTCCGGCAAGACCGGCTACGGCTTTGACGCCTACAAGGAGGAGTACTGCGACATGGTGGCCGCCGGCATCATCGACCCCGCCAAGGTGACCCGCTCCGCCCTGGAGAACGCCGCCAGCGTCAGCGCCATGGTGCTGACCACCGAGTCCCTGGTGGCCGACAAGCCCGAGCCCCCCGCTCCCGCCCCCGCCGCTCCCGATATGGGCGGTATGTACTAATTGCCGATCCCGATTTGAAAAACCGGCGCCCGCTGAAAAGCAGGCGCCGGTTTTTTGACAGGAACAGGCGGAAGCGGGATCGGCACTTTGACAAATCCCCGCTCTTGGGCCGTTCAGGCCGGTTCTGCGGAAATTCAGGCCGTTTTGACCCGGGAATTTGCGGTCTCCATGAGGCCGGACAGCCTGGGAGGAGGGGGTTTGCCGCGAAAAAACCGGGTGAAAAGCTGGATGAAGCTGGAAAAAACGGACCGCCTCTCAGCAAAATAACAAACTTTACAAAAATTCTTGAAAAACCCTTGACATTCCTTATACATTTGCTATAATGTGATTGTGCAGAATTCTGCACAACAGAGCAAAATTTCGCTTCACGTCTGAACCATATTTTATAGAAGGAGTGACTGCGGTATGAGTAAATTCACCAGAAACGAGCGGAATCGTTGGCGCTATGTCAACGAAAAGCCCCAGATTTCCACCGAGCGTGCGGAGATCTGGACGGAGTCCTACAAGAAGACAGAGGGGGAGCCGGTGGCAATCCGGGCCGCCAAGGCATTCCGTGATACCTGCGAGCAGATCGGCTGCTACATCTTTGACGGCGAGCTGATCGTCGGCGCGGTGGGTGAGTTCTTCAAGTGCGGAATTCTGACGCCGGAGTTCAGCTGGATCTGGGTGGATCAGGAGATGGATCACTTCTCCGACCGGCCTCAGGACCCCTACATCATGACCGAGGAGCAGCGCCAGTTCGTGCGGGAGAAGATCTTCCCCTACTGGAAGGGCAAGTCCCTGGAGGAGGCCTTCCTGGCCCGGCTGCCTGAGGAGACCGCCAAGATCTGCGTGGATACCGGCATCGCCGACAGCGACTCCAAGTGGCGTCAGGCGGTCGGCGAGGTGACGCCGGACTATCAGGATCAGCTGTTCCCCAAGGGCTTCGGCGGCATCAAGCGGGAGGCCGAGGAGAAGCTGGCCGCGCTGGATTACACCACCAAGGACAGCCAGGAGAAGCGGGACTTCTACAAGTCCATCATCATGGTCTGCGAGGGCATCATCACCATTGCCCACCGCTATGCGGCCAAGGCCCGGGAGATGGCGGCGGCTGAGACGGACGATGTGCGGAAGGCGGAGCTGCTGCGGATCGCGGAGAACTGCGACTACGTGCCCGAGAACCCGCCCCGCACCTTCTACGAGGCCATTCAGTTTGTCTGGTTCACCCAGTGGGGCGGCATCATCTCCGAGAACCCCCTGTCCCTGAACCCCGGCCGGTTTGACCAGTACATGTACCCCTTCTATCAGGCGGATCTGGACGCCGGGCGCATCACCGAGGATGAGGCCCAGGAGCTGATCGAGGCGTTGTGGATCAAGTATTCCACCTGGGTGTGGACCATCTCCTCCAACACCGCCGGATATTTCGCCGGTTATAACCAGTTCCAGAACCTGACCGTGGGCGGCCGGAAGTCCGACGGCACCGACGGCACCAACGCCATCAGCTACATGGCCCTGAAGGCCACGGAGGAAGTGAAGACCCATCAGCCGGGCCTGTCCGTCCGCCTGAGCCAGACGGCGCCCCAGAAGTTCGTGGACGCCGTGACCCACCTGATCGCCCAGGGCACCGGCTTCCCCGCCGTCCACAGCGACGAGTGCGGCTACAAGATGCTGCTGAACAACGGCTTCCCGCCGAAGGTCGCTCTGGACTGGAACAACTGCGGCTGCGTGGTTCCTCACAACCGCAAGGCCAGCGAGTGGACCGCCGCTGCCAACCTGAACTTCGGCACGGCTCTGGAGTGCGCGCTGAATCAGGGCGTACAGCGCCTGACCGGCAAGAAGGTGGGCCTGGACGAGAAGCCCGCCACCGAGTTCAAGAGCTATGAGGAAGTGGAGCAGGCCTACTATCGCCAGCTGGCCAACATCGTCAAGCACACTGCCATTGCCACCGTGGAGGCCCAGCGCCTGCACGAGGTCATGGTGCCCCGGCCCTTCCTGTCCGCCTGCCACGAGCACTGCCTGGAGTCCGGCCATGATCTGGCCAACGGCGGCGGCGAGTACAATGTGGGCCCCGTGATGACCGGCATCGGCCTTGGCTGCATGTCCGACGCGCTGGCTGTCATTAAGAAGCTGGTGTTCGAGGAGAAGAAGATCACCATGGAGGAGCTGCTGAAGGCCCTGGACGCCAACTGGGAGGGCTATGAGGAGCTGCACATGATGGCGAAGAACTGCCCCAAGTTCGGCAACGACGACGAGTATGTGGACTCCATCGCCAACCGGATGTCCAACTTCTACTATGAGCAGGTCCACAGCTATCTGGACTGCAACGGCAAGCCCTTCCTCAGCGCCTTCATGGGCATCTCCAACTACATTCCCACCGGCCGGGTGGTGGGCGCCACGCCGGACGGCCGCAAGGCCGGCGAGCCTTTGACCGAGGGCGTCTCTCCCTATGCCGGCAACGACAAGAGCACGCCTCTGGCGGCCCTGCGCTCGGCTGCGAAGATCAACCACGACATTCACTCCGGCGGCACGCTGCTGAATATGCGCCTTGGCCAGGAGCTGGTTTCCACCAAGCGGGGCCAGGCCAACCTGGGCGCGCTGCTGCAGAGCTACTTCGCCATGGGTGCCTTCCACACCCAGATCAACTGCGTCTCCAACGAGACGCTGCGGGACGCCCAGGATCATCCTGAGAACTACAAGGATCTGCTGGTCCGCGTGGCAGGCTACAGCACCCAGTGGGTCAATCTCTCCAAGGAGATGCAGGAGGCCATCATCGCCCGAAACGAGCATACCGCGTTTTAAGAACCTGCGCGCATAACCTCAGACGCAGTCTGAACGGGGTTTTTCCCGCCATACCCTGTGTATGGCGGGAGAATTCCTCAGTTGTTCTGCGTTTTCGGCGATCCACACGGGTTCTTAACTGACATCATCACAGGCACATCCGCGGAAGGATGTGAAAAAATATGATGAACAAAGGGAGGCAGACATGACGGATCTCGAGAGAATTAAGGCGTACATTGAGAGCAAGCGCGATGAAATGGTGGAAGTCTACCGGAATGTAATTACCCAGGAGAGCTATCACAGTGCACCGGAGGAAGTCACCAAGGTTGCCCGGCTGTTCCGCAAGTATTTCGAGGAAATCGGCTTTGTATGCAAGCTGTCCGACGTGGGAACGGAGGAGAGCGGCGCCATGCTCACCGGCATTCTGGGCGCAGAGCGGCCCGGCAAGCCCATCATTTTCGGCGGCCACATGGATACGGTGCACCCCATCGGAACCTTCCAGGATCCCTTCCACATCCAGGACGGCAAGGTATACGGCCCCGGCGTGCTGGACATGAAGGGCGGCATCGTGGTGGCGCTGTATGCCTGCAAGGCGCTGAATGAGATCGGCTATAAAGCCCGTCCCATCAAGATCTGCTTTGCGCCGGACGAGGAGAAGCTGCATAAGCACGGCAAGACCGCGGATATGTTTGTGGACTTCTGCCGCGGCGGTGAGTTCATGCTGAACATGGAGACCGGTCTGCCCGGCGGCGACCTGTGCGTGTCCCGCAAGGGCAAGACGGAGGTGGAGATCTCCGTGGAGGGCGTCTCCGCCCACGTGGGCAACGACTTTGAGCGGGGCCGCAACGCCATCGCGGAGATGGCCCTGAAGATCACGGAGATCCAGAACCTGACGGACATGTCCGTGGGCACCACCCTCTGCGCGGACGTGTGCAAGGGCGGCACCATCTTCGGCTCCTTCCCGGCCCATGCCGAGGTGTCCTTCGACCTGCGGGCGGTGTCCGTGGAGGAGATGGAAAAGGCCAAGCGGAAGATCGAAGAGGTCTGCGCCAAGACCTTTATCGAGGGAACCACCACGAAGCTGGAGTACACCATGGAGATTGCTCCCTTTGAGTGCACCGAGGGCGTGATGGATCTCTACCACAAGGTCCATGACATCCTGAAGGAGGACGGCTTCGGCGACTTCCCCCTCAAGCACATCGGCGGAAGCTCCGACGCGGCCTACAGCGTCATCGCCGGCACGCCGGCCCTGTGCAGCTGCGGCATCCAGGGTGAGTGGAACCACACCACCAAGGAGTATGCGATTTTGGAGAGCCTGTTTACCCGCGCGGAGCAGTGGGCTGACGTCATCAACCACATTCGCTGAGGGTCTGACTCCGGGAGCGGCACCAAATGTGCGGCGGACCCATGACCATGGGGCTGTGGGCCCGCCGCACCGGAAAACCATCTGGCGGAATGTCCGGAAAGGAAGGGATTGCTATGGAAGAGAGCAGTGTGCGCGGTCATATCGTCCAAATGCAGAATTTCTCTGTCAATGACGGGGATGGCATCCGCACCACCATCTTTTTCGCAGGCTGCCCGCTGCACTGCCAGTGGTGCGCAAACCCGGAGGGGATCACACCGCATCCCAAGGTCGCATACCGCAGCAAGCTGTGCTGCGGCTGCGGAAAGTGCGCGGAGGTCTGCCCCCAGGGCATTGGGATCAATCTGAACACGCCGGAGGCCCGGGCGCGGTGCGTGGCGTGCGGAAAATGCGCGGAGGTCTGTCCCACCGAGGCCCGGTTTGCCTACATCAAAGAGATTACCGTGGATCAGGTGGCGGAGTCTCTGGAGCATCAGCTGCCGTTTTTCCGGCTCTCCGGCGGCGGCGTGACCCTCTCCGGCGGCGAACCCACGGCACAGCCGGCCTTTTTCAATGCCCTGACCAGCCGTCTCTATGACATGGGAGTCAGCCTGGATATGGAGACCAGCAGCTACTGCGATTTCGACACCGTGCGGCCCGGCCTGGAGCGGATGGATCTGATCTTTGCCGACATCAAGCAGATGGATGACCAGAAGCACCGCCAGTTCACCGGTGTCAGCGTCTATCCCATTTTGGAGACCATCAAGCGCTACCGGGAGCTCCCTGCCCAGGTGGTTGTCCGGGTTCCCACCATTGTAGGCGTCAATGCCGACGAGGAAAATATCCGCGCCACGGCGGCCTTTGTCCACCAGTATCTCCCCGAGGCCAAAATGGAGCTGCTGCCCTATCACCGCTACGGGGAATCCAAATATGAGGCCCTGAGCCTGCCGCTGCCGCCGCGCACGTTTGCAACACCGGACGACGCGCAGATGAAGCGGCTGCAGGAAATCATCCAGGAGGAGGGCTGCGGCCTGATCTCCTTCCGCTGAGCGCGGAAAAACCGGCCTCCTTGCAGAAGGGGGCCGGCGGGTTCTCAGATTTTCCGGTAGTGAATGACGTTGGTGGCCTGAATGGGGCCGCTGCTTCGATTGCGGTAGGCATGGGGCTTGTCCGCAGCAAAGAGGATGCCGCCTCCCGCCTGGACCTGATAGACTTCCTCGCCCACCTGGACTTCCAGCGTGCCGCCGGTTACAATGATGTACTCCATGGTGCCGGGAGCATGGGGAAGGGATTCGTTCTGCCCGCCCGGCTCCAGTTCCAGCAGCAGGATCTCAAAGTCCTGGCCGGCCTTGGCAGGGAAGAGGGGATACAGGTGGAAGTGGTTGTCCTCACTGTCCAGGGAGACGAAATCGGTCTTGTTGACCAGGATCGTCTCGGCGGTCTGCTTTTCCAGCAGCAGGGTAAAGGGAATCTGAAGGCCGATGGAGATCTTCCAGAGATTGGAGATGGAGGGACTGGTTTCTCCCCGTTCGATCTGTCCAATCAGGCTTTTGCTGACACCGGCCGCCTCTGCGAGCTGGTCCATGCTGAACCCCAGATCCTTGCGGAGTCGTTTCAGGTTCTCCGCCACAGTATCACGGATGAAATCGGTGGACTGCTCTAACAAGTGAATCTCTCCTTTGGGAATGACGGATTGAAAATGGTGACCAAAAGTCACAAGCTCTTCTATTATAACCATGCAAATAGGAAATGTCAACTGCATTTCCCTCTTTTTGCTGTTGCGGGCAAATTGGCCGTTCCGGGTTGAAGCCCGGCAAGTGCGGCCTTGCCTGCGCCGCGGTGGGCCGCAGAGCGGCCGGGCGGCGGAGTTCACAGGAGACGCACGGCACGGGGAATGTGCCGGCGGGCCTTGCCCGCCCGGAGACCCCATGAATCGGGTTTCAGGTGCGTTGACGATAACAAGAAAGAAGGAGAATGTTATGCTGAAAGTTACTTCAACCCCGGATGCACCCTCTGCAATCGGGCCCTATTCCCAGGCGATCACCGCCAATGGCTTCCTGTTCGCCTCCGGACAGGTGGCCCTGTCTCCTGAAAACGGCGAGGTGGCGGGGACCACCATTGAAGAGCAGGCCGAGCGCTGCTGCCGGAATGTGGAGGCCATTTTGAAGGCCAACGGCCTGGGCTTTGAGGACGTGGTGAAAACCACCTGCTTCCTGGCGGATATGGGCGATTTTGCGGCCTTTAACGGCGTGTACGGGAAGTATTTCACCGGCAAGCCCGCCCGTTCCTGTGTTGCGGTGCGGGAGCTGCCCAAGAAGCTGCTGTGCGAGATTGAGATCATTGCCGCCTGCCGGTAAGGCTTGCCGCCTGCCGGGTATTTTCAGCTGCATATGCGATACACAGTGATTAGGATGCTGCGCTGTGCTGAGGGGACCCGCAGTGGTTTGCCTCAGGGCAGATGACGGTAAACAGATCAAGGAGGAGTAAGCATGAGTGAAAAAGTAGAGATCCGCTGGCACGGCCGGGGCGGCCAGGGCGCGAAAACGGCGTCCCTGCTGCTGGCGGACGCCGCCTTCAACACGGGCAAGTATGTCCAGGGCTTCCCGGAGTACGGCCCGGAGCGTATGGGGGCACCGATTACGGCGTACAACCGCATCAGTTCGGAGCGGAGCACCGTCCACTCCAACATCTATGAGCCCGATTACGTGGTCGTGGTGGACGAGACCCTCATCTCCGCCGTGGATGTGACGGCGGGCCTGAAAAAAGAAGGGGCCATCGTCATCAACTCCGGCAAAAAGCCCGAGGAGCTGCGGCCCCTGCTCAAGGGCTACCAGGGCCGGGTGTGCACCATCGACGCCGGCAGGATCTCCGAGGAGGAGCTGGGCAAGAACTTCCCCAACACCCCCATGCTGGCGGCCATCGTGAAGGTCAGCGGCGTGGTGGATGCCGAGGAGTTCGTCAAGGATATGGAGGCGTCCTTCAAGCATAAGTTTGCCTCCAAGCCCCAGGTCATCGAGGGCAACATGCGGGCCCTGAAACGCTCTATGGAGGAGGTACAGGAAGGATGAGCCATTTAGCGAAGGACATGACCCCTCAGGTCACTTGGAAGGACATCACCCCCGGCGGCGCCATCTTTGAGGGCGGCACCTCCGAGGTTGTGGAGACCGGCGATTGGCGGACCATGAAGCCTGTGCTGGACTTTGACAAGTGCAGGCAGTGCCTGCTGTGCGCGCCGGTGTGCCCGGACATGTCCATCCCCGTGGGGAAGGACGGCAAGCGCGGCGATTTCAACTATTTCTTCTGCAAGGGCTGCGGCATCTGCGCCAATGTCTGCCCCTTCGGGGCCATCACCATGGTCAAGGATTCTAAGTGAGGGGGTAGAATAAAATGAGTATCAGAGAAAGACTGTCCGGCAACGAGGCCGTTGCCTATGCCATGAAGCAGATCAACCCCGACGTCATGGGCGCGTATCCCATTACCCCCAGCACCGAGATCCCTCAGTATTTCTCCGCCTACGTGGATAACGGCGAGGTGGACACCGATTTCATCGCCGTGGAGTCCGAGCACTCCGCCATGTCCACCTGCATCGGCGCGGAAGCCGCCGGCTGCCGGGCCATTTCCGCCACCTCCTCCTGCGGCCTGATTTACATGGCCGAGATGCTGTATGTGGCGGCCTCCGACCGTCTGCCCATCACCCTTGCGGTCAGCTGCCGCGCCCTCAGCGGCCCCATCAACATCAACAACGACCACTCCGACGCCATGGCGGTCCGGGATGCCGGCTGGCTGATGCTGTTCGCCGAGACCAACCAGGAGGCCTATGACAACTACCTCCAGGCCATGCGGATCGGCGAGGCTGTGAGCCTGCCCATCATGATCTGCCAGGACGGCTTCATCACCTCCCACGCCATCGAGAACATCGAGCTGGAGGAGACAGAGGCGGTGCGGAAGTTCGTGGGCGAGTACAAGCCCGCACACTTCCTCCTGAACAAGGACGAGCCCATGGCCGTGGGTCCCTACTCCACGCCGGTGTACTACATGGAGACCAAGCGGGCGCAGGCCCAGGCCATGATGGACGCCAAGGACGTCATCAAGAAGGTTGCCGACGAGTTCGCCGCCTGGACGGGCCGTCAGTACGGCCTCATTGAGAAGTACGAGATGGACGACGCCGAGGAGGCCATCCTCATCATCGGCTCCTCCGCCGGCACGGCCCGGGAGGCCATCAAGCAGCTGCGGGCCCAGGGCAAGAAGGTGGGCATGATTAAGATCCGCTCCTTCCGGCCCTTCCCGGCTGAGGAGATTGCGGACGCGCTGAAGAACGTGAAGGCCTTTGCAGCCATGGACAAGGACGACAGCTTCAACGCCCACTGCGGCCCCATCTTCGCGGAGACCGCCGCCAGCCTCTATGCAGGCGGCATCTCCGGTCCCAAGGGCATCAGCTACATCTACGGTCTGGGCGGCCGGGACGTCCGCGTGGAGAGCATCCAGCATGTCTTCGCGGACCTGGAAAAGATCGCCGAGACCGGCGACGTGGGCGAGACCTACCGTTACCTGGACGTGCGCGAGTAAGGAGGGAGGAGTCAAAATGGCCTATAATCTGAAAGAAAATGTAATGAAGGAAGACCGCTTTACCGGCGGTCACCGGATGTGTGCGGGCTGCGGCTGCCCCATCGCCGTTCGGACGGTGCTGCGGGCTCTGGAGCCGGAGGACCACGCGGTGGTCTGCTCCGCCACCTGCTGCCTGGAGGTCTCCTCCTTCATGTACCCCTATACGTCCTACAAGGACAGCTTCATTCACAACGCCTTTGAGAACGCCGCGGCGACCCTCTCCGGCGTGGAGACCGCTTACCACGCCATGAAGAAGCGGGGCAAGATCGACGCGACCTACAAGTTCATTGCCTTCGGCGGCGACGGCGGCACCTACGACATCGGCTTCCAGAGCCTCAGCGGCGCCATGGAGCGGGGACACGACATGGTGTATGTCTGCTACGACAACGAGGCGTACATGAACACGGGCATCCAGCGTTCCTCCTCCACCCCCCACTTCGCCGATACCACCACCACGCCGGTGGGCAAGGTGGTGCCCGGCAAGCCCCAGCAGAAGAAGAACCTGACGAAGATCATGGTGGCCCACGGGATTCCGTATGTTGCCCAGACCACCTTTATCGGGAACTTCAAGGACATTACGGAGAAGGCCCACAAGGCCATCTACACCCCCGGCGCGGCCTTCCTGAACGTGATGGCTCCCTGCCCCCGGGGCTGGCGGTATCCCAGCGAGAAGATGATGGAGATCACCAAGCTGGCGGTAGAGACCTGCGTGTGGCCCCTGTACGAGGTGGTCGAGGGCAAGTACATCCTCAGCTACAAGCCGAAGAACAAGCTGCCGGTGGAGGAGTATCTGAAGGCCCAGGGCCGCTTCGCCCACATGTTCAAGCCCGGCAACGAGTGGATGATCGAAGAGGTCCAGAAGGAAGTCGATAAGAACTGGGAGGATCTGCTTAAGCTCTGCGAGCTGTAAAAAGTATTATCGTTTTACCTCCTGACTCTCTCAAAGACCGCCAGGAGCCCGAAGTTCGGGCTCCTGGCGGTCAGTTTTATTGGGTTCAAAAACCACAGGCTTAGTTGGTGGAGGTATCCCGTAAAAAAGCTTTAGCTTCAAGCTGCGAGCAAAGCGAGTTGACAAGAAGCCAATTGGCAGCTACACAAAGACTTTTGAAAGAAGATAAGTTGCCCGTTTACGGGCGGCGGGGCAAGAGATGCAGGCGAAAGACATTCGATGCGCCTTGAGAGGCCCGCCGGTATCAGGCCCTTCTGGGGTCTATTCAAGCCTCCGGCTTAGCCGGAGGTTTTGACTATGCGGGGACAGGCCGGCATCTGACGGATGCGGCACGTTATTTTGCGATAATGAGGGGGAGATGCAGACGATCAAATTCGGCGACCTGCTCTGGGGTGATGCCGCTGTCTGTGATGAAGGTATCAATCCGTGCCGGGGGGAGAAAGGCCCGGCCGACCCGTTTTCCGAGCTTGGAGCTGTCAAGAAGTGCAATGCAGCGCTCGGCGTTGTCGATGTAGGAGAGTTTTGCGTCAATGGAGAGGTAGTCTGTGTTGCAAAGACCGGCGGTAAAATCAAAGGCATTTGCGGAGACAAAGGCCAAGTCATAGTGGAAAGAGGAAATGGCGCGGCAGGTGTCAGTCCCCTCCGTGGAGTTCTGTGCAAGATATACGGTGCCACCAGCAAAGAAGATATTCAACTTGGGGTGCGCGGAGAGGTAGGCGGGGATAAAGAGGTTGTTGGTCACCAGAGTAATGTCCTCTTTTTCTTGCAGGATTTTGCCAAGCTCCAGAGTGGTGGTACTGGAATCTATGCCGATGATGGTTCCCGGGGAGATCAGGCTTAGGGCGGAGCGGGCGATTTGGGTTTTCTCATAGTGGCGCAGGGAGTAGCGCTGGAAGAGCGCGACGTCAAAAGAGGGATCTTCGTTGAGGGAGTAGTGGCCGGCGCTGCTGCGCAGAACCATCTTGGTGCCTAAGAGATAGTTGAGATCTCTGCGGACGGTGACCTCCGAGACGCCGAGGAAGACGGCGAGCTCTTCAACCGTTACGTTAGAGCGGCTGTGCATGTATTCCAGCTCTCGCTCGTTTCTGCGCTTGATTTCAAAAATGGGTGTTCTGGCCATGGGAGAACCTCCTGTATGATGGGAATTTATGAGATAAAAATCATATCGAACCAATTGTTTTTATTATTATACGATACTTTTGGTAAAAACACCAGAAATATCTCCGGGATTTTGTGAGAAAAATTTGTTGATTTGTCGGGACCTTTGTGATATATATGATAATAATAAGAAATTAAATGAAATATTTATCTTAAAAAAGAAATGAAATGATAAAAATGGAAAAGCAACCAGACTTTTCCCGGGCTAGAGGAGGTAATTAATCAATAACGCTGTATAACGAGTGGAGGGCGAAAATGCGCATTTACGACATCATTGAAAAGAAGATCTGCCGCAAACAGCTGAGCAGGGAGGAGCTGCAATTTTTTGTGGAGGAGCTTTGCAGCGGAAGCCTTCCTGATTATCAGGCCTCTGCACTGATTATGGCCATGTTTCTGAATGGAATGAGCGCGCAGGAGACGGCGGAGTTGACCTCTGCAATGGCGGCCTCCGGAGAGACGATTGATTTGTCCGGGATCGAGGGGATCAAGGTGGATAAACACTCAACCGGCGGGATTGGGGACAAGACCACGCTGGTGATTGGCCCGGTGGTTGCAGCCTGTGGAGGAAAGATGGCGAAGATGTCCGGCCGGGGGCTGGGCACGGCCGGGGGGACCATTGATAAGCTGGAGTCCATCCCGGGATTCCGCATCGCCCTGACGAAGGAACAGTTTATTCAGTATGTCAATGAGATCGGGATGGCGGTGACGGGACAGACGGCCAATGTCGCCCCTGCGGATAAGAAGATCTATGCGCTGCGGGATGTGATAGCAACAGTTTCCAGCATACCACTGATTGCCAGCAGCGTCATGAGCAAGAAGCTGGCGTCGGGAGCGGACAAGCTGGTGTTGGATGTTAAGATGGGCAGCGGCGCCTTTGTCAAGGACTTGGATGGCGCCAGGGAGCTGGCTCGGACCATGGTGGACATCGGAGAGCGGAACGGCCGGGAGACCGTGGCGTTCATTACGAATATGGATCGGCCTCTGGGAAGGAATGTAGGGAATCTGTTGGAAGTACAGGAGGCCGCGCAGACGCTGCGGGGCGAGGGCCCGGATGACCTGGTGGAGGTTTGCCTCTGCCTTGCGGCGCAGATGCTGTCGCTTGCAGGACGGGGAAGCTATGAGGCGTGCCTGAAGCAGGCAGATGCTGCGCTGAAAAATGGAAGCGCCTTCCGGATTTTCCGGCGCTTTATTGAGACTCAGGGTGGAATCTTCGATGTGCTGGACCATCCGGAGCGCTATTATCCCGTTCCGGCCAGCACCGCGATTTATGCACAGCGCTCCGGATATGCTGCGGTCGTTTCTGCAGAGGAGATTGGCCGGGCGGCTATGATGCTGGGCGCCGGCCGCGAGACGAAGGAATCCCAGATTGATTACACGGCAGGAATCGTTTTCCAAAAGAACTGTGGAGAGCATGTGGAAGTTGGCGAAGAGCTGTGCCGGCTGTATGCGCAAGACGAGAGTCGTTTTCCGGAGGCAGTAGAGGTGCTGAAGCGCACGCTGCTTGTCACCGACGAAAAGCCGGAAGTGCTTCCGCTGATCTATGAGAAGGTCACAAAACACCGGAGTTAACAACAGTTGCGACCTGCAGCCTGTGCGGGACGAGGCGAAATTGGTTTTAGAATGTTTGTAATTTCCACGAAATGGAAGATCAAAGGGGACGAGGATGGGAATTGCAAGGCAAGGCGGGGAATGCAGCCAGGCAAACGGTTGTCAAGGGCGCACACAGCCATGCAATTCCCGGACCGCTGAACATGTTCAGCATTTGGGAAGATTACTCTATATGGCAGCCGTTGCAGAGATCAACGGGTTGGGCTGTTGTTGAGGAAGACAATGCGATAACAGGAGGAGACTATGGAAAAGAATGTGGTTTGTCAGGCAGTTGATTACACAGGCAAGGTCGTTGTTGTGACCGGGGCCGCATCGGGCGCAGGTGTGGGAATTGCTAAGCGCTTTGCAGAAGCTGGCGCCAATGTGGTCATCACCTATCACAGCAACCGGGACGCCGCTGCAGAGCGTGTGGCGGAGATGGAGAAGCTGGGGGTGCGCTCCGGAGCGTATCACATGGATCAGCGGGACATTGCCTCGATTGATGGGACGATTACCACTGTCAAAAAGGACTTCGGTCGGCTGGATGTGGTTGTAAACAACGCGGGAATCTATCCCCATCAGAAGAACCTGGAGATGACCCAGGAGGAATGGGACGATATGCAAAACAGCAACACCCGCGGTGTCTTCTTTGTCTGTCAGGCGGCGGCAAAGGTGATGAAAGAGCAAAAAGAGGGAGGAGCCATCGTCAATATCTCCTCCATCAATGCGGATCGTCCCAGCGATACGCTGGTGCATTACGGTACCTCCAAGGCGGCCGTGGAGTTTTTGACCCGGGGTCTTGCCCACGACTGGGGCAAGTACGGAATTCGCGTGAACTGCATTGCGCCGGGTTTGATTGATAACCCCATGCTGGACACTTGGGTGCCGGGTTGGCGGAAGAGCTATTGCGAGCGGGCCCCTCTGGGTCGGCTGGTCTCCCCGCAAGATTTGGGAGATGCCGCCATCTTCCTTGGTTCTCCGCTGGCCAGTTTTATCACCGGCCAGATTCTGACGGTGGACGGCGGCGTGCTACTGGCACCTGCGTTTTTCTGGGATTGAGGTCTCACAGGGAATCTTAAATACTAAGGAGGAGAAAAAGTGGTTAGTTTTGAGGATCGTGTCGTTTATATCTCCGGCGGTTCCTGCATGATGGCGCGGGGAACGGCAAGAGCATTTTTGGAAGCTGGGGCGAAGGTAGTGCTGGGAGATCTCCGGCAGGACCTGTTGAATGAGGCTAAGGCGGATCTGGTCAGCCAGGGCTTTGACGGGAACCGGATTTCCACGAGCCTGCTGGATCTGACCAAGCACAGCACGGTGAAAACAACCTTTGACGACGCGGAGAGAGCCTTTGGGAAGGTCGATGTTCTGGTGAATATTGCCGGCGTCATTATCGGTTACTACAAATTGACAGAGATGCGGGAAGAGGACTGGGATTTGACCTTTGAGGTGAATGTAAAGGGTCTGACGCAGATGTGCTGCGAATTTGTGCGGAGACGCAGGGCGGTACATGCGCCAGGCAGCATCGTCAATGTGTCCTCTAACGCGGCAAAGGTGTGCTTCGGGGATATGGCGGATTACAACGCCTCCAAGGCGGCCGTCATGAATTTGACGCAGAGCATGGCGCTGGAGTGGTCGCCGGACTCCATCAACGTGAACGCCGTCTGCCCCGGCGCGGTGGATACGGCAATGCTCCGCAAGTGTATGGAGGAGTCCAAGCGGCTCTACGGAGGTGATATCGAGGAGATGCGGAAGACTTGGGGGCCGCCGCAGCTGGGACGGTTGATTCAGCCCTACGAGGTGGGCTGTGTCATTCGCTTCCTCGCCAGTGACGATGCGGCGATTATTCGTGGTCAGGCCATTTCTGTGGATGCAGGAAATACGCGCTGGTAATGGCTGCCGACGGCAGCGCCATTTCAAATTCAATTTAAAATGATGGAGGATCAAAACATGAAAAAGACGGTTTCTCTCTTGCTGGTACTTGTCATGCTGCTGGCTCTTTCCGCTTGTGGCGGACAGAACGAGCCCCCTGCTCCTGCCGAGGAGGATGAGGGCGGCTATCAGATCGCGCTGATCTGCAACCAGAAGTCCGGAGATCTCGGGCCGATTGACTCGATGTTTGCCGGTGCTAAACGGGCTGAGGAGGATTTCGGCGTCAGCGTGAAAACACTGGAGGTCACGGACGCCGCGTCCTACGAAGAGGAGATCCGCGCCATGGCTAAGGAGGGCTATGATCTGATTCTCACCACGTTTTCTCCCATGGCGGAAGCGACCAAGGCCGTAGCCGCCGACTATCCTGATGTCAAGTTCTGCGCCATCTTCCAGAACATCAATGTGGACGGCGCCTCCTATCCCAATGTCTGGGATACGGAGTATCGCGGCGAGGAGTGTACCTTCGTCACCGGCGTGATTGCAGCAACGCTCTCTGAGAGCGGCATCCTCGGCTATATCTCCGGCGACCAGTCTGCAGGCGTGTGCGAAGCGTGCTCCGGCTTCATGCAGGGCGCTTATTACGCGAACCCGGATATTGACGTGAAGTTTATGAGCGTGGACAGCTATGAGGACCCCGCTAAGGCCAAAGAGATCGCCAACGCCATGATTTCCGAGGGTGTGGATGCCTTCCAGACCGACTGCGGCAGCAGCCAGCTGGGAGTGATTGAGGCGGCCAGCGAGGGCAGCGTCTATGTCTCCGGCGACGTTAGCGACAATTCGGCGATGCACCCCAATGGCTTCTTCTCCTATATGGGAATCAATTTTGGCGAAAATGTGTATTTGGCCGTAAAGAACCTGGTGGAGGGCACCTATCCCGGAGGGGAGCATGGCTACATGAACATTGCTTCCGGCACTTACTTTGTTGACACCACCCTGCTGGATACCCTGGCAGAGAATCTGCCGGAGAAAGCCGAGACCATTCGGGCGGCGAAGGCGGCCGGTGAGGCAACGATTGCCGGAATTAAGGACGGCTCTATTGAGGTTGTTCATGATATTGAACAGCCCAGCTTGGAGCGGGTGAAGAACTATTGATCCCGCGAAAGACCCTGAGAGCTGGAAATATGTAAGTCTTGGGGCGCAGGCACATCTCCGTAGGCCTGCGCCCCGGTCCTGTTTTGAGAGGGGGTCAGAAATACGATGAATGCAGTAGAGATGATTGACATTGTCAAGGAGTACCCTGGGGTGCTTGCCAACGATCATGTGAATTTAACAGTCAAAGAGGGGGAAATTCACGGACTGGTTGGTGAAAATGGCGCGGGGAAATCCACCATCATGAATCAGCTGTATGGGATGCAGAGACCAACGTCCGGCACGATCAAGGTCTTTGAGAAGGCGGTGCAAATTCACTCCCCCAAAGAGGCGATTGAGTTGGGGATCGGCATGGTACACCAGCATTTCATGCTGGCTCCGTCTCTGAGCGTCCTTCAAAATATCATCATAGGAAACCAGCCGCGGAAAGGACCGTTTATCGATTTGAAGACGGCCCGGGTGAAGACGCGTGAGATCGTGGAGAGATATGCGTTCCAGCTGGATCTGGACGCCAAGGTCTACCAGCTGTCTGTGGGGCAGATGCAGCGGGTGGAGATTGTCAAGGCGCTGTACCGTGGGGCGAAGATCTTGATTTTAGACGAGCCCACCGCCGTTTTGACGCCGCAGGAGGTGGAGGAGCTGATCCGGATGATGCGGAGACTGCGAAAACAGGGCTGCTCCATCATCATTATTACCCACAAGCTCAAAGAGGTCATGGCGGCGACAGACCGCGTGACGATTATGCGCAAGGGCGTTGTGACGGGTGTGGTGGATACGGCCCGGACAGACGAGACCCAGCTTGCCAATCTGATGGTGGGCAGAACGGTTAACCTCCGGATTCCCAAGGCGAATACTTCTCAGTATACGGAAAAGGTCTTGGCGGTGCGGGATCTGGAGGTCTACGATGAGCGCGGGCAAAAAGCGGTGAACCACGTATCCTTCACCGTGAAGCGGGGGGAGATTCTGGGCGTCTGCGGCGTGGAGGGAAATGGACAGACAGAGCTGATTCAGGCCATCACCGGCCTTACGACGGTGGCCGGGGGCTCCGTTGCCATCCACGGCGTGGAGCTGAAAAGAGCCGGCGTCCGCACCCGCAGAGAGCATAAGATGTCGCATATCCCGGAGGACCGTATTCGGGTCGGAAGTGCCAGGAGCTGCTCTATCATGGAGAACATGATGCTGAACCGGTATTACAGCGGCACCTACTGCAAGGGCGGCGTGCTGCAATACCGGGAGATGCGGCGGCGGACAGAGGAGTTGATCCGCGCCTTTGACATCAAGGTTCCGGATGCGGAGTATGCCATAGAAACGCTCTCCGGCGGCAATATGCAAAAGGTGATTTTGGCACGGGAGATTGAGACGGAGCCGGACATCCTGATTGCCGCCCAGCCAACCCGGGGCGTGGACATCGGTGCCATCGAGTATATCAGAAAGCAGCTGGTGGCTCTGCGGGACAGCGGAAAGGCCATTTTGTTGATCTCTGCGGAGCTGGAGGAGATCATGACACTGGCGGACCGGATTGTTGTGATGTACGAGGGGGAGATTGTGGCGGCGTTTCGCTCGCAGGATACCACGGAGGAGGAGCTGGGCCTGTATATGACAGGGTCCAAGAGAATGGAACTGGATGGAGGAGCGCTATGAAGAAGTGCGGTGTGAATCAGGCATTTCAAAAATTGCTGGAAAACCAAAAGGCGTCCTCCGCCGTGCAGGTGCTGTTTCGACAGACGGCTCTGATTCTGGTGGCCATGCTGCTGACGTGCCTGTTCCTGTGGGCGACGGGCTACGACCCCTGGATTGTGTTTCGGGCGATTTTCAAAAGCGTCAGCGGGGATATCGGCGGCACAATCCGGTGGATGATCCCCTATGGACTGATGGGTCTGGCTGTTGCGCTGACCTTTCGGATGAATCTCTTTAACATGGGCGTGGACGGGCAGCTGTATCTGGGCGCCATCGGCGCGACCTTCATCTCTATGAAGTTCTCCAACGTGCCCCATGGGGCGGCTGTCTTCGTCACCCTTCTCTTTTCCGTGGCGGCGGGAGCGCTCTATGCGGTGATCCCCGCGCTTTTAAAAATGAAGCTGGATTGCGACGAGGTGGTGGTGACAATCCTTCTCAACTACGTCGCCTACTACTTTACGGACTACTGCGTGCTTGGACCGATGCTGGGAGACGGCACCTTTGCCAACGCCCGTTCGACCAACTACATCCCGGAGAACACGTGGCTGACCCGGCTGGAGTGGCTGGGGGATTCCAACGCGACCACAGGACTCTATCTTATGCTGGCCGTTTTGATCGGCATGGCCTTCATCTTCTACAAAATGCGCTTTGGCTATGAGCTGAAGCTGTGCGGGGCCAACAGAAGATTTGCGGAGTATGGCGGCATCCGCGCAGGGCGCGTCATCCTGGCGGCTATGATCATCTCCGGCGCCATCGCAGGCGCCACGGGGGCGATTGAGGTTATGGGTGTGCACCACCGCTTCCCGATCCGCTTCAGCAACCAGATTGGAAACGATGGCGTGGTGATTGCGCTTTTGGCCAATAACAACCCCTTCGGAATTCTGCTGACGTCCTTCTTCTTTGCCGCCTTGAAAAACGGCTCCAATATTATGCAGCGGATTGCGGATGTGCCCAGCTCTCTGGTAGACGTGGTTCGGGGAATCATCATCTTCACTATCAGTATTCGCTTCGCTGTTTCCTGGGCAAAGCGGCGGAGCGGTGAGAAGAAGACGGAGGATGGGCGGAAAAAGGAGAAGGAAGCATGAATACTGTGGTGCTGAACGATATCATTGCTGCCTCTGTCCGAATTGCAACGCCTGTCACGCTGGCGGCGCTTGGCGGAGTGTTTTGCCAGAAAGCGGCGATTTTCAATATTGGTCTGGAGGGCATGATGCTGGCGGGTTCCTTCGCCGTGATTTGCGGCGAGATCGCCTTCAATGGCAGCATTGGAATGGGAATGCTGTTTGCGGCCGCTGCGGGAGTCCTCATGTCGCTGCTGTTTGCGCTGGCGGTCCTGAAATTCAACGCCAACCAGATTATCACGGGAATTGGCATCAATCTCTTGAGCGCGGGTTTGACGTCGTTTTTGCTGCGCGCTGTGTATCAGACCCAGGGGACACTCCGGGCGGACGTTATGGAGAGGCTGCCCTCGGTCAGGCTGGAGTTTTTGCAGGGAGTTCCCATTCTGGGGGGACTGCTGGGAGAGCAGAATGTTCTGACGTATATCGCCTTTATTATGGTGTTGGTCACGGCGGCACTTTTGTACAAGACGCCCTTCGGCATCTCTGCCTGCGCCATCGGGGAGCTTCCGGAGTCCGTTTCAACCAGCGGTGTGAAACCGGGAAAGATCCAGCTGCTGGCGATTTGCTGGTCCGGACTGCTTTGCGGGCTTGCCGGCACGTATCTGTCCACGATCTCCGTAAGCGGTTTTACGGAGGATATGGTGCAGGGCCGCGGCTTTACCGCGTTTTCCGCTCTGATTTTCGGAGGCGGAGATCCTTTTATCACATGGGTGGTCAGCATTCTCTTTGGTTTTGCGGACGCCCTGGGAATTCGCATGGAACTCAACAGTGCAGGGGTTCCCTCGTCCATTATCAAGATGTTCCCTTACGTTCTCTCGGTGGTTGCACTGGCGGGAAGCTGCTATGCCCGTGCGGCAAAGCGGCGCAAAAGAGCGTAAAGCCGCAGCCGGGTGGGTTTTGGCCGTATGCCGGGGCGGCCGGGCATACTGTCGGAAATCAAGCCAGGTGCGCCGTCGGTTCTTCCTGGCGCAGATGAGGAAAGGAGATTCCAATGAAAAAGGACATTACACCCGAGGAAATTCGGGAGCACTTCCACATGGTTCCTCTCCAGCGGGAGGGGGGCGTGTTTTGCCAAACGTATATCAGCGATGAGGTACTGCCAGAGACGGTTATTCCCGGGAGAAGGGGAGAGCACACGCTGTGCTCTGCGATTCTCTACCTGATTTCCGGGGACAGCTTTTCCCGGATGCACCGTCTCCCTACGGAGGAGATCTTTCATTTCTACATGGGAGATCCCGTTGAGATGCTTCAGCTGTATCCGGACGGCACCGGGAAAGTGGCGCGTATGGGACAGGATATCCTGCACGGTGAGGAGGTCCAGCTTACCGTGCCGCGGGGAGTCTGGCAGGGCACGCGGCTGGTTCCCGGCGGACAGTGGGCGCTTCTTGGTACCTCCATGGCGCCGGGCATGGAGCAATGGGACTATGAGGACGGCGACCAGGAGGTGCTGATGGCACAGTATCCGGCGTTCAAGGAACTTTTAAAGCACCTGGCCGGCGGTCCGATTTACGGATGACAGCATATGGCGGAATAGCGAATCCGAAACTGTGGTTAACGGGACAAACGTGACAACCTTTATATTTGAGAGAAAGGAAACCGTAGAACATATGGAAGAGGAATATTTGGAGACAGTCCGGCTTTCCAAGGACCACAGTTGTCTAGAGATCCTGGACCAGACACAGCTGCCAGGAAAGATTCTGGTGCTGCAGCTTGACAAAGTGGAGGAGATCTGGGAGGCGATCAGGATGCTCCGCGTCCGAGGTGCGCCGGCCATTGGTGTGTGTGCGGGATTTGCGATGGCCTTGGAGGCATCCAAGAGCAAGGAGAGGGAATATCCGGCATTTTTGCGGGAATTCCGGGAGAAGAAGACCTATTTGGAGACCTCCCGTCCCACGGCAGTGAATCTCTTTTGGGTGCTGCATCGCATGGAGCGCGTAGTAACGGAGAATGCGGACAAGCCCGTTGCAGAGATTCAGGAATGCCTCTTTGAAGAGGCACAGAGGATTCGCGAAGAGGACATACAAATCAACCGCAAAATCGGTGAGATCGGCTTTTCACTGCTGCGCCGGGGAGACGGCATTTTGACGCACTGCAATGCGGGAGAGCTGGCGACGGTGAAATACGGAACAGCAACAGCGCCCATCTACATCGCCATGGAGCAGGGCTGGAAAAAGGACCTGCGGGTTTTCTGCGATGAGACCCGCCCCCTGCTGCAGGGGGCCCGTTTGACGGCTCTGGAGCTGTACAGAGCTGGTGTGCAGACAACGCTGCTGTGCGACAACATGGCCTCTTCCATGATGAGAAGCGGGAAGATCAATATCGTCTTTGTAGGCTGTGACCGGGTTGCGAGGAACGGAGATACCGCAAACAAGATCGGAACCTCCGGCGTTGCGATTTTGGCGAAACACTATGGGATTCCCTTCTATGTTTGCGCACCAAGTTCCACGATTGATCTCTCGATTGCCGAGGGGAGTGGGATCCCAATTGAGCAGCGCGCACCAGAAGAAGTGACGGAGATGTGGTATAAGGAGCGAATGGCACCAGAGGGCATATCTGTGTACAATCCCGCCTTCGATGTTACAGACCACTCTCTGATCACCGGCATCATAACAGAAAAGGGACTTTGCACAGCGCCTTATGATGCGGCGTTTGAGGCGCTGCACATTGGGAGCGACACGTGAGGAAACAGAAAATGGAGAATTATCGGAAGAAAATACTGGAAGCGGGCCTTCGGATGCAGAGGACAGGTATGACTCTGGGGACCTGGGGGAATATCTCCATCCGTGATCCTGAGAAGGAACACATATACATCACCCCCAGCGGGATGCCTTACAATACGCTGGTGGAGGAGGACATTGTCCAGATGGATCTGTCCGGCCGTGTACTTTGCGGGACGCGGCGGCCCTCCATTGAGACGGGGATGCATCTGAAGATCTACAGCGCCCGGAAGGACTGCGGCGCAGTGATTCACACACATGCCGTCCACTCCACTGTGTTTGCATCCGTTGGGAAGGAGATCCCCCTCTTTTTGGATGAGGCCGCCCAATACCTTGGAGATACAGTACGAGTGACGGAATATGCCCTCCCCGGCACGCAGGAGCTGGCGGAGCAATGCGTTCAGGCGCTGGGAGAGAGGGGAATGGCCTGCCTGGTTTGCTCTCATGGGGCGGTCAGTATCGGCGCGAACCTGGAACAGGCCTTTACGGTGTCGGAGGTATTAGAGACGACAGCAAGGGTCTATCGTATGATCCTTGCGATGGGAGGGCTTCCTCAACTGATCTCCGAAGAGAATATTGACGCCATGCAGCGCTATGTGCGGGAGAGTTATGGGCAAATAGGGGAGAAATCAGGGTAAGTGCCGAGGACATCTTTGTACTAACGAGGTCTGCGATACGGCCGTGGGAGAGTGTCCAACAGGACACTCTCCCACGGCTTGGTTTGGTAGTACCAAAGCAAAGCTGCAAGGGCATAAACAGACGCTTTGTCAGTTCCGGTAATCCACATCCTGAATGCTCCCCAGATCATAGGTCTGCATCTGTGTGCCCCTTTGCAGCAGCCGGACGGCCGAAATGCGGCGGTTCCAGGCGGGGGCAAAGTAGTACATCCCGCTCTCGGCGCACATGGCGCTGATGCACAGGGTCTGCTGATACCCCGCATCGCCGGCATCCGACCTGGCCAGCCCCTCGGGGATGTCCACAGGGGCAAAGGCCCGGAACATCCGGGAGATGCCGTCCAGCTCCTGCCGCCCCCGGACGGCAAACTCCTTCATGAAGGCCAGCCGCACGAAGCGGGAGGGGGAGGAGTAATCTCCCGGCAGGCCAAAGCCGCCGCCCAGCCGCTCGCTGAATGCGCGGATCTCGTGGCCGGCGACGGTCTGGGGGGCTTTGGGCAGGTTGGTGATGCCCACATAGGCCCGCAGGTTGGTCCGGTGCCAGAGATAGCCGGGACTGTTGGTCAGCACACCAATGGTCTGCCGGTGGATCTGCAGGCCCTCCTGATCCGGCTCGAGGACGATGGCTTCGCCGCTGCGGTCGCTGAGAAGGTAGTGGGCCGCCAGAGGCTTGCCAAGGACCGGCTCATCCGTCAGCGTGAGACGGTTCATGGCCTCCGAGGCCTCCTGCACACCGGCGCATCGGCTGAGGAGCCAGGCCAGCAGACGGCCGGGGTGTACGGCGGTGGTGCCGGGCCGGAGGGCGGCGGGGTAGGACGCATACCCGGGATAGTGGAGGAGAGCCCCCATCAGGCCGGCGCTGTTCACACCGTCCACCAGGATCGGTTCTCCAAACCCCAGCACGGCCATGCCGGTGTAGCTGTACAGGCCCGGCGGTGCGCCGCTGTCCGCCCGGAGCCCCGGAGTGCAGGGCACTCCCTGAGGGACACCGACAACCCGGTTGGCCCGCAGGTCTCCGAGCTGGTCGTAGGTCCGCCCCAGCAGGTGACAGCCGTCCTCTGTGGTCCATGAAAAGCTGCTGCAGCCAAAATTCATCTCCATGACCTCCTGTCAATTTAGAGCAGCACTCAAAAATACTGAAAAAAGTTCAGCGGTTTGGAAACCGCATGACCGCGTTGTCTTCGCAAGGAGGACGCCGCATCCGCAGGGTGGCAGAGCGCGCAGCTGCCCTTGGCAGGCGAGCCGCCTGCGTTCTCCGTCTTGCCCTGCGTTCCCCCGTCCTCACTGCTTTTTTCTCATGATTTTGTGAACTGCTCTAAATATTGCCGGTTTGCCCGGAAAAATTCCTGGAAGACCCGGCCCACTGCCGACAATACGGCAGAAGCGTGTTCTCCGCCGGGCGGTGCGCGGGGACTGTGCCGGTCCGGAGGGGCAGGAGAGGCGCAAAACACGGCAGCCCCGGAATTGCTTCCGGGACTGCCGTGCTGTTTTAGGAAAGGAGAGGTTTCGATGTCAGACGGCCAGGATGGACAGGGCCAGAATCTTGGCCCGCTCCGTCAGGCTGTCAATGTGCATGTACTCCTGGGCGCTGTGGTTCAGCTCGCCCCGGGCGCCCATGGCGCAGACGGTGGGAGCGCCCACCACGGAGGTATAGCAGGAGTCGGAGCCGGCACCTACGGTGATGCCCTCGATCTCCACGCCCAGCTTGGCGCCCTGGGCCTTCACGATCTCGTAAAGAGCCACGTTGGCCGGGGTCTTCTCCATGGGGATGAAGCCGCGGTTGGGATCGCAGACCAGCTTGGTCTCGGTCCGGGGCACGTAGGTCTTGCTGCAGATGTCGCTCAGAGCCTTGAGGATCTTGGGGCCGCTCTCCACGGTCTTGTAGCGGAAGTCGCCCTTCATCTCTGCATGAGCGGCAATGCCGTTGGGCACAACGCCGCCCTTGATAATGCCGGCGTTGAAGGAGATGTTGTCGTCGGTGTCGCTGAAGTTATAGAGATCCACCAGCTTGTAGACCAGCTCGCGGATGGCGCTGGCACCCTTCTCCGGGTCCTTGCCGGAGTGAGCGGCAATGCCCTCAACGGTGATCTCGGGATAGTAGATGCCGGTTCTGCCCAGAACCACAGTGCCCTTGTCGGAGCCGGTCTCCATGTTGAACACGGCGTCCTTGCCGGTGGCGACCTTCTTCAGCTGCTCGGCAGCGTCGGTGTAGGGGTGGCCGGACTCCTCGTCGCCCACGAACATAACGGTGACATTGTTCTTGAACAGATCCAGCTCCGTCATGGCCTTCAGGGCGTACATGGCAATGGTGACGCCGCTCTTCATGTCCAGAGCGCCGGGGCCGTAGCCGATGCCGTTCTCCACCCGGAAGGGGCGGGCGGCGGCGGTGCCCTTGGGGAACACGGTGTCAATGTGGCCAATAATCATGACGTCCTTGGCGTTGGGGTCCGTGCCGGCTTTCTTGGCCAGGATATGGGTGGCGATGTCAGGCTTGCCCAGATACTCTACACTGAAGCCCAGGCCCTGGAGATGCTCGCCCACCTTCTCGGCTACGGCCTTGATGCCCTCGGGGCAGTCCGCGCCGCTGTCGATGTTTACCAGGGATTCCAGGGTGGAAACCATGCTGTCCTGGTAGCTGTCAATGAGAGCGTATAACTTTTCCATAGCATTGTCCTCCTTATATTTCATCGGATCGGGGGGCGCTGCGGCGCTTGCAGCGGGCGGACTTAGACGGCCAGGATGGACAGAGCCAGAATCTTGGCCCGCTCCGCCAGGCTGTCAATGTGCATGTACTCCTGGGCGCTGTGGTTGAACTCACCCCGGGCGCCCATGGCGCAGACAGAGGGAGCCACAGCGGAGGTGAAGCAGGCGTCGGAGCTGGCACCCACCGTGATGCCCTCGATGTCCACGCCCAGCTTGGCGCCCTGGGCTTTCACGATCTCGTAGAGGGCCACGTTGGCGTCGGTCTTCTCCATGGGGAAGTAGCGGCGCTTCGGGTCGCACTCCAGAATGGTCTCCGTCCGGGGCACGTAGGTCTTGTCGCAGATCTCCTGGAGGACCTTGGGGATCTTCTCCACACCCTCCAGAGTCTTGAAGCGGAAGTCGCCCTTCATCTCCGCGTGAGCGGGGATGCCGTTGGCGGCGACGCCGCCGCTGATCACGCCGGCGTTGAAGGACACGGAGTCATCAGAGTCGCTGTAGTTGTAGAGATCCACCAGCTTGAACACCAGTTCCCGCACGGCGCTGGCGCCCTTCTCAGGGTCCTTGCCGGAGTGGGCGGCAATGCCTTCCACGGTGATGTTGGAGTAGTAGATGCCGGTTCTTCCGATGACCACGGTGCCCTTGTCGGAGCCGGTCTCCATGCTGAACACGGCAGCCTTGCCGGTGGCATGCTTCTGGAGCTGCGCCACGGCGTCGGTGTAGGTATGGCCGGTCTCCTCGTCGCCCACGAACAGGACAGTGACGTTGTTCTTGAACAGATCCTGCTCCACCAGCGCCTTCAGAGCGTACATGGCAATGGTGATACCGCCCTTCATGTCCAGAGCGCCGGGGCCGTAGCCGATGCCGTTTTCCACCCGGAAGGGGCGGGCGGCAGCGGTGCCCTTGGGGAACACCGTGTCCATGTGGCCGATGACCATAACATCCTTGGGGTTGGGGCCCGTGCCGGCGCGCTTGCCCAGCACATGGGTGGCGTGGGCGGGATCGCCCAGGTATTCCACCTCAAACCCCAGATCCTTCAAAAAGTCTCCGCACTTTTCGGCCACGGCCTTGATGCCCTCGGGGCAGTCCTCGCCGCTGTCGATGTTTACGAGGGTTCCCAGAGTGGAAACCATGCTGTCCAGGTAACCGTCAATGGCAGTATACAGCTTTTCTTCCATCAATGAATCCTCCCTATCAAGTGAATCAGGCCTGAGCTTCCTTCTTCTTGTCCATCACGAAGAAGATGCGGTTGATGACAACGCCGGAGAGCACGATGATGATGGTCAGGATGCCGCCGTTGATGTGCAGCTTGCCGCCGACGAACATGACCAGCATGCCGACCAGGATGCCGCAGACACCGGTGCGCAGGTCCTTGCGGGCGATATCCACATAGATGGCGCCGAACAGGGCGGGCAGGATGTGGCCGAAGGCCTTGGTCACGAACTCGGGCAGCAGAGGCACCACCCAGGAGCCGATGATGACGAAGATGGTAATCATGGAAGCGGAGACCAGCACGGAGCAGGCGGTGCCGATGGTGCCGATGACCTCGCCCTCATGGGTGCCCTCTTCCACGCCGGCGACCTTCTGGGCCATTCTGGCGGCGGGGAGACGGATGTCGCCCACGCTGCCGGCCAGCCAGCCGATGTAGGAGCCGGCGGTGCCGAGGGTGGTGTGATAGGCGATGGGCTGCACAATCCAGGAAATGCCGTATGCGGAGGCAACCAGCAGCCACAGCTTGCCGAGAGTGGCCAGAGAGGGCATCTCACCGTAGCGGATGCCAACGTAAAGCGCGGGGATGAAGTTGGCGATGATAGCGAACAGCATCGTAATGCGTCCGATTTTAACTAATTTTTTATCGTACATGAAGATACCTCCCTTTCAAATCAACCAAAGATCGCCTGGGTGACGAACATACCCACCAGCATGGAAATGCCCAGGGACAGCTCCACGATTCTCTGATGCTTTTTGAACGCGGTGTTCAGGATCAGCATGGTGGCGCCGGCGATGACGGCGGCAACCCACTTCACGGAGGTCTTGCCAACCAGCTGGTTAGCGAGCAGGTAAGCGAACAGGCCCAGGGTCGTGCCGCCCATCATGAGCTTGACCCACTTGGGATCGAACTTCTCGTTCATCTTGACCACGATGCCGCTCATCTTGTGGGTCAGGAGAATGACGACGACCAGCCAGCCCAGGTTGTTCAGGGCCATGGCCCACAGGGAGTAAGAGAAAGCGGTGGAGCCGAAGGACGCGGCGCCCACCTCGGCGCCGGCCTCACCGGCGGCGATGGCGACCACGGCCAGCTCGGTACGGGCGGCGCCCACGTCGCAAAGACGCATCCAAGTGGTGGGACCGCCGATCACGGCCACCATGGACAGCAGCGTAATCACCGGAGAAAAGGACGGGCCAATCGCAGTGATGACCGCGGAGCGCATACCGGCGCGAAGCTTCTGCTTCTCAATGCCGATCCGCTCGGCCTCCTGCATGGAGGTGCGCATAAAGACGATGGCCTGGCTCACGGATGCGATGACCATCAGCGAGGACAGAATCCACAACATCGGGCTGTTAATCATTGCTTGAAAATCCATAATTTCCCTCCTGAATTATCCAATGATAAGTTGTGTGAGGAACATCCCTGCCAGCAGGGACAGTCCCAGAGAGATTTCCTGCAGGAACTGATACTTCTTTAAGAATTTGGTAAGTACAATCATTGTGATCCCAGCGATCACAGCCGCAAGGTAATTGGAAGATGCCTTTCCCACCAACTGGTTGCTCAACAGGTATGCAAAGAGTCCCAGATTCGTACCCGCCAGCATGAGCTTCACCCACTTGGGGTCAAGCCGCTCATTCATCTTGACCACAATACCGGTCATCCGGTGAGTCAGCAAGAAGACCACAACCAGCCAGCCGAAACCGTTCAGAGCAATGGCCCACAGGGCGTAAGTAAATGCCTTGACGCCAATGTCTCCGGCTCCGACCGTCACGCCGGCGGCCTCTGATGCAAGTGTCACCACCGCCAGCTCGGTACGGGCCGCACCCACATTGTTCAAAACCATCCAGGTAGTCGGTCCGCCGACAATGGCAATCATGGAGACCATAATGATGATCGGTGAAAGAGAGGGCCCGGCGGCTGTCAGAACAGCGCTGCGGACACAGGCGATTCTCCGTTTCCTGCTGATGCCAAGGTTCTCCGCCTCTGTCCAGGAGAGCTTCATGAAAAAGACCGCCTGTACAAGAGAGACAATGACCATGATCGAGGATACCAGCCAGATATCGGGCCCGTTAATCAATGCCTGAAAATCCATGTTCGTCACCTCCTTTCCCAATAAAATCCGACAGTTGTTTTTGAAAAGCACCTTGTAAACTTTTCGTGAATATTGTAAAATAACTCACAGAACCCATAATAGACCTTTAATGTGTCTTTAATAAAAATCGTCACTTTTTTCACCATGTGAGATTTTATTTGTTCAACATGTCTATATTTCGTTGAAAATTCTGGGATTTATTCGGACGGAAGCGTCAGGAGCCGCCGTTCCTCCGCGGGACAGCAATTTGAGAGAGGAGATAAAAAGACATGAAGCTCTGTGTCTTGGGGCCAAAAAGCACGGCTGTACGAACAGGAGAGATCGTAAAGGAAGACTTTCCCGAGTTGGATACCTTCGTGGTGGAATATGATCTCTATACCGAGGTGCCGGATCTGATTGACGAGATTCAGAGAAACGCCGACATGATTCTGTTCCCCGGCAAGGCGGCCTACAGCCTCTGCGAAAAGCTCAAGGTGCCGCGGATTCCCTGGGAGTATATTCCGCGGCATTCCAGCGCGCTGATGCGGGCGCTGCTGGAGGCCCAGCACCGGTACAAAAAGGACATCTGCCGGATCAGCTACGACACCCTGGATCAGGATCTGATCCTTGAGACGTACCAGGAGATCGGCATTGCCGACTCCGAGCTGAATATTTTTGTGGCGGAGCAGCGGCTGCTGGACCCGGGGTATCTGCCGTACCTTGTAAAATTTCACCAGGAAAACTATCTCCAGCACGGCGCCTCCTGCTGCATTACGGGGCTGACGGAGATCGGGGTGAAGCTGCAGCAGATGGGGATTCCCAGCATCATCACTCTGCCCCCCAGCAATCTGATTATTGATACGGTCAAGCGTCTCCAGCTGCGCCACCAGGCCCAGCTGAAGGGCGAAAATCAGATTGTGGTGCTGTCGGTGGAGCTGGGCTTTGCCGGAGAGCACTCGATTCTGGGAAAGGACGACTACATTTATATTACCAACCGCATTAAGGTCTTGGAGTGCATCTACCAGTTCAGCTACCGGGTGGACGGCGTGGTGGTGGAGAGCAGCTACCGGAATTTTCTGATCTTTACCACCAAGCGGTCTATCGAGCTGGAGACGGAGCACTTCAAAAGCCTCTATCTTCTGGAGCTCTTGAACACCTGCCACGCCAAGAATGTCTCTGTGGGGATCGGCTATGGAAACACCGCCAACGAGGCCAAGTTCAACGCCTTTGACGCCATGGAGACAGCCCGGAAGACCCAGGACAACTGCGCCTACGTGATTCTGGAGGACGGCACGGTGCTCAGCCCTCTGGTGTCCAACCGGAAGAAGTCCGGCGATCACGTGCAGATGGATGAGAACCTGACCTTTCTGGCGGAGCGGACCAACCTGGGCACCGACACGCTGCACACCATCTGGAGCAAAACGGTCAAAAGCGGGCGGACGGAGTTCACCTCCCGGGAGCTGGCAGGGATCTGCGGCTTTAATATCCGCACGGTGGACCGGATTTTGCAGAAGCTGCTGGCGGCGGGGGGCTGTGAGGTGGTGGGAATGCGTATGGTCCGCGGCCATGGCCGGCCCAGCCGGATTTTTAAGTTTCACTGGTTTGACTGACGGCGGCCTCTGCGGGGAGCGGAGAAAAAGCGCACCGGAAGACACGGCTTTCCGGTGCGCTTTGACTATTTTGAACGATTGTGGACTTGAGACGGTGTTTCTTCCGGAACGGGCCATATGGTGCAGACGCGCAGGGGACGCGGCATCAGGGCTTCCGGATCACGGCGGCCTGGGGGTAGGAGTGCCAGTCCAGATGCTGGCCGCAGCGGTCGCAGAAGGTCTGGTACTCCCGTTCCAGCGTCATGCGGCACCGGGGACAGATGGGGAAGGCCTCTCCGTCCCGGAACAGGAAGATCTCGGACACAGGGAGGCGGCGGCGGTAGGCGGCCGCGCCGCGGGCCTTACGGCTCTTCATGGTGTTCGCGGGTGGCCACCACCCGGCCGAAAGGCTCGTTCAGGGCGTTTGCAATGCGGAAGAGCGTCTCCATGGAGGGGTTGGCCTCGCCGTGCTCAATGGAGCGCAGGTAGGATACGCTCATCTCGGCCTCCAGCGCCAAGAACTCCTGCGTCATATTTTTCTCTTTGCGCAATGCAAGAATATTCTGACCGATTTCGGCATGAATCGACATCCTGATCCCTCCTGATACAAAGAATAAAAGGAGGGATCTTTCAATTCCAGACGATATATTGGCGTTCTGGAGATTTTTCTGATTTTTTGGAGGTGAAGGTTACTCTTGCATATCATCTTCGGGTGCTTATTGCAATGTGCGCGGGGATGGCGTCAGAAATGGGGAGGTCTGTCCCGGGTTTGGGGGCCCTGCCGGCCGGGGAAATAGCGCATCTGAAAGGGAACCTCCTCCACCGTGAAGCAGGCGCCGCGCAGATGGTTCAGCGGTCCGGCGTCCGTGGAGAAGTCGAAGACCAGGCGGTAGGCGTACAGCGCCTGATACGTCTCGTGATAGCGCCGGTTGACGGCGCCGTTTCCGTATTTGCCGTCCCCCAGCAGGGGACAGCCGATGGAGGCCAGGGACACCCGGATCTGATGGGTCCGCCCCGTCAGCAGACGGCACTCCACTAAGGACAGCTCCCCCCGGGTCTCCAGGGTTCGGTAGAGCGTCACGGCGGTTCGGCCCCCGGGAATGGGGCGGCGGTGAAAGGTCACCTGCTTTTTGGCCTCGTCCTTGAGGAGAAAGCCCTCAATCCGCCCCTGGGCCGGGCTGGGCCGGCCCACGGTGATGCAGAGGTAGGATTTCTCCAGCTCGTGGTCCCGGATCTTCTGATTGAGCACCCGCAGGGCCTCGGCGGTTTTGGCGGCAATGACAATTCCGCCGGTGTTGCGGTCGATCCGGTTGCAAAGGGCCGGGGCGAAGGCGTGCTCGTCCCGGGGGTTCCACTCCTTTTTCTGGTAGAGATACGCCTGAATGTGGTTGATGAGGGTGTTGACCTTTTCCGTCTCGTCGGCATGGACCACCATGCCGGGACGCTTGTCCGCCAGCAGCAGATGCTCGTCCTCGTAGACGATGCGCAGCTGGGGCTGGAAGATGGAGAGAAAGAGATTTTCCTCGTTGGGCTTGTCAAAGAACTCGTCGTTGATATATAATTGCAGAAGATCGCCGGCGCACAGGCGGACATCCCGCTTGGAGCCCCTGCCGTTGACCTTGATCCGCTTGAGGCGGATGTACTTTTGCAGCAGGGCCGGCGGGAGCAGCGGCAGGTTCTTGGACACGAACCGGTCCAGACGCTGCCCGGCGTCGTTTTTTCCGATGGTGAATTCCCGCATATCACACCTCCTCGAAAGACATTATATGGGTTTGACGGAGGCTTGTAAAGTCCGGCGGGAGGGGATTTTTAAAAAGCGGAGGCGCATATGAAACCGGGAAAGAGAGATCAGGTGAATCTGATTTGGGCCCTGGGCGGACTGTATTTGCTCTATACAGGCGCGGAGATGCTCTACCGGCTCTTTGCCGGCAAGGCGGAGCTGCGGGCGGTCAGCGCCGTGGGGGGCCTGGTATTTTTGGCGGTGGGAGGCATGATGCTCTTTCGGGAGTGGAGGGTGTTTCGGACGCAAAAGCGCGGTACGGCGCAGGATGAGGAACTGCCGGAGGGCGGGGAAGGCGGTGAGGCGCCGTGAAAATGGAGCTGCTGAGCGAGGCGGTGTGCCGGTTCCGGCCCTGGCTGGAGGACTTCCGCCACAAGACCTACGCCCCCGCCTTCCAGGACTACTGCGCCCGGTATGGCCCCCTGTACGATCAGGCGGCGCGGGAGGCGGAGGATCTCCGAACCCTGGCGGAGGCTCTGCTGGACGAGCTGGAGCGGGACTGGAGGCGCCAGCGCCCCTGGAACCGCAGCGCAGTCCGGGCCAGCGAGAAGCAGATGCTGGTGGTGTACCTCTCTCCCATGCTGCTGGAACGGGAGGAGCCCCGGTGCCGGGAGCTGTGCGAGGTGCTGCGGGAGACCTGGAACGCCCGCTGGCCGAAGGACGGATACCATACGGCCGGCTTTGAGACGATCCGGAGCGGCTTTCGCAATACCATCATGGGCATTGAGCTGCGGGGCTTTCAGCGGGAGGACCCCTGAGAGCCGCGGTGGGAGAGCGCTCTTCCGGGAGCTGCGTGAAAAAACTGCCGGAATTTTGAAAAAATTGTTTGACAACCGGGGTGGGAACCCTTATAATACTAATCGTGTCATTGCGAGGTAGACTATGATCTTAGACGTCAGACCGATCCTGCACACCCCCGGTACGGGGCTGTCCTTCCAGTTTGATCTGGACCTCTCCGATCTGGAATTCTTCGGCCGCCGCCCCGTCAGCCGTCCTGTGGCGGTGGAGGGCGGTGTACGCAACGCCGCCGATGTTTTAACCCTGACCTTGACGGCCAAAACGACGCTGGATGCCGTGTGCGACCGGTGCGGCCGGGCCTTTTGTCAGGAGAAGACCGTCTCCTTCAGCTGTATGCTGGCGGAGGAGCTCCAGGGAGAGGACAGCGACGAGATCGTTTTGCTGGAGGCGGGAAAGGTAGACGTGGGGGATCTGGCCAGAACGGCCTTCATCCTCGACATGGACACAAAAATGTTGTGTTCAGAAGATTGCAAAGGACTGTGTCCCCGGTGCGGCGCCAACCTGAACGACGGCCCATGCGGCTGCAAGCAGGAGGGAGACCCCCGTCTGGCGGTTCTGGCAAAGCTTTTAGAGAACAAATAAAATGCCCCCCGGGGCTTTACGAGATCAAGGAGGTGTCAAGGATGGCAGTACCCAAGGGAAAAGTATCGAAGGCAAGACGCGATAAGCGGCGGAGCTCCCACTGGAAGCTGGCGGCCCCTGGTCTCGTCGCGTGCTCCAAGTGCGGCGCCATGCGCCTGCCCCACCGGATGTGTCCGGAGTGCGGCAGCTACAACGGCCGTGAGGTGAAGGTCATCAAGTCCACCGTGGCGAAATAAAGCGTTTACACAGGAGGGAAGGCTGCTTCCCTCCTCGCTTTTTGTCTTGCTATCCTGCCTGCGGGCGGGTATAATACGCTTGTGAGAGCTTTGAAACGCTGCGCGGGGCCTTCCCCGCGATGGATACAGAGAGGAAGTGATTGCCGGTGAAACCCATCATCGCCATTGTGGGCCGGCCCAACGTAGGCAAGTCCATGCTGTTCAACAAGCTGATCGGCAAGCGCCTTGCCATTGTAGAGGACACCCCCGGCGTCACCCGGGATCGGATCTACGGGGAGAGCGACTGGTGCGGCCGGAGCTTTACCCTGATTGACACCGGCGGCATTGAGCCCCGCACCGACGACAAGATCCTGGCCTTCATGCGGGACCAGGCCCAGACCGCCATCGAGACCGCTGACGTCATTATCTTCCTGACGGACGTCCGCACCGGCCTCACCGCCTCGGACCAGGAGGTGGCCGCCATGCTGCTCCGCAGCGGAAAGCCCATCGTTCTGGCGGTGAATAAAATGGACTCCACCGGTGCCCCGGACCCGGATTTTTACGAGTTCTACAATCTGGGGCTGGGGGACCCCATCGCCGTCTCCGCCCTCCACGGCCACGGCACCGGCGACCTGCTGGACGCCTGCCTTCAGTACTTCCCCCCGGAGGATCAGGAGGAAGAGGAGGATGACGCCATCCATGTGGCGGTGATCGGCAAGCCCAACGCCGGCAAGTCCTCCCTGGTCAACCAGATCCTGGGGGAGGAGCGGGTGATCGTCTCCGATGTGGCGGGCACCACCCGGGACGCCATTGACTCCCGGTTTACCAACGACAAGGGCAGCTTCGTCTTCATCGACACCGCGGGCTTGCGGCGCAAGAGCAAGGTGGACGAGGACATTGAGAAGTACAGTGTCCTCCGGGCCACCATGGCCATTGAGCGCAGCGACGTGTGCCTTATCCTGATCGACGCCGCGGAGGGCGTCACAGAGCAGGACACCAAGGTGGCGGGTCTGGCCCACGAGGCGGGGAAGGCCAGCATCATCGTGGTGAACAAGTGGGACCTCATTGAAAAGGACGGCAAGACCATGGACCGGATGCGCAAAGAGGTCCAGGAGGGACTGGCCTTTATGACCTATGCCCCCGTCCTGTTCATCTCCGCCAAGACCGGCCAGCGGGTGGAGCGGCTCTTTGAGCTCATCGACTACGTCTCCAACCAGGCCAGCACCCGCATCACCACCGGGATGCTGAACGAGGTGCTGGCGGACGCCCAGACCCGGGTCCAGCCCCCCACCGACAAGGGCCGGCGGCTGAAGATCTACTACATGACCCAGGTGGGGATCAAGCCGCCCCACTTCGTGATCTTCTGCAACGACGCCCGGCTCTTCCACTTCTCCTACCAGCGGTACCTGGAAAACTGCATCCGCAGCACCTTCGGCCTGGAGGGTACGCCCATCCGGATCTCCATCCGACAGAAGGGGGAGAAGGAGCCGTGAGCCCGGCGGAGAAGCTGTTTCTCCCCATTTACCTGTTTCTCATGGCTGTGGGCTATGTCATGGCTTTTTTGAAAATTCTGCCGGCGTCGCTGCTGGCGCTGTTCCTGGGTGCCCTGGGAGGCCTGCTGATCTCGGCCGGCTTTCGGAACAACCGGGGGCGGCCGGACGGACGTGCCCGGACCTTCCGCTGGCCGCTGGCCGCGGCCGCGGTTCTGCTGGCTCTGCTGATGTTGGTTCTGGCCGCGTGGCTGGGCGGGAAATGGGGATATCTTGTGATAGGTGCTGAGAAGGGACGGCGGCTGGGCGTGTGTTTTGCTGTGTTTTTTGATCTTGTGGGGAATGCGCTGACGATTTGGATCATGCGTAACCGGCGCAATCGGGAGGTTTGAGTATGATCGGGTGGATATGGTATCTTCTGTACTATGGTGGAGTGGCCCTGGCGTCCTATTTTCTGGGCTGTTTTAACGGCGCGGTCATCGTATCCAAGTACATCCTCCGGGACGATGTGCGGAACCACGGCAGCGGCAACGCGGGGCTGACCAATTTCTACCGCACCTTCGGCGGTCCGCTGACGGCCGTGGTGATCCTGTGCGACGTGCTGAAGGCGGTGATCGCCGTACTGCTGGGGAGCTGGGCCTTCGTGGGAAACCCGCTGCTGGGCAAGTATTTCGCGGCTCTCTTCTGTCTGCTGGGCCACATGTTCCCCTGCATGTTCCACTTCAAGGGCGGCAAGGGCATCCTCTCCGGCGGCACCATCGCGTTGATGATCGACTGGCGGGTGGCCCTGGTGGTCTGGGGAGGCTTTTTGCTGCTGGCGGTGTTGACCCAGTATGTGTCCCTGGGCTCGTTGTGGGCCGGGGCCAGCTTCCCCTTTGCCACCTGGATTTTCCACCCCGGTGCGGAGGTGCCGGAACCCGCCGTCGTTGTACTGGGTTTCCTCTGCGGCGGCCTGGTGGTCTGGCAGCACCGGGGGAACCTTCGGCGGCTTTTGAGCGGCACGGAGAGCAAATTCAGCCTGCATCATAAAAAGGAGGACAAGCCATGAAAGCGGTGGTACTGGGCAGCGGCGGCTGGGGCACGGCATTGAGCATAGTGCTCTGCGATAACGGCCACGAGGTGACCCTCTGGTCCCACAGTCCGGAGAAGGCGGCGCAGATGGCAAAAGAGCGGGAAAATCCTTTGCTGAAGGGGGTTCGCCTGCCGGATTCCCTGAAGATCACAGGGGAGCTTTGCTGTCTGGAGGGCGCGGAGCTGGTGGTCAGCGCGGCGCCGTCCTTCGCCGTCCGGGAGACGGGGAAGAAGGCCGCGCCGTATCTGACACCGGAGACGGTGCTGGTGAGCGTGTCCAAGGGCATTGAGCGGGACACAAACCTCCGGATGAGCCAGGTGCTGACGGAGGCCACCAGGGGCGTATGCCGGGTGGCGGCGCTGTCAGGGCCCTCCCACGCGGAGGAGGTGGGCATCCGGATGCCCACAGGCTGCGTGGCGGCCTGCGCGGACCGGGCGGCGTCCCGCTTCGTCCAGGACGCCTTCATGAACGACTACTTCCGGGTCTACACCAGCTACGACATCATCGGCGTGGAGCTGGCGGGGGCGCTGAAAAACGTGGTGGCCCTCAGCTGCGGCATCTGCACGGGCCTGGGACTCCAGGACAACACCAAGGCGCTGCTGATGACCCGGGCCATGGCGGAGCTGACCCGCCTGGGGGAGCAGCTGGGGGGCACCCGGCGGACCTTCGGCGGCCTTGCCGGCATGGGGGATCTGATTGTGACCTGCACCTCGCTGCACTCCCGGAACAACCGGGCGGGCATTCTGATCGGACAGGGCAAAAGCGTACAGGAGGCCATGGCGGAGGTGGGCGCCGTGGTGGAGGGCTACTACGCCGCGGAGAGCATTCACCAGCTGAGCCGGCGGGAGGGCGTGGAGATGCCCATCTGCGACTGCGTGTATGAGGTGCTGTATCACGGCAAGCAGGTTCGGGAGGTGGTCTCGGAGCTGATGACCCGGGCGAAAAAGGACGAGCTTCTGGAGACCACCTGGCTGTAAAGACCAGAATTTCGCCGCTTTCTCCGGGGAAACGAAGCGTCGGTTGACTTTTTGGGTTTCCGGCTCTAAGCTCTCCCCTGGAGGTGCTTTTCATGGACGCAAAGAATTTCGGAACCTTTCTTGCCCGGGTTCGCCGGGAGAGAGGGATGACCCAGGCGGACGTGGCCGAACGGCTCCACGTGACCGCCAAGGCAGTGAGCAAGTGGGAGCGGGGCGCCGGACTGCCGGACATCCACACCCTGGAGCCCCTGGCGGAGACGCTGGGGCTCTCCCTGGTGGAGCTGATGCGGTCGGAGCGGAGCGAGGCGGTGGATCAGGCGGCGGCCTCCGCGGCATTGTCCGAGGGGCTGCAGCTGGCGGTCCGGCAGAAGGAGCGGGAGCGCCGCAGAATGCTGGAGCTGGTGCTGGTCGTCGGCTTTTTGGAGCTGTTGCTGTTTCTGGGGCCCATGGGCGTGCTGGCTGCGTTTTTGCCCTGCTTCTGCCTGCTGGCGGGACCGGCGCTGCTCCTTTACGGGCTCTGGCGGCGGAGAGGCGGCCTGCCTGCCGGCGCGGCACTGATTGCGGGAGGGGTTCTGGCAGCGGTTCCCCTTTTGCTGGCGGCGGTGCTGTTTTTCTCCGGCGCTCTGGGGCTGGGGCCGGTGCCCAATTAAAGAGAAAAGAGACGCCTGGGGAGCAGTCACTCCTCAGGCGTCTTGGCTTCGGTTTTGCACGCCAGCACCCGCCGGGCGAAGGCCTCGATGGAGCAGTCCTCCACTGTCTCCCCCGGCTGGATTACCAGGTCAAAAAAGCAGCTGGGGATCTCCCCCTTGCGCAGCTCCTTTTCAATGCACAGCGAGCATCCCTGGTCGTGGTTTGCCGGGTGGCACCGGCAGGCGGTGTTCCGGCAGGGGCAGAAATGGTTCATCAAAGACCTCCTCTCATGCAAAAACCCGCGCCCATCGGGCGCGGGTGGCTGTTTGTCCAATGTCAGACCGCTCTGGTAACCTTGCCGGAACGCATACACCGGGTACAAACATACACATGGCGGGGGCTGCCGTTGACGATTGCCTTGACCCGCTTCACATTGGGCTTCCAAGCGCGGTTGGAGCGCCGGTGAGAGTGAGAGACCTTGATGCCAAAGGTAACGCCCTTATCGCAGAACTCGCATTTAGCCATCCGTTGCACCTCCCTGCTGCTGTGTACTCGTGTCCTTTCGCAGGCACGTTTAGTATACTAACAGAAAAGAGCGCAAAATGCAAGAAGAATTTTCAAAAATCGAAAAGTTTTTTGGAGATGCCGCAGACCGGCTCTGCCGCCCGTTGCAGGGGGGCGCCGGCTGTGGTATAATCGGAACCGCCCTGCGGGGAATCCCGGGAAGCGGCGGAAAGAGAGGAAAGAGAACATGGAACAAAAGCGAACGGTGGAGATCACCTCCGCCGGACTTCATCTTCTGGCCATGGGTCTGATGCTGTGCGACCACCTGTGGGCTACGCTGTTTCCGGCGGCCCAGTGGCTGACCTGGCTGGGCCGCATGGCCTTCCCCCTCTTTGCCTTCATGGCGGTGGAGGGGTATTTCCGCACCGGGAACCTGCGGCGCTATCTCCTGCGGCTGCTGGTCTGGGCGCTTCTCTCGGAGATTCCCTTTGATTTGATGTACGGGAACAGCGCGTTTTATCCCTACCACCAGAATGTGATCTGGACCCTTTTGCTGGGACTGCTGCTGATCGCCCTGCTGGAAAAGGCCAGGGGCCTCCAACCGGTTTTGCGGCTGGCGGTCTCGGCGGGAGTGGTGCTGCTGGGGTATTTCATGGGCTACGCGGCCATGACGGATTATTACGGCGTGGGCGTCCTGACGGTGCTGACGTTCTATTTCTTCCGCCGGCGGACCTGGAAGAGCTTTCTGGGGCAGTGCCTTTGCCTCTATTTTCTGCATGTGGAGCTGCTGGGCGGCTACTATACGACGGTGAATCTTCTGGGCCATGAGATCGAGATCGTCCAGCAGGGGCTGGCTCTGCTGGCCCTGATCCCCATCTGGCTCTACAGGGGGCGGCAGGGCTTTCACAGGAAGTGGTTTCAGCGCGCCTGCTATGCCTTTTACCCCCTTCACATGCTGATTCTGGTGCAGATTCTGCGGTGGGTGCTGAGATAGCCCCGGGCCCGGCCGGCGGGACGGAAAAAGAAGTCCGGATTCCGCGCCGGGAGTGTTGCGGAATCCGGGAGATTCATATATAATGAGACAACAGCGGCCGGAGCGCGGAGGACGGGCCCGGCCGGGAAGGATGCGGGGATCGCCCGATGGAAAGACGAGGAAAGAGTTATGAGTAAGCGCGGAGTGAAAATCACAAAATTCGTCCAGGTCTTTGAATTGGAGGTGCTGCACAAGGGCGGCGGTTTTGACGCGGCCCTGCTGACGATTGTGGACGTCAACCGGCCGGGACTGCAGTTCCATAATTTTTATGACTACTTTGACCCCCACCGGCTCCAGGTGATCGGCAAGGCGGAGTATACCTATTTGAAGAGTCTGACGCCGGAGCACCGCCGCAAGTGCATAGACGATCTCTTCCTGTACGACATTCCGGCCCTGGTGATCTGCCGGGGACTGGAGTGCTTCCCGGAGTGCCTGGAGAGCGCCCGGGAACACGAGAAAACGCTGCTGCGCACCCAGGAGACCACAGTGGACTTCACCCGCCACACCATTGAGTACCTGAGCCGGGAGCTGGCGCCCTGCGTCACCCGCCACGGGGTCCTGCTGGATATCTACGGCGAGGGCGTCATGATTACCGGCGACTCCGGCGTGGGAAAGAGCGAGGCGGCTATTGAGCTCATCATGCGGGGCCACCGGCTGGTGGCGGACGACGCGGTGGAGCTGCGGCTGGTGTCCAACCGGCTGATCGGCACTGCGCCGGAGGTGATCCGGCACTACATCGAACTGCGGGGCATCGGCGTCATCGACGTGCGGCAGCTCTTTGGGATGCGCGCCATCAAGGTGGAATCCCAGCTGGACCTGGTGGTTCACTTTGAGCCCTGGGACAGCTCGAAGTTCTATGACCGCCTGGGGATTGAGGACCATTTCACAGAGATTTTGGATGTCCCGGTGCCCATTGTCACCATCCCCGTGCGGCCGGGGCGGAATCTGGCCAGCATTGTGGAAGTGGCCGCCATGAACAACCGCCACCGGAAGGTGGGATATAACGCCGCCGAGGAGCTGGCCCGCCGGGTGGATCACCGGGCGGATCTTGGCAGCGGCCGGCTGGACTGAGAGGAGGGGACCTTATGAACTATTATGTCGGCATTGACGTAGGCGGGACCAACCTGAAAGCGGGACTGGTGGACGAGGAGGGCCGCCTGCTGGCTGTGGAGCGGACCCCCCTGAACTTCCAGGGGCCGGAGCAGTTTGCGGCCCTTTCGGCCCGGCTTGCCCGGACGGCGGCGGAAAAGGGCGGCATCCGGCCGGAGGCGCTGCACGCGGCAGGCATGGGCCTGCCTGGAGCCGTCTCCGGCGGGGAGATCCTGTTTACCACCAACATTCCCATGGAACACGTTCCCATTGAAACGCTGTTCCGGCGGCATCTGGATGTGCCGCTGTTCCTGGGCAATGACGCCGACTGCGCCGCGGTGGGAGAATTCTTCTGCGGCGCCGGCCGGGACTGCCGGGATCTGGCGGTGATTACTCTGGGCACCGGCGTGGGCTGCGGGCTGATCCTGGACGGAAAGCTCCGGGGCGGCCCGGCCTCCAGCGAGGGGGGACATGTGACCGTGGTCCACGGCGGCGAGCCCTGCAACTGCGGCAGGCGGGGCTGCTGGGAGCGGTACGCCTCCGCCACGGCGCTGATCCGCCTGACCGGAGAGGCCATGGCGGCACATCCGGAGAGCTTGCTGCACAAGCTTGCGGCGGAGAGCGGCGTGGAGGGCCGGACGGCCTTCCAGGCGGCGGAGCAGGGCGACGAGACAGCCCTGGCGGTTTGCCGGGAGTATGTGGACTATCTGGCGGACGGCGTCGTCAGTGTGGTGAACCTGCTGCGGCCGGAGATCGTGGCCATCGGCGGCGGTGTGGCCGCCGCGCCGGAGGCGCTGCTGCTGGAGCCCCTGCGGGAGATTGTGGCGCGGGAGAGCTTTGCAAGCCACGGCGGACGGGCCACGCAGATTCTGCGGGCGGAGCTGGGCAACGACGCGGGAATTCTGGGCGCCGCCCTTTTGGAAAAGGTGAATTAGAACCGGGATTCCTGCGGGAAACTGTCCTGTCCGGCGGGACACCCTTCCCCCACCCGGCATCCGCCGGCGGGGAATCTTGGTTCTTGAGTTGAGGAGGTCTTTCCATGTCCTGGGAGACAGAATTAGACACTTGGACGGCGGAGAATCTGCCGGATCTGCGGCTGGTGTGCGACGAGCCCATGAGCCGTCACACCTCCTTCCGCATCGGCGGGCCGGCCAGGCGGATGGCCCACCCGGAGAGCCCGGAGCAGCTGGTGCTGCTGCTGACCCGGGCGGCGGAGCTGGGGGCCCGGCCCCTGGTGATCGGCAACGGCACGAACCTGCTGGTTCCCGATGAGGGGCTGAAGCGGCTGGTGATTGTCACCACGGGCTTGCGGCGGATTGAGTCGGGCCCGGAGCCCCACACCATCCTGGCGGAGGCCGGGGTTTCCCTGGCCCAGGCGGCGGATTACGCCTGCCGGCAGGGCCTTACCGGCCTGGAGTTTGCCCACGGGATTCCCGGAACCGTAGGCGGCGGGCTGTGTATGAACGCTGGAGCCTACGGCGGGGAGCTGCGCTGTGTGGTGGAGGGGGTATCCGTTTTGTTTCCGGAGGAGGGCGTGCGCTTCCTCGGCCGGGAGGAGATGGAGTTCGGCTATCGCCGCAGTGTGCTGACAAAGAGGCCGGAGGCCGCGGCGCTGTACGCCGTGTTCCGCCTGACCCCCGGAGACCCGGAGACCATCCGGGAGCAGATGCGGGAGCTGATGGCGAAGCGAAAGGCCAGCCAGCCCCTGGAGCTGCCCAGCGCGGGCAGCACCTTCAAGCGGCCCGAGGGGTATTTTGCAGGGACCCTCATTGACCAGTGCGGCCTCAAGGGACTGGCGGTGGGCGGTGCCCAGGTCAGTGAGAAGCACGCCGGCTTCCTGGTGAACCGGGGCGGCGCCACCTTCGCGGATGTGACGGAGCTGATCCGCCAGGTCCAGGAGCGGGTGCTGGCGCAGACCGGCGTCCGCCTGGAGCCGGAGGTCAAGATCCTTGATGCATAAAGGAGACACATGCCACATGGATATCCTGATTATCTCAGGCCTCTCCGGAGGCGGTAAGAGCAAGGCCGCCTCCTTCCTGGAGGACATGGGCTACTATATTGTGGACAACATGCCCGCCGCCATGATTTTGAAGTTCGCGGAGTTCTGTGCCGGCGGCGGAGGGCGGTATGACCGGGTGGCCCTGGTGTACGACGTGCGCACCGGCACCAGCTCCTTTACAGAGCTGTTCACCGTGCTGGACCAGCTGAAGAGCATGGAGTGCGAGTGCCGGATGCTGTTTCTGGAGGCCTCTCCGGAGGTTATCATTCAGCGCTACAAGGAGACCCGGCGCCGGCACCCGCTGGGGAGGAGCGCCGGGTCTTTGGAGGCGGCGGTCCGGAGGGAGCGGGAGCTGATGGAGCCGGTGAAGGCCCGGGCGGACGTAGTGATTGACACCACCCGCACCAGCACCGCCCAGCTGCGCGCCCGGCTGCTCCGCGAGTTTGGAAGCGAGACGGAGCAGGGGAGCATGGCGGTGAACGTGATCTCCTTCGGCTTCAAGTACGGTCTGCCCCTGGAGGCGGATCTGGTGTTTGACGTGCGCTTCATGCCCAATCCCTTCTATATCGAGGAGCTGCGGGAGAAGACCGGCTTGGACCAGGCGGTGGCGGACTATGTGTTTGCCTTTCCCCAGACCAGGGAGTACCTCTCCCGGCTGGAGGAGCTGCTGAGCTTCTCTTTGCCGCTGTACGCCGAGGAGGGAAAGACGGCCCTGGTGATTGCCGTGGGCTGTACCGGCGGGCACCACCGGTCCGTGGCCATCTGCCACGCCCTGGCGGAGTTTTTGCGGGGCCGGGGCAGCGCCGTGACGGAGGGGCACCGGGATATTGCCCGGGGCTGAGCGCCGGAACGGCGGCCGGGTTTCCGGCCGCGGAGAGTACACGCTTACGGTACGGATCGACCCTGGAAAGGAGCGCTATGAACGAGCCCTGGATGCCCCGGGCACAGGGGCCGCGGATCGCCGCCATCGGCGGAGGCCATGGCCTTTCCAATATGCTGCGGGGGTTGAAGCACTATACGGAGAATCTCTCCGCCATCGTCACGGTGGCGGACGACGGCGGCGGCAGCGGGGTGCTGCGCCAGGATCTGGGGATGCCGCCCCCCGGCGATATCCGCAACTGTCTGGAGGCCCTGGCCAACACGGAGCCCCTCATCAGCGAGCTGATGCACTACCGCTTCACAGAGGGGACCCTGGCGGGGCAGAGCTTCGGCAATCTCTTCCTGGCCGCCCTCAATGGGATCTCCCCCTCCTTTGACGCCGCGGTGGCCCGCATGAGCGAGGTGCTGGCCATCACCGGCCGGGTGCTGCCGGTGACCACCGCCGATGTCCGGCTGGAGGCCTTTTTTGAAAACGGCGCCTCCGTGGTGGGGGAGTCCAAGATCTTCTACTGCAAGAAGAAGGAGGACTGCCGGATCACCCACGTGCGGCTGCTGCCGGCCCATCCCCAGGCCCTGCCGGAGGCCCTGGAGGCCATCCGGGAGGCGGACGTGCTGCTGCTGGGCCCCGGGAGTCTGTATACCAGCATCATCCCCAATCTCCTGGTGGACGGCGTGGTAGAGGCCATCCAGGCCTCCCATGCCCTGAAAATCTACGTCTGCAACGTGATGACCCAGGAGGGGGAGACGGAGGGCTGCACCGCCGCGGACCACATCCAGGCCCTCTTCCAGCACGGGGCGCCGGGTCTTTTCGACCTGTGCCTCGCCAACTCCTCCCCCATCCCCCGGGAGGTGGCCGCCCGGTACGCCCGGGAGGGGGCGGAGCCTCTGGTCTGCGACCTGGAGCGCTGCGCCGCCCTGGGGGTGGAGGTGGTGCGCCGCCCGGTGGCGGCGGTGGAGGACGGCTATGTCCGCCACCAGCCCGACGCCCTGGCAAGGGAGCTGATCCTGCTCCACGCCGAGCGCAGCGTCCGCATTGCCGGGGACCGCTTCGGCGGCCGGAGCGGCGGCTATCGCATGGAGGGGCCGCGGTGAGAGGAGAAAGGAGCGCGCAATGAGAAAATCAGATTTTCGGGAATCCCTGTTTCGGGTACTGGACCAGACAGTAGAAGGGACCTCATTTGAAGAGCGGATGGAGCTGGCGGAAAAATACGTCCTGGAGTATCAAAAGAAGCATGACACGGAACGGGAATGCCCTAATTTTGGAAAGCCGTGGAGTGACAGGGACCTGCGGGTGATTTTGCAAAGCGCGCCCACCATGGAAAACTGCCTGCGCTATGCCAAGCTGTTTGGAAGGGGATATGGCAGCATTGAGCTGATCTACCGCTGGGCGTCTACGGCGGACAAGGATATTCCGGAGGACAAGGCCGGAGACGTATTTATCGCCCACATCAAGCGGATCGCCAAGGAAGTGGGGTGGCGGGCCTCGTAATCATGGACGGGAGGAGGCAGGTTCCATGTCCTTTTCTTTTGATACGAAAAATGAACTGTGCAAGCTGCCGATCCAGCGCCTCTGCTGCGCCAGGGCGGAGGCCTACGGGATACTGCTGTACTGCAATACCTTCAGCCCTGCGGAGATCCGCATCATCACGGAGAACCCCAATTTTGCCGCCCGGCTGCCGCGGCTGTTCCGGCGGGCCTTCAGCCTCCAGTTTGACCGCCTGCCGGCGGAGGGCCAGCCGGGAAAGCTGGTGTTTCAGATCACTCAGCGGGACAAGCTGGACCACATCACCAATCTTCTGGGCTATGATCCCCGGCAGAATCCGGTGCTGCACATCAACTTTGGCCTGCTGGAGGAGGAATGCTGCCGGGCCTCCTTCCTGCGGGGGATCTTTTTTGCCGGCGGCAGCGTCACGGACCCGGCCAAGCGGTACCATCTGGAGCTGACCACCTCCCACCTGCAGGTGAGCCGGGAGCTGGAGGTATTGCTGCGGGAGTGCGGGTATCCGCCGAAGGCGCTGGCCCGCAGCGGCAGCTTCATCACCTACTTCAAGCAGAGCGACCAGATCGAGGACTTCCTCACCATGACCGGCGCGCCGGTGGCGGCCATGCGGATCATGTCCGCCAAGCTGGAGAAGGACCTGCGCAACAGCGTCAACCGCCGCCTGAACTGCGACAGCGCCAATCTGGACAAGGCGGTGGAGGCGGCCCAGGAGCAGCTGGAGGCCATCCGCCGTCTGCGGGAGGCGGGCCTTTTGGAGCAGCTGCCGGACAAGCTCCAGGTGACGGCGGCCCTCCGGCTGGAAAATCCGGAGCTGACCCTCAGCGAGCTGGCGGAGGAGTTTGATCCGCCGGTGACCAAATCATGCCTGAACCATCGCCTGCGCAAGCTCTTGTCGCTGGCGAGGGACCTATAACCTGAGAAAAAGGAGAGATTCCTATGGATCGTATGGAACAGGCCAACGCCTATCATCAAAAGGGCTTCAACTGCTGCCAGAGCGTGCTGGCGGCGTTTTCCGATTTGACGGGCCTCGATGAGCAGGCGAGCTTCAACCTCGCCGGGGGCTTCGGTGCCGGCGCCGGGACGGGGGAGCTGTGCGGCGCCATCAGCGGCGCGGTGATGGTGCTGGGGCTGCTGACCCCGGTGGACGCCGCGGACCCGGTGGGCAGCAAGCGGCGGACAGTGGCCAAGTCCAAGGAGCTGCAAAAGCGCTTTTTCGAGCGCTTCGGTGCCCTGCGCTGCCGGGAGCTGCTGCAAAACCGCTCCCCCGCCGAGGCGGAGACCAGCGCCGCCCGCCGTCTGGGTCTGACGAACCACTGCTCGATCATGGTGGCCACGGCGGTAGAGATTGTCGAGGAGATGCTGGCGGAGCAGTAAAAAGTTTCGCCAGCCTTTACAAAGGCTGCGGGGTGCAGGGGCGGCGCCCCTGCCGGAGTTTGAGGCGGAGCCTCAGAAGGCGCACAAAGCGAAGCGAGCGCGCTCAGGCACGCCAAGGAGAAAAAGAGAAAAGGAACCCGGGAGAGACCCAGAGGAACCAAAAGCAGTTAAGAAGAGAGAAGAGAACCCCAAAACCACCCAAAGCTCCCGGAGACCCATGCCTCCGGCCGTGAAAAAGGAGAATGTCATGTCCTTTGTCCACCTGCATGTCCATACGGAGTTCAGCCTCCTGGACGGCGCCTGCCGCATCCAGGACCTGCCGGGAATTGTAAAAGGGCTGGGCCAGACGGCCTGTGCCATCACGGACCACGGCGTCATGTACGGTGCGGTGGATTTCTACCGCGCCTGTAAGGAGGCGGAGATCAAGCCCATCATCGGCTGCGAGGTCTATGTCACGCCCCAGGGCCGGCTCCACACGGATAAGGTCCATGAATTTGACGCAGAGAGCCGGCATCTGGTGCTGCTGTGCGAGAACGAGGAGGGCTACCGGAACCTCTCCTGGCTGGTCTCCATGGCCTGGACGGAGGGGTTTTACATCAAGCCCCGAGTGGATCTGGAGCTGCTGCGGCAGCACAGCGGCGGACTGATCGCCCTGTCGGCGTGTCTTGCCGGAGAGATCCCCCGTCGGCTGCGGAACGGGGAGTATGAAAACGCCAGGCGTTACGCCCTGGAGCTCAGCGAAATTTTCGGGCCGGACCACTTCTACCTGGAGCTCCAGGACCACGGGATTCCCGAGCAAAGAGCCGTGAACCAGGGCCTTCTCCGCATCCACCAGGAGACGGGGCTGCCGCTGGTCTGCACCAATGACGCCCACTATCTGAAAAAGGAGGACGCCGCCGCCCACGATGTGCTCCTGTGCATCCAGACGGGAAAGCAGCTGGCCGATGAGAACCGGATGCGCTATGAGCCCCAGAACTTCTACCTCCGCAGTGAGGCGGAGATGGCGGCACTGTTCCGGGAGTACGAGGGCGCCCTGGAGAACACCGTGAAGATCGCGGAGATGTGCAGTCTGGAGTTCACCTTCGGCAAGTACCACCTGCCGGAGTTCCGCCTGCCGGAGGGCTACGACAGCTTCTCCTATCTGAAAAAGCTCTGTGAAGAGGGCTATCAGGCCCGGTACGGCGGGGATGACAGCCACCGGGAGCAGCTGCGCTACGAGCAGGATATGATCGAGAAGATGGGCTTTACGGACTACTTCCTGATTGTCTCCGACTTCGTGCGCTTTGCCAGGGAGGCCGGAATCCCCGTGGGCCCCGGGCGGGGCAGCGCGGCGGGGAGCATTGTCAGCTACTGCCTGGGCATTACGGATATTGACCCGGTGAAGTATGAGCTCTACTTTGAGCGGTTTTTGAACCCGGAGCGGGTGAGCATGCCGGATATCGACATGGATTTCGGCGACACCCGCCGGGGCGAGGTGGTGGACTACGTCCGCCGGAAGTACGGCGACGACCACGTGGCCCAGATTGTCACCTTCGGCACCATGGCCGCCCGGGGTGTCATCCGGGATGTGGGCCGGGTGATGAATATTCCCTATGCCGAGGTGGACCAGATCGCAAAGCAGGTGCCCGCAGGCCCCGGCGCTCTCCACATCACCCTGGACGATGCCCTGCGCCTGAGCAAGCCGCTGCGGGAGCGCTATGAGAGCGACGAGCAGGTGCGCCGTCTCATCGACACGGCCAAGTCCCTGGAGGGGATGCCCCGCCATGCCTCTACCCACGCCGCCGGCGTGGTCATCACCAAGCGGCCGGTCTATGAGTACGTGCCCCTGGCGAAAAACGACGAGTCCGTGGTCTGCCAGTACGTGATGACCACCCTGGAGGAGCTGGGGCTTCTCAAGATGGACTTCCTGGGCCTGCGGAATCTGACGGTGCTGGACGACGCCGTGAAGATGCTCCAGAAGAGCCAGCCGGACTTCCGCCTGGAGGAGATCCCGGAGGGAGACCCGGAGACTTATGAGATGCTCTCCGCCGGGAAGACCTCCGGCGTATTCCAGATGGAGTCCGCCGGGATGACCGGGGTGTGCGTGGGCCTGAAGCCTCGGAGCATCGAGGACATCACCGCCATCATCGCGCTGTACCGCCCCGGTCCCATGGACTCCATTCCCCAGTTCCTGGAGTGTGCCGGAAACCCGGAGAAGGTGCGCTACGACCATCCGCTGCTGGAGCCGATCCTGTCCAACACCTACGGGTGCATTGTCTACCAGGAGCAGGTCATTAAGATCTTCCAGGAGCTGGCGGGCTATTCCCTGGGGCAGGCGGACATGGTGCGCCGGGCCATGAGCAAGAAGAAGGTCAAGGACATCGAACGGGAGCGGGAGGCCTTTTTGCACGGCGATCCGGAGCGGAAGATCGCGGGCTGTCTGGCCCGGGGGATTCCGGAGCTGACCGCCCAGCGGATCTACGATAAGATCTATGACTTCGCCGAGTACGCCTTCAACAAGGCCCACGCCGTCAGCTATGCCGTGGTGGCCTATCAGACGGCCTGGTTCAAGTGTCACCATGCCAAGGAGTACATGGCGGCCCTTTTGACCTCCGTTCTGGACAACTCGAACAAGGTGGCGGGCTACATCAATGAGTGCCGGGAGTGCGGCATTGCGCTGCTGCCGCCGGACATCAACCGCTCGGCCGACCGCTTTACCGTGGAGGAGGACGGCATCCGCTTCGGCCTGGTGGCCATCAAGAGCATCGGTCGGAGCTTCATCCAGGCGGTGATGCGGGAGCGGGAGCAGGGTGACTTCACCTCCCTGATGGATTTCTGCACCCGGATGCAGGGCAGCGACATGAACAAGCGGGCGGTGGAAAACCTGATCCGGGCCGGCGCCTTTGACACCACCGGCGCCCGCCGCTCTCAGCTTTTGAAAATCTGCGAGACCGTGATGGACGCCGTCGCCGACCAGGCCCGCCAGAATTTGGAGGGGCAGATGGACTTCTTCTCCATGGCGGCAGGCGGGAGCCGTCAGAGCGTGCGGGAGGTCCCGCTGCCGGACCTGCCGGAGTTCAGCACCCAGGAGCTGATGACCATGGAGAAGGAGACCACCGGCCTCTATCTCTCCGGCCACCCGATGGACGCCTACCGGGAAACGCTCCGCCAGCTGCGGGTCCCCGCCATCAGCACCGTTCTGGAGGACTGCACCCAGGAAAGCGGCCCCGAACGCTTTTTTGACGATCAGTATCTCACCCTGGCGGGGGTGGTGACCTCCAGCAAGACCAAGACCACCCGAAACAACAGCCTGATGGCCTATGTGGTTTTGGAGGACAACACCGGCGCCATAGAGCTTTTGTGCTTTTCCCGGGTGCTGGACACCTGCGGCGCCTACCTGCGGGAGAATCAGGCGATTGTGGTGAAGGGCCGGCTCTCCCTGCGGGAGGACAAGCCGCCCCAGATGCTGTGTGATTCCGCCTACCCCTTGGATACCGCGGCGCCGCCGGCTCCGGTCAAGAGCAGCGGGGCCGGTCAGTCGGAGAAGATCCTGCCGGGCGAGACGCTGTTTTTGAAATTCCCGAGCCTGGAGGACCCCTCCCTGCGGCATATGAAGCTGGTGTTCTCCATGTTCCCCGGCACCACCCAGGTGAAGATGGTGATGGCGGACAGCCGCCGGGTCTTTGCCACCCAGGTGCTGCCGCACAGGGCTCTGATCGAGGAGGCCCGGGAGACACTGGGAGAGGAGAACGTGGTGCTCAGGTGAGGGCCGCAGGCGCGGCGGTCCCTGCTGCGGGCAATGAGACGCGGCGGGCTGCCTGGCGGGGAAGGAAACTTCTGCACACAGGATACAACAGGCGGCTGACAAAAGTCGGCCGCCTGTCCTCGCAGCGACCGTGGTCCGCCGCGGCTGTTTTTGCGGAGAGCGGGAGCTTGGGCGGATCAAGCCGCAAAATAAATGTGGAAAGCCGGCCGCTTTCCTATTGAAAAGCGGGGGATTTTGCCGTAGAATAGACGGAAGCCGGGCTTGTCCGGAAAACCGCCGCCGTCCTGCTCCGAGATGGGACATGCCGCGGGGAGCACAGGAGGCCTCTGTCCCTGTGCGCTGCCGTGGCGGAGAGAACTTGAGGAGGGAAACCCATGCGTGTGATTACCGGCTCCGCCCGCGGCCGCCGCTTGAAAGAGCTGGCGGGACAGGAGACCCGTCCCACCACCGATCGGGTGAAGGAGGGGCTGTTCAGCATCATCCAGTTTGAAATTGAGGGCCGCCGGGTGCTGGATCTCTTTGCCGGTACGGGGCAGCTGGGCATTGAGTGCCTCAGCCGGGGCGCCGCCTCCGCCGTCTTTGTGGACCAGCGGCAGGATGCGGTGCGGCTGATCCGGGAGAATCTGGCCGTCACGGATCTGGCGGACCGGGCGCGGGTGGTCTGCGGCGCCGCCGCGGAATTCCTGGCAGGGACCAGGGAGACCTTTGATCTCATCTTTCTGGACCCGCCCTACGGAACGGGCCTTTTGGAGGATGTTTTGCAAAGATGCAGCCTGACGGAGTTTGACATTTTGAATCCGCATGGTATAATTGTCGCAGAACACCCTGCGGACAGGCCTCCGCAGGTCCCCGCCGTCTGCCGTGGCCGGGTCTACCGCTACGGGAAGATTGGCCTGACGGTGATGCGGCGGGACGAAAACCGAAGGAGCGAGGAAGAGAACCCATGAAAACAGCAGTCTGCTCCGGCAGCTTTGACCCCATTACGCTGGGGCATTTGGATGTGATCCGGCGGGCCGCCGCCTGTTTCGACCAGGTGTGGGTGTGCGTCAGTCCCAACGCGGAAAAGCGCAGCCAGATGTTCACACCGGAGCAGAAGCTCCTGCTGGTGCGGACGGCCGTGGCGGAGCTGCCCAATGTGAAGGCGGACCTGTGGCCGGGTCTGCTGGCGGAGTTTGCCGTAAATCACGGCGCACAGGTGATTGTGCGGGGGGTGCGGGGTACGGCGGACTTTGACGCGGAATACCAGATGGCCTCCATCAACCGGGGCATTTACCCTCAGCTGGAGACGCTGCTGCTGCCTGCCAGCGCACCCTATCAGCACTTCAGCTCTTCCATGGTGCGGGAGATGATCCGCTACCGTCAGCCTCTGGAGCGATACCTCCCTGCGCCGGTGGTCCCGCTGGTACAGGAGATCATGAGTGAAAAAGGAGCGTGAGCTGTATGGCAAGCAGTGACATCAACCGACTGATTGATATGCTGTATGAGCGGATTGAAGAGGCCAAGGCCCCTGCCCTGAAGCCGGGCATGAGTATTGTGGAGCGGGACGAGATGCTGGACCTGCTGGATGAGCTGCGGGCCCAGCTGCCCATTGAGATCAAACGGGCCCAGGAGCTGCTGGCCGCCCGGGAGAAGTATGTGGAGGACGCCAAGCGGGACGTGGACCGGATGATGCGCCAGGCGGAGCTGGAGGCCCGCACCAAGATCTCCGACAGTGAGGTGCTCTATGCCGCCAAGGAGAAGGCCCGCCAGATCATTGCCCGGGCGGAGGACCGCTCCCGCCAGCTCTATCAGGTGGCCAATGAGTACGCCGAGGACGCCCTGGCCCGCACGGAGGAGGCCGTCCAGGCGGCTCTGGACGAGGTGAAGCAGTCCCGGATGCAGTTCCGCACCGCCTCCGCAGAGAAAATCCAGGAGCAGCGGGCGAAACTGGAGCAGAAATCCGACGGCGCAGAGGACTCTTGATGGCAGTTTGTCAAAAAATATCCGGGTCTTTCCCGAGAAAGTTTGTTAATATTGACGAAAAGAATCTGGGAACTTTTTGCGGGCTCACTGGATTTTGTATGATTTTCTACAGATGAATCCCCCTGGCACAAGATGTTGTGCCAGGGGGATTTTCTGATTTTACGTAAACCGATCAGGCGAGACCTGAATTCCCGAAAAATGGAAGAAAAAATAGAAAACATGTTCGATTTCGGGCGGTTTGTGACGGAAAAAAATGCTTGCAATTCCCGCGGAAATTCCGTATACTCAAAATACACGGTGGGGAAAAGTGGGTAGAAGAGGCATGTAAGTGTCACGTTTCTCCATCCTGGCCCAAAAAGGGGGGAAAGGGGGCGGCGTTTCCATGGCGCGGCTGATGGGAAAATCCAATAACAGCATTGACGCCAAGGGCCGCCTGGTGATTCCCTCCAACATGCGGGAGGCGCTGGGGGAGGTGTTCTACATCACCATTGGCGCGGAAGGGTGCCTGACCATTTATCCCCAGGCCAAGTGGGAGCAGATGTCCGAGCAGATGGACGAGCTGCCCTACACGGAGGCCAGGGCGCTGACGCTGCTCTATGCCAATGCGGTGGAGTGCGAGCCGGACGGGCAGGGACGCGTTCTGATTCCCGCGGCGCTGCGCAAGTACGCCGGATTGCAGAAGACCGCCACCATTGTGGGCCTGAACACCTTTGCGGAGATCTGGGACGCCGCCGCCTGGGAGGAGCGGGAGACCCGGATGCTTCAGGAGGACGATATGGCCGCCGCCATGGATGCCCTGGCACGTGCCAGGCGGTCCTTTTCTTAAAAGAAAAGGACCAAAAGAATTTTAGCGCGCTCTGGGGCCTGGTGATAGACCAAGCCTCTGCGACGGCAACGGAGCGTGGTGCGATCCGAAGGCAGGGGACCGGGGATTGCGCGCTCTGGGGTTTGGCGGTAAACCGGGCCTCTGCGACGGCAACGGAGCGTGGTACAATCCGAAGGCAGGGGACCGGGGATTGCGCGCTCCGGGGCGGGACGGGCCCGCTTTGGGACAGAGAGAAGCCGGGACCGGTGTGCCCGTCTGTGGGACCTCGAGAAGGGAAAGCAATGGAATGGACACACAAACCCGTCCTGCTGGACGAGTGCATCGAGGGCCTGGCCGTCCGCCCCGATGGGATCTATGTGGACGGCACCCTGGGCCGGGGAGGCCACTCCCGGGAGATTGCCGGGCGGCTCACCACAGGGCATCTCTACTGCATTGACCGGGACATGGCCGCCATTGAGGCGGCGGAGGAGCGGCTGGCCCCCTGGCGGGAGCGTGTGACGCTGCTCCACGGCAATTTCGCAGACCTCTCGGCGCTTCTGGAGGGCGCCGGTGTGGGCGGTGTCCACGGGATGCTGTTTGACCTGGGCGTGTCCTCCCCGCAGCTGGACGACGCCGAACGGGGATTTTCCTATCTGCACGACGCCCCGCTGGACATGCGGATGGACCGCTCCGGGGCGCTGACGGCCCGGGAAGTGGTGAATACCTGGTCCCAGGAGGAGCTGCGGCGGATTCTCTTTGAGTACGGCGAGGAGCGCTATGCTCCGGCGATTGCGAAGGCCGTCTGCCGGGCGCGGGAGACGGCGCCCGTTGAGACGACGCTCCAGCTGGTGGAGCTCATCCGGGGGGCCATGCCCTCGGCGGCGCTGCGGGAGAAGCAGCACCCGGCCAAACGCAGCTTCCAGGCCATCCGCATCGCCGTCAACGGTGAGCTGGAGGCCCTGCCGCCCATGCTGAGCGCGGCGGTGGACAAGCTGGTTCCCGGCGGGCGTCTGGCGGTGATTACCTTTCACTCTCTGGAGGACCGCATCGTCAAGCGGGCTATGCAGGAGATGGCGAGAGGGTGTACCTGCCCGCCGGAGTTTCCCGTGTGCGTCTGCGGAAAGAAGCCGAAGCTCCGTCTGCTGAACCGCAAACCCATTGTCTCCGGAGAGGCGGAGCTCCGGGAGAATCCCCGGGCACGCAGTGCCAAGCTGCGCCTGGCGGAGAGACTGGATGAATTGGATCTTGCCTGAGCGGGCTGCCAGGGCAGCTGGCTTTGAGGATTTGAGTGATTGAATGTTGGCGGGGAGAGATCCCCGCGGAAAGGGGGGGGATTCACATGGCCGCATCGGCAAAGGAGCTGCGCTACCGCCGCTCCGTGGACGGGAATCTGGCAAGAGAGCTGGACTGGGCGGTGCGGGAGCGCGAGCTGCGCCACGCCGGTGAAGCCCCCCGTCACCCTGCGCGGGAGACCGAGCAGGTTCGCGCGCTTCCCAAGGTCCGCCTGCGGGAGCGGCAGCATGTCTCCCCCTTCTCCGTGCTGGGCGCCGCCGCCGTTGTGGGCGTGGCGGTTTTGCTGCTGCTGTGCTATGTGCAGATGACCATGCTCTCCTCCGACACGGTGGCCCTCAAGAGCCAGCTGGCGGAGCTGGAGACGGAGCAGGTGGCCCTTACGGCGGAGTATGAGCGGATGTTTGACCTGGCCACCGTCCGGGAGGCCGCCGAGGCGGCCGGCATGACGAAGCCCAGCGCCAGCCAGGTCTGTTATCTGGATATCTCCGGGGGAAACAGCGTAGAGATCTACCAGGTGGAGAACCCTGGCCTCCTGGGCCGGATCAAGGCGTTTTTCAACCACGGCGTCTATGCGGTGGTGGAATATTTTAATTGACCGCCGCACTATAATGAGACAGTACCGAGGGGAGGGAGAAGCCAGCTTCTCGCTCCCCCGTTTCACTGCGGGCCGCCGCCCGCGGGCAGGAAGGAGATCCCATGAAAGCAAAACAGAGAAAGAGCGATGCCGCCCGCTGGGCCAACCAGGTGATTCGCGGACGGACGGTGCTGCTGATGTCCCTTTTGGGCGTTGTCACCTTCCTGGTGCTGTTCTGGAAGCTCTTTGACCTCCAGATCAACCGCCACGAGGAGATGAAGGAGCGGGCGGTGCGCCAGCAGACCCGCAGTGCCGCCATCAGTGCCTCCCGGGGGACAATCTATGACCGCAACGGCAACATCATGGCCGTCTCCGCCACGGCGGAGACCATCAACATCTCCCCCCGGGAAATTGCAGAGTTTGTGACCAGCCAGGAGGAGGCCAACGAGACGGCGGCAGAGAAGGCCAGAGGCAGGGGCGAGAGCTACAGCCCGCCGGTGCTGCGGGATCAGACCTACATTGCCCGGGGGCTCAGCCGCATCCTGGAGGTGGAGCAGGAGAGCATTGAGCGGCGGATGGAGAAGACCAACTCCATGTACGAGACCATCCGCTCCAAGACGGAGCGGGAGATGGCCGACGAGGTCCGCCGCTTCATCAACGGCGAGATCGACCCCGAGGGCAATGAGATCCCCAAGGACCAGCAAAAGCGGCTCCAGGGGGTCTGGATTCAGCCGGACTCCAAGCGCTATTACACTTACAGCTCCCTGGCGTCCAACGTGCTGGGCTTCGTGAACTCCGAAAACCAGGGCGGCGTGGGCCTGGAGGCCAAGTACAACGACGCCCTGGAGGGGACCTCCGGCTTGACCGTCACCGCCAAGAACGCCGCCGGCACCCCTCTTTTGTTTGAATATGAGCAGCTCTTTGATCCGGAGGACGGCCACGATCTGACGCTGACCATGGATATGGAGGTCCAGTCCTATCTGGAAAAGGGCATGGAGAGTATGCTGGAGAAATTCGGCGCCAAGAACGGCGGCACCGGCATCGTCATGGATGTCAACTCCGCCGCCATCATCGCCATGGCCTCCTTCTCCAATTACGACCTCAACCAGCCCGGCGTCATTCAGGATGAAAAGCTCCAGGAGAAGCTGGACACCCAGCTTTTGGAGCTGGAGCAAAAGCGGGATACCTACGAGTCGGAGGAAAAGTACGAGGAGGCTGTCAGCAAGGCCAAGAGTGACGCCGTTCAGAGTCAGTGGCGCAACAAGTGCATCGACTCCACCTACGAGCCCGGTTCCACCTTCAAGCCCATCACCCTGGCCATTGCCCTGGAGGAGGGCCTTGTCAACAAGAATTCCACCTTTGACTGCAGCGGCTCCATTACGGTCAAGGGCTGGGATAAGCCCATCAACTGCTCCAAGAAGGCCGGCCACGGCCACCAGAGCCTGGTCCAGGCGGTGGGGAATTCCTGCAACCCCGCCTTCATCAATATGGGCTTGAAGATCGGCACGGAGAAATATTATGAATACCTGAAATCCTTCGGCCTCATGGAGAAGACCGGCGTGGACATGATCGGCGAGGTCCAGGGGATCTTCGCCTCGGATAAGGACTTCAACAGCAACGTGGTCTCCCTGGCCTCCTACTCCTTCGGCCAGACCTTCAATGTCACGCCCCTGGAGCTGATCCGGGCCCAGGCGGCCTGCATCAACGGCGGCTATCTCTATACCCCCTACGTGGTGGAGCAGGAGATCGACGGCGACGGCAACGTGGTCTATCAGCACGACGCCACGCCGGTGCGCCAGGTCATCAGCGAGGAGACCTCCGCCGTCGTCCGGGAGTGTCTGGAGTACGTGGTGTCCTCCGGCACCGGCCGCAACGGCCAGGTGTCCGGCTACCGCATCGGCGGCAAGACCGGCACCGCCGACAAGACCGGTACCAGGACCCCTGAGAATCCCCGGGGCGACGTGGTGGTGTCCTTCATGTGCTTCGCCCCGGCGGACGATCCCCAGTACATCATGCTGATTACCATGGACACCCCCAGCCGGAACACGGGCATCTACGTCTCCGGCGGCAACTTCGTGGCCCCCACCGCCAGCAGTATTATGGCAGACATCCTGCCGGCCCTGGGGGTGGAGCCGGACTATACCGCCGAGGAGCTGGCCGGCGCCGACGCCGCCGTGCCCAACGTGGTGGGGGAGACCGCCGAGAGCGCCAAGGCCCGTCTGGAGGCTGCCGGCTTCTCCTGCCGCACGGTGGGCAGCGGGGAGACGGTCACGGACCAGACTCCCGCCGGCGGCGCCATCGTGCCCAACAACGCCTCCATTGTGCTTTATCTCGGCGAGGAGAAGCCGGAGGCCCTGTCCGTCGTGCCCAACGTAGTGGGAAAAACTGCGGCGGAGGCCAACCGCCTCCTCACCAACGCGGGGCTCATCATGCGGATTACCGGCGCCACCTCCGCCAGCTCCGGCAACGTCAGCGCCATCAGCCAGAGCGTGCCGGAGGGGGCGGAGCGCAAGGCGGGCTCTGTGGTGACCGTTCAGTTCGGCGACAGCTCTGTACTGGACTGAATACCATGTCCGGCAGCAGATTCTGCAAGGTTTTTGGCACCATTGCCGGTATACGGGACGTTTTTTTCTGTTTATAATCGACTTGGCGCTCTTTCAGGGCATCAGGAAGGAGCTGAACGAATGAAACTGAGAGATTTGCTGGAGGGACTGACGCTCCGATCCGTTACGGCGGATCTGGACAGGGAGATTCCCGGCGTCAGCTATGACTCCCGGACCACCCGGCCCGGAGAGCTCTTTGTGGCCATGACGGGCTTCGCCGCAGACGGCCACGCCTTTATCCAGAAGGCCGTGGAGGCCGGTGCGGCGGCGGTGCTGTGCGAGCGCCCGGTAGAGGGCGTGCCCTGCGTCCAGGTGGAGAACTCCCGGCGGGCTCTGGCGGTGGTGGGAGCCAACTTCTTCGGCCATCCCGCCCGGGCGATGACCATGGTGGGCGTCACCGGCACCAACGGCAAGACCACCACCACCTACCTTTTGAAGGCGGTTCTGGAGCAGACCCGGGGGGCCAAGGTGGGCCTCATCGGCACCAACCAGAATATGATCGGCGCGGAGGTGCTCCCCACGGAGCGGACCACCCCGGAGTCCTTTGAGCTCCAGGGGCTCTTTGCCCGGATGCGGGATGCAGGCTGCACCCATGTGGTGATGGAGGTCTCCTCCCACGCCCTGGCCCTGGACCGGGTGTACGGCGTGCCCTATCAGGTGGGTATCTTTACCAATTTGACCCAGGACCACCTGGATTTCCACGAGACCATGGAGGCCTACTGCGACGCCAAGGCGGTGCTGTTCCGCCGCTGTGAGACCGGTGTGTGCAATGCCGACGACCCCTGGACGAAGCGGCTTCTGGAGGGGAGCACCTGCAGGACGCTCTTCTACGCCCGCCGCGCCTCCGCGGACCTGTGGGCAGAGGACGTGTCCCTGGCGGAGGACCATGTGGCCTTCACGGCGGTGACGGCGGCGGAAAAAATCCCGGTCCGGGTGAACATTCCCGGCGGCTTTATGGTATATAATACTCTGGATGTGCTGGGGGCCGCCCTGGCCCTGGGAATTCCCCTGGCCGAGAGCGCCGCGGTGCTCTCCCGGGTGCCCCATGTAAAGGGCCGGGTGGAGGTGGTGCCCACGCCGGGGAAGGACTACACCATTTTGATCGACTATGCCCACAGCCCCGACAGCATGGTGAATGTGCTGACCACGGTGAAGGGCTTTGCCAAGGGGCGGACCGTTGCCCTCTTTGGCTGCGGCGGGGACCGGGACCGGGCCAAGCGGCCGAAGATGGGCCGGGCGGCGGCGGAGACGGCGGACTTCTCCATTGTCACCACCGACAACCCCCGGACGGAGCGGCCCGGAGACATCATCGCCGATATTCTGCCCGGCGTAGGGGACGCGCCCCACGTGGTGGTGGAGGACCGGGTGGAGGCCATCCACTGGGCCATGGACCACGCGGAAGCGGGGGATGTGATTGTCCTGTGCGGCAAGGGCCACGAGACCTATCAGGAGGTCAACCACGAAAAGCACCACATGGATGAGCGGGAGATTGTGGCGGAGTACCTGGAGCGCGGGAAATAACGCCGGAAGTCCGGCGTCAAGGTTTCGCGGAGCGAAACCTTGAAATCGGCCGAATTCAGTTCGGACGATTTGAGAAATATGCGGGGTCCCCGCAAAATCAGAGATTTTGGGGGGCGTCAACCACGAAAAGCACCACATGGATGAGCGGGAGATCGTGGCGGAGTACCTGGAGCGCGGCAAATAAGCCCGCCGGCTCTGGCAGAGATGCCTGCCAGGTGCAAAACATAGGGAGCCCCCGCGGCCTCAAGGAGCGCGCGGGGGAGAGGGAGAGAACATCATGGAGAGAATCCTGCTGGCCTTTGCAGCCGGCTTTGTATTGACCCTGGTGATAGGAAAATTTGTGCTGAAGGAGCTGCGCAAGCTGAAGGCGGGCCAGGAGATTCGGGCCGACGGTCCCACCTGGCACAAGTCCAAGGCCGGCACTCCGACGATGGGCGGGACCATGTTCATTCTGGGCGTGGGGATTGCGGTGTTTTTGCTGGGATGGGATCTGATGCTCTCCGGCAATTTTGCCCATCTGTATGTCTACCTCTTCGCCCTGGTGTTCGGGCTGATCGGCTTTGTGGACGACTACCGCAAGGTGCGCCAGCACCAGAACGAGGGCCTCACCGCCAGGCAGAAATTTGTGCTGCAGCTGGCGGCGGCGATTTTGTTTTTGAGTTTGATGCGCTATGAAAAGCTCCTGACCAACGAGCTGTACGTGCCCTTTTTCAACCGGACCTTCACTCTGAACTGGGTGGTCTATCTGGTGTTTGCGGGCTTTGTCATTGTGGGCTGTGTCAACTCTGTGAACCTCACCGACGGGGTGGACGGCCTGGCCACCGGCGTCACCTTCGTGGTGATGGTGTTCTTTACGGCCGTGGGGGCCCTGTGGAGCAGGCAGGGAGTGCTGGCCCTGTTCCCGGCGGCCATGGCCGGGGGCCTGGCGGCCTTCTTCGTCTACAACCACCACCCCGCCAAGGTCTTCATGGGAGACACCGGCAGCCTCTTTCTGGGGGGCGCCGTGGCGGCGCTGGGCTTTGTGCTGGACGCGCCGCTGGTGCTGATCCCGGTGGGGATCATCTACATCGCCGAGACCATGTCCGATATCATTCAGGTGACCTACTTCAAGGCTACCCATGGCAAGCGGTTTTTCAAGATGGCCCCTCTGCACCACCACCTGGAGCTCTCCGGGTGGAGCGAGGCGAAGCTGGTGGCGGTATTCTCCGCCATCACCCTGGCCGGCTGTGCGCTGGCGTATTGGGGCGTGCAGGGACGGTATTGAGGGGCGCAAATTTGTGACAAGAGGGGAGGGAGAGCAAGATGACCCAGCAGCGCAGGCCCTATAACCGCCGGGAGGCCCTGGCGCGGTACGAAGAGCGCCGGCGGCAGGAGGAGGCCAGACGGGAGCAGGCACGGGCCCGGAAATTGAAGCAGGAGGAGAGCCGGGAACTGGCCAAGGGTCCCATAGACCTGCCCTTTTGCCTGCTGGTGCTGCTGCTGACGGCCATCGGTCTTGTGATGCTGCTCTCCGCCAGCTTTCCCTCCGCCTACTACGAGCCCTCCACGCGCAACCCGCTGTACTACTTCACCCGGCAGGGGGCCTTCGCGGTGCTGGGCGTGGCGCTGATGTTTGTGATCGGCAGGATCAACTACCAGCGGTTCCGGGGCGTGGCGAAGCTGGTTTTGTATGCGGCCATCGTGTTTCTGGTGCTGGTGGTGATTCCCGGGAACCCCCTGGCCATCACCCGCAACAACGCCACCCGCTGGCTGGGCATCCCCGGTACCACCCTCCAGTTCCAGCCCTCGGAGGTGGCCAAGGCGGCGGTGGTGCTGTACTTTTCCGACAGCATCTCCCGAAAAAAGGAGAAGATGCGCACCTTCCGCTACGGCATCGCGCCCTACGCCATTTTGCTGGTCCTGCTGGCGCTGCTGGTGGGCATGGAGCCCCACCTCTCCGGCGCGATTTTGATTCTGGGCGCCGGCGCTGCGCTGATGCTGGTGGGCGGCATCAACTGGGGCTGGGTGCTGGGCGCCCTGGGGGCGGCCGGCGGCATGGTCTACCTGGTGCTGTTTGTGATCGGTTACAATACCTCCCGGATCACCTCCTGGCTGAACCCGTGGGAGGATGCCCAGGGGAGCGGCTGGCAGCTGAGCCAGAGCCTGATTACCATCGGCTCCGGCGGGCTCCTGGGTGTGGGCCTCGGCAAGAGCCGGCAGAAATTCCTGTACCTGCCGGAGGAACATAACGACTTTATCTTTGCCATTATCTGTGAGGAGCTGGGCCTCATCGGAGCCGCCATCATCATGCTGCTCTTCGCGGCGCTGATTCTCCGAGGGTACTGGATCGCCCTTCACTCCAGGGACCGCTTCGGCTGCCTTCTGGTGGTGGGCGTGACCACACTGGTGGCCATGCAGACCTTCCTGAATATCGGCGTGGTGACGGGTCTGTTGCCCACCACCGGCATCTCCCTGCCCTTTTTCAGCTACGGCGGCACGGCGCTGTCCATCCAGCTGGCGGAGATGGGGATTGTGCTGTCGGTATCCAGGCAGATGCGGCCGCCCAAAACCGGCTGACGGTAATTGGAGCCCTCCTGAAAGGCTTTGGGGGGAGTTCCCCGGATGAAATGGCAGGTTCCTGATTTCTCATGGGCAAGAAGGTGGTAGTTTGGCAAGACAGCCGAGAAGAGTGGTCTTCACCTGCGGCGGGACAGCGGGGCACATCAACCCGGCCATTGCTCTGGCCCAGCTGACGGCGGAAAAGGTGCCCGGCGCGGAGTTCCTCTTTGTGGGGGCGGAGCGGGGGCTGGAGAAGACGCTGGTGCCCCAGGCGGGCTATGAGTTTCAGACGGTGCATGTCTCCAGCCTGCACCGCTCCTTAAAGCCCAGGGAGATCCGGCACAACCTGGTCTCCGCCTGGAACCTCCTGCGCTCGCCTGGGGAGGCCCGGAGAATTCTGCGGGCCTTCCGGCCGGATGTGGTGGTGGGCACCGGGGGCTACGCCTCCTTCCCCGTGGTGCGGGAGGCCGCCCGGATGGGGATTCCCACGGCGGTTCACGAGTCCAATATCGTGCCGGGACTCACCACAAGGATGCTGGAGCCCTACGCGGACCGGATTCTGGTGGGGTTCGAGTCCTGCCGGCAGTACTACAAGCACCCGGAGCGGGTGGAGGTCACCGGCACGCCGGTGCGGGAGGACTTCTTCCAGCTGACCAAGGCCCAGGCCAAGGCGGCCTTGGGCGTGGACGACGGCCGGCCCCTGATCGTGTCCTTCTGGGGCTCCCTGGGGGCGTCCGGCATGAACCGGCAGATGGCGGGCTTTCTGGCGCTGGAGGCAGCAAAGGAGCCCTTCCACCACATTCATGCCGCCGGCGCGGGAAATCTGGAGCGGTTGCAGGCGGATCTGGCGGAAAAGGGGGTGCGCCTGGAGGAGCACCCGGCACTGGAGGTGCGGGAGTACATCTACGACATGGCCAGGGTCTTTCGGGCGGCGGATCTGGTGATCTGCCGGGCCGGGGCCTCCACCATCAGCGAGCTGACGGCCCTGGGCACCCCGGCGCTGATGGTGCCCTCCCCGTACGTCACCAACAACCACCAGGAGAAGAACGCCAGGGCCCTGGAGGACCACGGCGGCGCGGTGGTGCTGCTGGAGCGGGAGTGCTCTGCCCAGGCCATGTTCCAGGCGGCCTGTGCCATTCTCCACGATGAGAAGAAGCTGGCGGAGATGGAGCGGGCCATGGCGTCCATCGGCATTCGGGACGCCGGGGAGCGGATCTTCCGGACGGTGCTGGAGATCCTCAAGTAACCAAAATTCTCCCGTTTCCATAGGATGGAGCAACCATTCTTGGAAGCGGAGGGAACCATCATGCTGATGATTAACGGCGGCAGGCGCCTGGACGGCGAAGTGCAGGTCCAGGGGGCAAAGAACAGCGTGCTGCCCATTCTGGCGGCCACGCTGCTGACGGGGGGCGAGGTGCTGCTCCGAAACTGCCCCCGCCTGCGGGATGTGGACGCCTCGGTGCGGATTTTGAAGGAGCTGGGGTGTGAGGCCCGCTGGGAGGCCGGAGATCTGGCCGTCAACACGGCGGGGTTGAACGGCTGCGCCGTCTCTGATATACTGATGCGGGAAATGCGCTCCTCCGCCATCTTTCTGGGGGCCATTCTGGCCCGGTGCGGACAGGCGGAGCTCAGCTATCCCGGCGGCTGTGAGCTGGGTCCCCGGCCCATCGACCTGCACCTGGCGGGTCTGCGGGACCTGGGAGCGGAGATTGACGACGCCGGCGGCGTCCTCCACTGCCGGGCGGCGCGGCTGCGGGGCCGGGAGATCGTGCTGAGCCTGCCCTCCGTGGGCGCCACGGAGAATTTGATGCTGGCGGCCTGCGGGGCGGAGGGGACGACCTCCATCTGCAATGCCGCCCGGGAGCCGGAGATCGTGGATCTCCAGGGCTTTCTGAACGCCTGCGGCGCCAAGGTCTCCGGCGCCGGCAGCTCCGCCGTGGTGGTGGAGGGAGGACGGGTGCTCCACGGCTGTACTTACTCCATTATGCCCGACCGCATTGCGGCGGCCACCTACCTCTGCGCGGCGGCTTCCGCCGGCGGCGTGGCGCTGCTGCGGGGAGCCCGGGAGGACCACCTGTCCACCGTCACCGCGGTTTTGCGGGAGGCCGGGTGCGACATCGTATCGGACCGGGCGGGGATCGCCTGTGTCAGTCAGAAGCCGCTGCGGTCGGTCCGCCCGGTGCGGACAGCCCCCTATCCCGGCTTTCCCACGGACGCCCAGGCCATTCTGATGGCGGCGCTGCTGCGAAGCCGGGGCGCCACCGTGTTTGAGGAGAACATCTTTGAAAACCGTTACCGCCATGTGGATGAGCTGACCCGCATGGGGGCGGATATCCGGGTTTCCGGCCGGGCAGCGGTGGTGACGGGAGTGGAGACCCTCCACGGCGCGCCGGTGCGATGTACGGACCTGCGGGGCGGCGCGGCGCTGTGCGTTGCGGCGCTGGCGGCGGAAGGGGAGACCCGGGTGGAGGAGACCGCCCACATCGACCGGGGCTATGAGGATATCGTGCGGGATTTGCAGGCGCTTGGCGCGGACATCCGGCGCACGGACTGAGCGGGAAACCGGTTTGCGCGCAGGCCGGATGTGCTCTGCGCGGGGAGAATCCCAGGGATCGGCAAAGCCCGGGCGCGGAGATCCGTGTTCCGGAGGGAACGAAGGACGGCCCCGGCAGCAAAGAGACAACAGAGGCAGAACTCCTGCGGGAAGGATTTACCGACATGGCAAGACGCAGATATTCCAATCGGAGGCGGCGGAGGGGAAGCTTCGGCTTTCTCTATAAACTCCTGTCCGTTCTGGTCATCTGCGGGTGCCTGGTGGCCGCGCTGACGCTGTTTTTCCGGGTGGATACCATTGTGGTCAGCGGCCAGAGCCGCTATACCGAGGAGGAGATCCGGCAGGCCTGCGGGATTCAGCCGGGAGACAACCTGATTCTGCTGAACAAATACGAGGCACAGCGCCGGATTCGGGAGGCGCTGCCCTATGTGGAGACCCCTTACATCCACCGCAAGCTGCCGGATACCCTGGTGATCGAGGTGGAGGAGTGCGGAACGCCGGCGGCTCTGGTGCAGGACGGCAGCACCTGGCTCATCAGCGCCAAGGGCATGATCGTGGACCAGAAGCCCACCGGCGCGGCGGGAGAGTATGTGGGCATCACCGGCTGCACGCTGCTGGCGCCCGCTGTGGGCACGCCTATCGCCCTGGCCAGCGAGTACAGTGTGCAGCAGGAGAGCCTCTTGAACCTGCTGTCGGCGCTGGAGGAGGCCAATATGCTGGACAAGACCGACGAGATCCGCATGGATGACCTCTCCGTGATCCGCATGGACTATATCGGGCGCTTTACCGTGAAGCTGCCCTACGGCGCGGACTACGCGGTGAAGCTGCGGATCTTGCAGATGGCCATTGACAGCGAATATGTGCAGGACAACATGACCGGAACCTTCGATATGACCCGGGAGGACGGCCGGACGTATCTGGATCAGAGTGTCCGCTAGCCGAAACATCCAAAATTTGAAAAAAATCCAGGAAAACAGGTCTGGACACTTGACCGGAGCGGGAAAGTGTCATACAATGAAAAAAGGCACTATCCACAGGATATAGTATACACCAACGGGTATTTCGACCCGTTTCTACAAAAGATAGCAGGAGGCACACTATGGCATTTGGGATGGAAACCGGTCCTGATTCCGTTGTGAATATCAAGGTCATCGGTGTTGGCGGCGCAGGGAACAATGTGGTGAACCGCATGGTCCGCTCCGGAACCAAGGGCGTGGACTTCGTGGCGGTGAATACCGACAAGCAGGCGCTGAACGTGTCCAGCGCCACTTACAAGATCCAGATCGGCGAGAAGCTGACCCACGGTCAGGGTGCCGGTTCTGACCCGGAAGTGGGCCGCAAGTCCGCCGAGGAGAGCCGCGGGCAGATTGCCAAGGCCCTGGAGGACACGGACATGGTGTTCATCACCGCCGGCATGGGCGGCGGCACCGGCACCGGCGCGGCCCCCATCGTGGCGGAGATTGCCAAGGAGACGGGTACGCTGACCGTGGCGGTGGTCACAAAGCCCTTTGGATTTGAGGGGCGCCGGCGGATGCAGCAGGCGGAGGCCGGAATTGCCGAGCTGGAGGGGAAGGTGGACTCCCTGGTCATCATCCCCAACGAGCGGCTCAAGCACGCCACCGATCAGAAGATCACCTTTGCCAACGCCTTTGAAATCGCCGACGACGTGCTGCGTCAGGCGGTGCAGTCCATCTCTGATCTGATCCGGGAGACGGGCTTCATCAACCTGGACTTCGCCGATGTCACCGCCATTATGAAGGACGCCGGCATGGCCCACATGGGCATGGGCCGGGCCGCCGGCAAGGGCAAGGCCGAGGAGGCCGCCCAGATGGCCATTTCCAGCCCGCTGCTGGAGACCTCCATCAACGGTGCCCGGGGCATCCTCATCAATGTGGCGGGCTCTTTGGATATGGACCTGGAGGAGGTGGACAAGGCCGCCTCGCTGATCCAGGCTGCCGTCCACCCCGACGCCAACACCATCTTCGGCGCCACCTTCGATGAGACGCTGGAGGACGAGATCCGGGTCACCGTCATTGCCACCGGCTTTGACAAGCACGGCGGCGAGCTGCCGAAGATGGCCGAGGAGGCCGCCGCGGAGACGGAGAGCAGCGGCGCTGCGAAGGCACCCATGCCGCTGAGGGAGGAGGACATCTCCAAGCCCGAGAAGGAGGACGATCCCTTCAACGATATCTTCAAAATTTTCAATAAGCGGGACGAGTGATTTGAAAAGATTGGAAGACCCCGCAGGCTTTTGCCTGCGGGGTCCTCTTTTTGTCTGCGGTGCGGGCAAAGGCAGAGACTGCCATGGGGACACTGGCGGTTTTTGCTTTGCGTGGTTTGCTTCACGGCGGCAGAAGATAGACCTGCCGGCAGCAGCCGGCGATGATTTTTTGGAAACGGGGTGATCTTTCATTGTATGGATCTTTGCAAGGCGCAAAGCGGCTGCTGCGCTGCGGTGCGGCGGCAGTGCTGGCGCTGCTGCTGTGCGGGGCGGCCGGCGCCTCCGCGGCGGAGGTGAGGACCTTGGTGCCGGGAGGACACACCGTGGGCATCAAGCTGTTTTCCAGAGGTGTGGTGGTGGTGAAGCTCACAGAGGGCGGTACGCCGGCCCGGGCCTGCGGGCTGCAGACGGGTGACGTCATCGTCAACTGTGCCGGCAGTGCCGTCACCTCCACAGAGCAATTTCAATCCCTGATTCAAAAGAGCGGCGGGGAGAGCACGGATTTGCAGGTGCGGCGGGATGGCAGCAGCATGACCCTCTCGGTGGAGCCCTCCCGGAACGAGCAGGGCGTCTACTGCATCGGCGCCTGGATTCGGGACAGCATGGCCGGTATCGGCACCATGACCTATTATGACCCGGCCACCGGGGCCTTCGGCGCCCTGGGCCACGGCATTACGGATGTGGATACCGCCCAGCTGATGCCCTTTGCCAACGGCTCCATTCTGCCCTCCACCGTCAAGGCGGTGAAGAAGGGCGAGAGCGGAGCCGCTGGGGAACTGCGGGGGGATTTCGACCTGACCCGGGACTTGGGCGGTCTCTATGCCAACACGGCCAGCGGCGTATTCGGTACCCTGGCGGAGACGCCGGCCCAGGGAGAGGCCCTGCCCACCGGCACGGCCCAGCCGGGACCGGCGGAGATCCGGGCCAATGTTCAGGGAGACCAGGTGGAGACCTATGACATTGAAATTCTCAAGGTGATGCCCGGCAGCGGCGACGGCCGGGACATGGTGCTCTCCGTCACCGACCCGGCGCTGCTGGAGGTCACCGGCGGCATTGTCCAGGGGATGAGCGGTTCGCCGATTGTTCAAAACGGCTGTCTGGTGGGAGCTGTGACCCATGTCCTCTTAAATGATCCCACAAAAGGATATGGGATTTCCATCAATCATATGCTGGAGGCATCTGGAAACCAGGGATGACATCCGCAAAGCGGCGGACTGCCGTTTGACGGATTCTGCGAGCTGTCCGAATGCGTTTTTCAGCTGTTGACGGCGCGTAAAACAGCAGGGAGCGGCGTTTGCCGCTCCCTGTCCCGTTTGCTCAGGCCCGCCGCCTTGGCGGCCGCAGGTGGGGATAGATGGCCCGAAACAGCGACGCGGTCATCATGGCGCCCACCGCCAGCGCCGCCGCCATGCCGAAGGTGTAGAGCAGGGTGTTCAGGAACTGCTGGATGTCCCCCGCCACACAGTAGCTCATGGCGTAGTAGATGCCCCCGCCGGGGACCAGCGGCAGCAGAGCAACCAGCAGGTAGCAGGTTACGGGACAGTGGCGCAGCCGGGCCATGATCTCGGAGTAGGTGCCGATGGCGGCCGAGGCCAGGAAGGCGGCGAAAATGGTGCTCCCGGCCAGCAGGTAGATCAGCCAGCCCAGGGCGCCGCCTACGGCGCAGATCAGCTTGCCCACGCCGTGGATGTTGAACATCTGCGTAAAGCCGATGCAGGCCAGAAAAACGCAGAGACAGGGCAGCAGGTATTCAGACCAGATCATATGCAGCATGACGGCATCCTCCTTAAAAGACCTGACCAATGGCCAGCCCTACGGCGGCCCCGATGGCAATGGCCGTCCCCGTCAGCATGGAGTCGGCGGCGCGGCTGAGGCCGGAGATGGTGTCCCCGGCCATGATCTCCCGCATGGCGTTGGTCAGCGGTACGCCGGGGACCAGGACCATCAGCGTGCTGATGCTCACGATATCCACATTGTTTCCCAGCCCCAGGCGGACCAGTATCAGCGACAGCAGGGAGCCCACCGCGCTGCAGATGACCGTGCGGAAGAAGTGGTTGGCCCCGATGACCCGCCGCCCATACAGCAGGCAGATCCCCACGGCCAGCCCGCCGATCATGGCACAGACGGCGTCCGCAATCCCGCCGCCGAACAGGGGGGAGAAGAAGGCGGAGGCCGCGCCGTAGCCCAGCAGCACCTGCCAGGGGGCGTACTGGGGCGCGCGGGCCGGCAGGGCCTCCATCATGGCCCGGGCCTCGTCAATGGGGGGCGTCTCGGCGCAGAGCTGGCGGCAGAGCTCGTTGCACCGCTCCAGCAGCTCGATGTCCGTGCCGTGGGGCCCTACCCGGCACATCCGGGTGATGGGGTGGCCCTCCGGCGTGGTGATGCTGACGATGATGCACTTGGGCACCGAGAACACCTCCGGGGAGGCGATCCCGTAGGCCTGGAGCAGGCGGCTCATTGATTCCTCTACCCGGTAGATCTCCGCGCCGCTGAACATGAGCTGATAGCCCAGCTCCGAGGCGAGATTGAGCAGTTTTTCATAGTCCATCGAAATACCTCCCCGGATGGACAGGATCCGGCGTCCCGGCAGGGCGCCCTGGACAGGGGCGGGACTGCCTGTGCGAGTGGCAGGGGCCGCGGACTGAGGTGCAGCATTCGCTGTAATCCGCCGCAGAGCGCCTGTTCTCTCCAAAAGATCAGGGCGGAGACGCTGTGCCGGGCAGGCAGCGCCTCCGGAAAAGGTTTGCCCAAGAGTGTAGCACAAAAGAGGAAACGCCGTCAATCCCAAAAGGGAACAAACCGGGGCGGCCGCACAGAAAAATTCTGGGTCAGCCTGCCGGATTGCGCGCCCCGCCTGGGAGGAAACCGCCGGTTCCCGGCGTCCGGAGAGCGACGGCTGTCCCGCACGGACCCCCATGCCGCCGATACAGGAAAAACTGCCGGTGCATTCGCGGATGCACCGGCAGTTGCGGAAAAATCAGTGGGACTGGGTGGGATCTTCCTCCGTGGGACTGGGGATGGGGTTCTCCTTGTGCTCCACCATGGCGCGGATCAGCTCCACGGTGCCGCCCAGGCCCAGATAGCTGGAGTCCAGGCAGAAGTCATAGCTGTCCACTGCGCCCCACTTCTGGGAGGAGTAATACTCGTAATAGGAGGCCCGGCGCTTGTCGGTCTTCAAAATCAGCTGGCGGGCCTTCTCCGGGGGGAGATTCTGCCGCTTGGCCACCCGCTGGATGCGGACGTCCATGGGGGCGTAGATGAACAGGCTCAGGTGGTTGGGATTCTCCGCCAGGGCATAGTCGGCGCAGCGGCCGATCATCACGCAGGGCCCCTGCTCCGCCAGATGGCGGATGGTGTCAAAGGTGGCCAGGTAGACCTGCTGCTCCAGGGAGTCGCCGGCGCCCGCTCCAGGGAGGGCGAACATATAGGAGTCCATGGCAATGGAGTACAGCAGACTCTTGGGCCGCTCGTCGAAGTTTTCAAAGATCTTCTCGCAGAGGCCGCTCTTCTTGGCGGCCTCCTGCAAGAGCTCCTTGTCGTAAAAGGGGATGCCGAGCTCCTTGGCCACGCGGATGCCCACTTCCTTGCCGCCGCTGCCAAACTGCCGGCCGATGGTGATGATGGTTTTCATGGGAGTTCCTCCTTGCGTTCCGTCTCCATGAACGCATCCGTGCGCCGGGCATAGAGACCGTTGAAGCTGCGGGAATCCTGTGCGGCATCCGGCGGTGCCGGGGCGGCGTACAGGACCGCTCTGAAATTATTATAGCACGCCGCCGCCAAGGCGTCAAATGGAACCGGAGGAAACTGGCCGCGGCTTGATGGGCGTGCCCCGGCCGGCCTCCCGGGGCTCAGCAGGCCGGGGGCTCCTTGCCAAGACGGCGGTACATGGTTTTCTTCACCGCCCGGAGAATGTTCTCATACCCCGTGCAGCGGCACAGATGCCCGGAGAGGCGCTTGCGGAGCTCCTCGTCGCTGTACTCCACGCCGCTCTCCAGAATCTCCACCGCCGTCATCAGAAAGCCCGGCGTGCAGAAGCCGCACTGGACCGCGGTCTCGTCGATGAAGGCCTGCTGGATGTCGCTGAGCTCCCCGTTGGGGCCCAGGAGGCTCTCCAGGGTGCGGACCCGCTTTCCCTCCGCCCAGACAGCCAGGTAGATGCAGGAGTTGAAGGCCTCGCCGTTGATCAGCACGGTGCAGGCGCCGCACTCGCCCACCTCACAGCCCTTTTTGACGGAGGTCGTCCGGAAGTCGTTCCGCAGCAGGTCCGTGAGGCTGGCGCGGACATCCACGGTCCGTTCCACGTCCCGGCCGTTGAGATTGAAATGGATGGTCTGATACTGAACTGCGCTCACTGCACGTCACCTCCCGCCCGTCTGACGGCCTCCAGAAAGGCCCGCCGCGCACACTCCACGGCGATGTGGAGCCGGAAGTCCCGGGCCGCCCGCCAGGAGTCCCGGGGCTGGATGTCCTCGGTCACAGCCCGGGCAAACCGCTCCGCCAGCTCCAAAGAGACCGGCTGTCCCGCTGCCAGAGATTCCGCGTGGGAGGCCCGCAGAGGCACCGGACCCGCCACGCCGAAGGCCGCCCGGGCCCGCTCCACGGTGGTTTTGTCCGGGGAGAGGCGGACGTTGACAGAGGTGCCCAGGGTGGCGATGTCCATGGCGCTGCGCATGGCGTACTTGATGTAGTGGCCATAGGTGCGCTCATAGCTCTCCCTGGAGATCAGGATGGCCGTCTGGAGCTCCCCCGCCCGGATGTCCACCTTGCCCGCGGCGATATAGAATTCACCAATGGGCTGGCGGCGGACGCCCTCCGGCCCTGTCAGTTCGATGACGGCGTCGTAGGCGAAAAGGGTGGAGGCGGAGTCGGCGGAGGTGACACCGTTGCAGGTGTTGCCGCCGATGGTGCCGATGTTGCGGATCTGAGGCCCGCCCACCTGATCCACAGCCTCGCCCAGGACGGGGAGGTGCTTTTGAATCAGGGGGTTCCGGGTGATCCGGGAGAAGGTGGTGAGGGACCCGATCCGGAGGGTTCCGTCGTCTTCCAGGGAGACCCCCTGGAGCGCTTCCAGGCCGTGGATGGAGATCAGCTCCGCACCGGCCCGTTTCCCCTCCCGCATCTGGACCAGCACATCCGATCCGCCGGCGATGATCTGGGCGTCCGGGTGGGCCAGACGGAGCGCCACGGCGTCGGCCACGCTCTTGGCCTGATACAGGGCTTTCATGTCATACATAGCAGACTCCCTTTCTTGAATTAGGAATTAGGGGTTAGGAATTAGGGGTTAGGAATTAGGAGTTAGGAATTAGGAGTTAGGAATTAGGAGTTAGGAATTAGG
>JAHZBA010000009.1 GCA_019423635.1 Clostridiales bacterium
CTTGCCTCTCCCTCTGGGAGAGGTGGCGCCGCCGCAGGCGGTGACGGAGAGGGCTTCCCCGTCTCACCCTCCGGCCCTCCGTAGGGCGCACCTCTCTCCAATCTGATGCCACAAAATCCGCCGCCGTGAAAGGAGATTTGCCCTCTTGGATGCAAAAAGTTATGAACAGGTCAAAACCCTTGTGGAACAGCTGGACGAGGACTGGGGCTGCGGGCCCTATGAGGAGGCTCTGCCAAACGAGGCCCGGCTCCGGGAGATCAACGCTTTGACCGGCCGAAACTGGACCGCGGAGGAGATCCGTGGGCTCTGCTTCCTCTACAGCAGCCACAACTCCACGGCGGAGACGGTCTATTGTCTCTTCCACGGCGATTACCCGCCGGTGACGAACGTGGATCTGGTGTTTTACCGCCCGAAGCCCGGCGCGGTGCCGGAGCCCAGGACGGTCTATGAGAAATACCGCCTGGGAAATCAGATGAAGGCACTGGTCCCCCTGCCCTGGGCCGACATCACGGCGGGTCTCCGGGCTGTCCCCGGCTTCCGGGAACACCAGTGGGCCCGCGCCGGGTACAAGCCCGACCACACCCACAGCTTTCGCTTTGACGCGCTGGAGCAGCCGGACGACTGGAGCGACGTCCACTTCTGGGCATTCTGGTACGGCGGGCGGGGAAATCCCGACCCGGACCATCTGCTCTGTCTCTCCTGCCACAACCTGCCGCAGATGCAGATCCAGGCCCTGACCGACCTCCTGGCCGGCTTTGACGTCCCCCTTCAGTACCGGGAGGAGGACCACGATGCTTGAGAATCCGGAATGAGGTTCCGGGAATTTTTCCCGTGCCCCCATGTAATTCCTAATTCCTAACTCCTAATTCCTAATTGAAAGAACGGTGCTTTTTATGAGCAGATTTCTCTCCCCCGAGGCCCAACGCCTGGCCCCCTATACCCCCGGCGAGCAGCCCCAGGATCAGCAGTACATCAAGCTGAACACCAACGAAAGCCCCTTTCCTCCCTCTCCCAAAGTGCTCCAGGCCATCTCCCGGGCGGAGCTTTTGAAGCTGAATCTCTACTCCGATCCCACCTGTGCCCAGCTGGACGCGGCCATTGCCCGGCGCTATGAGCTCTCGCCGGAGAACGTCATCTCCGGCAACGGCTCCGACGAGCTGCTGGCCTTCGCCTTCCGGGCATTCTGCGGAGCGGGACGGCCGGTTGCCTACGCGGACATCACCTACGGCTTCTACAAGGCCCAGACGGCCCTCTTCGGTCTGGACGCCCGGATCATCCCCTTGCGGGAGGACTTCTCCCTGTGTGTGGAGGACTATCTGGACTTCCCCGGCACCATTGTCATCGCCAACCCCAACGCCCCCACCGGCATGGCGGTGCCCCGGGAGGACATCCAGCGCCTGCTGGAGGCGGACCGGGACCGGGTGGTCATCGTGGACGAGGCCTATGTGGATTTCGGCGCCGAGAGCTGTGTGCCCATGATCTTTCGCTACGACAACCTTCTGGTGGTCCAGACCATGTCCAAGAGCCGGTCCCTGGCCGGCGGACGGCTGGGCTTCGCCCTGGGCAGTCCCGCACTGATCGCCGGGCTGAACCGGGTGAAATATAGTTTTAACCCCTACAATGTCAACCGTCTCAGTATTCTGGCCGGTAGCGCTGCCATGGCGGACGAGGACTATTTCCAGCGCTGCTGCCGGACGATTCAGGAAAACCGGGCCTGGACGGCCCGGGAGCTGGAGGCCCTGGGCTTTACGGTGCTGCCCTCCCGGGCCAACTTCCTCTTTGCAAAATCGGACCGCTTTTCCGGGGAGGAGCTGTACCGCAGGCTCCGGGAGAACGGCATCCTGGTCCGCTGGTGGGCGGACAGCGGCCGGATCTGCGACTACGTCCGCATCACCGTGGGCTCCATGGAGCAGATGACCGCCCTCACAGACGAAATCGAACGGCTTTTGGAGGAATGACCTATGCGCACCGCAGTAATTCAACGGGACACCCGGGAAACCCGGATCTCCCTGGAGCTGAATCTGGACGGCACAGGCCGGGCATCCATTGACACCGGCGTGGGCTTTTTAGACCACATGCTGGAGCTCTTTGCCCGCCACGGGGACTTTGATCTGACGGTCTCCTGCCAGGGCGACACCCAGGTGGACGGCCACCACAGCGTGGAGGATGTGGGCATCTGCCTGGGCACGGCCTTCACCCAGGCCCTGGGGGACAAGCGGGGGATCACCCGCTACGGCCAGTTCCTTTTGCCCATGGACGAGACGCTGGTGCTCTGCGCCGTGGATCTCTCCGGCCGGGCCTTTCTGGGCTGGGCCGTGGAGCTGCCCGCCGCGAAAGTCGGGGACTTTGACACGGAGCTGGGCAAGGAGTTCTGGCTGGCTTTTGTCCGCTGCTGTCCCGGCGCCGTTCACATCCGGGAGCTGGCGGGGGAGAACACCCACCACATCCTGGAGGCGGTGTTCAAGGGCATGGGCCGGGCCTTGAAGATGGCCGCGGCACCGGACGCGCGGCACCCGGACGACATTCCAAGCACGAAAGGTGTGCTGTAAATGGTTGCAATTGTCGATTACGGCGTGGGGAATCTGTTCTCCCTGCGCTCCAGCCTGCAGGCCCTGGGGGTGGAGACGGAGGTCACCGGGGAGGCCGAGCGTCTCCGCTCCGCCGATCGGATCATCCTCCCCGGCGTGGGGGCCTTTGGCGACGCATGGCAGAAGCTGGCGGACACGGGCCTGGTACCGGTGCTGCGGGAGGAGGCCGCGCGAAAGCCCCTCCTTGGCATCTGCCTGGGGATGCAGCTGCTGTTTGAAAAGAGCCTGGAGTACGGCGAGCACCCGGGCCTGGGTCTGGTGCCGGGGCAGGTGGTCCCCCTGCGGCGGGATCTGGAGGACCCGGCGCTGAAGGTCCCCCACATGGGCTGGAACCGGCTGGAAATCCTCCGGGACGACCCCCTGTTCCGGTATTTCCGGGACGGGGAGTACGTCTACTACGTCCACAGCTTCTACGCCGCGGACTGCGCCGCCTCCACCCTGGGGACCTCCCGGTACGGAAACGTGGATGTCACCGGCGTGGTACGGAGCGGAAATGTCTGGGGCACCCAGTTCCACCCAGAGAAATCCGGGGACGCGGGGCTGCGGCTCCTGCGGGCCTTTGCGGAGCTGGCGGGAGACCCGCAGTAAAACAAAAAACAGAGGGTCCAGGGGGCTCGGCCTCCTGGCGGGGTCCAGGGGCAGCGCCCCTGGTCGCATCCGCAGATGCGAAATTCCCCGTCTCCTGATCGCGTAAGCGCAAAAGAACCGACAACTGAGAGCGTCTTCGGCGAAGCCGAACAGCGTCCACCGCTAGACGAAGCGTTCCGGGAGGGCGGGCGCACAATGTGCGCCCCTACAAAGCGTCCTCGGCGAAGCCGAGCAGCACCCATCAACAACCCATCAACAAAAGGAGGAACTTCCCCATGAGACGAAAAGACCGGGAGATCACCGATCCCGAGAGGATCCGGCAGATCCTTGACGGCTGCCACTGCTGCCGCCTGGGGCTCTGCGACCAGGGCCGGGCCTACATCGTGCCCCTGAATTTCGGCTATGCCCAGGACGGGGACGGCCAATACACCTTCTACTTCCACGGGGCCGGGGAGGGGCGGAAGATTGATCTCATGAAAGCGGACCGCTGGGCCGGGTTTGAGATGGACACCGGCTATCAGATTCACGAGGCCGACAAGGCCTGCGGCTGGTCCGCCGCCTTTTGCAGCATCATCGGCGGCGGGGAGATCACCTTCCTGGAATCGCCGGAGGACAAGCGCCAGGCCCTGACCCGCATCATGGCCCACGTCTCCGGCCGGGAGGACTGGACCTTCCCGGACGCGGCGGTGGAGGGCACCTGCGTCTATAAGCTGGAGGTCCGGGAGCTCTCCTGCAAGGAGCACCTGTAGAAGGAAGAGGCGGCGCGTTTTGAAAGATTATCAAAAGGGCCTGGGGTGGCTCCTGTTTGGCATTTTGCTGGTCCTGGCGAGCTTTGGCGGACCGCTGCTCCTGGCCGCAAATCTCGCATTCAGCACAGATGCCCTGCGGGGCTTGGGCCTGCTCTGCGGCCTTGTGGGGATGAGCTATTTCTATTTACAGGACTTTTCCCGCTTCAGGAAGCGGGACGGTCAGGACTAGGAGGCAGCACCTATGCAGATTTTTCCCGCCATCGACCTGCGGGGCGGACAGGTGGTCCGGCTCTACCAGGGCGACTACGATCAAATGACTGTCTACGGCCAGGACCCCTGCACCGCCGCCCGGCACTTCCTGGCCGCGGGAGCAAAGTATCTCCACGTGGTGGACCTGGACGGGGCCAGGGACGGCACGCCGGTGAACTTTGACTCCATCGCCGCCATTGCCGGACAGGGCGGACTGTATATCGAGGTGGGCGGCGGCATCCGCACCGAGGACCGCATCCGGCAGTACCTGGACCTGGGGGTGGACCGGTGCATCCTGGGGACCGTCGCCGTGACGCATTTTGATTTCACCGCGAAGATGGTCCAGAAGTACGGGGAGCGAATCGCCGTGGGCGTGGACGCCCGGGACGGCTTCGTGGCCATCAACGGCTGGAAGGAGCTGTCGACAGAAAGGGGCGTGGACTTCTGCCGCCGCCTCCACGACGCCGGGGTCCGGACCGTGATCTACACCGACATCAGCCGGGACGGCGCGGAGCAGGGCACCAATCTGGAGCTCTACCGGGAGCTGGCGGAGATCTCCGGCCTGGACATCACCGCCTCCGGCGGCATCAGCAGCCTGGAAGAGCTCCGGGAGCTGGAGCGCATCGGCACTAAGGCCGCCATTTTGGGCAAAGCCCTGTATACCGGCCGGCTGGACCTGAAGACGGTGATTCAGGAGGTGGGGGCATGTTAGCCAAGCGGATCATCCCCTGCCTGGATGTGAAGGACGGCCGGGTGGTGAAGGGGACCAACTTCCTCCGGCTCCGGGATATGGCGGACCCGGTGGAGCTGACCCGGTTCTACAATGACGCCGGGGCCGACGAGCTGGTGTTCTACGACATCACCGCCTCCGCCGAGGGGAGAAATCTGTTCACGGACATCCTCCGCCGGGTGGCGTCCGAGATTTTCATTCCCCTGACGGTGGGCGGCGGCATCCGGACCCTGGAGGACTTCGACCGGGTGCTGAAATGCGGCGCAGACAAGGTCAGCGTCAACTCCGGGGCCATTGCGGACCCTGGGATCATCGCCGCGGCGGCCAGGCGGTACGGAGATCAGTGCGTGGTCCTCAGCATGGATGTGAAGCGGGTGGACGGAGCGTTCCATCTCTTTGCCAGGGGCGGCCGGGAGGACACGGGGCTGGACGCCATGGAATGGGCGGTCAAAGGTGTGGCCGACGGCGCCGGGGAGATCGTGCTGAACTCCATCGACACCGACGGGGTGAAGGGCGGCTTTGACCTTGAAATGCTGGACGAGCTGGCCTCCCGGGTCAGCGTCCCTATCATCGCCAGCGGCGGGGCGGGAACCATGGAGCACTTCGCGGAGCTCTTCACCCATCCCGGCATCGACGCGGGGCTGGCCGCCTCCATCTTCCACACCCGGCAGGTGGAAATCCACGCCCTGAAAGCGTTTTTGCAAGGCCGCGGCGTGGAGGTGCGGAGATAGTCCCGTGCCGGCCAATCACGTTCCTTTGAAAGGGAGTTTTCTATGAACACAAACGAACTGCATTTTGACGAAAAAGGCCTGATCCCTGCCATTGTGCAGGATCACTATACCAAGGAGGTCCTGACCCTGGCCTATATGAACGCCGAGAGTCTGGCCATCACCATCGACGAGCGCCGCACCTGCTTCTGGAGCCGCAGCCGCCGGGAGCTCTGGCGCAAGGGCGAGACCAGCGGGAACCGCCAGCATGTGGTCTCCATCACCGCCGACTGCGACGGCGATGCCCTGGTGGTGGAGGTCATCAAGGACGGTCCCGCCTGCCATACCGGCGCGGAGAGCTGCTTTTTCAACCCGCTGTATCTCTCCGAGGAGCTGAAACAGTTCAGCTACGAGGGCCTCTACCGGCTGATTGCGGGCCGCAGGACCGACCCCAAGGAGGGCAGCTACACCACCTATCTCTTCGAGAAGGGCCTGGACAAGATCCTCAAGAAGGTGGGGGAGGAGTGCACGGAGGTCATCATCGGCGGACGCAAGGAGGACAAGGCGGAGACCATCTATGAGATCGCCGACCTCACCTACCATGTCATGGTGCTGATGGTCCAGATGGGCATCACCGTGGAGGACATCACCCGGGAGCTGGAGAAGCGCCATGTGGTGGACCACAAGGTGAAGCAGGAGCGGATGCAGTGAATCCCGCCCTCTGTTCCGTCCACACCCACTCCACCTGCTGCGACGGCAAAAACACCCTGGAGGAGATGGCCCGGGCGGCCTGCGCCTCCGGTGTGCGGTACTTCGGCGCCTCCGGCCACAGCTACACGGAGAGCCCCTGGGACCGGGGCTGCGTACTGCCGCCGGACCCGGCGAACTACCGGCAGGAGGTCCTGCGCCTCCGGGAGGTCTACCGAAACCGGATGGAGGTGCTGCTGGGCATCGAGCAGGACAGCTGCACGAGGCAGGCGGTGCCGGACTGGGCCGACTACTGGATCGGCTCCGTCCACAATCTCTATGAGGCGGACAGCGGCCGGTATTTCTGCGTGGATTACGACCCGGAGAAGCTGGAGGAGGCCTGCCGCACGCTGGCCGGCGGGGATTTTCTGACTCTGGCGGAGCGCTACTACGCCGCCGTGGCCGGTATGGCCGCCCGCCGCCCCGCCATCCTGGGCCACATCGACCTTGTGACGAAGTTCAACGCCGGGGACCGCTTCTTCTCTGAAAGCGCCCCCCGGTACCGCGCCGCCGCTCTGGAGGCGCTTCACGCCGCGGACCCCCGCGCCACGCTGCTGGAGATCAACACCGGCGCCATGGCCCGGAGCTTCCGGGATACCCCCTACCCGGCCCAATTCCTGCTGCGGGAGTGGCGGGAGCGGGGCGGGCGGGTCATTCTCACCGCCGACGCCCACAGCGCGGCGGCCGTCGTCTACGGCTACGACCGGGCCGCGGAGTGGGCCAGGGCCGCGGGGTTTTCCAGAGCCAGCCTGCTGACGCTGGCCGGGGAGATCGAATGCCCGCTGTAGAAAGGAGAAACCCAGTATGTATCAAACCATCCTCTTTGACCTGGACGGCACACTCCTGAATACCATCGGGGACCTGGCCGCCGCGGGCAACCACGTCTGCCGCCTCCGGGGCTGGCCGGAGTACCCGGAGGCGGACTTCCGGGCCATGGTGGGCCACGGCCTGACCAATCTGGCCCTGCGCTTTTCCCCGGAGGACGCCCGGGACCCGGCCTCTATCGCCCGGACGCTGGCGGACTTCTCCGCCTACTACGGCGCCCACAGCCGGGACCGCACCGTCCCCTATCCCGGCATCCCGGAGCTGCTGCATCATCTGCGGGACCGGGGGCTGCGGCTGGCGGTGTGCTCCAACAAGGACGACCCCTTCAGCCGCGACCTGATCGAGCACTACTTCCCCGGTCTCTTCGCCCTGGTCCGGGGCAAGCGGGAGGGGGTGCCGGTGAAGCCGGACCCGGCCATTGTGCACAGCATCCTCTCGGAGCTGGGGGCCGATCCGAAGGAGGCCCTCTTTGTGGGGGACAGCGCCACGGACGTCCGCACCGGCCACAACGCGCATCTCCCCGTCTGCGGCGTCTCCTGGGGCTTCCGGCCCCGGGAGACCCTGGCGGAGGCGGAGTATCTGGCGGACACGGCGGCGCAGCTGGAGGAGATCATTTTGACCCGGGGCTGAGCGGCGGGCAAACCGCCTGTACCGGCAGAGCGGTCCGCCCGTCTGCGGGGCACCACAGTACCGGCGGAGCGGAGTTTGTTCCGGCACACAGACCCTGAAAACGGCGGGGACCGGCGCGGATGCGCCGGTCCTTTTTTGCGGTCGGCCGCCGGCAGGCGGGCCCCGGGATCTGCCGGGGCACTGCCTGTCCGGGGACGGTCCATTCTCTCTGTCTGCGCCCTGAACGTCTTGACGGATGCCTCTGTCCGCAAGTGCGTGCAGTCACACCGGCAATTTCAGCGGACCGGAAGCGGCCGGGCGGCAGACCTCATCGCCGGCACACGGATCTGATCCGACAGCGGCCCTGCCGCTGCCGGAAAATCGGGATTTGCCGATTTCCCGGTGTGCCGACGAGAGAAGCGCCGAAACCTCCGGCCATGTTTTGCGACTATATAAGCGAGGGCCCTTCCGCGATACCCGGCCGGCTCCCTGGAGCGCCATGTCCGGCCATGGGCCCGATCCGCCGGAACGGGAACCGGCCGTTGGCCCGATCCGGTATGGAGAAATCGAAACCATCAAAAAGACGAGGAGCGAAAAGGATGAAAAAACGTTTGGTATGCTGTTTTGTGATGCTCTGCATGGTGCTGTCAGGCTGCGCCGGAAACCGGCGGGAGGCTCCGCCGGAGCAGGAGGACACCCGGCAGGAGGCTCCGGACGGAGCCTCCGCGGCCCCGGCAGAAGGGCCGGAGGCCTCCCCGGAGCCGGACCCTGCGCCGGAGGAGGACGCGTTCTCCGGGAGATGGCAGGCCGTTGAGAGTCCGCAGTGCTATATGGACATCGCCAAAGCGGACGGGGACGGCTATACGCTTGAGATCGTCTGGGCCGGAGCTTCCCGGGGAGATGTTGTCTGGCAGGCGGCCGGGCGCTACGACGAGCTGTGGGAGGGTGTTGCCTATACCGGCGCGAAATATGAGGACGTCGTCAGGGAAGACGGGACCGTTGACCGGACTCCCATCCCGGAGCGGGAGGAGGTGACCGGAATGGTTTTCCTGGAGGACGACGGGACCCTGCACTGGATCGACGACTTTGATCATATGGGGGACGATATGAGCTTTGAGAAGACATCGCTTGGTGACTGACCCCTTTTTCCCCGCAGGCTGAGCCGTCGGTTGTCTCACCGATGAGCCGGATCTCTCCCCCGGCAGCGTCTTTCAGAAGGAGGCCCGGAACGGCAGCGCGCCGTCCCGGGCTCTTCCGCGCAGGCGGGCTTTGTGAATTTTCGCCACAATTCTTGGAAAATTTACCGATTTTACTGCGGTTTCTTAGGGGTTTTATGTATTGTTTTCCAGAAAAAATCCCATTATAATATGGAGGACAATTTTGATGCGTATTCCCTGCAAAATCTGACAGAGTCCGTCTGCCCGCCGCAGACGGCAAAACGGAGGAATGAAAATGAGCAAAAAGTACTGCTACCTGTTCACCGAGGGCAACGCCAACATGCGGGAGCTCCTGGGCGGCAAGGGCGCCAATCTGGCCGAGATGACCAACATCGGCCTGCCCGTCCCCCAGGGCTTTACCATCACCACCGAGGCCTGTACTCAGTACTATGAGGACGGCCAGAAGATCAACGACGAGATCTTCGCGGAGATCATGACTTACATCGAGAAGATGGAGACCATCACCGGCAAGAAGTTCGGCGACACGGAGAACCCCCTGCTGGTCTCCGTCCGCTCCGGCGCCCGGGCCTCCATGCCCGGCATGATGGACACCATTTTGAACTTAGGCCTCAACGAGACCGTGGTGGAGGTGCTGTCCAAGAAGTCCGGGAACCCCCGCTGGGCCTGGGACTGCTACCGCCGGTTCATCCAGATGTACTCCGACGTGGTCATGGAGGTTGGCAAGAAGTACTTTGAGCAGCTCATTGACAAGATGAAGGACGCCCGGGGCGTCAAGCAGGACGTGGAGCTCACCGCCGACGATCTCAAGGAGCTGGCGGGCCAGTTCAAGGCCGAGTATAAGGCCAAAATCGGCCAGGACTTCCCCACCGACCCCAAGGAGCAGCTCATGGGCGCCATCAAGGCGGTCTTCCGCTCCTGGGACAACCCCCGTGCCAACGTCTACCGCCGGGACAACGACATCCCCTACTCCTGGGGCACCGCCGTCAACGTCCAGTCCATGGCCTTCGGCAACATGGGCGACGACTGCGGCACCGGCGTTGCCTTCACCCGCAACCCCGCTACCGGCGAGCGCAAGCTCTTCGGTGAGTTCTTGACCAACGCCCAGGGCGAGGACGTGGTGGCCGGCGTCCGGACCCCCATGCCCATCGCCGAGATGGCCGAGAAGTTCCCCGAGGCCTTCGCCCAGTTTGAGGGCGTGTGCAAGACCCTGGAGGACCACTATCACGACATGCAGGACATGGAGTTCACCGTGGAGCACGGCAAGCTCTACATGCTCCAGACCCGCAACGGCAAGCGCACCGCCCAGGCGGCCTTGAAGATCGCCTGCGACCTGGTGGACGAGGGCCAGATCAATGAAAAGCAGGCCGTGCTCATGGTAGAGCCCCGGACGCTGGACACCCTCCTGCACCCCCAGTTTGACGCCGAGGCCCTGAAAAAGCACGCGGTTCTGGGCAAGGCCCTGGGGGCCTCCCCCGGCGCCGCCTGCGGCAAGATCGTCTTCACCGCCGAGGACGCCAAGAACTGGGCGAACCGGGGCGAGAAGGTGGTCCTGGTCCGTCTGGAGACCTCTCCCGAGGACATCGAGGGCATGAAGGCCGCCCAGGGCATCCTGACGGTCCGGGGCGGCATGACCTCCCACGCCGCCGTGGTGGCCCGGGGCATGGGCAAGTGCTGCGTCTCCGGCTGCGGCGAGATGAAGATGGACGAGGAGTCCAAGCAGTTCGAGCTGGCCGGCAAGACGTTCCACGAGGGCGACTGGATCAGCCTGGACGGCTCCACCGGCACCATCTATGAGGGCGCCGTTCCCACCGTGGACGCCACCATCGGCGGCGAGTTCGGCCGGATCATGGGCTGGGCGGACAAGTACCGCCGCCTGCAGGTCCGCACCAACGCCGACACCCCCCACGACGCCGCCAAGGCCCGGGAGCTGGGCGCCCAGGGCATCGGCCTTTGCCGCACGGAGCACATGTTCTTCAACGACGACCGCATCCTTGCCATCCGGGAGATGATCTGCTCCGACACCGTGGAGCAGCGGGAGAAGGCCCTCAGCAAGCTGGAGCCCATGCAGCAGGGGGACTTTGAGGGCATCTATGAGGCCATGGAGGGCTGCCCGGTCACCATCCGCTTCCTGGACCCCCCCCTGCACGAGTTCGTGCCCACCGAGGAGGCCGACATTGAGCTGATGGCCAAGGAGATGGGCAAGAGCGTGGAGGACATCAAGGCCATCATCGCCGGGCTCCACGAGTTCAACCCCATGATGGGCCACCGGGGCTGCCGTCTGGCGGTCACCTATCCGGAGATTGCCGCCATGCAGACCCGCGCCGTCATCAAGGCCGCGCTGAATGTCCAGGCCCGCCACCCCGAGTGGACCCTGGTCCCCGAGATCATGATCCCCCTGGTGGGCGAGGTGAAGGAGTTCGCCTTCGTCAAGAGCATTGTCACCTCCACCGCGGACAAGCTCATTGCCGAGGCCGGTTCCAGCCTGAAGTACAAGGTGGGCACCATGATTGAGATTCCCCGGGCGGCCATGACGGCCGACGAGATCTCCCCCCTGGCGGACTTCTTCTCCTTCGGCTCCAACGACCTCACTCAGATGACCTTCGGCTTCAGCCGCGACGACGCCGGCAAGTTCCTGGACGCCTACTACGAAAAGAAGATCTATGAGTTCGATCCCTTCGCCAAGCTGGACCAGCACGGCGTGGGCCGTCTGATCTCCAACGCCGCCCGATGGGGCCGGTCCACCAATCCGGACATCCACCTGGGCATCTGCGGCGAGCACGGCGGCGATCCCTCCAGCGTGGAGTTCTGCCACCGGATCGGCCTGGACTATGTGTCCTGCTCTCCCTTCCGGGTGCCCATCGCCCGTCTGGCCGCCGCACAGGCCGCCATCAAGGACGAGAAGTAAGCGCCCCGACCAACGCTTTTTCAAGGCCTCTGCCGCAATCGCGGCAGAGGCCTTCCTTTCACCCGCCGCAGTGTCCCTTCCCCGCGGCCGAAAAAAGTGAAAAATCTTGAAGAAATCCGCTGCCCGGCATCGTATAATAAGTGTCGGAAGGGGGTGGCGGCGTGTCGTGACAGGGATGACAAGAGAGGACTTTTCCCAGCTGGTCTTTCAGTATGAGCGCATGGTGTACACCATCTGTTTCCAGCTGGTGCGGGACGCCGCGGCGGCGGAGGACCTGACCCAGGACACCTTCCTCTCCGCCTACCTCCACCGGGAGAAGCTCCCCCAGGGCTATGAACGCCAGTGGCTGGGACGCATCGCCGCCAACAAGGCAAAAGACCACCTGCAAAGCGCCTGGAACCGCCGCGCACTGCTTCCGGGAGACGAGGCCATCCCCCCCGGCCTCTCTCCGGCAGCAGAGGAGCTGGCCCTCCGGCGCAGCGGAGAGGCGGAGATCCGGGCGGCGGTGGAGGAGCTGAAAGAGCCCTACCGGCAGGTGTGCCGGCTGTGCCTTCTGGAGGAGCGGTCGCCGGAGGAGGCGGCCCTGGCCCTGGGCCGGCCGGTGAAGACCATCCACACCCAGCTGTCCCGGGGCAAGGGACTGCTGCGGAAACGATTGGAGAGGAGTGTGGGACATGGACGTATTTCGTGAGGACGGGCACCTGACGGACGAGGCGCTGGCGGCGCTGATCCGGGAGGAGGCGCCGGAGGGCCTCGCGCGTCTGGAGATGGCGGAGCACCTGGCCTTCTGCGACCTGTGCCTGCAGCGGTACACGGAATTGCTGGCGGGCACGGAGCTGCTGGTGCCGGAGCACTCCTGCCAAAAGAGTATCTGGGGCCGCATCCAAATGCGGGCCCTCCGGCTGGTGACCAGCCGGTACGCCGCGGCGGTGGCCGCCGTGGGATTGGCGCTGACCGTGGTCTGGGGCAGCGGGAACGCCGCCCTGCCCCGCCTCCCGGAGCTTCCGCAGGAGCGGCAGTATGTGGTATCGGAAAACCTGCGCCAGTGGGGCGCTTCCCTGGACGGGGCCATGCGGGGCCTCAATGATATTTTAGACGGGTTCGGAAGGACCCGGCAAGGAGGAATTCACTCATGAGACTGTTTCGGGCCTTATGGCTGTTTATCTGCGCCTGCGTGCCGGGCTGCGGACAGATGCAGCAGGGATATATGAAGCGGGGCATCTCCCAGACCATTGCCTTCTGCGCTGTGCTGGCGGTGGCCATTTTCCTGGAGATCGGCGCCCTGGCGGTCTTTCTGGCGCCGCTGTGGGTGTACTCCTTCTTTGACGCCTACAACCTCCGCCGCCAGCGGCTGGAGGGTGCTCCCCCGGAGGATGCGTTCCTCTTCGGCCTTTCGGACATGGATTCCCGACGGCTGGAGGAGCTTTTGAGCAAGCGCCACAGCCTCATCGGCTGGGTGCTGGTGATCGCGGGACTGCTGGTGCTGTGGCAGAACCTGGCCGGAACGCTGTACGATCTGCTGATTACGCTGTTCGGGCCGGACGACGCATGGTGGCTCTATGACGGCCTGATCCGCGGCGTTCCCCGGATGGTGGTGACGCTGCTCATCATCGCCCTTGGCATCTGGTTCATCCGGGGGCCCAGGAAGAAGCCGGAGGACACCATTCCCGACTTCACGCCCCCCGAGGAGCCCTTTACGGCCAAGAGCCCCTACAGCCCGGAGGCCCAGGTCCCCATAACGTTACAGCTCCATCCCGGGGAGGAGGCGCCTGCGGAGGAGCCGGAGGCCGCGGCAGAGCGCGAACAGGAGGTCCCCCATGGAGATGACTGCTGAGCGGCCCGCGGCGGCCCAGGAGGCCCCCCGGCGCCGGGTGGGCACCTTCACCCTGGGGCTGACGCTGCTGGGCGGAGGCGGCGTGATGCTGGTAAGCACCTTCCTGCCGGACATGGACTTCTCTTGGGCGCTGAAGCTGGGTCCTCTGATCCTGATCTGCCTGGGGGCGGAGACACTGCTGGCCACCCATAAGGCGGGCCGGATCAAGTACGACTGGGCCGGGATTCTCCTGAGCTTTCTGCTGGCCTGCGGGGGGCTGGGGCTGTACGCGGCCTCCTGGGGGATCACCCACTGGGCGGAGTACGCGGACTACTACAACGGCAGCCGCAGCGGAAACGAGGCGTTCCTGTTTCTGGACTACCAGCAGTTCAACACCACCATGTGGCAGGACCTGACCCTGGAGGCGGGAGATGTGCTGGAGTGCCGGGTCGTCAACGACGGCGGCAGCGTCAGCGCGAACATCCTGTGCGACGAGAGCGGGAAACTGATTTACGAGGGGCAGGAACTGTCCACGGGAACCTTCACGGTGGACATCCCGGAGGATGGGACCTATGAGGTCAACGTCGTCGGGCGGCAGGCCGCGGGGAGCTTCCACATCAAGCGGGCGGAGCCCTAGCGGCGGGTCCGGGGGCGCCGCGCCCCCGGCGGGTGCAGGGCAGCGCCCTGCCGGGGTCCAGGGGTGGAACCCCTGGGGGCCTTAGAAAACATGTTCTTGATATAAAACGGGAGACCGCGCCTGCGGTCTCCCGTTTTATTTGCAGGGGCGCTGCCCCTGCACCCCGCAAGCTTTTTGAAAAAAGCTTGAGCAAAAACTTTTCCTGCGCTTCGCGGGCCTCTCAGTCCTCGTACTCGGCCCGCCAGGCCTCCATCTCCGCCGCATCCTTATCGTCCAGGGCGTGGAGGCCCCCCAGGTTCTCCATGTGATGGGTCAGCTCATGGCGCAGCGTGGTCCGCAGCTCCTCCTCCCAGGTCTCCTGCTCCCACCCCTCCCGCTCCGCCAGAGCGGCAAAGGAACCATAGTACAGGTTGACATACCGCCCCAGGCAGCCGTCGCAGTACTCCCCCATGATATAAAGCTCCGGAAGCTCCGGGTCCGGCTTGGCCTCCTCCAGCAGATTCACGCCGCCGTTCAGGCCCTCAAACAGCGCCTCGGGAAAGGTCTCGGCAATGCTGTCCAGGATCTCGTTGACCCGGTCGATGGTCAGAATCATCCCTGCTCCCCCTTCACCTGCTTCATGGAAAGGCTGATCCGTTTCTTCTTCTCATCCACTTCCAGCACCACCACCTTCACCACATCCCCCACAGACACCGCCTCTGAGGGGTGCTTGAGGAATCTGCCGGCCACCTGGGAGATGTGGACCAGGCCGTCCTGATGGACGCCGATGTCCACAAAGACGCCGAAGTCGATGACGTTGCGGACCGTGCCCGTCAGCACCATGCCGGGCTTCAGATCCTTCATCTCCAGCACGTCCGTCCGCAGCACCGGCGGCGGCAGCTCCTCCCGGGGGTCCCGGCCGGGTTTCAGCAGCTCGCTCACCACGTCCCGCAGGGTGGGCACCCCCACACCGCACTCCGCCGCGGCCCGCTCCTCCCCGTAGGACTGCACCTGGGCGCTCAGATCCCCCAGACGGCCCGCGGCCACGTCCGCCAGCGTGTGGCCGGTGAGGCGCAGGAGCTGCTCCGCCGCGTCGTAGCTCTCCGGGTGGACGGCGGTGTTGTCCAGCACCAGGGCGCTCTCCGGCACCCGCAGAAAGCCCGCGCAGAGCTGATAGGCCTTGGGGCCCAGCTTCGGCACCTTCATCAGCTGCTTGCGGGAGGTGAAGGGGCCGTCTGCCTCCCGGCGGGCCACGATGTTTTTCGCCGTGGCGGCGGTGAGGCCGGAGACCCGCTGCAAAAGGGACACCGAGGCGGTGTTCACATCCACGCCCACGGCGTTTACGCAGTCCTCCACCACGTTGCCCAGGGCCTCATCCAAGCGCTTTTGGGGGCAGTCGTGCTGATACTGGCCCACCCCGATGGCCTTGGGGTCGATCTTCACCAGCTCTGCCAGGGGGTCCTGGAGCCGCCGGGCGATGGAGACCGCGGAGCGCAGATTCACATCGTACTCCGGGAACTCCTCCGCCGCCAGGGGGCTGGCGGAGTACACGGAGGCCCCGGCCTCGGAGACGATCATGTAGCTGACCTTCGCCCCGCTCTCCCCGGCCCGGCGGATCAGCTCCACGGTCATCTGCTCCGTCTCCCGGCTGGCGGTGCCGTTGCCGATGGCGATGTGCTCCACGCCGTGCTTTTGAATGAGGCGCAGCAGGGCGGCGATGGCCTCGGCCCGCTTTCGCTCCCCCTGGGTGGGGTAGACCACCGCCGTGTCCAGCACCTTGCCGGTGCCGTCCACCACCGCCACCTTGCAGCCCATGCGGTAGCCGGGGTCCAGGCCCATGGTGACCTTCCCCTTCACCGGCGGCTGCATCAAAAGGGGCTTGAGGTTCAGGGCAAACTGGCCGATGGCGCCCTCGCTGGCCCGTTCCGTCAGCTGGGAGCGGATCTCCCGCTCCAGGGAGGGGGCGATCAGGCGGTCGTAGGCGTCCTCGGCGGCGGATCTCACCAGCTCCATGGCCGCCCGGCCGGGTACCGCCCGCCGCCGCAGGGTCACCAGGGCCGTCTCCCGGTCCATCTCCACCCGGACCTTCAGGATCTCCTCCCGCTCCCCCCGGTTGATGGCCAGGATCTGATGGCCCTGTACCCTGGAAACGGCGGCGGAGAAATCGTAATAGAGCCGGTAGACGCTGTCCTCCGGGTCCTTGTCCGCGGCGCGGGAGACAAGCCTTGCCTGCCGCTGCCACAGCTCCCGGAGGGATCTGCGGATCTCCGCGTCGTCGGAGATCCACTCGGCGATGATGTCGCTGGCACCCTGGAGGGCCTCCTCCACCGTCTCCACGCCCTTCTCCGCGTCCAGATACTCCCCCGCCAGGGCCTCAATGGAGTCGACCCGCTCCCGGCCGAAGGCCGCTGCCGCCAGGGGCTCCAGCCCCTTCTCCTGGGCGGCGGTGGCCCGGGTGCGGCGCTTTTGCTTGTAGGGCCGGTACAGATCCTCCACCTCCGCCAGGGTGGCGGCGGAGTCGATGGCCGCGGAGAGCTCCTCCGTCAGCCTGCCCTGCTCGGCAATGGCGGATTTCACGCTGTCCCGCCGCTCCTGGAGACCCCGGAGGTACTTGAGCCGCTCTTCCAGGGTGCGGAGGGTGGTGTCGTCCATGGCCCCGTGGAGCTCCTTGCGGTAGCGGGCAATGAAGGGAATGGTGCTGCCCCCGTCCAGGAGCGCCGCGACGTTTTCCACATACCGGGCGGGCTGGTTCAGCTCCTGGGCCAGGAGTTGGATGATGGTGTCCATAGAAGTTTCCTCTTTCGATCAAACAGGATGGCCGGGCAAATGCGGCACCCGGAGCGGGCGGCGCGTTTGCGCAGCCCTTTTCGCATGTGCTCTATCATACCACAGGCAGGCCGGTTTGTCAGCCGTCGAATTCACCATTTTGCCGGCTGTCAGGAAAAAAGACGCCGGCTGCTCCCTGTGAAAAAGGGCTTGCGCATCCAGGCACCGTCCTGTATAATACTGCCCGGTGAGAGGGCAGGCCCTCTCAAATACAATGCGCTGCATCTTCTTTGAAAGAGCGGCAGCAGGAGGTAACTATGAAAAAACCCATTCCCCATCCGGCGGCAGGGGCACCGGCCCTGACCGCCATCTGCGGCTGTGCGCCGCGTCCCGCAGGCCCCGCCGCGATATCCGGGAGGTGAGACGGTATGCTTCTCGCCATTGATATCGGCAACACCAACATCGTTCTCGGCGGCATCCGGGATGGCAAAATCGTCTTTGAGGCCCGCATTGCCACGGACCACATCAAGACCTCCGACCAGTACGGCGTGGAGATCAAGAACATCCTCTCCCTCTTTGAGGTCAGCCCCTCGGACATCCGGGACTGCATCATCTCCTCGGTGGTTCCGCCGGTGTTCAACTCCGTGCAGACCGGGATGCAAAAGGTCATCGGGCGGCCGCCCATGGTGGTGGGGCCCGGCATCAAAACTGGGCTGAACATCCAGACCGACACCCCCTCCCAGGTGGGAAGCGACCGCATTGTGGCGGCGGTGGCCGCCCTGGCGGAGTATGAGCCCCCCCTGTGCCTTCTGGACATGGGCACCGCTACCACCATCGACGTGGTAGGGCCGGGCAGCGCCTATCTCGGCGGGTGTATCATCCCCGGCGTCCGGATCTCCCTGGACGCCCTGACCTCCCGGACGGCTCAGCTGCCGGGCATCCGGCTGGACAGGCCCAAGCAGGTGATCGGGAAGAACACCGTGGACTGTATGCGCAGCGGCATCATGCACGGCACCGCCGCCATGATCGACGGGATGCTGGACCGGGTGGAGGAGGAGCTGGGCTGTCGGACCACCGTGGTGGCCACCGGCGGCATGGCCCAGTTCATCATCCCCCTGTGCCGGCGGGAGATTCAGATTGAAAAGGACCTCCTGCTGAAAGGGCTCAACGTGCTGTATCAGAAGAACCGATAAGCTCCGGAGGAGACGCACTGCCGCGTCTCCTCCGATTTTTCCGCCAGCCGCCGCGGGAGCGTGTCCGATTGGGAGATGTTTGCAGGGGCTCTGGAACCATGACAACATGCGTATTCCGGACGCCCCTGCCTCCATTGCCGCCTTGTAAACCGCCGCGTTCTGTGGTAGGATACCATGAGAGCAGTTCCCGAAAATCACGGGAAAAAAGGAGTTGCTCCGAGAATCAACGAAAGAGGAGTCTGCGCTATGGATCTGCCCCGCCGCCACAGTCTGGATACCCTCCGGGGGCTCACCCTCCTCAGCATGACGGCCTATCACGCCTGCTGGGATCTGGTGTATCTCTTCGGGCAGCGCTGGTCCTGGTACGCCTCTTTCCCCGCCTATCTCTGGCAGCAGAGCATCTGCTGGACCTTTCTTCTTCTCTCCGGGTACTGCTTCCATCTGGGCCGGCACCGCCTGAAGCGGGGGCTGCTGGCCCTGGGAGGCGGGGCCCTTGTGAGCGCCGCGGCCTGGATCTCCGGCAGCCCCATCTGGTGGGGCGTGCTGACCCTGCTGGGCACGGCGCAGCTGGTGACCATCCCGCTGGACCCTCTCTTCCGGCGGATTCCGCCCCGGCTGGGGCTGGCGGGCTCCTTCACGCTCTTTCTGCTGTGCCGGGACGTGAACGCCGGCTTCCTGGGCTTTGAGGGGGCCCGTCTGGCGGCGCTGCCGCAGGGACTCTATCAGGACTTTTTCTCCGCCTTTTTCGGCTTTCCCGGTCCGGGCTTCCGGTCCGCGGACTACTTCTCCCTGCTGCCCTGGCTGTTCCTCTTCTGGAGCGGGTGGTTCCTGTACCGCCTGCGGCCCGAGGAGACAGGGCGGGAACTCCGCCTGCCTCTGGTCACCGCCCTGGGGCGGCACTCCCTGCTCGCCTACCTTCTGCATCAGCCGCTGATCTACGGGGCACTGCGGCTGCTGTTCCATTAACACGATTTGGAGTGACGCTATGAAACGACTGGTGGTGGGAATTCTGGCCCACGTGGACGCGGGGAAGACCACGCTGTCCGAGGCGATGCTGTACCGGAGCGGAGCCCTGCGGCGTCTGGGCCGGGTGGACCACCGGGACGCCTTTCTGGACACCGACGAGATGGAGCGGGAGCGGGGGATCACCATCTTCTCCAAGCAGGCGGAGCTCCGCCTGCCGGAGCTGGAGGTGACGCTGCTGGACACCCCCGGCCACGCGGACTTCTCCGCCGAGGCGGAGCGGACGCTGCGGGTGCTGGACTGCGCCATTCTGGTCATCAGCGGCGCGGAGGGCCTCCAGGCCCACACCCGGACCCTCTGGCGGCTGCTGGCGCAGTACCAGGTGCCCACGCTCCTCTTTATCAACAAGATGGACCTGGCGGGGGCGGACCGCTCCGCCCTGCCGGGGCTGCTGCGGCAAAAGCTCAGCGAGGGGTGCGTGGACTTCTCCGCTCCGCCGGAGATCTGGATGGAGGAGGCCGCCGTCTGCGGCGAGGCGGCGCTGGAGGCGTACCTGGAGGCCGGGACCCTCTCCGACGGCGCCCTGCGGGACCTGGTGGCCGCCCGGAAGCTCTTCCCCTGCTTCTACGGCTCCGCCCTCAGGGTGGAGGGCGTAGACGCCCTGCTGGAGGGTCTGGCCCGGTTCGCTCCCGTGCCGGACTATCCGGCGGAGTTCGGCGCCCGGGTCTTCAAGATTGCCCGGGACCCCCAGGGTGCCCGGCTCACCTATCTCAAAGTCACCGGCGGCGCCCTGCGGGTGAAGACGCCCCTGACCAACCGCCGCCCCGGCGCGGCGGAGGAGCAGGTGTGGGAGGAGAAGGCGGACCAGCTCCGGGTCTACTCCGGGGCGAAGTTCCGCCCGGTGGAGGAGGCCCCCGCCGGGGCCGTGGTGGCCGTCACCGGGCTCAGCCGCACCCGCCCCGGAGACGGCCTGGGCTTTGAATCCGACTGGGCAGGCCCCCTGCTGGAGCCGGTTTTGACGTATCAGGTGGCGCTGACGGACGGCACGGACCCCCACACGGCCCTGGAGCGCCTGCGGCAGCTGGAGGAAGAGGACCCCCAGCTCCACGTCCTCTGGAACGAGGACGCCCGGGAGATCCGGATGCAGCTGATGGGGGAGATCCAGCTGGAGATCCTGCAGCGGCGGATCGCGGAGCGCTTTCACATGGAGGTGTCCTTCCGTCAGGGCAGCATCGTCTACCGGGAGACCATCGCCGCGCCGGTGGAGGGGATCGGCCACTTTGAGCCCCTGCGGCACTACGCGGAGGTCCACCTGCTGCTGGAGCCCGCCCCCCGGGGCAGCGGACTGCACTTTGCCTCCGCCTGCCCCATGGACGTGCTGGATCTCAACTGGCAGCGCCTGATTCTCACCCATCTGGCGGAGCGGGAGCACCCCGGCGTCCTCACCGGGTCCCCCATCACAGACATGAACATCACCCTTCTCACCGGAAGGGCCCACGAAAAGCACACGGAGGGCGGCGACTTCCGCCAGGCCACCTACCGGGCGGTGCGCCAGGGGCTGATGCAGGCGGAGAGCATCCTGCTGGAGCCCTGGTACGACTTCCGCCTGGAGGTGCCCGCCGCCCAGGCGGGCCGGGCCATCAGCGACATCCAGCGGATGAACGGCGAGACGGCGCCGCCGGAGACGGACGGGCAGGAGACGGTCCTCACCGGGTCCGCCCCCGTGGCGGCCCTGCGGGACTACGCCCGGGAGGTGGCCGCCTACACCCGGGGCCAGGGGCGCCTCACCTGCCAGAGCGGCGGCTTCCGCCCCTGCGGCGAGACGGAGCAGGTGGTGGAGGCCATGGGCTACGACCCCCTCCGGGACACGGCCAACCCGGCGGACTCGGTCTTCTGCTCCCACGGCAGCGGAGACATCGTCCCCTGGGACCAGGTGCCCGCCCACGCCCACGTGGCCAGCGTCTGGCGGCCCAGCCGGCCGGAGGAGACGGCGGAGGCCGCCCCCCAGCCCCGGCAGGGCAGCACCTACGCCGGGACCCTCCAGCAGGACAAGGAGCTCCAGGCCATCTTTGAGCGGACCTACGGGCCGGTGAAGCGGGCATCGTTTCTCCCGCCCAAGCCCCCCAGACGGCCCCCGGCGGCGGACACGCCCCAGGAGCGGCAGGCCATCCGGGAGCGGTTCTCCGGCCCGGAGTATCTGCTGGTGGACGGCTACAACATCATCTTCGCCTGGGACGAGCTGAAGGCGATTGCCCGGGAAAATCTGGACGCCGCCCGGAAGGCCCTGTGCGACCTCCTGTGCAACTACCAGGGCTACCAGAACTGCGTGGTCATCGCGGTCTTTGACGCCTACAAGGTCAAAGGCGGCCTGGGGTCCGTGGAGAAGTACCACAACATTCACGTGGTCTACACCAAGGAGGCCGAGACCGCCGACGCCTACATCGAGCGGGCCACCTATGAGATCGGCAAAAAGCACCGGGTCAAAGTCGCCACCTCCGACGGGCCGGAGCAGCTCATCATCCTGGGACACGGGGCCCTGCGGCTCTCCGCCTCCAACTTCCGCCAGGAGCTGGAGCAGGTCCAGGGCCAGATTGCCGGCGCCTTGGCGCGGAACAACCGCCCGGGCGGAAACGGCGCCCTGCGCGCCGCCATGGAAAAGGCGATGGAGGAGGAAACGTGAACATGCGGACCACTTTGACGGCGGCGCTGGTCTTTGGCTCCTGTGCCGCCCTGCGAAACCGTCTGGAGGGCAGCGAGGCGCAAAGCCTGGGGCCTATCCGGCTCCAGCCCCTGCAAAACCGGGGGGCGGCCTTCGGCCTGCCGCTTCCCCCGGAGGCGATCCCCCCGCTGTCCCTGGCGGCCCTGACGGCGGTGCTGCCCCACCGGCGGAGGCACCCCGTGGCCGCGGGGCTGATTCTGGGCGGCGGGCTCAGCAACCTGTGGGAGCGGGTGCGTCTGGGAGGCGTCATCGACTATGTGCAGTTCCCCCACGCGCCGGGGCCGGCGAAACGGTATGTGTACAACCTGGCGGACTTCTCCATCTTCGCCGGGGTTCTGGGGCTTTTGCGCAAACGGTAAGACGCCCCCGCTTTCAGGCAAAAAAACAGGGATCACATCCCCGGCTCTGCCGGAATGTGATCCCTGTCCTTTTTTCACGGTCTCAAGGACCGGCGGGGTTTCCTTACTTCTTGCTCTCCGCAACCGCCACGGCCACGGCGACTGTCGCGCCCACCATGGGGTTGTTGCCCATGCCCAGGAAGCCCATCATCTCCACGTGGGCGGGGACGGAGGAGCTGCCGGCGAACTGGGCGTCGGAGTGCATCCGGCCCATGGTGTCGGTCATGCCGTAGCTGGCGGGGCCGGCGGCCATGTTGTCCGGGTGCAGGGTACGGCCGGTGCCGCCGCCGGAGGCCACGGAGAAGTACTTCTTGCCCTGCTCGATGCACTCCTTCTTATAGGTACCGGCTACGGGGTGCTGGAACCGGGTGGGGTTGGTGGAGTTGCCGGTGATGGACACATCCACGCCCTCGTGGTGCATGACGGCCACGCCCTCGCGAACGTCATCACAGCCGTAGCAGCGGACAGCAGCCCGCTCACCATCGGAATAGGCCACCTCCCGAACGGTCTTCAGCTCGCCGGTGTAGTAGTCAAACTGGGTCTGGACATAGGTGAAGCCGTTGATACGGCTGATGATCTGGGCGGCGTCCTTGCCCAGACCGTTCAGGATCACCCGCAGGGGCTCCTTCCGGGCCTTGTTGGCGTTGCGGACGATGCCGATGGCGCCCTCGGCGGCGGCGAAGGACTCGTGGCCCGCCAGGAAGGCGAAGCACTTGGTCTCATCCCGCAGGAGCATGGCGCCCAGGTTCCCGTGGCCCAGGCCCACCTTGCGGTCGTCGGCCACAGACCCGGCGATGCAGAAGGCCTGGAGGCCCTCGCCAATGGCCTCCGCGGCCTCAGCGGCGGTGGCTACGTTCTTTTTCAGCGCAATGGCCGCGCCCACGCAGTAGGCCCAGCAGGCATTTTCAAAGCAGATGGGCTGGATGCTCTTGACGATCTCGTAGGGGTCGAAGCCGGCGGCCTTGCAGATCTCCCGGCACTCCTCCACGCTCTTGATTCCGTACTGCGCCAGGACGGAATTGATCTTGTCGATTCTTCTCTCGTAGCTTTCAAACAGAGCCATACTGTCAATTCCTCCTTTTCTTATTCGTGACGGGGGTCCACGTACTTGGCGGCGCCCTCGAACTGGCCGTAGTGGCCCTGGGCGGCCTTCAGGGCCTCATTGGCGTCGGTGCCCTTTTTGATGGCGTCCATCATCTTGCCCAGGTTCACAAACTCGTAGCCGATGATCTCGTCGTCCTTGTTCAACGCGATGCGGGTGACATAGCCCTCGGCCATCTCGAGATACCGGGGGCCCTTGGCCTTGGTGCCGAACATGGTGCCCACCTGGGACCGCAGGCCCTTGCCCAGGTCCTCCAGGGACGCGCCGATGGGGAGGCCGCCCTCGGAGAAAGCGGTCTGGGTGCGGCCGTAGACGATCTGGAGGAACAGCTCCCGCATGGCGGTGTTGATGGCGTCGCACACCAGGTCGGTGTTCAGGGCCTCCAGGAGGGTCTTGCCGATGAGGATCTCGCTGGCCATGGCGGCGGAGTGGGTCATGCCGGAGCAGCCCAGGGTCTCCACCAGGGCCTCCTCGATGATGCCGTCCTTGACGTTCAGGGTGAGCTTGCAGGCGCCCTGCTGGGGAGCGCACCAGCCCACGCCGTGGGTGAGGCCGGAGATGTCCTTGATCTCCTTGGCCTGGACCCACTTGCCCTCCTCGGGGATGGGGGCCGGGCCGTGGTAGGCGCCCTTTGCCACGGGGCACATGTTCTGTACTTCGGCGGAATAGATCATGTTCACACGTTCCTTTCCTAATCCGTTTTCGGAAATCCTCTTTTTGGTGACTTCCGCAGGTTTTCCGGTGCCTATTATATCGGTAAACGATTACCTTGTCAAGCGGGGAGAAACCGCCAAACATAGTGGGGAAATGCGGAAATTTCGGGCCGTTTTCCTGTGGAAAATGACAAGAGACCCGGGCGGACACATGGGTCCGCCCCTACATGGTGCAGATGGTGTCGTTTTGCACCGATGCGGTCTCCATGCCCAAACAGACGCCAATGGAAAATCGAAGATTCATCTGGTAAATCAGAAGCTGGACATTGGCATCCACCAGATCAATCACCTGGCTGCACAGTTCCATGTTTTCCTGATACTGTTTGAAAAATGCCTGATGCAGCGTCTCTTTGTGTTTTTGCAGTGCCTCCCATTCGCTGTCGCCGCACAGCAGCTGCCTTTCCTGGCGGCATACCATTTCTTCCAGCAGAGCATATTCCATCGTCTGCACCTCCTTTTTCACAGTATATACGACTTCATCCTGATATACAATTCCCTTGTTTATAGTAGCTATGTAGGTAGTCATCATGTAGCCCATCACACGATCCTCTTCAAAAGGACCTCCTCTTGCCAGCACGCCGCGATATATGGCCGCATAACGGCGCGCCGAGTCGTCGCGCCCTACGCTATGGACTCCGGAACGCGGATTTCGTAGGGCGTGACCACCGGGCACGCCGCCGGCACATGCCTCCATGACAACACACCGCCCCCCGTACCCCATGTCGCGGATTCCGGAACACGGTTTCCGTAGGGCGTGACCACTGGGCACGCCGCCGGTACACGCCTCCATGACAACACACCGCCCCCCGTACCCCATGCCGCGGATTCCGGAACGCGGTTTCTGTAGGGCGTGACCACTGGGCACGCCGCCGGTACACGCCCCCATGACAACGCACCGCACACGCACCCCATGCCGCGGATTTCGTAGGGGCGGCTATCAGCCGCCCGTCTCCCCGGGAACTCCGGTTCTCCCTTTGGACGGGCGGCTGATAGCCGCCCCTACGAAACCTCCGAATCCACATTCCCGAAATCGGAAACCCCTTGGATGACCGCGGCCGCTTTTTCGGGAATCTCCCCCCAATTCTACCGCCGGTCGATTGCAAATTTCCCTCCCCTCCGCTACAATCAAACCATGGAACACTTTCCAGCACGGAGGTAGCGATGGAACAGGAGAGTATGGGACTGCTGATCCGCCGGCTGCGCAGGGAGCGGAACATGACCCAGCGGGATCTGGCGGAGCGGCTGCATGTGACGGACAAGGCGGTGAGCAAGTGGGAGCGGGACCTCAGCCTGCCGGACGTGGCGCTGCTGCTGCCCCTGGCGGAGGCCCTGGGGGTCACCGTCTCGGAGCTGCTGGGGGGACAGCGTGCCCCGGACGCGCCGCCGCCGGACCCGGCGGAAAACCTTTTGACCTATGCCGGCCGGGCGGCGCCCCAGCGGCGGGAGCGGCTGCGGCGGTGGCTGTTTGCGGGCCTCAGCGGCAGCTTCCTGCTGGCGGCGGCGGTGTGCTGGATCTGCGACATGGCGCTGAACCGGGCGCTGACGTGGTCGCTGATCGTGTGCGCCTCTCTGACGCTGGCCTGGGTGGTGCTTTTGCCCCTGCTCACCTTCCGGCGCAGGCCGGTGCTGTGGGCGCTGGCGGCCCTGTCCGCGGCCATTCTGCCCTATCTCTACATCCTGGGCGATCTGCTGGGGGACCCCCGGGTGTTCCGGTTCGGCCTGCCCATCGCCCCGGCGTCCGCATTGTATCTCTGGGGCGTCTACGCCGTCTGCCGGAGGCACCGCCTCCGGCGGTGGTATGCCGCCGGGGACGCCCTGCTGCTGACGGCCATCCTGAATTTCCTGGTGGATATCGCGGTCTACCTGCTCTCCCCCAACGAGCTGCTCTGGGGCGGGCCCCTGATTACCCTGGCCCTGTCCGCCGCGTGCTTCCTGGCGGACTACGCGCTGCGGCACCGGGAGGAGCCGGCGTAATTTTTTGAAATCTTTCAATACTGTCAGATTTCAGAAAGATTGTGGAAAGATTTCTGTGGTATCGTCTGTATTGCCGGGATCTCCCCCGGCGGTATAGACTTTTCCCATGGAGGTAACGCAAGATGACCATTTTGGAGACCAGAGACCTGCGCAAGATCTACGGCGCGGGGGACACGGAGGTCCGGGCCCTGGACGGGGTGGACCTGACGGTGGAGAAGGGCGAGTTCGTGGCGGTGGTGGGCACCTCCGGCTCCGGCAAGTCCACCCTGCTGCACATGCTGGGGGGCCTGGACCGGCCCACCGGCGGGGAGGTACTCGTGGACGGCAAGCCCATCTTCTCCCTGAAGGACGAGGCCCTCACCATCTTCCGCCGCCGCAAGGTGGGGTTTGTGTTTCAGAACTACAACCTGGTGCCGGTGCTCAGCGTGTACGAGAATATCGTCCTGCCCATCCAGCTGGACGGCGGGCGGGTGGATACGGCCTATGTGGACCGGATCATTGAGACCCTGGGCCTGGAGAGCAAGCTCCAGAACCTGCCGGGCAACCTCTCCGGCGGGCAGCAGCAGCGGGTGGCCATTGCCCGGGCCCTGGCGGCCAAGCCCGCCATCGTCCTGGCCGACGAGCCCACCGGCAACCTGGACTCCAGGACCAGCCAGGACGTCATGGGCCTTTTGAAGGTCACCAGCGAGAAATTCGCCCAGACCATCGTCATGATTACCCACAACGAGGAGATCGCCCAAATGGCGGACCGCATCATCCGCATCGAGGACGGCCGCATCCGCCTGTCCCAGCGGCCGGAGCGCCGGGGGGGAGAGGCATGATGAAGGTATCCAACGGCAGGTGCGTCCGGCATCTGGGCGTCCGGACCATGGCGGCATCCCGGACGCGGAACATCGTGGCCATTCTCGCCATCGCGTTGACCACCGTGCTCTTCACCTCCCTCTTCACCATCGCCGCCTCCATCAACTACTCCTTCCAGCAGGAGAACTTCCGCCAGGCCGGGGGCGATATACACGCCTCCATCAAGGACATCACCCGGGAACAGCTGGAGGAGCTGCGGACGGACCCGCTGATTCAGGAGAGCGGCACCCGGCTCTTCGTGGGGATGCCCACGGACCCGCCCTTCAACAAGTCCCACGTGGAGGTCTCCTACCTGGATTCCGTCAACGCGCCCCACTACTTCTGCGTCCCCACGGGGGGAGCCCTGCCCCGGGAGGGCACCGACGAGGCCGCCACGGACACCCACGTCCTGGCGCTCCTGGGCGTGGAGCCCCGGGTGGGGGCGCAGTTCACCCTCTCCTTCTACATTGACGACAACACCACCCAGCGCCAGCTGGTCACCCGAACCTTCACCCTCTCCGGCTGGTGGGAGTACGACAGCGCCGTAGTGGCCAACCATGTGCTCCTGCCCCGCTCCGCGGCGGAGGAGATCTGCGCCCTGGGCTGCGGGGATCCCAACTCCATGACCGGGAAATGGAACCTGGACGTCCTGTTCAAAAACGCCCTCCACATCGGGGAGGACATCGGCCAGGTCCTCCAGAACCACGGCTATCAGGATGCGGACCCCCAGGGGGAGAACTATTTGAAAACCGGCATCAACTGGGGCTACACCGGGGCTCAGCTCTCCAACAGCTTTGACCCCATGACGGCCATTGCTATCGCGGTTCTGCTCCTCCTGATTATCTTCACCGGGTATCTCATCATCTACAACGTCTTCCAGATCTCCGTCACCAACGACATCCGGTTCTATGGGCTTTTGAAGACCATCGGCACCACGGGCCGGCAGCTGAAAAGGATCATCCGCCAGCAGGCGTGGCTTTTGAGCCTCATCGGCATCCCCCTGGGGCTGGCGCTGGGCTTTGTCATCGGCAACAAGCTGACGCCGGTCATCATGTCCCAGATGAGCTACAAGCACGCCTTCGTCTCCTTCAATCCCCTGATCTTCCTGGGCGCGGCGCTGTTCGCCCTGCTGACGGTGTTCCTCTCCTGCGCCCGGCCCGGACGCATGGCGGCCAGGGTCTCCCCGGTGGAGGCGGTGCGCTATGCTGAGGGCGGCACGCCGAAAAAGGCCGGAAAGCGGGAAAAGCTCCGCAGGGCCCGGGGCGGCGCGTCATTGCCGGGCATGGCCTGGGCCAACCTGGGCCGGAGCCGGGTCAAGACTGTGGTGACGGTACTCTCCCTGACGCTGGCGGTGGTGCTGGCCACCCTGACTTACACCTTCTCCATGGGCTTCGATATGAACAAGTACCTCACCCACAAGGCCGACGTGGACTTCATCCTGGGCAGCGCCGCCTACTTTCGGTCCACCAGCGGCGGCGGCTTCCGGTCCACCGACGAGGAGGTCCCGGAAAGCGTCATCTCCGACGTCAACGCCCGGGGCGGCATCGCGGACAGCGGCCGGGTCTACGGCGGCGTCTCCGCCATCAAGCAGTTCGTCACGGAGGACTGGCTGCGGCAGAGCTATGGGATGTACAATTCCCCGGAGGTCGTGGACCAGGTGATCGAGAACACGGCCCGGACCCCCGACGGGCTCCTGGAGAGCAATGTGACCCTCTACGGCATGGAGGACTTCCCCCTGAGCCTTCTGAACGTGCTGGACGGGGACCTGGCTCCCCTGTCGGACCCCAGCCAGAGGGCCATCGCCGCCGTGTACCTGACGGACGACTACAACTCCACCCAGTGGGGCAGCAACTGGGCGAAGCTGGGGGACACGGTGACGGTCCGCTATGTCACCGAGATGGAGTACTTCTACCGGGACACCGGGGAGATCCTTACGGACGTGGACGAGGCCATCCTGAGCGGCCGCCCGTGGGGAGAGCGGCCCGTTCAATACGAGGACGTGGACTACACCGTCTGCGCCCTGGTGCAGGTGCCCAGCTCCATCTCCTACCGCTACCGGACCCTGGGCTCCGATCCGTTCATCCTGGGTGCGGAGCGGTTCAAGGCGGACACCGGGACGGACAGCGTCATGACCTACCTCTTCAACACCACCGATGAGGCAGAGGCGGACATGGAGTCCTTCCTGGGGTCGTACACGGAATCCGTCCAGCCCCTCTACGACTACGAGAGCCGGGCCAGCTACGTTGCCGAATTCGAGGGCTTCCGGGGGATGTTCCTGACCTTGGGCGGGGCACTGAGCCTGATTATTGGCCTGGTAGGCGTGCTGAACTTCGTCAACGCGGTCCTCACAGGCATCCTCACCCGGAAGCGGGAGCTGGCGGTGCTCCAGTCCGTGGGCATGACGGGCAGGCAGCTCAAAACCATGCTGGTCTTTGAGGGGCTGTACTACACCCTGCTGTCCCTGCTGGTGTCCCTGGCCATGACGGTGTGTCTGGGGCCTCTGGTGGGAAACGCCGTGGGCAGCGTTTTCTGGTTCTTCACCTACCGCCTGACGGTGGTCCCCCTTTTGGTGATCCTGCCCATCTTCCTGGCTCTGGGGGCGCTGGTGCCGTTGTGGACCTACCGGTCCGTGGCAAAGCACACCATTGTGGAGCGCCTCCGGGAGGCGGAGACGTAATCCCTGCGAAGGCCGCCGGGGCCCTGGACGGGCCCCGGCGGCCTTGGGTCCCCTGGCACATCGAAATCGCCTCTTTTCAAGGGAAGCACTGATTAAATCAAAGTACATAGATTCACGTCAGAAATATCTCCTGGCAAGGAAGAAAAACGCAGGAATCCTGACGGATTTCAAGTTTTTCTGACGCAGTTCAGGGGAAATTTATGGCGTGAAGATGTGCGCTGGGATTTAATCAGTGCTTCCCAAGGGCACGGCCCTGTGGTACAATGGAAAAAAACGCAGGAGGCGATGGTATGCGCACGCTGTTTCGTTCCATGGTCCACGCCCTGGAGGCGGGACAGCCGGTCCAGCTGGTCAGCATCCTGGCCGCCTCCGGCTCCACCCCCAGGGGGGCCGGCGCCCTGCTGGCGGTGTTTCCGGACGGCACCTCCGCGGGCACCGTGGGCGGGGGAAGCGTGGAATATGAGGCAGTCCATCTGGCGGCGGAGCTGCTGCGGACCGGCGAGAACGCCCTGCGGGAGTTCCGCTTCCTCCCCGGCGAGGATCTGGGTATGGTCTGCGGCGGCACCGTGACGCTGCACTTTCAATCTCTCCCCGCCGGGGACGGCGAAACCATCGCCCTCCTGCGGCGCCTGGCGGAGGCCGGAGGAGAGGCGCGGGCCTGCTGGCTGGTCCGCCGGCTGGAGGGGGCCCGGGTCCTGGAGATGTCTCTGGCGGACCGGGACCGGGCGGACCTTCCGCCAGGTCTATTGGAAAGCCGGGCCGTTCTCCGGGACGGCTGGTTTGCCCTGCCGGCGGTGAGGGCGGGGATGGTGTACATCTTCGGCGGCGGGCACGTGTCCCAGGCCCTGGTGCCGATTCTGGCGGCGGCGGGCTTCCGCCCCGCGGTGTGGGACGACCGGGAGGAGTTCGCCTCCCCGGCCCGTTTCCCCCAGGCGGAGCGCCTGTTCTGCGGACCCTTTGAGGACCTCTCCTCCCAGCTGACCATCACGCCGGAGGACGATATCGTCGTCATGACCCGGGGGCACCAGGCGGACTACACCGTACTGGCCCAGCTGCTGCGCAGCGGCGCGCGGTACCTGGGCTGCATCGGGTCCCGGCGGAAGCTGGCCCTCTGCCGGGAGCGGCTGCTGGCGGAGGGCTTCACAGAGGAGGAGTACCGGCGGCTCCACGCGCCTATCGGACTGAACATCGGGGCGGAGACCCCGGCGGAGATTGCCGTCTCCGTGGCGGCGGAGCTGATTGCCGTCCGGGCCGGCGTGGAGCCGGGTCCCTGGGCCGCCCCGGAGGCAAAGTGACGCGCATCCAAACAGAAGGAGGAAGGACACCATGACGGAGGTTGTGGCGGCGCTGATTCAGGACGGCCGCAAATTCCTGATCTGCCAGCGCCCGCCCCACAAGGCCCGGGGGCTGCTGTGGGAGTTTGCAGGCGGCAAGGTGGAGCCGGGGGAGACTTTAGAGCAGGCCCTGGTCCGGGAGTGCCAAGAGGAGCTGGCGGTAACCCTGTCCGTGGGGGAGGTCTTCATGGATGTGATCCACACATACCCGGACCTGACGGTGCACCTGACGCTGTTTCGCGCGCAGATCCTGGAGGGGACGCCCCAACTTTTGGAGCACACCGCCCTCCGCTGGATCACGCCGGAGGAGATTCCCCAGTACGCCTTCTGCCCGGCGGACACGGTGATTCTGGAGCGGCTGCAGCGGGAAGCTTAGGGCTCCCGCCGCGCTTTTGCGGGAAAGCGGCGGTTTCCTGCCGCTTTTCGCCGCAGATGTACCGGGCGGGCCGAATTTTTCGCAAAATTTTGGGGATACCCTTGACAAGGGCGGCAGATCTGTGGTATTCTAATCCATGCCGAACAGCTGCCGGTGTGGTGGAATTGGTAGACACAGGGGACTTAAAATCCCCCGGTAGCGATACTGTACCGGTTCGAGTCCGGTCACCGGCACCACAACACGAAATATCGCGGAGTAGAGCAGTTGGTAGCTCGTCGGGCTCATAACCCGGAGGTCGCAGGTTCAAGTCCTGTCTCCGCAACCACAAAAGTCCTGAAATCATCAGATTTCAGGACTTTTTCTCCGTTTTTGCGTCGAAATAATCCGGCCAAAAAATCGGGTCAGCGCCCTGACCCAAGCGCTGACCCAGACGGCGAAATGTCCGGAAACTACCGGAGAGCACCGGAGAGGATACCGCCCATCGTATTCGCCGCTTCCCTCTTCGCGGAGGTGGTGACGTGGGTGTAGGTGTCAAGGGTGAATCCGGCGGAGTAGTGGCCCAGCATCCCGGAGACGGTCTTGATGTCCACCCCGTTTTGCAGTGCCAAGGTCGCAAACGTGTGTCTGAGGTCGTGGAAGCGCACTTTCGGCAGTCCTGCCCGCTTCAACACCCGGTGGAGCATATGGAGTACGCTGTCCGGCGAGATGGGGCCTCCGGTGGGGGACGGGAAGACGTAGGCACTGCCACCGCTTTTCCTTCTCTGCTCTCTCAGAACTTCCACCGCATCCGCCGACAGCGGCAGAATCCGGTAGGCGTTCTTCGTTTTCAGCGGTGCTTCCACGATCTCGCCGTCGATCCGGCAGACCTGCCGCTGAACCCGGAGGCTGCCCTGCTCCAAATCGATGTCCTCCCATTTCAGCCCCAGCAGCTCCCCGCGCCGGAGCCCCGTTGCCAGTTCGATGTAGTACATCTCAAAGACGCCGGTTTCCTTTGCCTCCCGCAGGAAAGAGGTTAGCTGTTCTACGGGCAGGGTTTTCATCTCCCTGTGCTCCAGCTTCGGCAGGGCGCAGCCATCTGTCGGGTTGCTTGCAATCAGTTTCTGATTCTTTGCGAAATCCATTGCCGAGGAAATGACCTGGTTGATGTTCCGCACCGTCTTGGCGCTGAGACCCTTGGGCTGTTTCTTTGCTTCAGTCCGTTCCACTCTGCCGCCGGCGAGGAGCTTTTTGTAGAGTTGCTGTAAGTGAAGAGAGGACAACTTACTCAGCGGGATACTGCCGATGCTGGGCTTGATGTGGTTGTCGATGTATCCCCGATAGGTTTGATGAGACGAGGGGCGGACCTTGATCTTGGCGCAGTTCTCAAACCACACGTCCATCCACTGGCCGACGGTGTACTGCTCCGCTTTCACAATGTCCAGATTCGTATTTGCCTCAATCGCCGCCTTGAGCTTTGCCTTGACTTCCGCCTGGGTCCTGCCCAGCACGTTTTTGTAAATCACCTTTCCGGTCACCGGGTTACGTCCCGCGGTGTATCGTCTCTCCCAGCGGCCATCCTTCCGTTTGCGAATACTGCCCTCGCCGTTTGCCCTGCGCTTTGCCATCGTCTCACCTCCTGTCGGTCAGTTCTCCGTCATCCGCATCCATACACTCGGTCATCAGCCTGACACCCAGCCGAAAGCCCAGGATAAAATATTCCCTTGCCATGGTGCTGTCGATTTCATGCTGTGTGCCGATGAGGTTATCGAGTGTTTGCTTTTCCGCATCGTTGAGCTGCTCCGCAAGCTGGCTCTCACAGTCGGCGGCACGTTTCACCAAATGCCGCAGTTCCGAATCGGCGGCAATTCGTTTCTCGTAGGGCACAATATTTCCGAAGTACAGATCCTCCAAAATCTTTCGCATCTTCTCCGCCCTCCTTTCAAGCCACACATAATACCAGCGGCGCTGGTCAATAGCCAGTGGCCGGGGGCAGAGTTATCAAACTGTTATCATTTGACAGCCGCGGCTGAGGAATCCGCTCTTGCTTACTCCACAACAAAATCCGGGTGCTGTCCCACCGTGCTTTCTCATTGAAAACACTGGTGCAATCCGCAGACTGGCTATCTCGCAGCCGACACCTGCCTACAAAGTCCCTACAGGGGCTTTGTGCTCTGGATGGGACCGGGGGGTGCCGTCCTCCAGCAAGCCCGCACACAAGGGCTCACGGGCCGAAACACGGGGGATTCACTGGGGCATTAGCATACTTCCCTTTCTTTGTATCGCGCGGTGCCCTCTGCTATTTCCTCATTTTGTTATTTGTTATTGGCTCCTCATTATTTTCCATTAGCGTTATCTGAAAACCGTCAACCGCTGTGTTTTTCCTCTGTATTTCAAATAACAGCGTCAATCCACTTTTCAGCCTACCAGAAAAGCGTCAACCCGCGTCCCCTGAAACCGCCCGCACTGCGGGCGGTTGTGACCGCACCGGCGCGGCAAAAGCGCCGGTGCTTTCTCCTGCTTCTCCTTCGTTCCTCGCTTTTCCTTCGTCCCTCGGTTCACAGTGCTGTTTGATGGAACTACCAAAATGTTCGGGCACTGGAATATTGACTGCGCTTGCTCAATATACCGTGCCGCAGCAGGACGGCAGCATGATTTGCCTTGTGACTGACAGCCGCCTCCGCGGTGCACGGGGCGGCGATAGGAGACTTGATTGGCTGAAACTGTTGTTTCAAAGCTTCTTGACAATTTGGTTGTCTGGAGTTTTGATAACCGCAGAGGCGGAATGTAGAAACATTTTTTATAGGTTGTATTTCTCCTAATGATGCTGTATACTAAAAGCAGAAAGGAGTGTGTCCAATATGAAAGTCAGCACCAGCACATTGGTATCTATTACTGAGGCCAATCAGAATTTTTCCAAAGTGGCCCGCCTGGTGGATGAAAAAGGTTCTGCCGTCATCTTAAAAAATAATGTGCCCCGTTACCTGGTTATCGAGTTCAGTCAGGCAGAAAGATTGCAGGAAGCCGAAGATGAGGATGTGTTGTGTATCTCAGAGCGTCTGCTGCTCCAGAACCGGGAGGCTTATGAGGCTCTGGCGCAATGAGACGGCTGAGTAAGCGGCAGGTCCTTCTGCTGCATGAACAACTCCTGTCACAGACCGGCGGCCTGCCCGGATTGCGAGAGGAAGGGCTGTTGGACTCTGCGCTCAGTGCTCCTTTCCAGAGCTTCGAAGAGGTCGAGGCTTATCCTTCCCTCCCGCAGAAAGCAGCCCGGCTTTGCTATGGCTTGGTTAAAAATCATCCCTTTTTGGATGGGAACAAGCGTATCGGCGCTCATGCCATGTTGGTTTTTCTGGCGGTCAACGGTTCTGAACTGGTCTACACACAGGAGGAACTTTCCGGTATCATTCTGGCGGTGGCCGCCGGAGAAAAGACGTATGAGGATTTGCTCCGCTGGCTGATAGATCACCAGAAGGGATGACTGCAGGTCTGCCGTTCTATCTTCAAATTCTGAGTCTTTCAATGAACTGCCCCTAAAATAGTAGACATACACAAAAAGGCAAAAGAGGGTCAAGCGGATGCGGAGCGGCGCATTTCCAAAGGCGTCATACGAAAGCGCTGCTGTAAACGGCAGTTGTTGTAAAACCAAATATATTCGTCAATCATTTCCCTGGCCTGTTTGAAATTTTTCGGTTTCTGCTGGTAAATACACTCGCATTTCAGGATGGAAAAGAAATTCTCAGCCATGGCATTGTCATATGGATTCCCGCGTCTTGACATGGACGGAGTTATGCCGTATGCTTGAGTCATTCCAAAGTATGCTGCGGAGGCGTACTGGAATCCCTGGTCACTGTGGAGCTGCAACTCTACAGTGACCTTCTCTTTTCTCTTAGCCAGGCGAAGCGTGTCCGTAACGAGCTTCGCAGTCTGCCGGACAGACGTCTTGTGCGCGACAATGCTGTTGTCGTAGAGATCCCTGATAATGGACAGATAAAGGACTCCTTCGCCGGTCTGGATGTAAGAGATATCTGTTACCCATTTCTGATTGGGACGTTCTGCCCGAAACTCCCGGTTCAAGAGATTGGGATAACGGCGCAAGCACTCCACAGCCTTGTTGTAAGGCCGTCTGCGGCGAATCTGCGAGAGCAGGTCATAATCCCGCATAATACGCAGGACCGTCTTTTCATTCAGGCGGATTCCCCTCTCCTGTTCCAGCCAAATCTGGACTCTCCGGTATCCGTAAGTTCTGCGGCAGGCTTGATGGCACTGGCGGATCATATCCGCAATGTCTGCGTTCTTCCTGGGCCTGTCCAGGTTCTTTACATAGCGGTAATAACCGCTGCGGGAGATGCCGAAGAATCGGCACATAATTTGAATGGAATATTGTTTCCGGTATTGATGGATAACAGCAAACTTCACGCATGGCCTCACTTCTTTCCAAGCTTTTGATGAAAATTTCGCAGCAGCTCGTTTTCCATTCGCAGTTGGCGATTCTCCTTTTGCAGAGCAAGATATTGGTCCGCAGTTGGATCGAGGAAGCTGCTGGGACGTTGGAGCAGCCTCTGCTTTTTGTATTCATTGTAAATGGTGTTCTGGATTGTTTTAAAAGGCTTATTGAATTTATCTGCCAGCTGCCGGTAGGTATATCCCTCTTCAATATGCAGCCGAAGGATTTCTTCCACGACTGGCCGTGGTGTGATGTGGTACCCAGAATGTTTTGACATATGGTTCTCTCCTCTCTTTCCCTATTGTATCTCTTCTCCCCCTTACTGTCTATTGTCCACTTTTCATGGGGCAGTGCAGCCTTCTCCTGACCCATAACCTGACCCGGAACAGGAAAAACGCCGGCGGAGTCAGCGGAGTGAACAGGGTGGGAAAGGATGTGTTTCTGGATACAATCTGCCCGGAAAGTGTGGGAAACGTCCAAACCGCACCTTAGAGCGCAGCTCATAACCCGGAGGTCGCAGGTTCAAGTCCTGTCTCCGCAACCACACCCACCCCTTAGAGCCGCAAGGCTTTGAGGGGTGTTTTCCTTGCGTTTTGGAGGGCGGTTTCCCTTGTTTTTTCCCTGATTTGGATTTACAGGCCGGAAACCGCCCGAATCTTCTGCTCCATCCGGTCCGCGCCGGCCTTTTTCATTTGGGCGGTAACGTGTCCGTACACGTCCAGCGTAAAGGCGGCGGTGGCGTGACCCAGGTTCTCCTGTACCGTCTTAATGTCATCCCCGGACTGAATCGCCATGACCGCGTATGTATGGCGGAGGTCATGAAACCGGGTGGACGGCGTTCCAATTTCTTTCACAAGCTCCTTGAAGCAGCGGTAAATGACACGGTGAGAGAGGAAGTCCCCGGTTTCATCGGAGAACACAAGGTCCCTTTCCACCCAACGCTTTCCAGCCTTGAGCCGCTTTCCGTTCTGTTCCAGCCTTTGAAGCCGGAACAGCTTCACCACGGAGGGAGCCAGCGTCAGGACGCGGGTCTTGTTGTTCTTGGGCTTGGAGAAGTAAAATTGACCGTCCTTGTGCTGTTCCCGGCGAAGCTGCTGCTTGACCGTCAACGTTCCAGCGTCCAGGTCCAGGCAGTCCCAGGTGAGGCCCAAAACCTCCCCCTCCCGAATCCCCGTAAAAAGCGCGACCTTATACAGGTATTCATAAGGGTGTCCCTGAATCACTTTCAAGAACTCCGAGACCTGGGTATCGTCCAGGGGCCGAATATCCTTTTTCTCCACACGGGGGAGCTTGCAAGCGTCCGAGGGGTTCACCCGAATCGCGCCGTTTTCAACCGCTTGCTGCAACGCCTTGTGAAGAATCCCGTGAATGTTCTTGATGGTTTTCGGGGAAAGCGGCTTGCCGCTCTCCTGGTCCTCACTGGTAAGTTGGTTATAGAGCTTTTGAATCATCGGCGTAGTCAGGGAATCCAGCTTGACCGCGCCCAGGTTCGGAACGATATACAGGTCCACATTCCGGCTGTAAAGATATTTGGTTGACGCTTTCACGTCCCCCATATAGTCCTTTTGCCAGACCTCAAACCAGCCCTTTACCGTCAGATTGCACGGGGCCTGATAGGTCCCGTTATCCACGTCCAGGGACATCTGTTTCAGCTTCTGGGCAACTTCTTTTTGCGTCTTGCCGCTGATGGATTTTTGCTTCTGCTTTCCGGTCCCGGGGTCATAGCCCACCGTGCAGCGAGCCTCCCAATAGGTGTATTGCTTGCCGTTTTTCGTGACGGTTTTCTTGCGAATGGTACCGTTGCCGTTGGCGGCACGGCCCATGGATTTTGTGCGTGGCATATATCCTCCTTATCCGCCACGCAGACGTACTAAAAACTAAGATTATGATACATCATACGTGGCGGATAATCAATGTTTTCAGCCTAGAAATTCCAGAAAAGCGGACTTCGATACGCGAATCTGCCGCCCCGCCCGAAAGCTCTTGATAGCCCCGCAGCGAACGAGATCGTAAGCGGTATTTTTTCCAATGCCGAGGATTTCTGAGACCTCGAAAACCGTCAGCACAAGCGGCAGGTCATTTATATTTTTAATTGCGGGGGTCTTTGTATTGGACTTATCCATCATGTAATCCTCTTTGAAAATTGAAAGTGCATATTCAATCGTCAAACATCGAATTGTAAATAGCTTCCTCTTGATTGGGCGGCGTGGGCCGCGCCAGACAAGAATATGGATTCGGGCGCTCCGTGCCCGGAATGGGCCAGTAGTAACCCTCCATTGGGTTATGCGGGAATAGACCAAACCGCATCGCCTGAATCTTTTTTCCTGTCATTTCGATTGTAACAGAAATCCGCCGCACAAGCTGGTTCAAGCTGTCGATATGATTGAAGCTTGTAATTTTGGATGAGAACAGAGCATTGTAAAATTCCACTGGCATATAGGGGGTGGTTATGATAATCAGGTCACAGGCAAGGGCCTTGTCGTTGTACCGGCAGGGGGCCATTACCTGATTATCAATGCCGTGAGGGTCCGTGATACGCAAGAGATCAGCATAGGTGATGACCCCAGGCCGGAGTTCGTCTAGAATCATGGTGTGTTCCCCTTCATAGCCCTGAAAAACATCACGGGTGGAGCCGGAGATAAAATAGGGCTGGTCTTTCCTTTGGGCGTACTCCTTGGCTAATGAGGTCTTGCCCGTACCAGCGGGGCCGTAAATCCAGATGACTTGAATTTGAGTGTTTTTCGCTTTCATCTCCGCCCGCCACTTCTCCGCTTCTTTTAGAAGCCGCTTGGCATCTACGTCCTCAATTTGCCGGTGATACTTGGCATATTGAGAGCCGGTCAGCTGCTTCTCAATTTCAGCCTTGGAAGTGGCCCCTGCATACAATAGGTCCAGCATCGTCTTTACGTTTGCCTCGACCTGTCGTGCGGCCTTGGCCTGTACAACCTCTGCGCCTATCTGCTGCATGAGGCCCACATAGTCGAAATTGGCCTTGACTTCCGCCGGGTCATACTGGTGCTTGCCCTCTTTCATGGCCTTGCTGGTCGCATGGACCAGATAGGCATAGCCATTGTTGGCCTCCCCGCTCCACGCCTGAACATACTGCGGCTTATCGCCTAGCTTTTTAGCAACGGCGGAACAATAGCGGGCATTAGAAAATGACATCATCGCATGAATATCCGGCTCCTTGGGCTGGCCTTGGTCATCAGTCTCTTGGTCGTGAATGATAACCGCATATCGAACTGGGTTCAGCTTCGTTTCAATTAGTTCCGCTAAATCTTCCGCAGTCTTGATGCCCTGGGGAAGATGCCGCAACTGCTGCGCGTACATCAAATTTTTAGCGCGTGGGGTTTTGTCCTCATTCATGGTTCCATCGTCCTCCCTGGGATTTTGGCACTTTGACACCGGGATTTGCCGCGCTTATAACAAGCCCAGCGCGGCAAATTTTATAGGGTAATATAGGCATATTGGCACCTGACACCGCCCCGCCTCTGCTTGACGCACGGCGGGGCGGTGAAATCAGGTATCAATCTCCGTAATACTCTCGCAACAGCCGCCCCAGCTCTTTGTAAACGGGGAACCGCATGTGTGGAAAATGCACATATCCGGGGGCGTCATGCTCCCCATCGGTCGAACTGAACCAGGCGTCACCGGGAGCGTACCGGCGGGCAACCGCCAAAATCTCCAGGTCGGGACCGGACCACATCAAGCGGCCCTCCTCCAAGGTGGGCCTGAACAGAATTTTGGTACTCATAGCGGACCGGAGCATGGAGGGCAAGCCGCCCTCGTCCACGCTGGCCTGGGCGATGCTGATGATGACATAGCAGCCCGCAGAGGCCCCCATGGTCACAATTCGTTTGATAAGATCATCAAATTCTGCCAGCGAGTAGTCGGGAGCCGCCTTGTCCGCCTTTTTGGGCAGTAGGCTTCTCAATGCCACATACTCGTCCAGAAACAGGAAGGACGGGGACATCCCAGCATCCCACCAGTGGACGGCATCGCCGCATTTCTCGGACTGGTCGTTCAAAATCTGCTGCCGTGCCTTGATGGTCTCCGCAAAGTGCCGGATAGCAGCCAAGATTCCCCGCGCCCCGCCATCCTGGTCCAGGGTGACAACGTGGGAAAGTCGGGACAGCTCCGCCTGTTTGGGGTCGATAATCATAATCTCGCTGCCGTATTCATCCCGCCCCTGCTGCAAAACCTGAAGCAGCAGACTGATAATGCCCGTGGTCTTTCCGCTGCGGGTCTTGCCCGCAACCAGCATGGACCCGGATGACGTGAGATCAATAACGGTTCCATTTTGAAGCAGGAGCTTGGTCCGGTCATAGTTGCGCATTTCGCCCGCACTCTTAAATGTCAGGCTGCAATCCCGCACGACATCTTCAACGCAAAACTCCACACTATTACAATCAGGCGGCGCGTTGACATATACAACCGCATACTTCTGATACTTGCCGTTGATTAGGCTAGAAATCCGGGAAGCGGACTTTGCAATCTCTTCCATGGCAACACTGGCCCCCGTCACAGTCACGGTATAGCGACTGGAGTTGGAGGGGACACAAGTGACCTTTGGGAGAAATTCTCCGTCCCGCAGATGAAGCGGATTGCCGTAGGCCGGGCAGCACAGGCCGCGATAGACCATGTGGCGAATCCGTTCGTTGTCCGGGGTAAATTTATAAAGGAGACAGGCCGCCAGGAACAAAAGGCAGCCGAAAGCCACGAACCCCATGCCCGCCTCGAACAGTTCACAGGAAATACAATTCAGGGCCATCGGGCTGATAAAATTATTGGAGGGAACCAAGGAGGCCACCCAGCCAACAACGAACAGGAGCAGCCCCAGCATGACCGAGGCCTCGCCCCCCACACCAACCAGGGTATGGGGGGCGGCGTACCGGAGGCGGGACGCCTTACCATCATAATACCGCAGCATAGGTCAATCCTTGCCCTTTCCAGCCGCCGCCGGAGCGACGACAACATCATCACAGCGGACGGAAAGCTGATTGCGAAAATCGCCGTAGACGGTGCAGACCGGATTCACAGGCAAAACCGAATCGCCAAGGGAGATAGAGGGTTTGCCCGGCGTCTTGAGTGCCAACTTTTCATAAAGATTGCTGGAAACCTCGCCCGCCCTGTGCTTGTACTCCGTGGCATCGGCGGTAATCACCGTATCGACAATCCAACCGAGCTTGGCCTTGGTTTCGTGGTCCAGCCATTCGCGGATACCGGTGGCGGTCAGGGTCTTCCCGTGAAAAAACGGGTCTGCGGCAAACCGCAAAAATTGATTCAGATATTTCATAATAAACTGCGACCTTTCGTAAGTTTATAATATCGGCGGCTAGGTGGTGCACCAGCCCTAGTCAGCCTTGACTTTTAGCAAGAAAAGAATAACATATTTATGATAAAAAGTGAAATTTTTTCGTCATATAAAATGATTTTCGTAATATTTCACAGCACATAAAAAGGAGACCACAAACGCAATTTCACAGATAAATTATTAGGAAAAGGCAAAGCGGTAATGACCAGGTGCGAATCGGCTGATTTTGTGCATATTGCACAGTGGTTAGACTTCTAAAACTCAGGGGGAGGAAAAGCGCAAGGGCAGAAGTGAGCAGAAAAAAGCAGAAATTTTAAACTTCCTTCGTCTGCGCTTTTGAAGTGCATAAAACAAAAGCAGACCCCCGCCATTATCAGCGGAGGCCCTAAAAATATGCTGATTTACCTTGCTTTTTGGGTCCCATGGGATTATAATACAATCACAAGGCAAACAAAGGCAGGACGCAGGGGACGGCAATCCCCTACGCCCCTATGCGGGAGAAGCAGCCTCCCACACAATAGCATTCGCTACGCCAGCCTCATTATACCGGACTTTTGGTTAATTTTCAAGGTCAGGTTTGGGGTTTGTGTCTGTATATGCGGTGTGGGATTATTATATCCTGCGCCGCTTTTGTTTGTCTCGGCGGCCCCTGCAAGCCCGAGGGGGGCGAAAAGCTCCCCTTGGGTGGACCGTTGAGAAAAACAAGCAGTATACAAGGGGAGGATTTCATGTTCATTAAAAAATCGGTTTCTCTGCTTTTGGCCCTGGCCTTATGTGCCAGTCTCGCCGTCCCTGCTATGGCGGCGGAATTTTCCGATGTGCCCACTGACCACCCATTCTATGACGCAATCTGGGCCGCCACGGAAAAGGGAATCGTGGGCGGTTATCCTGACGGTACATTCAAGCCCGCCAATACCGTCACCAAGAGCAACTTCGCAATCATGCTGTCCCGGGCATTTTACGCCAATAACATCGCCAGACACAATGACAGCTATAATCTGGAGGTTTACGGCCCCTTCGCCGGGAACTATCTGGCGGCGTATTACAACGGTGCTTTCGAGGGTGCCAGCTTCTATGAGGACTTCGTGATGCTCAGGCTTGACGTTATGAACACCGGTATCAGCCGCTACGACATGGCCCAACTCATGGCAAACATCCTGAAGAACAAAGGCTTCACGGTCAGCGCCAGCGAGAAAACAGCCGCCCAGGCCCGAATTGTCGATTACAGCACAATCCCCGACCAATACAAGGACGCCGTTGCCACTGTTTACGCGCTTGGCATCATCGGCGGATTCAGCAACGGCACGTTCGGCGGCAGCGGCACCATGACCCGTGGACAAGCGGCAGTGGTCATCTACCGTCTGGCGCAATATGTGGGCGATGGATCTGGCACAGGGCCGGAGACCTCCATTGACGATGATCTAACCAATACGCCAGAGAACCCCGCCGGTCCCGGGTCCAGCGAAGCAGTCCCCGAAACGCCCGCTGACCGGACCCTTTCCAATGGCAAGGCCATTACTGAGGAAAATGTGACCGAGATTCTGGACCAGCTCAAGGCCAAATATCCCACGCCCACCAGCTTCAAGAACGGCTACGCTGGAATGGGAAGCGGTCGAAGTGCAGCCAATAACTGCATCAAACAAATTGTCAACACCTACAAGGCCGACAACGGCCAAAGATGCAGCACCACCATTGGCTGCGGCGGCTGCGCAGCTTTCGTTGCCGATGAAATCTTCGGACAGACCGGCGTGACCTGGAAAAAAACCACTATGGCCGATGTTCGTCCGGGTGACCTGCTAATTACCCTTGACAACGAAGGATATTTGACACATGTAAGCATCTGCGCCGGCTATGTCGATGGATATGAGCCTACCAGAAGAATCAAAGTTGTCGATGCTGGTGGCAGAGACGGTCCAAGCGGATATAAAATCGGATGGAACTTGGCCGCAACTAGCGCCACCCCCTACGATGTCTATACCGCATATCCCGACTAAGCCGTTACGATTTTGCTAAAAAGATAGTCTTTCCCCCTCAAAAAATACAGCCTCCGGCAGATAGCACGGAGACGGAGCGGCATCAAGGGCCGCAAAAAAGTTTTCTGGTTTCGTAAGAGCCAGAAAACTTTTTTGCTCTCCGCTTCGCTCCGCCCCTTGACCCCGCACCGCCTCCGCGCAGGTGGAAGTCAACCGAAATCGCCGCAGCCGATTTCGGCAAGGCCGACAATCTTTATTTTGGGAGGACGGACCGATGAAGCAGACTATCAAGACCAGCAGGACGGCGGGGTATTTGGAGAAGATTTTCAGAGCCTTAAATGAGCATTATTTTGCCGGAGAAATTGAAGAGCCTATTATTACGATTCAAAGCACCCCCAGGGCCTACGGACACGTCACCGTAGCTAAGGCGTGGCAGAGGGCGGACGGCGGGACGAGGCATGAACTGAACATCGGAGCCGGGACGCTGGACAGACCGATAGAAAGTGTGACCGCGACTGTGCTTCATGAAATGGTCCACTTGTTCAATTTACAGATTGGCGTACAAGACACCAGCCGGGGCGGGACCTACCACAACAAGCGTTTTCGGGACGCCGCCGAGGCGCGGGACCTCTGTATCAGTTATGATAAACGTATCGGGTGGAGCATCACGGAACCCACGGACGGGCTTATTGAGTTCATTATCTCCCAGGGCTGGGACGATATTATGATGAACCGGCAGGAGGGGCTTTCCATGCGGGGCATCGGAGGCCCCGGAGCAAAGGGAGGAATCACGCCGCCCGTCACGGGTCGAACGTCCAGCACCCGGAAAGTTGCCTGCCCCTGCTGCGGGCAGTCCGTCCGGGCCACACGAAAAGTCAACATTCTTTGCGGGGACTGCATGGTCCCCATGGTGGAAGTTTGAAAGTGCACATGAAAAAAGGACAGGGGGCCGGATTTGGCCTCCTGTCCTCTTTCGTTTTTAGTACCTCTGCGGGGCTTCGAGTTTCCCTTATTTTTTCCCTTAATGGCTTAATATTGGCTGGTAGAAGCTGTTACTAGCTGGTACATAGGAAACGCTGGACCCGTTGCAAATAAAGGCTTTTGGGACTAGGCGGGACTAGATGGGAAATTGGGAACGGCCCGAAAAAGAAATTCAAGTCCTGTTTCCGCAACCACACCCACCCCTTAGAGCCGCAAGGCTTTGAGGGGTGTTTTCCTTGCGTTTTGGAGGGCGGTTTCCCTTGTTTTTTCCCTGATTTGGATTTACAGGCCGGAAACCGCCCGAATCTTCTGCTCCATCCGGTCCGCGCCGGCCTTTTTCACCTGGGCAGTGGCGTGGCCCAGGTCCTCCTGTACCGTCTTCATGTCACTGAATCGCCATGACCGCGTATGTATGCCTAAGCCTGAGGAAGCGGAAAACGGAACATGACAGAATCCCCTCAAGGGCTATGGTTTGCGCCATCGCCCTTTTCGTATGAGGGAGACGTTATCATGGCACGAAAAAGCAGAAAGCACCCTGAGTGAACTGTTCGTTGAGTAAAGATACTGCAGGCTCCATCCGGCTGCCGATTTTCAGAGCAGGGAAATCCGGCTCACACATAACTCGTAACCGCTGGACGACGAGACATCCGGCACCTTTTCCGCCGCTGCCGCGTTCAGGAGCAGTGGAAGTCCCCCGTAGTTCCTGCATCTGAATCAGCCCGATTCTGACCGCCCGCTCCAGGGCCAGGTGAGGCATGTTTCGCACATCGGCCGGCGGCATGGCGGAGAGGCCTGTGATGCCCCGCCGCCATGGAGTCCGTGAATGCAGGCGCCTGTCGTATCATCGTCTGTTTCAATGGGACACCGCTTGAGCCATATGTGCTCGTAAATATTACAAAACAGATATTGACAGGATGCTATGATTGCGATAGGGTTACAGTGCGGAGGCGTGGAGGCCCCGGCACGCAATTTCCGATCTTTTGAAAGGAACAGCAAAAATATGGAATCAGTTCAGGAAAAGCTGGAGAACTATCAAAAAAACCTACGGTGTGTCCAGGAGGTGACCGACGAGCTCCTGAGCCACATGAAGGGGCGCGACTGGTCCTTCCGGCAGTCCGTCACGGACAAAAAGGGAAAGCCCAGCCAGGAGAAGCTCCGGGCCCTGGTGACAGAGCTACTGGACATCTGGGCGGCGAAGGTCCGGGAGTGCACGGACGCCGACCCGGACACCGGGGAGAGCCTGGCAGAGCCCTGGCTCCAGGAGCGGCGGGAGCTGTACGGCCTGTACCTCTTCCTGGTCATGCGGTGCAGCCTGGAGAAGGGGGCGTACAGCGACGCCCGCGGCGGCGCGGAGCTGAAGGAGCGGACTGACTTCGCCTTCCTGCTGGAGCAGGCCAGGCGCCTCTCCCGGGACTGGTGCGTCCTGGCCGAACCGGACGGGACACGCCGCAATGCGCTGTACTGGGGCTATGACGCCTACTTCGGGTTCCACCTCTACTACGCCCTCCATGATCCCGGTGTCCTAAAGGGTGATGTCAAGTCGGGGAACGACTGGTCCCTGACCCCTGATTGGAAGCGGGCCTGCGACCAGCCCGACGGCCGGCTGACAAACGAGGGCAGCTTGAAGCGAATCCACCTCCAACACTCCGGGACCCGGTTCGGCCAGGCAGCGGAGCCGGAGGAGGGACCCGGGACGGAGGAGCGGCCGGCACCGGTGGACGAGGCGGACGATCCCGCCGGGGACGGCGATGCCTTCTATGATCCGGAGGAGGATGGCGACTGGTTTTCCCCCTTCCCCAGCGCGGAGCTCTATGACGAGTTTCAAGCGGCCGGGATGGACCAGCGTTTGGAAGAGGACGGCAGGGCCCTGGAGCTGACGCTTCTGGCCGCGGGCTTTGAGGGCCCGGCGGAATACTGCTCCGCCTGCGAGCGCTTCGCGGAGCGCTTTCAGGCCGCCGCGCCGGAGGTCCTGCGGGACTTCTATCAGGATCTGGAGGAGATCGTGGATCTGTATCTGGCGGTGAAGGAGATCGCGCCCCTGACGGATACCAGCAAGACGCTGAACGTGTACAGCCGTATTTACGACGGACCGCTCCAGCATGCAAAGCGCTATGGGAGGGGCCCGCAATGGGAAACACTGTAAGCGGACTCCGGGACAGCTTCTATCGGGATCTGCGGCGGGAGTATCGGGATGAGGGGGTGAGCTCCTTTCTGTACCGGTATTTTTGGACGGAGGCTGTCACAGAGCTGTTGGAGGAGTATGTTCCCCGGCTCCCGGCGGAGTGCCCCGTACAGCCGGAGAACAGCGGCCGGATCAGGGCGCTGCTGGAGGAGGCGGTGCGGGCGTGCCCGGAGCTGCTGCTGAGGCCGGTGCCGGAGAAAAAACGCAGGAAGCCCGGCGGGGAGGCGGTCCGGGAGCAGGACAAAAGGGAGCGCCGGGACTTCTGGGAGGAGCTGTGGCTGAACGACGCCGGTTATCAGGCGGAGCTGATCTCAGACACGGACTACTACCTGTGGCTGGTGGAGTATCTGGCGGCCCGCGACCTCTATTACAAGGACACCAGCATGTGGGACGGCCGCCGGTGGCTGGACAAGCTGCTGCGGGAGGGCTGGCTGGGCGCGGGGGAGGCGCGGATTCCAGGCCTATGGCGGCAGAAAAGCGGGAGAGCGGTCCCCTCCACGGCGCAGACCGGCGCGGACCTGCGGGAGCTGGCGAAGCGGATCGGAACAGACCGGGAGGCGGTGGCCCGCCGGCTGCACGGGCTGGAGGTGGAGGGGGAGGACTATCTGCCCTGGCTGACCGGGCGGCTGGAGCAGATGGCGCTCCATATCAGGATCAAGGACTGGCTCCAGAACAGCGGATATCCCCTGATCAAGGAGGGGGATATGTCTGCGCGGTTCTCCGCGAAGAGAGGCCGGAAGCAGGACTTCTCCATGCGGCTGCTGGAGGCCTACTGTGAAAGCGGGCGGGGCGGCGGCTTCCTCCGGCAGGACCGGGACGCCGGAGCGTCCATCAGCGGCTGGCGGCTGACGGAGGACGGCTTCTGCCTGCCGGACGCGGAGGAGGTGGAGGCCCTCCGGGAGGCACTGGAGCGGAGCGGGGAGACCTGCTTCTACATCCCCCTGGCGGTGGACCTGCGAAGCGGCTGCGTGTTGTTCCTGGCGGGGAAGGAGAGCTATGAGCAGGGATACCAGGAGGAGGAAAAGAAGTGGCTCGCGTATCGCGACCGCATGGAGAAGAAGCTCCGATATGCACAGGATGCGTACGAAAAGGCAAAGACGGGTTTCGGCGACAGCAAGGAGCAGAGAGAGATCCGTGATAAGATGAAGACCATCTGTGAAGCCGCGGAGAAGGGCCTTAAACGCGCGGAAAAGGCGGCCATGGAGTACAAAGCCTCCCCGGCCGGCCTCTGCTTTGACTTCCTCCGCCTGGACAGAAGCCATCTGAAACGGTCTGGGCAGAATCCGGCGGGAGCCTTCCGCATGAGGCCCGTCTTTCACACCCAGGCAAGGGAGGCGGGCTACCAGGACGTTTTGATGAAATTCATCGCGTACTGCAAGGGCGAGTGCGACCGCACCCCCGACGAGCCCACCCCCCGAGAGGCGGTCCGGGAGTTTGACCTGGACCCGCCCGCCGGGCTCCCTCAGGCCTTCCGCTGGGCCTTTGAGGAGCGTAGCCGGGAAGCGGAGGAGGCCTTCGACAGGTCACGGAGCCGGCCGCTGGAGGCTCCCGGCAGCCCGCCCGCCTGAACCCGGCACAGCGGAAGACACACATTCCCCATCGAGACGCGGAGCAATCCTCCGCTCCCTTCCAAAGAACGCGCCCCACCGGAACCAGACGGTGGGGCGCTGTTTTTCAAGAGTTTTGGGGAATATGTGCTTGTAAATTTTACATTCAAAAAAGTAAACGCCCGTCATAATAGGCTCATCGGGCACCTTGACAACTGAATCCCCCTCTCAAAAGAGAGCGGCTCCCCGGCGAAGTATCGCATTCCAAAGTTCTGCGTACCAAGGGGAGACCCCTCCGGCGAAGGGATCAATGGGCGGGCCTCCGGCCAGACAGCCGGAGGCCCGCCCCACGAGAACACTTCCGGAATGATAGTCACCGCAGTTGAAAAGAAGTAGATACTTCTTTTCAACCCCGGGGCGCGTATGCGCCCCAGGAGCCGTGAAACGGCCTGACGGTGGACTTCCTAGTCAAAACACGGCACACTTATGTGCCGGCGGGCATCGCCCGCCTTGAAAATCGGGATACCGATTTTCAAGTGTTTTGACGATACATCAAGGAGGAATTGCCATGTATCTCCCAAACGAAGCCAGCATCATCAAGGAATCCACCTACGGCTACCACCTCATCCCCATCCAGGACGAGATGCTGTCCCACCGGGAGGTGGAGCTGGTGGGCGAGGTGACCCCGGAGGCGGTGAACGCCCTGGTCCGCCAGCTGCGCTACCTCCAGCGGCAGGACCCGGAGGGACCGGTCACCCTCTACATCAACAGCCCCGGCGGCAGCGTGGACAGCGGTATGGCCCTCTACGACGTGATGCAGGCGGTGAGCTGCCCCGTCCGGACGGTGTGCGTAGGGCTGGCGGCCTCCATGGCGGCGCTGCTCTTCATCTCCGGCGGCCGGCGGGAGATGCTCCCCCACAGCCGCCTGATGATCCACGACCCGCTCATCCTCCAGACCGGGGGCAGCGCCCTGAAGCTCAAGGCGGTCAGCGACGACCTGATGGAGACCCGGCAGATCATCGCCAGGGTCATCGCGGACCACTCCGGCAGAAGCATGGAGGAGGTGCTGGCCAAAACCGCCACCGACAGCTACTTCCGGGCGGAGGAGGCGGTGGAGTTCGGCCTGGCTGACCGCGTCATCGCAAGCCTGGCCTGATATCGTCAAAACACTTGAACATCGGTATTCCGATGTTCAAGGCAGGCATCGCCTGCCGGCACATAAACTGTGCCGTGTTTTGACGTCCACCGCCTCTGCCGCCGAAGGCGGCAAACAGCCCGATTCGCATGACCAATCAAAAAAACAGGAGGAATGCAGAATGAATCACCATGTCAACACCCAGCGCATCCTGGCCCGGAACACCTTCGCCAGCAACGACACCTGGACCACGGGGCTGAACAACAACGACCTGCTGGTGGGGCCCTCCGGCGCGGGCAAGACCCGGGGCTATGTGATCCCCAACCTCCTCCACACCGGAGAGAGCCTGATTGTGGCCGACACCAAGGGGAACCTGCGCAGGCTGTACGGGAAATACCTGGAGGAGAAGGGCTATACGGTGATGCACCTGGACTTCACCGACGTGGCCGGCACCCCCTGGGGCTACAATCCTTTGACCTACATCCGGCCCTGCCGGGACGCCGGGGCCAACCAGGAGGGGGACTGGTACAGCGAGCAGGACGTGAAGAAGGTGGCCCAGGCCGTCTGCCCCTGCAAGGATTTCAAGGAGCCCTACTGGGATCTGGCCGCCCAGATGTACCTGGAGGCCATCCTCCTCTTCCTCCTGAACCAGCTGCCCCAGGAGCAGCACAGCCTGTACGAGGCGTACACCTTCCTGTCCCGGATGGGCAGCGAGGCGCTGAATGATATCATCGAGGAGGAGATCATCACCCATCCCAACAGCGCCTTTGCCCGGAAGGTGGGAATGATCCGGCAGAACGCCAGGGCGGACAGGATGGATGCCAGCATCAAGGGTATCCTGGCCCGGCACCTGGACGTGCTGGCCAACTCCGGCACCCGGCGGATGTTCCACATGGAGCGGCAGGTGGACCTGGAGGCCTTCCTCCGGGGGAAGACGGCCCTGTTCCTCTCCGTCAGCGACTCCGACCGCAGCCAGGACGCCCTGGTGAACCTCTTCTACACCCAGGCCCTGCAGTTCCTCATGTCCGCCGCCGACCGCCAGCCGGACAGCCGCCTGCCCATCCCGGTGCGCTTCATCCTGGACGATTTCAGCACCAACACGGTGATCCCGGAGTTCGACAAGATCATCTCGGTGATCCGCTCCCGGGAGATCTATGTCAGCCTCATCGTCCAGAGCCTGTCCCAGCTGGAGGACCTCTACGGACAGGCCAAGGCCCAGACCATCATCAACAACTGCGACCACTGCCTGTACCTGGGCGGGACGGACACCCAGACGGCCCGGTACTTCGCGGAGAAGTTCAACTGCCAGGTGTCCACGGTGCTCAACCTCCCCCTGGACAGCGCCTTCCTCTTCACCCGGGGCAGCCAGCCCCGGCAGGTCCGGAAGTACGAGCTGGACCGGGATGATATCTACCGCGGCCTGAACCGGCCCCGGGACGGGGCGGAGGCCGATCCGGGAAAGGAGCGTGCCATTTGATGGAAAAGCTGACCCTGGAGGAGCGCATCGCGCGGGCGGCGCGGTCTCAGGCGGCGTCGCCTGAGGCCGCCGCCGGATTGGTGCGGAAGCTCTCCCGACTCGACGCAGGCCATATTTTCCATGGGTATGCCGATGTCGATCTTATCAGTGAGACGATTGGGCCGTACCTGGATCAGATCGACGGCGATGTGCTGTATTATTCCGGCTTCTGCCGTGCCCTCCAGCTGGCTTTCGCCCACGCCGCGTCCCAGGCGGAGCCCGACGCGCACACCCGCCTGGTCCTGGAGACCCGGGCCAAAAATGCCGTCGTCCTGCTGGGGCTGATGCTTCTGGACTGTGCCAAGGGCAGGGCACGGGACAGGGAGGTCTACCGCTGCACCCGGATGACCCTGGGGCAGTACCTGGACGCCGTGGAGACGCTGGCCTTTCCGGGGAACGGGGAGCCGGGCCGGGTGTTCCGGAGCTGGCGGGAGCAGTATCTGAGAAGCGCGGACCTCTCCGCCCCCCTGGCGGACGTGCTGGGGGATCTCCTCCGGCGGTACGCCCGCGCCTGGACGGTACTGGACTTCCTGAGCCGTGTCCTCTACTATATGAACAAGCTCTCCCGCCGTCTGGAGGGAGAGTCGGATCGGGAGCTGGAGGAGGCCATGCGCCAGCATCTCGACGGGACGCGCCTGACCTGCCTGGATGTGGAGGAGGCGGAGGAGTGGGAAAACGTGCCGGAAGACGAGTGGGAAGGACCCTTGGACACCAGTGACGGCTATGAGGAGGAGACGGTGGGCCCGGACCGGAAATTCCGGGAGGCCGTGGAGCGGTGCATTGCCGAGGCGCGCCTGGCCGGCGCGGACGCGGAGGGAGAGGACAGGCAGGAGGGGCACGTGGTCTCCGGCATGGACTATTTCGACCTGGCGGCATCCTATTCCTGGGACGCGCCGGACCCCGCCGGGAAAAGGGTCTCCGCCGGGGAGGTGCGCGGGCAGCTTCTTCTGCCCTACTGGGATTACAGCCCCCAGGTCTTGAAGACGCTGGCCGAACAGGCCCCCACCCCGGCGTTCCGGGCGCTTTTGGAGGGGTTCCTCTCCAGGGGGTGGCCGTCCGCGGCAATGCGGGAGGTCAACGAGGTGATCTCCCATCTGTTCATGCTGTGGGTGGGGCCCTATCTGACGATGGACAGGGGCGCACCCACGGCAGGGAACCAGGTTGCGTCCGGTGGAAAACCATGGTAAAATAGTCGTATGCGGCTATTTTCCTGATGAAAATCATTTACCACAACGCCGCTTTGCGGCTGTGGTATCCCCGCCCCCCAGCGGGGGGCGGGGGGACATAAAAGAGGAGTGAGAGAATTGAAAACAAGGAGAATGGAAGCCAAGAAGGGAAAAAACGCCGCCCTCCTGCTGGCCCTGGTGATGTGCGTATCCTGCCTCCCGGCCTGCGCCGCGCCTGACGAGCCCGCGCATAAGCCATGGCACCCTCCGGCGCCTGCGGAAACGACGGGCGATCCCGGCCCTGCGGCCACGCCGGAAAAGGACCCGGAACCATCCGCCGAGGAGCCCTCTGAGAAACCGGAAGAGCCTGCGGCGGGGACGGAAGAGGCCCCCGTGGAGAACACTCCGGCGGAGCCCGATCCGTCCAGCGTCCAGAGCATCGCGAGACTGGGAGAACTCGTGGGAAACTATGCCATAGAGGCGTTCTACTACAACTACGGCACATGGGTCTTCGTCGATACCGAAAGCAGCCACAATCCTTACGACCTGACCTGGCGCTACGGCCCCGATACGAAGCACATGGACGAAGTCAGCGACCCCGCGTGGGACGACCTCTACGAAGCCTACGTGGATGCCTGCGACTGGTCCCTGGTGTTCGACGCGGATTACTACAAGAAGGCCTTCCCCATGCTGGCCAAGCTCTATCATGAAAATGACGCGCTGCTCCTGGAGCACTTCCAGACCCAGGGCGTCCACGAGGGGCGCCAGGCCAGCGCTGACTTCAACGTGGCCGCCTACATGGAGAACTGTGATAAGGCGCTCGCAAAAGCCTTCGGCGAGAATTACGAGTGCTACTACTTCTACTACATGCTGAACCAGGATACCCAGCGGGATGTGGACGTCTCCAACCGGGGCGGCGCGTACCCCCGCTGGCTTGCGCTGGAGCTGTCGCTCCAGCAGTCGAACGAATACAGGAAGGTAAACGAATACCGCACGGAGGTCGGGGCCGCTCCCGTTGCGCTTCACCCCGAGATGGTCGCCTTCGCCAGTTACCGGGCCTGGTACGACGCGGAACACAACCTCTACGCCCACGACTGGACGACCAACCCGGACACAAGCCACGACGTGAACGACTGCCTGTGGAGAATCAGCCGCGACCATCTCGCAGAAAACACCGTGAAACGGTATCACGCAAACAGCTGGAACTTCTTTGCCAATTTTGCCATCAATTACAGGTATTCCCAGGACCATTACGAGGCAATGGTGGCCGAACAGTACGCCTATTTCGGATGCTCCAACCCCTATTGGTCGGACAACCCGAGCAATGTCTCCAAGGACAACACAGGAACCGGATACGCCTGCCAGTTCGACATGTTTACCGAAGTCCAGCCCCAAACGCCTTACAAGCTGGACTGATTGAACCAGGCACCTCCGGCCGGTGAAAACCGGCCGGGGCCGCCCTCCCGTTTCTGCTCGTAAAAAATACAAATCATATTTTGCAGCCCCGCTATACTGAAACCATCGCAGGGAACACCGCGCAGGCGGCAAAAAGAAACGAGACAGACGAAACAGGAAGGGAGACCCATTATGAGAATCATCTATATCTTCAGAAACAGCAGCAACAGCGGGAACGGATACAATGTTCCCTATCCCAGCAAGAGATACAATCCCAATCATTGGTACAATGGCGGCTATATCGCCGGGCTCGTGCTCCAGTTCCTGGCCGGAGCCGGGATCGGCTATGTGGTCAGCTCCGTGGTCAGAGGCGTCTTCAGGGCCCTCTGCATGATGTGACCGCGAACGTACAGAAACCGGAGACCCGCGCCGCTGCTTTGATCGGACATCACAGCAGCGGCGCGAAGCCCGGAAAAACCGGAAAGAAACAGGCATCGGCCCTGGAACGATCATCGGTGTAATTTTGATCCCGCGGCTCCTCTCCCGGGTCCTCCCATCAGACGCCGGCGGGATACTTGTAAAGTGAGGGAAATATGGAATGCGGCTAGAGACATTGCTGGAATTTGACGACATTGTGATCCAGTGCCACGACGACCCGGACGCGGACAGCATCGCCAGCGGCTTCGCCCTGCAGGCGTATCTGGAGAGCCGGGGCAAGCGGCCGAAGCTGGTCTACAGCGGGCCCCGGCGGATCAGCAAGGGCAATCTGATCAAGATGATCAGGCTGTTTCACATTGACATCACCCACGCGGAGCCGTCGGAGCGGCGGGAGGACCCGCCCCAGCTGCTGATCACCGTGGACTGCCAGGACGGCGAGAGCAACGTCACCCCGCTGCCCCGCAGGGAGCTGGCGGCCATTGACCACCACCGCGCCGAATGCGGCGGCCCCGGGGGGAAGGACACCCTGCGGGAGGTTCGGGGCGATTACGGCGCCTGCTCCACCATCCTGTGGTCCATGCTGAAGGACGCCGGGTTTGAACCGGACAAGGCCCTCTCCTCCGCCCTCTATTACGGCCTGTATATGGATACCGTCGCCTTTAAGAGCCTGGCCTCCGCCCACAGCAGGGATCAGGAGATGCGCCGGGAGCTGGAGGGCGGCGAGCTGGACAGGGAGGGCATTGAGGAGCTGAAACGGGCCAATCTCAACGCGGAGACCCTCCGGATTCTGGGGAGGGCCATTTCGGAGCTCCACTTCTATCACGACTACCACTTCGCCGTCGCCCAGGCCCAGCCCTGCGACCCCAATATCCTGGGGGTCATCAGCGATCAGGTGATGGAGGTGGACGGGGTTGACCTGTGTGTCTCCTACTGCCTGCTGCCGGAAAAGGAGAGAAAGCCGGAGGCGGAATTTAAATTTTCCGTCCGCAGCTATCTGTCGGGAATCCCGGCCAGTGACCTTGCGAAGTACATCGCCAACGGCCTGGGCGGCAACGCAGGGGGAAGGGGCACCTCCGCAGGGGGCGTGCTGTCCGAGCGGGAGTTGAGACAGGAGATCACCAACATGGCCGAAATCGGATGGGACGGCTTCAGCTCCGCTGTGGGACGGCTGATCTATCGGAAAATGGCCGAGTACTGCGAGAACTCCTCCCCGCTGCGCGAGGCATATCCGGAGATCGCCCGGAAGCTGGAGAAGGACGCGTATGTCCGGCGGCTCTACACCCAGGCGGAGCAGGGAATTGCCGCCGCCCAGAACGACCTGGGGTTTCGCTGTTTAGAGGGCGACTATGTGGAGCGGAACAGCGAACAGGCGGTGAAATGGTTCCGCATGGCGGCGGAGCAGGGCCTGGCCCAGGCCCAGCACAACCTAGCGCTCAGCTACTACAACGGCAGGGGTGTCGAACGGGATTTGGAGCAGGCGGTGGAGTGGTTCCGCAGGGCGGCGGAGCAGGGCGTGGCCGAGGCCCAGCTGAACCTGGGGCTCCGATACGCCAACGGCGAGGGCGTGGACAGGGACCCCGTCCAGGCGGCGCGGTGGTGCCGCCTGGCCGCGGAGCAGGGCAACGCCCTGGCCCAGTGCTTCCTGGGAAACCGTTATTACTTCGGCGGCGGCGTGGAACAGCGGGACTTTACCCAGGCGGCGGAATGGTTCCGCAAAGCGGCGGAGCAGGGCCTGCCCGAGGCCCAATACCTTCTGGGGTTCTGCTGTTATAATGGCCATGGCGTGGAACAGAACCTGGAACTGGCGGCGGTGCTGTTCCGTAAGACGGCGGAGCAGGGCCTGCCTGAGGCCCAATACAATCTGGGAGTCTGTTATTACAATGGCGACGGCGTGGAGCAGGACCTGGAACAGGCGGAGCACTGGTTCCGCAAAGCCGCGAAACAGGGACATCCGGGGGCCCGGCAGGCACTTGCGCAGCGTTTTGAGAGCGGAAGCGGCGTGCCACAGGATGCGGAAACAGAGCAATCAACGAAGTAACCGCCATTTCTGTGATCGGGGAATTCCATCGGAGACGCCGCAAGAACGCCCTTCTTCATTTGGGTTCTGGCGGGCCATATCTGAACGGGAACGCAACACTTCACTTCCGGAGGTCCAATTTTTCTGTTGGAGCGTTTGTCTTTTGAGGCCATGAGGGAGGGCCGTCCGGTTTCCTGGACGGCCCTCCCTGGCCGTTATGATTCCCGAATCAGGGAAGCACTGATTCAATATCAAATGCGGCAGGCCGCGGCAAATGCCGTGGCCTCCAAAGCCCATATGGATTTGGAAAGATTCCGATTGCACGGCTTCGCCGTCACCGCCAGACTGGCGGCGGCCCGTCCGCAAAGCTGGCGGAATTAAAATGATTTATGAGTTTAATTTGCGAATCGTAGAAGGGCGGGCTTGATGATGTCAATGGTACAGCAGTTGATTATAGCGGGAGTGAACGCAGAACGGCGGATTGACGACCGCACCGTCTGCGCGGCCGAGCCGGACAGTGTGACGGACAGAGTCAGCGGCGCTCTGGGCGGGAGCACCCGGGAGTAGGAACGGCAGATGACGCAGCAGCTGTCCGCCGCCAGGGCGGAGGTGCGGCGGTCCGTTGAGCAGCTTCAAGCGGCTAAGAGCCTGCCGGCTTGTGCCCGTGTGATCTGAGGAGGGACAACCGATGCCGTCCATACAGGAATTGATCGAGGAGATCGCCTCTGTCAGACAGCCGTCTCAGCCGCTGGCCTCACGGGCCCTGGCAGACGCGAGAGTGTCCATGACGGCTCTGGGCCGGACAAGAGCAGAGGAGCAGTCTGTCTCTCAGCTTCTGAACGGGGTGCGGAGGCAGCGCTCCCGGCTGGAATGCGCCATGGGCGGCGCGCCCTCCGGAATCGACCGGGTACTGACCGGGTGCCGCCGGCAGGCGCTGTCGGAGAGTGGGCGGACCCCCGGCCGAAGGAACCGCAGAAGTGGTTTCTGAGCGCATAGATTTCTGGAAGGGCATGGCTGAAGCCGCCATGAACAGAGCGCCGGAAAAGGACAGGGACCTTTTCGACGCTCCTCAGCACCAGGCAGCCGCCTGCGTTTACAGGGACGCCGGGAAATACACACGTGCGATTGATTGCATCACTTCTCCGGGTACAGCGACAAAATTCTGCTGTTGGGGAACGTGGACGCATCCATCCCTATCCCGCAGCCTCCAGAACCCAAAGCAACACTCCAGTTTTGCTTTTCAAAAAAATGTTACCCCGAAAAATCACCCGCCAGAGCTGAGCCTGGCGGGTAATCATATCCGTGGTTTTTACAGGTGGTCTGCTCCTGCTCGTAATCGGCGGACAGCTCCATGCAACACTCAACTGGAATACGCCAGTTCACGCTATCCTCAGAGAACGTTTGTCAAGGGGAAATCTGTGTTTTTCGGGACAAGTTTTTATGCAATATAAAAGCCCGCCTATATCCCATCAAGCGGTGGCACATAGGCAGGCTGTTTTCAATACCAGTCGTGTTTCTCGTTCCGGTCCAGAGCCTTGATCTGCGCCATCTCCTCGTCGGTCAGCGCAAAATGATACAGCTCCGTATTTTCCTTGATGTGGTCCGGATTGCTGGAGCCGGGGATGACCACCACGCCCTTTTGCAGGTTCCACCGTAGGATCACCTGGGCGGAGGATACCCCGTGGGCCTTTGCGATACCGGAGATCACCTCGTCTCCCAGCAGCTCAGCCGTATGGCCCCGGCCGCCCAGGGGATACCAGCCCTGAACCACAATGCCCAGGTCCTGGATATAAGGGATCACATCATTCTCCTGATAGTAGGGATGAATCTCATTCTGCACCAGCGCCGGGGTGGTGGACACCTGGGGCAGAAATTCCTCCAGCTCCTTCACATACCAGTTGGACAGGCCGATGGAGCGGATTTTTCCCTCCTCCACAAACTTTTCCATGGCCTGGTATGCTTTCACGTCGTTCCGGTCGGGGTGATGGAGGAGCATCAGGTCCACATAGCCGATGTCCAGCCGGTCCAGACACGCCTGGATAGACCGCTCCGGGTTCGCCATTTCGCTGCCCGGATAGATCTTGGTGGTGACAAAAATATCCTCCCGTTTGAGGCCCAGCTCTTCCATGGCCTCCCGGATGGCCTGCCCCACCTCCTCCTCGTTGCCATAGGCGGAGGCGGTGTCGATGAGGCGCACCCCGCTGGCCAGCGCGGATTTCACGGCGTTGACGCAGGTCTCCCCGTGGAGACTGTAGGTTCCAAGGCCGTTGATAGGCATTTCATAGCCGCTGTTGAGGGTGACGGTCCTGCTTTCAAAGTTGAATACGCCCACTGTGTGATCCTCCTTGGATTTCGGCAGATCGAGTCCGTTTACCCAGTCCTCTACCTGAGACGTACCCGAGAACCGCCGGCCCTCCAGCCAGGCGGCGTCCGGCTCGTAGCCCCGGAGAGTGGCGTCCTCGTGGGGGCTGCTCCCGGAGGTGCAGAAGGCGGCGACGGTCTTGCCGCTCAGGTCGTAGGTCTCCAGGAAGGTGTGGATGATCTTGGGGGCCCGGCCCCACCAGATGGGGTAGCCGATGAGCACCGCGTCATACTGCTCCATATCCTCCACAGCGCCGGCGATGGCGGGCCGGGCGTCCGGGTCGTTCTGCTCGGCGTTGGCCCGGCAGTCGGTGTTGTAGTTCAGGTCGGCGGCGGTGTAGGGCTGGGCGGGTACGATCTCAAAGAGGTCGCCGCCGGTCACCTCCGCCACCTTTTCCGCCACCGGGCGGGTGTTTCCGGTAGCGGAGAAATAAGCCACCAGCACCTTTCCCCCGGTTGTCCCCTGGTGGGAAAGCTGAGCATAGTTCGTCACCGCCGCCGCGGCCTGGGCCCGTGTGGCGTGTTTGGAGCTGCCGTCAAAGCCTGGAATACCGTCGGTGACGGGCTGGTCCGTGTACCGCTGGAGGATCAGCTCCAGCTGCTTCTGGGTGATGGGGTCGTTGGTGCCGAAGCGGCCGTCGTGATAGCCGGCCACCAGCTTTTCACTGGCCGCCCAGCGGATGGCCTCGCTGTACCACCGGCCCTCCGGGACGTCGGAAAACTGCATGAGGTAATTTACCACCGGCTTTTGTGCCTGCCGCCACAGGATCGTGACCAGCATGGCGCGGGTCAGGGTGTCCTCCGGCGCAAAGGTGGTGTCGGAAATGCCGGCCATCAGACCGTTTTCCCGGCAGTATTGAACGGCCTCGGCGTACCAGGCGTCAGAGGGAACGTCCGCAAAGCCGGCGGTCTGGCTTGCCGTTTTCTCCCCGCTGCCTGTCACAGGCCGGTCCGCGCCCGCCGCGCAGGCGGGTGTAGTAAGGAGCAGGCAGATTAACAGAACGCCGGAGCAGATTCTTTTTTTCATAGTGCCTCCTGCTTACTTCAAATTCTTCCGGAAAAAGTCAGCCAGCCTGTCGAAGGGAATGATATCCGTCCGGTCATAGAGGTCGGTGTGGACGGCGCCGGGGATGAGGAGCAGCTCCTTGTTGTCCCCGGTCAGCCTGGCAAAGGCATCCCTGCTGAAATAGCAGGAGTGGGCCTTCTCACCGTGCATCACGAGGACAGCGGAGCGGATCTCCCCCGCATAGGCCAGGATGGGCTGGTTGAGGAAGGACATACAGCCGGTGACATTCCAGCCGCCGTTGGAGTTGAGGGACCGGGGGTGGTAGCCGCGGGGCGTCTTGTAGTAGTCGTAGTAGTCCTTGACAAAGAAGGGCGCGTCCTCGGGCAGAGGGTCCGCCACGCCGCCGCCCAGGGCGTACCCGCCGCTCTGATAGTCGGTCAGCCGCTGGGCGTTCAAGGCCTTTTTCTTCTCATAGCGGGCCCCCTCGCTGTCCTCGGCGTCGAAGTAGCCGTTGGCGTTCACCCGGCTCATGTCGTACATGGTGGAGGCCACGGTGGCCTTGATGCGGGTGTCGATGGCCGCCGCGTTCAGCGCCATGCCGCCCCAGCCGCAAATACCGATGATGCCGATCTTCTCAGGGTCCACATCCTCCCGCAGGGAGAGGTAATCCACCGCCGCCTGGAAGTCCTCGGTGTTGATGTCCGGGGAGGCCATATAGCGGGGCTGTCCGCCGCTCTCGCCGGTGAAGGAGGGGTCGAAGGCGATGGTCAGGAAACCCCGCTCCGCCATCGTCTGGGCGTACAGGCCGGAGGACTGCTCCTTCACCGCGCCGAAGGGGCCGCACACGGCGATGGCGGGCAGCTTCCCGGACACGTCCCTGGGGACGTAGAGGTCGGCGGCCAGGGTGATGCCGTAGCGGTTGTGAAAGGTCACCTTGCTGTGGGCCACCTGGGAGCTCTGTGGGAAGGTCTTATCCCACTCCTGGGTCAAAGTCAGCTTTTCTTCCATGATGAATTCCTCCTGAATGTTGTCTATTGGTGCTGCTTTTTCAATGTATAGACCAGATAGTCCAGGCAGTCGATTTGCTTTTCGCTCTGGTGAAGCGTGTCCAGCAACGTCCGCCTGTGGCGGGAGAGCACCCGCATCAACTCAGCCTGATCCTGCTTTTGAGCCAGCGCCATGCACTGTCGGACAATTTCCTGGCCACACCCCGCGTCAACTAAACTCTGGCGCAAAATGCCGTCGGTATCCGCTGCGTGTGGCATAGCACCACCTCCCTGTGTCTCCATCATAGGACACAAGGGAGAAAATCGCAAATACTTGATTTCTATATCATGTTATTCTTGTAGGGAATAACATGACGTGCTATTCTGTGAGTGGAGGTGGTGATTATGGAAATTCGGGTACTGCGCTATTTTCTGGAGGTTGCCCGGGAGGGCAGCGTCACCCACGCGGCGGAGCGGCTCCATATCTCTCAGCCCACCCTGTCCAAGCAGCTCAAGGACCTGGAGGCGGAGCTGGGCAAAAAGCTCTTTGTCCGCAGCAGCTTCAGTGTCCGGCTGACGGATGAGGGGATGCTCCTGCGCAAGCGCGCGGAGGACATTTTGGATATGGTGGATAAAACGGCAGACGAGTTTAGGGCGCTGGGTCAAATTGCAGGCGGAGATATCCGCATCGGCTGTGCGGAATCCGACGGCATCAAGCACCTGGCCCGGCGGATCAAGGCCGTGCAGGAGCGGTATCCCGGAATTCGGGTCCATCTTTACAGCGGAGACACGGAGGATCTGGCGGAACGGCTTGACCGGGGGCTGCTGGATTTTGCCGTGATCGCCCAGGCGGTGGATCTGTCAAAATATAACTATCTGGAGCTGCCGGGGGCCGATATCTGGGGCGTGGTCATGCGGAAAGACGCGCCCCTGGCGCAGAGAGAGGCCATCTGTATCGACGACCTCCTGGACCTGCCGCTGATCGTCTCCCGGCAGGGGCTGCGGGAGGACATCCCCAGATTATTCGGGGAAAAGGCGGACCGGCTGAAGGTTACAGCCACGCTGAACCTTGCCTATAATGGCAGCGTCCTGGCCCGGGAGGGGCTGGGCTATGTGCTGACCTTTGATAAGCTGGTGGACACCAGCAGGGAGAGCCAGCTGTGTTTCCGGCCGTTGTTCCCCAGGCTGGAGACAAGGCTGTATCTCATCTGGAAGAAATATCAGGTATTTTCTCCGGCGGCGGAGGTGCTGCTGAACGAGATGAAAGAGCACTACTCTGCCTTAGAGTAAGTACGGATAAAATTGAGCAAAGCCGCTGTTTCCAAGGGATCGGAGCGCAAGTCGTATCTGCGGCAAGCAGCGTACAGGTATATACTCTGTGCTTGCCTTGCCGTTGTACCAATAACGCTGACTCATCGGAAGCGGTAAAAACTATGGCTTGAAATCGGGGTCATTTCCGTGTTTACTGGTACGCAATATTTGACAGGATACTTTCTCCCTATGAACAGGAAAACGGTGCGTTCCACACCGCCTGGAACGCACCATTTTGTTTCATATCTGGTTATGCATAGAAGTTGACGCTGTGGGGTATCCCGACAAACATGCAGCAGTAAGCAATTCCGTCATACCGGGTCACGCCCACGCCGATGCAGCTGCATCTCGGATCGACCATGGCCAGCGTCGACAGCGGCCTTGCTTTTCTCCGGGGAATGATGCCAGGTGTACCGCTGGTTGGAGCAAGCTTGGACGGCGTTCATCAAGGCCTCATTGACAGGCAGTTCTGAGGCTCCATCGGCCTTGCGGGTCTGATTAATCAATCCGATTATCTCCTGCCGTATCTCCAGGTTGTCTGTCAGGCCGGTACTGTCCTCATCAGATAGTATTTCCGGAGTAGTGGGAGTATTAGAACTGACCATCAGTGCCATGCTCCCGCACTCCCCGGCGCTGTTGGAGGCGGCAGCCCAGACGGTCAGCACCTGTTCAACCGCCACCGTGCCCGGGTCACCGGAGATGACGGTGCATTACGTCCCGCCGGGTCCGATGATGAGATAGGAACACCGCAGCTGAGGCAGCTCTTATGATCGGCATTTACCGCTTTGAACTTCGATCCATCAATTACCACAGATTCGTTTGACAAAAGTCCCGCACAATTGCATAACTTTGCAAATACTTTCCTGTTTGCCGATCTTTTTGGAGACCCTGGTACAGTTCATGAAGTTTTTTTCGCTTCCGCTCTCCGGTTTCCGCCTGACTCATAAGCTGATTCAGAACAGGGAAAAAGCAGTGAAGTTCGCTATGGAAAAGAGGCCCGGAAAGGATCGGACTCCGGATGAAAAGTCTCCGAAAAGCGGGGGAAACGTCCAAACCGCGCCTTAGAGCACAGCCGCATAACCCGGAGCCCGCAGCTTCAGGTCCTGTCTCCGCATCTACACTCACTCCTCAGAGCCGCAAGGCTTTGAGGGATGCTTCCTTCCCTTTTGGCGGGCGGTTTCCCTTGTTTTCCCTGATTGGGATTACAGGCCGGAAACCGCCCGAATCTTCTGCTCCATCCGGTCTGCGCCGGCCTTTTCACCTTGGCAGTAACGTGTCCGTAAACGTCCAGTGTGAAGGCGACAGCATACACGGATCTTTAAATCAGCGATGTAATCCGCAGGAAGTAAATCCATCCGAAGAGGGTAAACATGGACACCACCGTACTGACGGCCACCAGCTCCCCGGCCAGCTCCCCGTCGCCGCCCATGTTCTCCGCCATGGTATAGGAGTTGACGGCGATGGGCGTGCCGAAGAGGATGAAAAAGACGAAGAGCTCCATGGGCGTAAAGCCCAGATACCACCCAATCGCCACCGCTACGGCAGGCACCAGCAGCATTTTGATGGTCAGGGTGACGGCGATGCAGGGAAGGTTCTTCCTGATGGAGCGGATATGGATGGTCCCGCCCAGTACCATAAGGGCCAGGGGTGTGGTAGTTCCGGAGAGCTTGGCGACCGCCTCCTCAACGCAGCCGGGCAGACTCACCGGCAGCGCGGAGAAGCACACTCCGATCACCCCTCCCAAAAACAGCGGATTCTGGAAGATCTTTTTTACCAGCTCCAACGGCTGAGCGCGGTTCCCCCGGAAGTACTCAAATACCAAAATGGTAATCACGTTGTACAGCGGAACCAAAAGGGCGACGAGAATGGAGGCCAGGGCCGCGCCCTCCTGACCGAAGAGCGTTTCCGCAAAACCGATGGCATAGAGCACGGAGTTGCTGCGGAAGATGCCCTGAATGATGACGCCCCGCCGGGGATTTTCATGGGAAAACCGGGGCACCAGAAAAAAGGACAGCCCCACCACAACCAGCAGCAAAAGGACCGAGGCGCCCACCAGCCGTCCGTTGCCCTGGCCGCCAAGGGGAATGTCGTGGGTGTTGTAAAACATGGTGATGGGGAAAAACGAGCGGAAAAGCACCTGGTTCAGCTTGTTGTAAAAGGCCTCGTCCATCAGCTTTGCCTTTTTAAACAGGTATCCCAGCCCCAGATAGATTAAGTACGGCGTCACGGCGTTGACCGCAACCAAAAAAGCATCCATATGCTCCCATTCCTTTCTGCCTGCACAAAGCTGCCCCGGCGGTGTGTCCGATCCCAGGGCCCTTTTCGCAGGTTATTTCTTTTTTATCTTCCCTATTTTAGGAATCCCTCCCGGCCCGCTGCGCGCTCACCCCAGCGCCGTGTGCCGCAGCGCCCGGAACAAACAGGCGGCCAGAAGGCCCGTCACCGCGCCCGTCGCCAGCGACACCCCCAGCAGCACTGGCAGATACCCCACCGGCGCCCAGCTGCCCAGGGTCAGCACCGCCGCCGCCACCTGCCCGCAGCTGTGGGCCGCCGCACCGCCTGCGGACACCCCGTACACCGACAGCCGTCTCCAGCGGGACAGCAGGATCATCACGCCCATGGCGCAAAAGCCTCCCAGCAGCGAGAAGATCAGCGCGTTCATGTTCCCGGCGAACATCGCCCCCAGCAGACACCGCGCCGTCAGGATCAGCAGCGCCTGTCCGGGGCCCAGGGCGTACAGGGCAAAGAGGGTTACAATATTGGCAAGGCCCAGCTTCACCCCCGGCAGGGGAACCGCCGCCGCCAGGGGAAAGAGATTCTCCAGATAGCTCAGGGCCAGGGCCATGGCCGTCAGCAGGGCACAGGTGGTCAGTTCCCTGGTGGTCAGCTTCAATGTGCCCGCCCCCTATCCAATCACGATATCCGGCCCGTCACTGTCCGCCCCGCCGCCCTCCAGGCGGATGATGATCCGGGCCGGCAGGCAGATGATGCTCTGGCCGCTGCGGGTGATGATTCCGGTGCGGACGCAGTCCTGGGTGGGGCAGTCGGCATGGGCCACCCGAAGTCCCGGCACTCCGTCGGACTTTTGAGCGCTCAGAGGGGAGGCCTCTCCCTCCAGCGCGGCGGCGAGCTCCAGGGTGCAGCCGTTGTGGGTGTAGGTCCGGGGACCCTCCAGCAGGTCCTCGGGGGCGAAGCGGTCCGCCTCCCGGCCGTCGATGGTCACCACCGCCGTCAGCTCCCCCGCCTCCCGGTCATCGCCGCGGTGCAGGGCCAGCAGGCAGCCGGCGGCCAGCAGCACCACCGCCAGCACCACCAGGCCGTCCCAGGGGGTGGGCTTCAATTCAGGAGACCGTCTCATAGACATAGCCGCTTCCGTCCTCCGGCGTAAAAATTCCCTCCAGCCCGGCGGTGCTCACCACCCGGCCGTCCTCCGTCACCAGCACCAGCTGAAACTCGTACCCGCCGCTGCGCCAGAACTCCAGGGCCTTCTCCTCTCCCATGACGAAGAGGGCGGTGGAAAAGGCGTCGCACATGGCCCCGCTGCCCGGCGTCCGGGCCGCGGCGTCCCCTTGGGCGGCGGCCACTACCGTGACAGACACCAGACCGCTGCCCGCGGGCATTCCGCTGGCGGGGTCGAGAATGTGGTGATAAGTCACGCCATTTTGCTCAAAATACCGTTGGTAGCCTCCGGAGGTCACCGCAAAGGCGTCCTCCAGACCCAGGGTGCCCACAAACCGCTGCTGGTCGGGATACCGGGGGTCCTGAATGCCCACCCGCCAGGGCGTCCCGTCGGGGCGGGTGCCCCAGGCCAGCACGTTGCCCCCCAGGGACGCCCAGCCCCGGGGACTGCCCGCCTCCTGAAAGATGGCCCACAGGCGGTCCGCGGCGTAGCCCTTGGCGATGCCGCCCAGGTCGATCTCCGTGCCCGCGTCCAGCCGGACGGAGACGCCGTCCGCCTCCAAATGGACGTGCTCCGGGCCCACATGCTCCAGCAGCTCCGCCAGAAGAGCGGGGGCCGGGACCTGCTGCGTGGCCTCCGTAAAGCCCCAGGCGGCCACCACCGGGGCCACGGTGACATCAAAGGCCCCGCCGGTGGCGGCGGTGTACCCCTCCGCCGCGGTCAGCAGCATCCAAAGCTCCTCCCCGGCCTCCGCGGTCCGGCCGGCGCTCCGGTTCAGACGGCTCACGCCGCTGTCCGGCTCCGTCCGGGAGAGCAGGGCCTCCAGCCGCTGAAGCTCCGCCTCCGCCGCCGGAACGGCGTCCTCCCCGCCGTAGACGCAGAGGCTCATGACGGTATCCATGGACAGAAACTGCCGCTCCGTGGGGCGTTCCTCCGCTTCTGCCGCCGGAGAGCGCTCCGGCGGCGCGGCGCAGGCCGTCAGCAGCAGCGCCGCGGCCAGCAGCGCAAGCATTTGTCTCATATTCCGCCTCCGTCGTTTCTGAAAACTCACCAGCAGTATACCACGCTTTCCCCCGAATCTCAACCACAGGCACGCCGGAAAAAGATTCAGGGAATTCCTCTTGCAAATATGGAAAAAGTCTGCTATAATATTGGAACGTGTCGGGTGTGTGTCCGGCATTGCGGGAGAAATATGCCCTTTGGAGGTCATAATAGATGTCTAAAAATACAAATAAGCGGGCCAAGTCCGTCAAGCGGGACGAGCCCATGAACGGCGCAATGAAATTCTTCCTGGCCGGCTGCGTGGCGGAGCTGTATCTTCTGATTGTCCAGCGCTGCTATGTCCGGGCCGACTCCGATCTCCAGCGGATTGCCTGGTACGATCAGTATCTGTGGGTTCTGCTGGGGGCGGGGCTTGTGGTGCTGGCAGCGGGCGTGGTGTGCTCCCTCCTCTGGCGGCAGGATCAGAAGAAGCGGATCATCGGCTGGTGCCTTGCCGGCGCCGGTGCGTATGTGGCCGCCGTGGCCGGTCTGGTCCGGTGGAATATGTCCACCATGACGCTGATGATGGTGGTTGTGCCGGTGGTGATTCTGCTGGGGATTCTGTGGAGCCTGTACGACCGGGAGTGCGCCCTGTCGCTGACGATTCTCGGCACCTCTCTGATTGCCCTGTGGGTCTGCCGCCGGGTGCTGGCCAGCGTCTTTGTGGGGACCTATGTGAAGGTCGCCGTGGCGGCCTATCTGGTGCTTCTGGCGGTGCTGGTGTACCTGGCAAAGCAGGGCAAGCTGGGCGCTCTGCTCCCCGCCAAGGCGGACCCCCTGCCGGTGTATGTCGCCTGCGGGCTGTCCTTTGCGGCCATTGCCACGGCCCTGGTAAATCTGACAGTGGCCTACTACGCCATGTGGGCCCTTGCGATTGTGGTGTTCGGTTTGGCGGTGTACTACACGGTCAAGCAGCTTTAAGCGCCGTCCCCCCGGCGCTTTGCATGGATTTTTATGAAGGAAGCAGACCGTCCTGGAGACGGTCTGCTGCTCTATATTATTCAGTTGGAAGTCCGTGGACAATCCTGGCGCAGGCCCGGAAGGTCTCCTCATCCGTCCGCCACAGCTCATACTCCGGCAGGGACGGCAGCCCCATGGAGACCGTCTCCTTGCGGTAGATCATGCCGCTGTCCACCGGGCCGCTCCGGCCGCTGGTGTGGAAGACCCGGATGCCCGACGCCTGGAAGATCTCCAGGATGTTCCCCTGCTTCACCCCGCCGCCAGCCATCAGGTCAATCCGGCCCGCCGCCCGGCGGAACAGCTCCCCCAGCAGTGCCTTCCCCGCCGCCGCGCCGGGGGCCTGCCCGGAGGTCAGAATCGTCCGGCAGCCCAGGCGGACGGCGGTCTCCAGGGCGGCGAAGGGGTCTTTTGTCATATCAAAGGCCCGGTGGAGGGTCACCTCCATCCCGCCGGCGCAGTCCATCATCTGCCGCATCTGCTCCTCATCCAGGTCCCCCTGGGCCGTCAGCGCGCCGATCACCACGCCGTTGGCCCCCAGGTCCCGGAACATACGGATCTCTTCGCACATCTCCTCCAGCTCCTCCTTCGTGTAGAGGAAGTCGCCGAAGCGGGGGCGGATCAGGACGTTCACCCTCACGGCAAAGTCCCGCTGCACCTGCCGGAAGAGGGCTCCGGAGGGGGTGGTGCCGCCGATGGCCAGGTTGGCGCACAGCTCCAGGCGGTCGGCGCCGCCCCGGCAGGCGGCCGCGCAGGAGGCATAGGAGTCCACACAGCCCTCGATCCATGGTTGATTCATCTCAGGTTCCTCCCGTCTCTCGTCTCCGCGGGTCAGAGCCCCGCGGGCGCCTCCATCATACCATGTCCCGCCTTTTTCCGCAACCGCGTCCCGGTGGATTCCGGTGCGCCGCCTCTTCGCCGGGATCTCCGGCCCCTTTGATCTCCAACAGGACGGTGAGCTTCTATGATTGAATCCTTAGACTATCTGCGGGAGCTGAATTTTCTCTCCCTCGTGCTGCGTCTGACGCTGGCCATGCTGTTAGGCGGCGTCATCGGCCTGGACCGGGGCTACAAGCGCCGGGCGGCGGGCTTTCGGACTTACATGCTGGTGTGCCTGGGCGCCGCGCTGACAGGCATCATCAGCCAATACCTCTTCGTCATGGTGACCACAGACTGGGCGGATATCTCGGCCCTGATTGACAACAAGAAGGTGGACGTCTCCCGCATCGGCGCCAAGGCCATCGGCGGCGTGGGCTTTCTGGGGGCCGGCACCATCATCGTCACCGGCCGGCAGGAGGTGAAGGGCCTCACCACGGCGGCGGGGCTGTGGACCTCCGCCTGCATGGGCATTGCCATCGGGGCCGGCTTCTACGAATGCGTTCTTCTGGCCTTTGCGCTGATGTTTTTGTGTATCCGCTTTCTGCCCATGCTGGAGGTTCTGGTGGTGGAGAACGCCCGCAACATGAACCTCTATGTGGAGTTCACCTCCCTGGACGACCTGGGCAGCATCATCAGCTGCATCAAGGCCCAGGACGCCCAGATCTACGAGGTGGAGCTGAACCACGGCCGGCAGGAGCACGCCGAAAAACCGGGGGCGGTGTTCTCCATCCGCCTGCATCACAAGACCCATCACGAACAGGTGCTGGCGGCCATCGCGGCTGTGGAGTCCGTCACCACCATCGACGAGATCTAGGAGGCGCGCCATGCTACCCATCTTTGACAACCTGCGGGACATTACCCTGGCCTCCGTGGCCCTGCGGCTGGTGCTGGCGGTGCTCTGCGGCGGCGTAGTGGGCCTGGAGCGGGAGTATAAGCGCCGCTCCGCGGGCTTCCGGACCCACATTCTGATCTGTCTGGGGGCGGCTATGACCACCATGACCAGCCAGCACCTGTTTTTAAACATGCACTACTACCTGGACATGGCCCGGATGGGGGCCGGGGTGGTCTCCGGTATCGGCTTCATCGGCGCCGGGACCATCATTGTGACCCGCCACCAGCGGGTGAAGGGCCTCACCACGGCGGCGGGGCTCTGGGCGGTGGCCATTGTGGGGCTGGCTCTGGGGGCCGGGTTCTATGAGGGTGGATTGTGCACGGCGGCTCTGATCCTTCTGGCGGAGCTGCTGTTCGCCCGGCTGGAATACTGGATCATGGACAACGCCCCGGAGATCAATCTGTACATGGAATACGCGGACAAGGCGTGTCTGGAGCGGGTGCTGAAGCTGTACCGGGAGTGGAATCTCACGGTATTGAACATGGAGATCACCCGGGACAGCAGCAGCGAAACACACAACGCCTGCGCCATCTTCTCCCTCCGGCTGCACCGCAAGTCCAACGCCCGGAAGATCCTGGCGGAGCTGAGCCAGGTGGAGGGAATGGTCTCGGTGGAGGAGCTGTAGCCGCTTCCGCCAGGGTTCCGCATCCCTGCCGCGGCTCCTCCGGAGCGGGCCCGGCGGTCCGGCGGAGCGAGATGCCGTCCGTAAAAGAATACTGGGAGAGGGAGCTTCTTACGCTCCCTCTCCCGCTTTTCACAGGCGCCGATATGTGAGATGCTCCGCGCTTTCGGGGCAGGCGTTACGCCCCCTGTTTCCGGGCCGTCCACCTCAGTACTTGTCCAGCTCCAGCAGCATCTCCCGCGCTTTTTCATCCCCCCGGTCGGCCATTTTGTCCAGCCAGTAGCGGGCCTTCGGGATGTTGATTTCGACACCCTCCCCCTGCAGATACAAAGCGGGGCAGTTTCTCTGGGAGTCCAGGTAACCGCGTTCGGCGGCTTTTTCGTACCAGTGGAGCGCCTTTGCGTTGTCCGCCGCCGCTCCAACCCCCTCGAGATAACAATACCCGCAGCAATGCTGCGCCATAATCAGGCCCTGTTCGGCGGCTTTCTCGATCCAGCGCAGCCCCTGCGCCTTGTCCGCCTGGGTTCCCTCCCCTCGGATGTACATCATGCCGCACTGGAACTGGGCGTAGGCGTCGCCCTGTTCGGCGGCCTGCTCATACTCCCGGAGAACCTGGCTGTCGTCCTTCTGTGCCCCCTGCCGGTACGCACGTCCCAGCAAGAGCATGGCAACATGTTCTTCCCCTGTGTTGTTCCGTTCTTCCGCGGCGGCGGCCCTTGAGAGCCAGTAGAGGGCCTTCGGCATATTCACCGCCCCTCCGGAACCGTCCTCATACCTCACGCCGCACGTGGCCAGAGCCTTTTCCTGGTCTTGTATGGCGGCCCGTTCACACCAGTAGAGCGCCCTGGCCTCGTCCACCGGCACCGCCTCGCCTGCGGCATACAGCACGCCGCAGTTGTTCTGCGCGTCGGCGTCGCCCTGCTCCGCGGCCTTCTCAAACCAGTACAGGGCTTTTTTCTTGTCCGCTTCCGTACCCTTTCCCCCATAATACAGGTAGGCACAGATCTTCTGCGCCAGGGCATGGCCCTGTTCCGCGGCTTTTTCATACCAATAGAGGGCCCTGGACGGATTGCTCCTGGTGCCTCTGCCCTTTTCGTACATCGCGCCGCACTGGAACTGCGCCTCGGCGCGGCCCTGCCCGGCGGCCTTCTCATACCACTGAAGGGCCCTGGCCATGTCAACCTGCGTGCCCTTGCCATGGTAGTACATCTCGCCGCACATCTCCTGCGCCCTGGCGTGTCCATGCCCTGCGGCAAGCTCACAGAGATGAAGGGCCGTCTGCCTGTGGACCTTGACTCCTTCGCCATAGAGCAGCATCCCGGCCGCGGCACAGGCGGCCTCCAGGTGATCTTTTTTGATGGCCTCTGAAAAATAGGAGAGCGCCTTTCTCCGATCCACAGCGGTGCCCTCACCGGCGCGATACATCTCGCCGCACCGGAATTGGGCATCCGCATCCCCCTGTGCGGCGGCTTTCTCATACCACATCAGCGCCCGGGCCCGGTCCGTCTCCGTGCCCCTGCCACTGTCAAACATCGAGGCGCATTTGACCTGGGCTCTGACATCTCCCCGCTCCGCGGCCGACTCATACCAGTAGAGGGCCTCTTCCTCGCTCTGCGCCGTGCCCTCCCCCTCTTCAAGCATCTGACCGCACTTGTACCGCGCGCCCGCGTCTCCCTGCAGCGCGGCCCTCAAATACCAGTCGAACGCCTCTGCTTTGTTCTGCGCCACGCCATCGCCCAGCTCATACATCCGTCCACAGTTAAACTGGGCGTTGCAATCGTCCTGCTTTGCGGCTTTTTCATACCAGTAAAACGCTTTTGTTTGATCCTTCGCCGTTCCCTCCCCATGGAGGTACATCCAGCCGCAGTAGGATTGCGCCAGGACCTCCCCCTGCTCTGCGGCCTTTAGAAACCAGCGGAGGGCCTTGGCCAGATCCACAGGCACACCCTCGCCTTTATAATAGGCCTGACCGCACCGGAGCTTCGCCGCGGTGTCTCCCCGCTCCGCAGTCTCCTCCAGCAGCCGCTCTCTCTCCGCCTGCGGATCAGAAACGGCCTCCGTTTTTCTGCCAAATCCAAACACACCCATATCCCGTCCTCCCAAAGCATTGGAATGTATTTTTATTATACTTTGCCGTATTTCTAAACACAAGCTTTATTTCTGTGCGCAGGGGCTCGTATGGTACTTGCGGCATCAGGTGATCTCAACGGCCCGGAGGGGAGGCGGCCCTGCCGGAACCGCAAAAACGGCGCAGCAGCCGCTGCGCCGTCCGGATCAGAGGGGATTCCTTTTCAACCGCTGCCGCACGGGGCAGTCTCCGTAAGGAAACCGCTCCGCGCGCAGGCCGCTTTGTTCAGTACCCGATAATCAGGCCCTTCTCCATGGCATAAAAGCTGGTCAGGCCCCGGCAGGGGAGGATCTCCACGCTCTTCACCGGCAGGTCCGCCAGAATCTGCTCCCGCAGACGCCCGGCGCCCAGCATGTTCTCGCAGTGGGAGATGACCACCTCCGCGCCGGCGCAGTCCTTGCTCTCCCGCATCAGCGCCGTAATGGCCTGGTAGGTCTTGCCCTCTCCCCGGGCCTTGGCCGCCACGTGGATCGTTCCCTGGGGCGTGGCGTCCGCAATGACGTGAATGCCCAGGGAGTGCAGCAGCGTGCCCACCAGAGGCCGCATCCGGCCGTTCTTGATGAGATTGTCAAAGTTCTCCAGGGTGAAGCACGTCCGCAGCGCCGCCTGATACAGCCGCAGCTGTGCGCAGATCTCCTCAAAGGTCCCGCCGGCCTCCATCAGCGCCTTCGCCCGCCGAATCAGCAGCACCATGGCCCCCGCCGTGGCCTTGGAGTCCATGACGCAGATCTCCTTCTCCGGGTGGGCCTCCAGCGCCATCTCCCGGCCCAGCATGGCCGCGTTATACGTGCCGGAGAGGTTCCCGGAAATCGTGAAGCAGACCGTCTGATCCCCCTTTTCAAAGGCCTGGGCAAAGGCCGCCGGAGAGGGACAGGCTGTGGAGGAGGCAGTTTTCTCCTCCGCCATGGCCGCCAGCAGCACCGGTACCTCCAGCGCGTCGTCATCCACAAAGGTCTGCCCGCCCACCTGGAGCTGCAGCGGCACAGTCTCAAACCGCACCTGTTCGCTGCTGAAATCCCGCGTCTTTAAATCGCAGCTGCTGTCGCTGACAATGTTCCACATCGTGTGTTCCTCCCTGTGACATAGTTTCCAATACTATATTGATATTTATCATACCGCAGCACCTTGCATTTGTCAATGACAAAGATCTTTGGGGGGAGCCGCCCCCTTGCCGGAGGCCCCATGTTCCCGGAGAACCGGGGGATGGGGACATCGCCCCGCGGCGTTTCCCCCACAATGCGGACAGGATACCATGCGCGGCGGGATACGCCTCTTCCACACGCCCGTCCCACAAATTTGATCTGTAGGGCGCGACGACCCCGGCGCGCCGCAAATTCATGGAGATTTTCCGCAAGACACGCCGGTTCTAACGCAGTCCCATCGCAAATTACGGCGCGCCGGGTCGTCGCGCCCTGCAAACGGGGAGTCTCTGATTTTGTGGGACGGGTGTGTCCCCATGGAGGCTCCCCCTTGACAGCCGGCCTGCGCTGTGCTATCTTAAAATAGTTCTTTTAAAAACCTTTCTGCTTGAAACCAATGGAGGTGTCTATGCTGATCCCACCCACCCGGCTGCTGCAATTTTCCTGGCAGTTCCGGAAATTTTATGACCGCCAGTTTCATCCCCTGCTGGCGCGCACCTGCCTGACCATGCGGGAGATTCACGTGCTGCTGTTTCTGGCCAATAACCCCGCCTGCGACACCGCCCGGGAAATTGCCTCCCTGCGGGGGCTCAGCAAGTCCCAGGTCTCCCAGGCGGTGGAGCTGCTGGCGGAGGAGGGGCTGCTGCTGCGCTCGCCGGACCGGGAGGACCGGCGGGTGATTCACCTTTCCATCACCCCTCAGGGGGAACCCCTGGCCCGGGAGTGTCAGGAGCTCCAGGCCCGCTGCGGCCAGCGGCTGCTGGCCGGATTCACCCAGGAGGAGCGGGAACAGTTCCTCCATCTTTTGGAGACCGTCCTGAAAAACGGCGCACAGCTGGCAGAGGAGGCGCAGGTATGAACCGTCAGCAGGCAGATCTCGGCAGCGGAGATGTGGGGAAGCTGCTGTTCTCCCTGGCCCTGCCCACCATCACCTCCCAGGTGGTCAATATGCTCTACAACCTGGTGGACCGGGTTTATATCGGCCACATGCAGCCTGTGGACACCGTGGGCTCCCTGGCCCTGACCGGCGTGGGGGTATGTCTGCCGGTCATCATGGTGATCTCCGCCTTTGCGGCCCTGGTGGGCATGGGCGGCGCCCCCCGGGCCTCCATTCAGGAGGGGCGGGGGGACACGGAGGGCTCCCAGCAGATCATGGGCAACAGCTTCACCCTGCTGCTGATTGCCGCCGCGGTGCTGACGCTGGTGTTCCAGCGCTTTGCGGAGCCCTTGCTTTTGACCTTCGGTGCCAGCGAAAACACCATCGGCTACGCCCTGGACTATATGCGCATCTACTCCCTGGGCACGCTCTTCGTCCAGATCACCCTGGGCATGAACGCCTACATCACCGCCCAAGGCTTCACCACCGTCAGCATGAAAACGGTGCTCATCGGCGCGGGGCTGAACACCGTGCTGGACCCCATCTTCATCTTCGCTCTGGGGATGGGCGTCCGGGGAGCGGCCCTGGCCACCATCCTCTCCCAGGCGGTGTCCGCCCTCTGGGTGCTGCGGTTCCTCACGGGGCCCCGGACCAAGTGGCATCTGCGGCGGGAGAATCTGCGCCTGCGCTCCAGGGTCTTCCTGCCCTCCCTGGCCCTGGGGCTCTCCCCCTTCATCATGCAGTCCACGGAGAGCCTCATCGCCGTCTGCTTCAACTCCTCTTTGCTGAAATACGGCAGCGATCTGGCGGTAGGCGCCATGACGGTGCTGACCAGCATCATGCAGTTTGCCATGATGCCCCTCCAGGGGCTGACCCAGGGGGCACAGCCCATCGTCAGCTACAACTACGGCGCCCGCAACACCCAGCGGGTGCGGGCGGCCTTCCGGGTGCTGCTGCGCTCCTGCATCGTCTACTCGGCGACGCTGTGGATTCTGGTGCAGGCGTTCCCCCGCTTCTTCGTGCTGATCTTCAACAACAACCCGGCTCTGGTGGACTACGCCGCCTGGGCGCTGCGGATCTACATGGGCACCACCGGTCTTTTCGGCATCCAGATTGCCTGCCAGCAGACCTTCATCGCCCTGGGCAACGCCAAAACCTCGCTGTTCCTGGCGGTGCTGCGGAAGATCCTCCTGCTGATCCCCCTGATCTATATTCTGCCCCTTTTCTTCGCCGACAAGGCCTTCGCCGTCTTTTTGGCGGAGCCGGTGGCAGACCTTCTGGCAGTGGTCACCACGGCCACCATGTTCTTCTTCCAGTTCCGAAAGAGCATGGCGGAGCTGGAGGCAGATCACCCGGCTCCGTAGGCGTTCAGAAGGTTTCCAGACACACCGCCCGCAAAAACAGCCCGCGCCGGTTGGCGCGGGCTGCTGCTTTCATGGAACCCGGAGAACTGCCTTTCCGCCGCGGGGCGGACCGGGTGGTTCACAGCACCTTGCTGAGGAACAGCTGGGTCCGGGGGTGCTGGGGGTGATCGAAAAAGGCGCGGGGCTCATTCTGCTCCAGGATGTGGCCGCCGTCCATAAAGAGGACCCGGCTTCCCACCTCCCGGGCAAAGCCCATCTCATGGGTCACCACCACCATGGTCATGCCCTCCCGGGCCAGCTCCTTCATGACGTCCAGCACCTCCCCCACCATCTCCGGGTCCAGGGCGGAGGTGGGCTCGTCAAAGAGCATCACCTTGGGCTTCATGGCCAGGGCCCGGACAATGGCAATCCGCTGCTTCTGGCCGCCGGAGAGCTGGTTGGGGTAGGTGTCGGCCTTGTCGCTGAGACCCACCCGCCCCAGGAGGGCGGAGGCGGTCTCGTCGGCCTCCTCCTGCTTCATGAGGCCTGTGCGCACCGGAGCCAGGGTGATGTTGCGCCGGATGGTCATGTTGGGGAAGAGGTTGAAGTGCTGGAACACCATGCCCATCTGCTGGCGCACCTGGTCGATCTTCACCTTGGGGTCCGTGATGACGGTGCCCTCAAAGGTGATGGTGCCCTTGGTGGGGGTCTCCAGCAGGTTCAAACAGCGCAGGAAGGTGGACTTGCCGGAGCCGGAGGGCCCGATGACCACCACCTTCTCCCCGGGGTGGATATGTTCGGAGATGTCGTCCAGCACCAGGTGGTCCCCAAAGGACTTGGAGAGATGTTTAACGTCGATCACTTTGACGCAGCCTCCCCTCGATGATCTTCATGACAAATGTAAGCAGGTAGACGATCGCCAGATAAAACAGGGCGGCCGCCGTCATGGGGGCCAGATAGTTGGCCAGGTTCTGCCCGCTGCCCACATTTTTGGACGCGGCGGTCAGGTCGTACATGCCCACCATGCTGACGATGGAGGTCTCCTTAATCAGGGCGATCAGCTCGTTGCCGATGGAGGGGATCACGTTTTTGATGGCCTGGGGAATGACGATGTACCACATGGTGGTGCCGGCCGACAGTCCCAGGGACCGCCCCGCCTCCGTCTGGCCGATGTCCACGGACAGGATGCCGCCCCGGATGTTCTCCGACACGTAGGCCCCCGAGTTGACCCCGAAGGCGATAATGGCCGTAACCACCATGGGGAAGCCCCGGATGGCAAAGACCACAAAGGACATAATGAACAGCTGAAGGGCCATCGGGGTGCCGCGAACCACGGTGACATAGACCGCGCAGAGGAACTTGGGCACCTTCATCAGCGGGTTTTTCGATTTGGCCAGTCCCACCAGCGCCACGATGGTCCCCAAAACCAGTCCCAGAAGGGCCGCGCCCACGGAGATGGCCAGGGTCATGCGCAGGCCGGTCAGCATACTGTCCAGATATTTGGGGGTCGTGAAAACCAGCGTAAATTTCTCTAAAAACGTCATCCTTCCACCGACTTTCCTCTGCAATATATCAGGGGCGGAACAGTGCCTCAGAGTACCGTTCCGCCCCAGTCTGTTCTCACTCCAGACCCATGTGCTTCATCACCAGGTCGTTGACGCCGTCCTCGCCCAGCTCGGAGAGCACTCCGTTGATGGCCGCGAGAAGCTCGTCCTGGCCCTTGGTGACGCAGATGGCATACTGCTCCTCGGTGGGAGAGGGCGCCTCGCCGTCGGCGCCGGCGTAGTACAGCGCGGCGCACTCAAAGCCGGCGTTCTTCTCCACGATGTAGGAGGCGGGCAGATAGTCCACAACCACCACGTCCACCTGGCCCGCGCCCACGGCGTCCGCCGCCAGCTGGGCGCTGTCATAGCGGACCTCCTCCGCGCCGGTGTCCTTCAGCAGGCCGTCAAAATCCTCGCCGCTGATCTCGCCGCCCACGTAGATATCGCCCGTGGTGTCGGCCTGCACGCCGATCTTCTTGCCGGCCAGGGAGTCCCAGAGGATGTAGCTCACATCGCCGTCGGTGCCGTCGGGGGTCATGGTGCCGGCGGGGTAGATCACATACTGCACGGAGGTGAAGTAGGGATCGGAGAAATCCACCTGCTCCTTCCGGGAGTCGGTGATGGTGATGCCCGCCGCGCCCACGTCGGCCAGCTTGCCGGAGGAGACCGTGTCGATGATGGTGCCGAACTCCACGTTGGTGTAGGTGACATTCCGGCCCAGCTTCTCACCCACCATGTTCATGATGTCCACGTCCACACCCACGATGTCGGTGCCGTCGTAGTACTCAAAGGGGGCGAAGTAGGCGTTGGTGTACACCGAGATGTCCGCGCCGCCGGACTGCTCATTGCCGCCGTCCGCGGGCTCCTGGGTCTCGTTGTCCTTGCCGGCGTCGTCGGCAGGCTTGTCACCGCCGCCGCAGGCGGCCAGGGACAGCACCATTGCCAGCGCCAGCAGCAGTGCAAAAAACTTTTTCATCTTCAAATCTTCCTTTTCCTTCAAAAATCAACTCCCGGCAGAACCGCCGGGGCCGCGGAGAGGCGAAAAAAACGCGCTCTCGCTGACAGGTGTTACCTTACCACTCCCGCCGGAAGTTGTCAATACTTTCTCAAATGTCATGCATAAGTATTTTCCCGTTTTCTCCACAATGACGAAAAATTATCCGATTTCTCCAACCTTTCCCGGCATTTTTGTTTTTCCTCTCCGGCCCGATATGTATATTTTATTGTATATATTCAATTCCGCCGTCCCGGACTCCGGTGCCGGCCGGTCCGCCCCAAACCCGTACCCGTCCAGGGCGCATCCACGCGGCCTCCGACGCATAAAAAAGGGGGCCGAACCGTCCACAGACGGTTCGGCCCCTTCGGTTTTTTTCAGGACTCCTGCGGCAAAATCAGGCAGCCCTCCGCGCCCGCGGCCTGGGCCTCCAGTGCCAGCTCCGGCACAAAGTCCGTGGTCTCACTGGCGGCCGTCACCGCTGCGGCCAGGGTCTCCGCCGGGGCCTCCGGGGTGAGGACATAGATCCGGTCCACCAGCGGGGCGATCCTGGCGAGATCCAGCCCGGCCGTCTCATCGGGCCCGCCTGTCACCACCGCCTCCGGCAGCTCAATGGAGAGCAGGATCTCATAGGGCTCCAGGGCCGTCCGCAGGGACTGGAGCAGCGCCGCCACATTGTCGCTGAGGACCTCCTCCCCGGTGTAGGCGATCTTATGGATCTTTCCCTCCGTGGGGTAGGAGACGTCTGTCAGCAGCAGCTCGTCAAAGCCCAGGGCCGCCGCCTCCAGCGCCAGGGCGGTGAGAAACTCCACGGTTCCGGGCTTGGCGGGGTCCAGCCAGGTGTGGTTATTGCCGTCGTAGAAGATATACCCGCCGGTATTCTTGAGGCCCATATCCGTCACATTGACCCGGGCCGTCACCGGGTCCAGCAGACAGGCCAGGCGCGCGATGCTCCCCAGTTCCTTTTCACCGCCGGTGATCTCCGCCAGAACCTCTCCGGTATCCGCCGCCACCTTCACCGCCTGGGGCAGAGCGGCGCCGGAGTCAAAATAGACCTTGCCGTCGGCGTCCTTCAGAGTCACCGCCGCCGCGTTATAGGGCACCACGGAGCTCAAAAGCGCCCCGCCCGCCGCCGCGGTCCAGCCCTCCCGGGTGATGGGCCCTGCCGCCATGGAGAAGGCCTGCACGGGAGGCGGCCCCGGCGGCTCCTGAATCACCAGATCCAGCTGCGGTTCCTCCTCCGGAACCTGCGGCTCCTCAGGCGGCTCCTCCCTCTGCCAGGGGATCTCCAGATGGGGGACCCCCCTCTCGTCAAAGACGATATGCTCCTGCAAAACGATGAAGGCCGCCGCGGCCAGAATTACCAGGCACAGCAGGATTGCCAGGAAGACTTTTAGCTTGGACCCCCGGCCCCGGTAGCTGTGATATCCCTTGGCGCTGGCCATGTCCAGTCCCTCCCGTCTTCTGTATGATCTCTATATTATATACACTCTTCCGTCAAAAATCAATCCATCGACAGTTTTCGACACGAAAACCCGCCGAAACGGCGCCGAGCCCCGCCGGCCGAACTGCGCAGGCCCCCGCGGCGCCGGACAGGCCCTTACAGCGCGTGCCAGACGGGCCGCATCCGCTCAAAGGTGCAAAAGCGGGGGAAGCCGCACTGGCGCAGAAGCTCCTGCCGCTCCCGGATGGCACAGCCCAGGTCCCGGCGCCGGTGGGCATCGCTGCCCAGGGTGATGATCTCGCCGCCGAGGCGGCGGTACATCCGGAGCCATTTCTCATCCGGCAGGGGCGTGTGGCCCCGGTTGGTGTTCAGCTCAATCCCGCAGCCTCGCTCGATCAGCATCCGGAAGATCTCCTCCATCTCCGATTCAAAGCCGTCAAAGGTCAGCTGAAACCCCCGGTTCTCGTTGAGATAGCGCAGGGGCAGCGTGGCGTGGCCCAGTACGGAGAACTTTCCCCACTGCACCAGCTTTCGCACCTGCCCCAGGTAGTCGGCGATTCCCTCCCGGGCTGCGGCCTCGTCGGCCGGGTCGAAGAAGTAGAGGTCCTCGCCGCCGTAACGCTCCGAGAGCATGTGGATGGAGCCGATGAGAAAATCCAGCGGCGGGGCCTGGGCCAGCAGCCGCTCCGTGTTCTCCACGTTCCAGGGGACATCCCCCAGCTCCACCCCCAGACGCAGCTGCATCCGGTCTCCCAGCGCCTCCCGGGCCTCCTGAAAGTCCGCCGCCAGCCCCTCCCAGTCGTAGCGCTTCCGGGGCGCGGTGCTGCCCCACTCCAGTGGCTCCATGTGGTCGGTGAAGCAGATCTCGTCCAGACCCGCCGCCAGGGCGGCCTCGGCCATCTCCTTCATGGAACGGCCGGCGTCCGGAGAGATGCGGCTATGGGTGTGGTAGTCTGCAAGATACAAAATGCTCACCTCTTGATCTGGTTCCCCTGGGATTCCCGATGTCCCGCGGGGGCGGAGCTCATCCGCCCGTTCTATGGGAGATCCGGAGCTTCCGGGGAGACGGGCGGCTGATAGCCGCCCCTACTTCTTGAACTTCTTGAAGAACTTCTTCCGCTCCTCGTAGTTGTTGTCCCCTACGCTCTCGGCGAACTTCTTCAGCGCCTCCTTCTGCTCCCGGTTCAGGTTCCGGGGCGTCTCGATGTAGACAGTGACATACTGGTCTCCCCGGCCCCGGCCGTTGATGGCGGGAATCCCCTTGCCCTTGAGGCGGAAGGTGGTGCCCGACTGCGTCCCCTCCGGCAGGTCGTACTTCACCTTGCCGTCAATGGTGGGGATCTCCAGCTCCGCCCCCAGCACCGCCTGGGCAAAGGTGATGGGCGCCTCGCACAACACGCTGGTGCCCTCCCGGCGGAACAGCTCGTGGGGCCGGACGGTGATGGTAATCAGCAGATCGCCGGTGGGCCCGCCGTTCTTGCCGGCGTTGCCCTGTCCCCGGATGGAGATGGTCTGGCCGTTGTCGATGCCCGCGGGGATGCTGGCCTTGATGGTCTTGCGCCTTCGCACCGCCCCGGTGCCCTTGCAGTCCGGGCAGGGCTGGCGGATGATCTTGCCCTTGCCGCCGCAGGCGGAGCAGGGCGTGGTGGTGGCGAAAACCCCCATGGGCGTCTGCCGCCGGGACTGGACCTGCCCGGTGCCGTGGCAGACGGAGCAGGTCTCCGGCGCGGCGCCGGCGGCGCAGCCGCTGCCGTGGCAGGTGCCGCAGGGCTCCGTCCGGTCCACGCTGACCTCCTTCTCGCAGCCGAAGGCGGCCTCCTCAAAGCTGATGGCCAGGGACAGCCGGATGCTCTCCCCCCGCTGGGGGGCGTTGGGATTGGTCCTCCGGCCGCCGAAGCCGCCGCCGAAGAAGCTGCCGAAGATGTCCCCCAGGTCCCCAAAATCAAAGCTGCCGTCAAACCCGCCGCCGGCGCCTCCGCCGTAGCTGGGGTCCACGCCGGCAAAGCCGAACTGGTCGTAGCGGGCCTTCTTGTCCGGGTCGGAGAGGATCTCATAGGCCTCGTTGACCTCCTTGAACTTCTCCTCCGCCTCTTTGTTGTCCGGGTTCAGGTCCGGGTGATACTGCCGGGCCAGCTTCTTATAGGCCTTTTTAATTTCGTCCTCCGACGCGCCCTTGGCCACGCCCAGGACTTCATAATAGTCACGTTTTTGCTCAGCCATGGCTTCCTCCACTGAATCAGGAATTAGGAATGAGGCATTCTCCTGAAACAGGCCAATTCCTAATTCCTCATTCCTAATTCCTCATTGAATCCGTAACGCCGTTCAATGGGGCGGAGAAATTCCCCGTCCCATTGAGCGCAGTCTCCCTTACTTGTTCTGGTCGTCCTCGTCCACGACCTTGTAGTCGGCATCATAGTACTGTCCCTGCGCCTCGCCGCTCTGGGCGCCGGCGTCGGGTCCGGGCTGGGCCGCTCCCTGGGGATTGGCCTGCTGATAGAGCTTCTCGCTCACGGCGTAGAAGGCCTGCTGGAGCGCCTCGGTGTCGGCCTTGATGGCGGCGGTGTCAGTGCCCTTCAGGGTCTCCTTCAGCTTGTCGAGGGCCGCCTGGACCTGGTTCTTGTCGCCCTCGGGGATCTTGTCGCCCATCTCCGCCAGGGTCTTCTCACTCTGGTAGACCATCTGGTCGGCCTGGTTGCGGGTCTCCACTTCCTCCTTGAGCTTCTTGTCCTCCGCGGCGTACTGCTCCGCCTCCTTCACGGCCTTTTCAATGTCCTCCTTGCTCATGTTGGAGGAGGAGGTGATGGTGATGTGCTGCTCCTGGCCGGTGCCCAGGTCCTTGGCGGAGACGTTGACGATGCCGTTGGCGTCGATATCGAAGGTCACCTCGATCTGGGGCACGCCCCGGCGGGCCGGCGCGATGCCGTCCAGGTGGAAGCGGCCCAGGCTCTTGTTGGCGGCGGCCATCTCCCGCTCACCCTGGAGGACGTTGACCTCCACGCTGGTCTGGTTGTCGGCGGCGGTGGAGAACACCTGGCTCTTCTTCACAGGGATGGTGGTGTTGCGGTCAATGAGCTTCGTGCACACGCCGCCGTAGGTCTCGATACCCAGGGACAGCGGCGTCACGTCCAGCAGCAAAAGGCCCTTCACGTCGCCGGTGAGGACGCCGGCCTGGAGCGCCGCGCCCATGGCCACGCACTCGTCGGGGTTGATGCCCTTGAAGGGGTCGCTGCCGGTGAAGTTCTTCACGGCCTCCTGCACGGCGGGAATCCGGCTGGAGCCGCCCACCATCAGCACCTTGCTCAGATCGGAGGGCTTGAGCCCCGCGTCGCTCATGGCCTGGCGCACAGGGCCCATGGTGGCGTCCACCAGGTGGCTGGTGAGTTCGTTGAACTTGGCCCGGGTCAACGTCACGTCCAGGTGCTTGGGGCCGGTGGCGTCGGCGGTGATATAGGGCAGGTTGATGTTGGAGGTGGTGACGCCGGAGAGCTCGATCTTGGCCTTCTCGGCGGCCTCCTTGAGGCGCTGCATGGCCACCTTGTCGGCGGAGAGATCCACGCCGTCGGTGCGCTTGAACTCACTGACCAGCCACTTCATGACGCACTCGTCGAAGTCGTCGCCGCCCAGGCGGTTGTTGCCGGCGGTGGCCAGGACCTCGATGACGCCGTCGTCAATGTCCAGGATGGAGACGTCGAAGGTGCCGCCGCCCAGGTCGTAGACCATGATCTTCTGGGCCTGCTCCTTGTCCACGCCGTAGGCCAGGGCCGCGGCGGTGGGCTCGTTGATGATGCGCTTGACCTCCAGACCCGCGATCTTGCCGGCGTCCTTGGTGGCCTGGCGCTGGGAGTCGGTGAAGTAGGCGGGGACGGTGATGACCGCCTCGGTGACGGTGCCGCCCAGGTAGCTCTCGGCGTCGGCCTTGAGCTTCTGGAGGATCATGGCACTGATCTCCTGGGGGGTGTAGTTCTTGCCGTCAATGCCCACCTTGTGGTCGCTGCCCATCTCCCGCTTGATGGAGGAGATGGTGCGGTCGGGGTTCGTGATGGCCTGACGCTTGGCCACCTGTCCCACCATCCGCTCGCCGTTTTTGGAGAAGGCCACGACGGACGGCGTGGTGCGGTTGCCCTCGGCGTTGGCGATGACGACCGCCTCGCCGCCCTCCATGACGGCCACACAGGAATTGGTGGTTCCAAGATCAATACCGATTACCTTAGACATGATAAAAGCCTCCTGTATATCGAATAAAATAGTTCTTTTCATGAGGAATTAGGAATGAGGAATTGGGAATTTTTGGGGTATGGGAATCATTCCTCATTCCTGACTCCTAATTCCTAATTGTTCCAGCCGCGAATCAATTTGCCACTTGAACAATGGCGTGCCGGATCACCTTGTCCCCCAGCTGGAAGCCCGCCTGAAGCACCTGGGCCACCGTATTCTCCCCCAGATTCTCATCGTCGATGTGCATCACCGCGTTGTGCTTTTCCGGGTCAAAGGGCTGGCCCTGGGCCTCGATCTCCGTCACGCCCAGGTTCTTCAGGATCTCCTGATACTGGTGGAAAATCATCTCCAGGCCCTTCTTGTGGGGAGAATCGTCGTCGCCCTCCATGCGCACGGCCCGCTCCAGGTTGTCGTAGACCGCCAAGAAGGCCTTCACCGTATCCGCCTTGGCGTCCTGGTAGAGGGCGTCCTTTTCCTTGGCGGTGCGCTTGCGGTAGTTGTCGTACTCCGCCGCCAGGCGGGCAAACTGATCCTTCACGGTGTCCAGCTGCTTCAACGCCTCTTCCACCTGCTGGGCCTGCTCCTGGGTCAGGGTGCAGCCCTTCTTCTTTTTCGGCGGCTTTTTCTCCTTCGCCTCGGGAGCCGCCTCCTCCACAGGCTCCGCCCGGGTCTCCTGGACCTCCTCCGGAACCTCCTGAAACTCCTTGTTCTCTTCGCTCATTCCTTCGTATCCTCCTTCGGGGGTAGTTCCTGTTTTCCGAACAGCCGCGTCAGCCCGTCGGCAAAGCCGGAAAGCCGCGCGGCCACCGTGGCATAATCCATGCGGGTGGGGCCGATCACGCCGATGAGACCCCGCATATCGTCTCCAATATCATAGCTGGCCACCACCACGCTGGTGTCCTGCAGGGCCTCGCTGACGTTCTCCGGCCCGATCAGGATCTGCATGGGGCCGTCCTCCGGCATGGGCAGGGCCTCCTTGCCGTCGGCCAGAAAGCTCATGAGCTGATGGGCCTTGTCGGCATCCCGGAACTCCGGCAGCTTCAAAAGCTCCCTGGCCCCGGCGGTGATCACCTCCCGGTGCCCCGCCTCCTCCAGGCTGTCCGCCGCGTAGGACACGGTCTGACTCAGCAGCAAAAACGCCTCCGGCGGCACCTGCTCCGCCACATTCATCAGCCGCAGGCTCATCTCCTGGGAGGAGATCCCCGTGAAGTGGGTGTTCAGCAGATTCACCAGCACCGGCAGCTGCTCCCGCTCCACCTTCAGCTGCATCCGCAGCAGCTGGCTGCGGACCCGGCTGCTGCTGAGCATCACCACCACGATGCAGCTGCCCTCGTCCACCGGCAGCAGCTCATAGCGCTGCACCGTCAATTTGGCGCGGCTGGCGGCGGTGACATAGGTGGGGTAGTTCACAAAGGATGACGCCGCCCGGCCCGCCTGGGAGATCACCCGGTCCAGCTCCTCCAGCTTGATCTGGAGAGCCTGGTTGATCTTCTCCGTCTCGCTGAGGGTCAGCTTCTGCTGCTCCATCAGCTCGTTGACATACAGCCGGTAACCCTTGGGGGCGGGAATCCGCCCGGCGGAGGTGTGGGGCTGCTCCAGATAGCCCATCTCCACCAGATCCGCCAGCTCATTGCGGATGGTGGCGGAGCTGACGCTGCCGCCCATCCGTCCGGCAATGGCCTTGGAGCCCACCGGCTCGGCGGTGTGGATGTAACCCTCCACCACCGCCTTCAGGATCTGCCTCTTTCGCTCTGTCAGCTCCACGGACTCTCGCCTCCGGCCTCCGGCCGACACTGCTGTGACCAGATGTGTTAGCACTCCATCTCCCGGAGTGCTAAACCGAGTTTACCACCCGCGGAAATCATTGTCAATGGATGGATATAAACAAATTGTAAACAAACGTCCCCCAGTGCTTTGGCGTGTCTGGCGGAGGCGGTCCACCCACCGCCGGCGCCCTGCAAAAACGCCTGCCGGGCGGCAGAGGGAACCGCAGACCCGGGCGAGAGGCTCCGCTCCGCCCGCCAACCTGTTCTGCGGCTTCCTCCGCGGCGGCGGCAAGAAGAAAGAGCGCCCGACGGGCGCTCTTGCTCTGATCTCCTGATGAAATGCGGCGGTGTGGGGGAGTTACGCTACCAGCCGCTTCTGCTGGCGCAGCTTGGCAGTCAGGGGAATGGCCACGGTGGTGATGGCCACGGCGGTCAGCATCCCCGAAGCAAAGCGGATGAGGGCGGAGCCAAACACCAGGGCGAAGGTATAGTAGCCATAGATCACGCTGTCCAGCCAGATGACGGCGGTGTTGGCGGCGGTGGTCAGAAGCCCCGCCGCCAGGCAGACGCCGTAGCACAGGGGGATGCGGGTGTGCAGGGGACGGTCCGTGCCCCGGAGTCCCCAGGCCGCCAGGCCAATGGTCAGACCACGCAGGGCCGGGGGGATCAGCCACAGCAGCGTGGTGGCGGTGAGGCCGTAGGGGCTGAGGAGCTGGGTGAAGAACTCCCCGATCATCGCCGCCAGCGTGGCCTCCACGGGGCCGAACAGCAGCGCCCCCACCACCACGGGCAGGGAGTCAAAGGTGATGCGCAGGTTGCCGGGCAGCTGAATCTGCATCATGTTCAGCAGGAAGCTCAGGGCCGCCAGCATGGCGATCCAGCAAATTCTCCGGGCGTTGAATTTGAACATAAAAAATCCTCCTTCTGTGATTGGCAGTCCGTATCGGAATGCCGCACAGAGGAGATCACCTGTGCGGCAGCGGGATGCGGAACACACACTGCAGACCTTCAGGCCGTCGCCCTGATCCTTTCGTCCGAGAAACAACTCCCCGTCTTCCCGGCACTATTTCACACGTGTGTTCGTACTCTGCCTTTTCAAGAGACATCATACCACGTCAGTTTTGAAAATGCAAGAGAAAAATGCCCCGCATCCTTCGATGCAGGGCATTTTCTTTCTCTCCGACCGGCGATTATTCCGCCTGATCCGCTGCGGCGGCAGCCTTTGCAGCCGCGGCCTTCTCGGCCTGGGCCTTCTTGATGGCCTTGTATTTCTCTTTTTCCTCCGCGGTGGCGATGGGGGTGATGGCGTCACGGGGACAGACCTTGGTGCACAGCTTGCAGCCGATGCACTTCTCGCCGTCCACGACCGCCACACCATTCACCACGTGGATGGCGTCTTTCTTGCACTCCTTCTCGCACAGGCCGCAGCCGATGCAGGAGGCGGAGCAGACGTTCATGGCGGCCTTGCCCTTGTCCTGGTTGGCGCAGGCCACCTTCACCTTCTTGGGGTTGGCGGGGACGGAGACGATGAGCTTCCGGGGGCAGGCCTTGGCGCAGGCCATGCAGGCGGTGCACTTGTCCGGGTCCACTACGGCGGCGCCGTTCGGGCCAATGGACATGGCGCCGAACTGGCAGGCGGCCACGCAGGAGCCAAAGCCCAGGCACCCGAAGGCGCACTCCAGGGGGCCGGCGGCCACCTTCGTGGCGGACAGGCAGTCCTTCACGCCCACGTACTCATAGCGCTTTTTGGCGTTGGTGCCGCCGTTGCAGCGGACAAAGGCCACCTGCCGCTCCCCGGTGGGAGCGCTCTGGCCCATGATCTCCGCAATGGCGGCGGCGTTCTCCGCGCCGGCGGGGGCGCAGGCGGTCACCGGGGCGTCTCCCGCCAGAATGGCGGCGGCGCAGCCGGCGCAGCCGGGGTATCCGCAGCCGCCGCAGTTGGCGCCGGCCAGATGGCTCAAAATGGCCTCCTCCCGGGGGTCCTTCTTCACCTCAAAGATCTTGGAGGCCACGGCCAGGATCAAACCGAACGCCGCGCCCAGGATGCCCAGGACAGCGATGGCAGCAACAATATTCATACAGCAGCGCCTCCTTTACCAGATTTTCAGGCCGGAGAAGCCCATGAATGCCAGGGCCATGAGTCCGGCGGTGATCAGCGCGATGGGGAAGCCCTCAAAGGACTTGGGGTACTCGGCGAAGACCAGGCGCTCCCGGATGCTGGCAAAGAGCACAATGGCCAGCAGGAAGCCCAGGCCGCCGGTGATGCCGTAGACCACGGAGGAGATGAAGTTGTACTTGTTCTGGATGTTCAGCAGCGCCACGCCCAGCACCGCGCAGTTGGTGGTAATCAGGGGCAGGTACACTCCCAGAGCCGTGTACAAAGAGGGCATGGACTTCTGGAGGAACATCTCAATGAACTGCACCAGGGAGGCGATGACCAGGATGAAGGCCACCGTCTGCATGTACAGAAGATCCAGGGGGATCAGGATGAACTCGTTCACCAGCCACGTGATGGCGGAGGCCAGGCCCATGACGAAGGTCACGGCCACGCCCATGCCCACGGCGGTGTCCACCTTCTTGGAAACACCCAGGAAGGGGCAGATTCCAAGGAACTGGGAGAAGATGAAGTTGTTTGCGAGAATGGCGCCCAGCGTAATTGCCAGGAGTTGATAGATCTGATCCATTAGTTGCTCTCCTCCTTACTCTTCTTGGGTCGGGCCAGCGCCCACTGCATGGCGGCGATCAGGCAGCCCAGCACCAAAAAGCCGCCCACGGGCAGGGTCAACACCTTGATGGGGAACTGCTCCGGCAGGATCTGGATGCCGCCCGGGGTCCCGGCGGCGTTGAGGGGGCCCAGCAGTCCGCCGCCGAAGGTGCCGGCGCCCAGGAACTCCCGGATGATGCACATGGCCAGAAGGACCACCGTGTAGCCGATGCCCTGGAAGATGCCGTCGAAGAAGGACGCGGCCACACCGTTCTTGTAGGAGAAGGACTCCGCCCGGCCCAGGATGATGCAGTTCACCACGATCAGCGGGATGAACACGCCCAGGGACTCGGACAGCGCCGGCACAAAGGCCTTAATCAGCAGGTCCACCATGGTGACGAAGCCCGCGATGACCACGATGAACATGGCGATGCGGATCTTGTCCGGCACGATCTTGCGGATCAGGGAGATGATGACGTTGGAGAGCGTCAGGATCACCAGCACCGCCACGCCCATGCCCAGGCCGTTGAAGAAGGACGTGGTGATGGCCATGGTGGAGCACATGCCCAGCACCTGCACCAGCACCGGGTTCTGGGTAATCAGGCCCTCATAGAATTGCTTTTTGATATTCATAGGTCAGTCCTCCCTTCTCAGCCCATGACGCCGGCCACGGCCAGCGCGGCGTTGACGCCGGTGGTCACGCCCTTGGTGGAGACGGTGGCGCCGGAGATGGCGTCCACACCGCTGCCCACCACCAGGGCGCCGCCCTCGGCGCTCTTGCCCTGGAACTGATCCAGCACGCCTACGCCGGAGGGCAGCAGCTCGTTGCTCATGACCTTGGAGCCGATGCCCGCGGTCTCGGAGTTGGTGACGATGGACACGCCCGTCACCGCGCCTTCGGCGTCCACGCCCACCATCATGGTGATGATGCCCTGGGAGCCGCTGGCCTCAATCTTCAGGGCGCAGCCAGCAGGAGCGCCGCCGGCCTGCACCTCGTAGGCCTCCGTCAGGGTGGCGCCGCAGCTCTCGGCGGCGGCGGTCATCTCCTCGGTGAGCTCCAGCGCGTCGGAGAAGGTGCTGCCCTCGGGGTCGGCCACCACCTTCTGCATGGCGGCCTCGGTCTTTTCCTTGGTGATGGCGGCGATCTTGTCCTCCGTGATGGCATTGACGCCGCCCAGGAGCCCTGCCACGATCACGCAGGTGACGAACAGGGTCACCGTCAGTGTGAGGATGTATTTGGGGTCCATCTGGACCTTTTCCTTGCTCATTTCGCGGCCTCCTTCCCATCAGATTTCACAACACCGAACCGGGTGGGCTTGGTGTGCTTGTCAATCAGCGGCACCATCAGGTTCATCACCATGATGGAGTAGCACACACCCTCGTTGTAGGACCCGAAGTACCGGATCAGAATGGTGAACAGGCCGCAGCCGATGCCGAAGATCAGCTGGCCCTTCTTGGTGACGGGGGAGGTGGCGTAGTCCGTGGCCATGAAGATGGCGCCCAGGAACAGTCCGCCGCCGAACACGCTGTAGAGCATCCACTCCACGCCGGTGCCGGCCTTGGGGAAGAGGAAGCTCAGCACGGCCACGGTTGCGATGTAGCTGACCGGGGTCTGCCAGTTGATGACCTTGCGCCAGATGAGATAGGCCCCGCCGATCAGCAGCGCCAGGGCGGAGACCTCGCCCAGGGAGCCGGGGATGCGGCCGATGAACATGTCGGCCACGTCATACTGCCCCAGAAGGTCCGCGAACTGGCCGCCCTTCATCATGGCCAGGGGGGTGGCGGTGGTCACCAGATCCACGTTGGAGCCGATGAGGGCCGCCTTCTCCGCGGCGGGGTCGGCCCAGGTGGTCATGGTGCCGGCGTAGCTGGCCAGCAGGATAGCCCGGCCGGCCAGAGCGGGGTTGAGGAAGTTCTTGCCGATGCCGCCGAAGAGCTGCTTGACCACCACGATGGCGAAGAAGTCACCGATGAGGATCATCCAGTAGGGCATCTGCACGGGGCTGACAAAGGCCAGCAGCATTCCGGTGACCGCGCAGCTGAGATCGTCCACGGACCGGGGCTTCTTCATCAGCGTCCGGTACAGCCACTCCCAGAAGAAGCAGCCGATCACGGACACGGCGGTGAGGGTCAGCGCCCGGAAGCCGAAATTGAAGCAGGCGAAGCCCAGGGCGGGCACCAGGGCGATCATCACATCCAGCATGATGGACCGGGTGGTCTCGCTGCCCCGGATGTGGGGGTTGGATGTGGCGATCAGTTTCAGATTCTTGTAATCCGTCATTTCCTTTTACGCCTCCTTTGCCTTCTTGGCCTCGGCGGCCGCCTTGTCGGCCGCCATCTTGTCCTTCACCAGCTGCTTGCCGGTTTTGAACATATGGGTCAGGTGCATCCGGGCCGGGCAGATGTAGGAGCAGGCGCCGC